>NZ_JOGO01000075.1 GCF_000719475.1 Streptomyces sp. NRRL F-5630 | reverse complement strand
GGGGGGCGGCGCCGCGGGGCCCCCCCCCCCCCCCCCCCGCCTCCCCCCGCCCCGCCCCCGCCCCGTCTCAGCGACGTCCCTTCCGCCCCCGCTCCGGGACGGTCCCGTACCGCTTGAGGTCCATCGCCGCGCGGCCCTCGGCGCCGCGTTTCTTCCACTCGCGGCGCTGGGCGGCGCGCAGGAAGGCGTCGGCTTTGGCCTCGATGCGGGTGTTCTCGCGCTGGAGCTTGCGGTAGCTGTCGAGGCGGCGCTGCGGGAGCGTGCCGTTCTCGACGGCCTCGCGGACGGCGCAGCCCGGCTCGGTCTCGTGGGCGCAGTCGAGGAAGCGGCAGCCGGTGGCGTACTCCTCGATCTCGGCGAAGACCTGGCCGACGCCGTTCCCGGCGTCCCACAAGCCCACCCCGCGCAGTCCGGGCGTGTCGATGAGGACGCCTCCGGCGGCGAGGGGGACCAGGTTGCGGGTCGTGGTGGTGTGCCGTCCCTTGCCGTCCTGGTCGCGGACGGCCTGGACGCGCAGGTGCGCGGCCTCGGCGAGAGCGTTGGCGAGCGTGGACTTGCCCGCGCCCGAGCGGCCGAGCAGGACGGAGGTCCCTCCGGCGAGCACCTGCCGCAGCTCGGGCACTCCCTCCCCCGTGTCCCCGCTGACCGCGAGCACGTCGACCCCGGGAGCCGCCGAGGCGGCGTCGGCGAGGAGATGGGCGCGGGTCTCGGGATCGGGCACGAGGTCGGCCTTGGTGAGGAGGAGCACGGGGGTGGCCCCGGACTCCCAGGCGAGGGCCAGGAACCTTTCCACGCGGGAGAGTTCGAGTTCCTCGGCGAGGGAGACGGCGACGACGGCGAAGTCGACGTTGGCGGCGAGGACCTGTGCCTCGCTGCGCTTGGAGGAGGTGGACCGCAGGAAGGCGGTACGGCGCGGCAGCAGCGTCCGCACGTACCGGGGGTCGGCGCCCGCCGGGTCGACGACGGCCCAGTCCCCGGTGCAGACGACCTTCATCGGGTCCCGGGGCACGACGAACGCGGTGTCGGCGCGGACGGTGCCCTCGGCGGTGACGAGGTCGCACTGCCCGCGGTCGACCCGGACGACTCGCCCGAGGACGAGCCCTTCGGCGGCGTACGGGGCGAAGACCTCGCCCCACTCCTCGTCCCATCCGTAGGGAGCGAGGGGGTGCGAGGACAGGGGGTGCTGAGGAGAGGAGGAAGACAAGGGGTGACCCTTCACAGGGGTGGCCCCGGCACCGCGCGCACGAGCGCGGAAGTGGTGTTGGTCAGCCGGCGGCCACGGAGGTGTACTTGACGAACTTCCGGATGCGGGCAACGCCCTTCGCAACGACAGCCATCGGTCGCCACCTCCCTGATCGCACAGTCGGCAGCCACGGCGTCGTGGACGCCGCGGCGGGAACGGACAGGACCCTAGCGACCCGCGTCGAGGCCGCGCCACCGCTTTTCCGGCGGAAAGCACACGCCGCGTGACGCCGGAAGAACGACCCCCGGCGCGGCCGCCCGCTGCCCCCGTGCGCGCGGGGCGAGATCGACGAGGTGCGGAGTGGTGCGCGGCCGCCGGGCGCACCGGTTTTGGTCCGCGCGGCTCCCGGCACGAGGGAGGGTGCGGCCTCCACCCGCCGCGAGGCGGGTTCCCGGCCCCGGGGAACTCCCCCCGAACGGCCACAGTTCGCCGGAACGGTGAGCAACGCCTGCCCGGGACGGCGCTCTCCCCTGGGTGCCGCGGGGGCTGCGGGAGCATGCCCGCACGCGGGAGGGCCAGGTGCCACGACGGCACCTGGCCCCACTCAGCATGTACGGAAGTTTCTCGGGATCACCATCGGTACCAGCGGCCTCGGCGGCCGGACGTCGTCGGGCGCACCAGGAACCCGAGGAGCCAAATCACCAGCACGGCGATGGCGACCCACCACAGGACCTTGACGGCGAAACCGGCGCCGAAAAGGATCAGGGCGAGCAGCAGGACCAGCAGCAAGGGAACCATTGTCATCAACCTCCGGTCCTGCGAGTGCCCCCTCCCCTGCGGCTCACACCAGGGATTTTTATGCGGATCTTAGGGGTGTCCCGAACACTCGGGCGGGCACCCGGATACGTCGGCAGGACGCGCCCGCGGAGGCCGCGGGATGCGCCCCGGGAGCCCGCGCGAGCGCGCCCGGGGCGGCCCCTCCGGTCGGTCCGGGGCGGCCCGGCAGCGGTCCGGCCAGTTCGCGCGGACGCCACCGGGCCCTCGGCGACACCCCCTACGGCGTGCGAGGCCGGTGCGCGTCGTGTCCCGGCCCGACCGTCGTCGCGAAGCGCAGCCGTTGCCCCGGGCGTGCCTGTGCCGCGCGGTCCACGTCGGCGCGCGTCACGACGGCGATCACCGGGTAGCCGCCGGTGACCGGGTGGTCGGCGAGGAAGAGGACGGGGCGGCCCGACGGCGGGACCTGGAGGGCGCCCGCCACCATGCCTTCGCTCGGCAACTCGCCCTTCCCCTCCGCGCGTTCGAGTGCGGGCCCCGTGAGCCGCATCCCGACCCTGTCGCTCTGCGCGCTCACCTCCCAGTCGCTCTCCAGGAGCGTCGTGAGCGCGGCGGGCGTGAACCAGTCGGCGCGCGGCCCCGGCACGACCTGGAGGGTCAGCTCGCCCTCGGGCGGGTCGGGCACCGGGGCGAGTTCGACCTGCGGGTGCGCGGCGGGCGGCGGGCCCACGGGGAGCGCGGTCCCCGGGCTGAGCGGGTCGGGGCCGAGCCCGGAGAGGACATCGGTGGCGCGCGAGCCGAGCACGGGCCGCACCGCGAGCCCGCCCCGTACCGCCAGGTACGTGCGCAGCCCGCTCACCGGGCGGCCGAGGCGGAGGACGGCGCCGGCCGGGACCTCGACGGGCGCGTTGAAGGCGACGGGGGTGTCGTCGACCGTGACGGGACACGGCGCGCCCGTCACGGCGACGAGCAGCGGGCGCAGGGCGCGGACGGCGAGCCCGCCGAGGGTCGCCTCGATGCCGGCGGCGTCCTCGGGGTTGGCGAGGAGGCGGTTGGCGAGCGCGAAGGAAGCGCGGTCGGCGGCGCCGGAGCGGCCGACCCCGATGGGCGCGAGCCCGGGGCGTCCGAGGTCCTGGAGGGTCGCGAACGGGCCCGTGGCGAGGACGTCGAGTGCGGCCTGCACCTCGGCGTCGGGGGCGGGCGGGTGGTTCGGCGGGTGGGGCGGCGTGGTCATCGGACCTCCTCGAAGCGGACGCGGACGCCGGGGCGCAGCAGCGCGGGCGGCTCGCGCCCGGCGTCCCAGACGGACAGCTCGGTACGGCCGATGAGCTGCCAGCCGCCGGGCGAGGAACGGGGGTAGACCCCGCTGTACTCCCCCGCGAGGCCGACGGCTCCGGCGGGGACGCGCGTACGGGACTCGGCGCGGCGCGGCACGATCAGCTCGGCGGGGCCGCCGGTGAGGTAGCCGAAGCCGGGCGCGAAGCCGCCGAAGGCGACGGTCCACTCGGCGCCCGTGTGCAGCGCGACGACCTCGCGCGGGCTCACCCCGGCGAGGTCGGCGACGTCGTCGAGGTCCTCACCGTCGTAGACGACGGGGACGCGGACGAGCGGGCCCGCCGCCTCGCCGCCGCGCGCGGGCCGCACCGCGCGCACGGCGCGCTCGACGGCGGCGGGTTCGGCTCCCGGGCCGAAGAGGAGCAGGACGGTGCGCGCGGCGGGCACGAGGTCGGCGACGCCGTCGGGCGGATCGGCGGCGAGTGCGGTGTAGAGGGCGTGGGCGGCCTCGCGGTCGTCGAGTTCCACGAGGAGGCCGTGGTCGGCGCAGGGCAGGAAGAGCATGACGGGCATTCAACCCTTCACGAGCGGACGGGTGTGGTACGTGGCGGCACGGAACGCGGGCGTGGCGGGAGCGGTGCCGGAGGCACCGGCCGCAGGGCGCCGGGACGCGGGCCGGGGGCGGCGGAACGGGCGGGGGTTGGGGGCGGTGGCAGCGCGGCGCGAGCCCGGGGACCGACGGCAGTACCGGCCGGGGCCGGCGGCGGTGCGGGCCGGTGGCCGCCCGTCACGGGGTGAAGGCCCGCACCGTCACACCCCCCGCGCTCAGGCGCTCCCGTACCGCCCGTGCGATGGCGACCGCTCCCGGGGTGTCGCCGTGGACGCACAGCGAGGCGGCGTCGAGGCGCAGGAGGCTGCCGTCGCTCGCCTCGATCTCCTCGCCGCGCGCGAGGCGCAGCGCGCGCTCCGCGATCGCGTCGGCGTCGTGGAGGACCGCGCCGGGCAGGCGGCGGGAGACGAGGGTCGCCTCGGGCGTGTAGGCGCGGTCGGCGAAGGCCTCGGGGACGGTGCGCAGTCCGGCCTCGGCGGCGAGCCGGAGCCAGGCGGAGCCGGGGAGGCCGAGCACGGCGAGCGCGGGGTCGTACGCGCGGACCGCCGCGACGACCGCCGCCGCCTGCTCCTCGTGGTGGACGATCGCGTTGTAGAGCGCGCCGTGCGGTTTCACGTAGCGCACCGCCGCGCCCTCGACGCGGGCGATGCCGTCGACGGCCGCGAGCTGGTAGAGGACGTCGTCGGTCAGCTCGGCGGGCGGCACGTCGATGAAGCGGCGGCCGAAACCGGCCAGATCGCGGTACGAGACCTGGGCGCCGATCGCGACGCCGTGCCGCGTGGCGCCCGCGCAGGCGCGGCGGATGACGCGCGGGTCGCCCGCGTGGAAGCCGCAGGCGACGTTGGCGCTCGTGACGAGGGGCAGGAGGGCCTCGTCGTCGCCGAGTTCCCATTGGCCGAAGCTCTCGGCGAGGTCGGCGTTGAGGTCGATGACCAGCGCGGGCACGGGGCTCCCTTCGAGCGGGGTGCGAGGGACGTGACGGCAAACTACCGCGAGCGGAAGCGGGCGGAGCGCCGCACACTCCTGGTGAGATGATCCGATGATGAACAGCGAGACCTCCGCCGCGCCCTCCCCCGAAGCCGACCCGGCCGCCACGGTTCCCGGCCCGGTGCGCAACTGGGCGGGCAACCAGACCTTCCGCGCCGGGGTGCTCCGGCGCCCCGACTCGGTCGAGGCGCTCGCCGCGCTCGTGGCGGGCGCGGGCGAACGGCGCGTGCGCGTGCTCGGCAGCGGGCACTCCTTCAACCGGATCGCGGACGTGGACGCCCCGGACGACCTGCTCGTCTCGCTCGGCGCGCTCGCTCCGCTCATCGAGGTGGACGCGGCGGCGCGGACGGTACGGGTCGGGGCGGGCGTGCGGTACGCGGAGCTGGCGCGGGTCCTCGACACGCACGGGCTCGCGCTGCCGACGATGGCCTCCCTGCCGCACATCTCGGTGGCCGGTTCGGTCGCCACGGGCACGCATGGTTCGGGCGACGTGGTGGGCTCGCTCGCGACGCAGGTACGGGCGCTGGAACTGCTCACGGCGGACGGGGACGTACGGGTCCTGAGCCGCGAGGCGGACGGGGAGCGGTTCGCCGGAATGGTCGTCGCGCTCGGGGCGCTCGGCGTCGTGACGGCGCTGACGCTCGACGTGGTGCCCGCCTTCCTCGTGCGCCAGGACGTCTTCACGGGCCTCACGCTCGACACGCTCGCGGCGCACTTCGACGCGATCACGGGCGCGGCGCACAGCGTGAGCCTGTTCACGGACTGGAAGGAGCCGCGCTTCGGGCAGGTGTGGCTCAAACGCACCGAGCCCGGCGCGCCCGACTTCCCGTGGGCGGCACCCGCGACGGAGCCCGTCCACCCGGTGCCGGGCATGGACGCGACGGCGTGCACGCCGCAGCTCGGCGCGCTCGGCCCCTGGCACGAGCGGCTGCCGCACTTCCGGCCGGAGTTCACCCCGAGCAACGGCGCGGAGATCCAGTCCGAGTACCTCGTGGCGCGGGCGGACGCGGTGGCGGCGCTGCGCGCGGTGGCGGAGGTGCGGGAGCGGATCGCGCCCCTGCTCCAGGTCGGCGAGGTGCGGACGGTCGCCGCCGACGACCTGTGGCTGAGCCCGGCGTACGGGCGGGAGACGGTGGCGCTGCACTTCACGTGGGTGCCGGACACGGAGCGCGTGCGGGCGGTGTGCGGGGTCCTGGAGGCGGCGCTCGCGCCGTTCGCTCCCCGGCCGCACTGGGGGAAGGTGAGCACGGTGTCCGCGCGGGAGCTGCGGGGACGGTGGGAGCGGATGGACGACTTCGCGGACCTGGCGCGGGAGTTCGACCCCCGGGGGCGGTTCGCCAACGAGGTGGTACGGGGGGTGCTGGGCCGCTAGCGGGGACTCACCCCGCCGGTGGCCGGGGGCCCGCCCCGCCGTGCGCCGACGGCTGGTTCGCACAGCCCGCCTCCGCCGCCCCGGCGGCGAGGGCCGACGCGGCGCAGGCCGCGCGGAGGCGCCCGTCCCCGTCAGCCACCGGCCCGTGTCCCCGCGCCGGCGGCTGTGCCCTCTCGGGGGCCTCCTCCCTCAGCCGCCCTGCGGCCAGCCGCCGCCCTCGCTCTCGTGCCGCCCCCCGCCCCGGTGCTGGCCGCCTCCGGAGACGTAGCCGGGGTCGCCGGAGACGTAGCCGGTGTCGCCGTCGTAGGGCGGTTCGCTCTCGTAGGGGGGCTCGCCCGGCGGGGCCTGGGTCGGGTCGGTGCCGGGCGGGGGCGCCGGGCTCGCGCCGCCCTGGCCCGTCCCCGTACCGTCGCCCGGGTCGGGGCGTTTGGCGTGCTTGCCGTGGCGGCGCTTGACGTGGGCGCGAAGGCGCGAGGAGACGTCCTCGGGGGGCAGGAAACCGGCCCAGCGCTCCGGGTACTCGGAGGGCATGTCGGGGTCTCCCGGCTCACCGTGCCCGGCGCGCTCGGCGGCGTAGCGGGCCATCGCCCCCGCCGCCTCGGCCTCGCGGGCGCGCTCGTTCGCCGCGCGGGCGGCGGCGGTCGCGACGGAGGGCCAGACGCGGTCGATCGCCGCGTTCATCGCGGCGCCGACGAGCACGGCGAAGGCCGAGACGCCGATCCACAGGAGGACGGCGACGGGCGCGGCGAGCGAGCCGTAGATCGTCGGTCCCTCGATCGTCGAGGTGAGGTAGATGCGCAGCGCGAAGCTGCACACGAACCACATCGCGAGCGCCACGAAGGAACCCGGCACGTCCTCGATCCACGGCGAGCGGACGGGGACGGAGACGTGGTAGAGCGTCGTGAGGAAGACGACGCACAGGATGATGACGACCGGCCAGTAGAGGATCTGGACGGCCGTGCCGCTCCAGGGCAGCAGGTGCACGACGGTGTCGGGACCGGCGACCATGAGCGGCAGCGCGACGGAGCAGACGAGCAGGCCGACGATGAAGAGGCCGAAGGAGAGCAGGCGCGTCGCCACGATGCCCCGGACGCCGTCGAGCCCGTACATGACGGTGATGGTGTCGATGAAGACGTTGACGGCGCGCGAGCCGGACCACAGGGCGAAGACGAAGCCGATCGAGATGACGTCGGGGCGGCCGCGCGTGACGTCCTCGAAGATCGGTTTCGCGATGTCGTGGACGCCCTGGTCCGACAGGACGGTGCGGGAGGCGTCGAGGATGTGCTGCTCGAACCCCGCGATGGTGTCGGCGCCCGTCCACGCGTCCACGTAGCCGAGGAGGCCGACGAGGCACAGGAGCAGCGGCGGCACGGAGAGCAGCGTGAAGAACGCGGCCTCGGCGGCGAGGCCGAGGATGCGGTACTCCATACAGGAGTTGACGGTGTCCTTCACGAGCAACCAGGCGGTGCGACGCTTGGACACGTTGCGGTAGAGCGCCCGGACGCGGCGGAGACGGCCCGGTCTCCTCCGCGTAGCTGTTTCTTTTGCCTGGTGCACGTCCTTACCGTATCCGTATGGCATCGCGCACCCACACAGTGACCAACCAGCCCCCGCCCCTGGTCGGGTACGACGTCTTCACCGCCGACCGGGCGCTGAGCGAGGCCGTGGAACGCCACCTCGATCCGGCGCTGCTGACCGAGGCGCGGACCGAGCTGAGCGAGCTGGGCCGGGCGGCGGGATCGGCGCAGGCGCAGGAGTGGGGGGCGCAGGCGAACGAGAATCCTCCGAAACTGCGCACGCACGACCGTTTCGGTCACCGCATCGACGAGGTCGAGTTCCATCCGGCGTGGCACCGGCTGCTCGGGCACGCGGTCTCGGCGGGGCTCACGGGCGCGTGGACGCGGCCCGGGGGACACGTACGGCGGGCGGCGGGGTTCCTGACCTGGACGCAGGCGGAGGCGGGGCACGGCTGCCCGCTGTCGATGACGCACGCGGCGGTGCCCGCGCTGCGCGCGCAGCCGGACCTCGCCGCCGAGTGGGAGCCGCTGCTGACCTCGCGGGTCTACGACGAGGGGCTGCGTCCGGTGGGCGAGAAGGCGGGCGCGCTCCTCGGGATGGGCATGACCGAGAAGCAGGGCGGCAGCGACGTCCGCGCCAACACGACGCGCGCGGTGTCGCTCGCCGAGGACGGCGCCTTCGCGCTGACCGGGCACAAGTGGTTCTGCTCGGCGCCGATGTCGGACGGGTTCCTCGTGCTCGCGCAGGCGCCGGGCGGCCTGAGCTGCTTCCTCGTGCCGCGGGTCCTCGCGGACGGGGAGCGGAACGTCTTCGCGATCCAGCGGCTCAAGGACAAGCTCGGCAACCGCTCGAACGCGTCGGGCGAGGTCGAGTTCGACGGGACCTGGGCGCGGCTCGTGGGCGAGGAGGGGCGCGGGGTGCGGACCATCATCGAGATGGTCTCGGCGACGCGCCTGGACTGCGCGCTGGGCTCGGCGGCGCTCATGCGGCAGGCGGTGGCGCAGGCGATCCACCACGCCACGTACCGGGAGGCGTTCGGCGGGCCGCTCGTCGGCAAGCCGCTCATGCGCAACGTCCTGGCGGATCTCGCCGTGGAGTCGGAGGCGGCGACGACGCTCGCGCTGCGGCTCGCCGGCGCGTACGACGCGGCGGGCGCGGGCGACGAGCGGGAGCGGGCGCTGCTGCGGCTCGCGGTGCCCGTCGCGAAGTACTGGGTGACGAAGCGGTGCACACCCGTGGTCGCCGAGGCCCTGGAGTGCCTGGGCGGCAACGGGTACGTGGAGGAGTCGGGCCTGCCGCGGCTGCTGCGCGAGTCGCCGCTCAACTCGCTGTGGGAGGGCTCGGGGAACGTGCAGGCGCTCGACGTGCCGCGCGCGCTCCAGCGCGAGCCGGGCGCGCTCGACGCCTTCCTCGGCGAACTCGGGGCCGCGCGCGGCGCGGACGACCGGCTGGACGCGGCGGTGAAGCGCCTGTTCCAGGAGCTGGCCGATCTGGAGGGCATCGAGGCGCGGGCCCGGCGGCTCGTGGAGCGGATGGCGCTCGTCCTCCAGGGCTCGCTCCTGGTCCGCTTCGCCCCGCCGGAGGTCGCGGACGCCTTCTGCGCCTCGCGGCTGGGCGGCGACTGGGGCACGGCCTTCGGCACGCTGCCGCACACGGCGCCGACGGCGGCGCTCGTGGAGCGGGCGGGAGTGGCGCTGGGGTAGCGGCTCCGCGAGGCGGCAACCGGGCGGCTGCCCGGTCGCGCCCCGAGGGGAGCACCTCCGGGTACGCGGCGGGGTGGTGCCGCGCCGACACGGCACCACCCCGGTACGCGGCCCCGAAAGGCGCGGGCACCCTCGCGGGTGCCGCCACCAGCATCCCGTGGCGGGCTGCCGGTGCGCGAGAGTTGCAGAAGGTTGCACCCGGCATGGCTGATTCGCGGCGCGAGCGGCGCCGTGGGCAGCAGGATGGAACCCGCAGCGCCGGCGCCCACGGGGGGAGCCGGTACCGACGACAACCTTCCGGGAGCCGCCCGTGCCGCGCACGCAGTCTCCGTCCCCGCGCACCGCCGTGCCGAGGAGCGAGGGGGCGCCGCCCCGCCCCGTCATCGACGCCTCCTGGCAGCGGGTCAGCCGGGACGGTGTCGTCCCCGGTCAGGGCATCGAGACCGAACGCCTCGACCGCGAGGTCCTGGAGGGGCGGCGGCGTACCTCGGCGCTGCGCGACATACTGCCGGAGCTGGGGCGCGGGCTCGCTCCGGCCGCGCAGTCCGCGGGTCAGGTGATGATCGTCGCGGACGCCGAGGGGCGGGTCCTGTGGCGCTCGGGGGACCGGCGGACGCTGCGGCTCGCGAACACGATCTCGCTCGCCGAGGGCGCCGCGTGGGAGGAGCGGGCGACGGGCACCAACGCGATCGGCACGGCGCTCGCGACGGGGACGGCGGTGCAGGTGCACGGCGGGGAGCACTTCGTCCGGGTGCTGCACCGGTGGACGTGCGCCGCGGCGCCGCTCCACGACCCGCGCGACGGGCGGCTGCTCGGGGTCGTGGACCTGAGCGGGCCCCGCTCGACGTTCCACCCCGCGGCGCTCGCGCTCGTGGAGTCGGTGACGCGGCTCGCGGAGTCGGAGCTGCGGCTGCGGCACCTGGAGTCGGTGGAGGTGCTGCGCGCGGTCGCCGCGCCGATCCTGAGCCGGATCGGCACTCCCGCCGTCGTCGTGGACCCGCAGGGGTGGGTCGCGGGCGCCACGGGCCTCACTCCCCCGCGCCGCCTGTCGCTGCCCGCGACTCCCGGCGACAGCGTCGTCCTGCCGGGCCTCGGCCCCTGCGCGGTCGAGCCGCTGCCGGGGGGCTGGCTGCTGCGGGTGCGCGAGGAGAGTCCGGAGGACGGCGCCGCACCGGGCCGCATCGTCCTCGACCTCACGGGCGGGCGCCGGGCCGTCCTCACGGTCGCGGGCGGCGGGGGCGGGAGCTGGTCGGCGCGGCTGAGCCCGCGCCACGCCGAGATCCTGTACGTGCTCGCCGTGCACCGGGAGGGCCGTACGGCGGCGCAGCTCGCGCTCGACCTCTTCGGCGACGCCGGCCGCACGGTGACGGTGCGGGCGGAGCTCTCGCGGCTGCGGCGGACGCTGCACGGGGTGCTCGACCACCGTCCGTACCGCTTCCGGGACGGCTGGGAGACGGAGCTGCTGCTGCCGAGCGGCCCGGGGGACCTGCTCCCCGCCTCGCAGTCGCCGCTCGTGGTCAGGGGGCGGGGGGCGTGTGATTCCCTGAGTCCATGAGCACCGTCGACGTCACCACCTGGTACCTGGAACAGACCTCGCCCCAGGACGCGGGCCCCCTCGTCCCCGCGCCGGAGGGCGTCCGGGTCGTCCGCGCCGAGATCGTCTCGCCGGAACTGAGCCGCTTCCTGTACACGGCGGTCGGCCAGGACGTCACCTGGACCGACCGCCTCGGCTGGGACCACGCCCGCTGGACGAAGGAGCTGGAGGGCACCCAGACCTGGATCGCGTACGAGCGCGGCACCCCGGCCGGGTACGCGGAACTGGCGGCCCGCGAGGACGACGGCTCGGTGGAGATCGTCTACTTCGGTCTCATTCCCGCCTTCCGGGGCCGCCGCATCGGCGCCCACCTGCTGTCGTACGCGACGGCGCGCGCCTGGGACCTGGCGGGCCCGGACGGCCGCGTCTGGCTCCACACGTGCAGCAAGGACGGCGCCCACGCGAGGACGAACTACGAGCGCAGGGGCTTCAGGGTGTACCGGACGGAGGTGGAGCGGGAGGAAGCGGTGGCGGCCCCTGGCCCCTGGCCGAACGCCTTCTAGTCCCCAGCCCTCCGGCGCTTGAGGAGCGGGGCCCGGGGGAGGCCCGTGTGGCCGCCCGCGAGCCAGCGTGTCCACATCACGAAACGTCAGCGTCCACTGTGTGGACAATGGTGGACTCCCCCAATCCCCCCGTGCCACGCTTCCGCCATGTCTTCCGCTGGAATCGCCTTGGTAAGTCGACGGCACGTCGATCTCTGCCGCATGTCCAGCGCCATCTGTCGGGCGCGCTGAGGGTCCCACCTCCCCGTCCCCCGCGGCCCGTTCACCCCCGGCCGCCCTCTCCCCCGCCTGCGCAGCGCCGCGCACGGCCACCGCTCCCCGCAGGCCCGAGCCGCCGCCTGCCCGCATGTCGCGCCCCCGCCGAGCCGCGCGCAGCGCGCCCGCACGCCCCGAAGGACGTACCGCCATGGCCGACGCCCCGACGCCCCCCGCAGCCTCCCGCCGCAAGGCGAGCCGTCACCGTGGTGAAGGCCAGTGGGCGGTGGGTCACTTCACGCCGCTCAACGGCAACGAGCAGTTCAAGAAGGACGACGACGGTCTCAACGTACGGACACGTATTGAGACGATCTACGCGAAGGCCGGTTTCGACTCGATCGACCCCAACGACCTGCGCGGCCGGATGCGCTGGTGGGGCCTGTACACGCAGCGGCGCCCCGGGATCGACGGCGGCAAGACGGCGGTCCTGGAGCCGGAGGAGCTGGACGACGAGTACTTCATGCTGCGCGTCCGCATCGACGGCGGCCGGCTCACGACCGCCCAGCTCCGTGTGATCGGCGAGGTCTCGCAGGAGTTCGCGCGCGGCACCGCCGACCTCACCGACCGGCAGAACGTGCAGTTCCACTGGATCAGGATCGAGGACGTCCCCGAGATCTGGCGGCGCCTGGAGGGCGTCGGCCTCTCGACGACCGAGGCGTGCGGCGACACCCCCCGCGTCGTGCTCGGCTCCCCGGTCGCGGGGATCGCCGAGGACGAGATCATCGACGGCACGCCCGCGATCGAGGAGATCCAGCGGCGGGTCATCGGGAACCCCGAATTCTCCAACCTGCCACGGAAGTTCAAGACGGCGGTCTCCGGTTCCCCGCTGCTCGACGTGGCCCACGAGATCAACGACGTCGCCTTCGTCGGCGTGGAACACCCGCAGTACGGGCCCGGGTTCGACGTGTGGGTCGGCGGCGGCCTCTCGACGAACCCGAAGCTCGGCGTGCGCCTCGGCGCCTGGGTGCCACTGGAGGAGGTCGCCGACGTGCACGTCGGCGTGATCTCCGTGTTCCGCGACTACGGTTACCGCCGCCTGCGCAACCGCGCCCGCCTGAAGTTCCTCGTCGCCGACTGGGGCGCGGAGAAGTTCCGGCAGGTCCTGGAGGACGAGTACCTGCTCCGCAAGCTCGTCGACGGCCCCCCGCCCGCCGAGCCGGTCGCGCGCTGGCGCGACCACGTCGGCGTGCACCGGCAGAAGGACGGGCGCTTCTACGTCGGTTTCGCGCCGCGCGTCGGACGCGTGGACGGCACCCTGCTCAGCAAGATCGCCGATCTGGCCGCCGCGCACGGCTCGGACCGGCTCCGTACGACCGTCGAGCAGAAGATGCTCGTGCTCGACGTGTCCGAGGAGCGTGTCGGCTCGCTCGTCGCGGGCCTGGAGGCGCTCGGCTTCCAGGTGACGCCCTCGCCGTTCCGGCGCGGCACGATGGCGTGCACGGGGATCGAGTTCTGCAAGCTCGCGATCGTCGAGACGAAGGCGCGCGGCGCGGCGCTCATCGACGAACTGGAGCGGCGTCTGCCGGAGTTCGACGAGCCTCTCACGATCAACGTCAACGGCTGCCCCAACGCCTGCGCCCGCATCCAGGTCGCGGACATCGGTCTCAAGGGTCAGCTGGTCCTCGACAACGAGGGTCGGCAGGTCGAGGGCTTCCAGGTGCACCTGGGCGGGGCGCTCGGGCTGGAGGCGGGGTTCGGGCGCAAGGTGCGCGGGCTCAAGGTCACGGCCGAGGAACTGCCCGACTACGTCGAGCGCGTGCTGCGCCGCTACCTCGACGAGCGCGAGGACGGCGAGCGCTTCGCCGTCTGGGCGGCCCGCGCCCCGCAGGAGGCCCTGTCGTGAGCCGGACCGGCGGCGGCACGCAACGCGCGGTGCCCTTCTACTGCCCCTACTGCGGCGACGAGGACCTGCGCCCGGGCGAGGAGGGGCACGGGACGTGGGAGTGCGCGGCCTGCAACCGCGCCTTCCGCCTGGGCTTCCTGGGCCTGCTCGCGCGCGGCTTCGCCCGCGAGGCCGCCCCCGGGCACGCACGCGCGGGCGCCCCCGCGCACGAAGAGGCGCCCTCGCACACGGCGGCGCCCCCGCCCCGTCCCACCACCGAAGGCGACAACGGCGAAGGGGAACACAGGACATGAGCCACCCCGGCATACCCGCCACGGACCCCGGCACCCTCACGGACGACGCGCTGCGCGCGCTCGCCGAGCAGGCGGGCCGCGACCTCGAAGACGCCGACGCGCTCGACATCCTGCGCTGGGCCACCGCCACCTTCGGGGACCGCTTCTGCGTCACGTCCTCAATGGAGGACGCGGTCGTCGCGCACCTCGCCTCGCGGGTGCGCCCCGGCGTGGACGTCGTCTTCCTCGACACCGGCTACCACTTCCCCGAGACGCTCGGCACGCGCGACGCGGTCGAGGCCGTCATGGACGTCCGCGTGCTCACCCTCACCCCGCGCCAGTCCGTCGCCGAGCAGGACGCCGAGTACGGGCCCAAGCTCCACGACCGCGACCCCGACCTGTGCTGCGCCCTGCGCAAGGTCGCCCCGCTCGCCGAGGGGCTCTCCGGCTACCGCGCCTGGGCCACGGGGCTGCGGCGCGACGAGTCACCGACCCGCGCGCACACGCCCGTGGTCGGCTGGGACGAGAAGCGCCGCAAGGTGAAGGTCTCCCCCATCGCCCGCTGGACGCAGGACGACGTGGACGCGTACGTGAGCGAACACGGCGTGCTCACCAACCCGTTGCTCATGGACGGCTACGGCTCGGTCGGTTGCGCGCCCTGCACCCGCAGGCTGCTCGCGGGCGAGGACGCGCGCGCGGGCCGCTGGGCCGGTCGCGCGAAGACGGAGTGCGGGCTGCACGGCTGAGCGGAGCCGGACGGCGAAGCGCCGGGCACGCGCGGACGCACGGCCCGGACGGCACGTGTGCGAAGCGGCGCGTTCGCGCGAAGCGGCCGGTACGCGCCGCGCGGGACGACGAAGCGAGACGCCCGGAGGGACGACCGGGCACGAACGAGGAGGGGTACGAGGTGGCGGGAGCGACCGTCTGGCTCACGGGCCTGCCGAGCGCGGGCAAGACCACGATCGCCCACGCGCTGGCCGAGCGGCTGCGCGCCGAGGGCCGCGAGGCCGAGGTGCTCGACGGCGACGAGATCCGCACGTTCCTCTCGGCCGGGCTCGGGTTCACCCGCGCCGACCGGGACACGAACGTCCAGCGGATCGGCTTCGTCGCCGAACTCCTCGCCTCGCACGGGGTGCTGGCGCTCGTGCCGGTCATCGCGCCGTACGCCGACAGCCGTGAGGCGGTGCGCGAGCGGCACCGGGCGGAAGGCACCCCGTACCTGGAGGTGCACGTGGCCACCCCCGTCGAGGTGTGCGCCGAGCGCGACGTGAAGGGGCTGTACGCCAAGCAGGCGGCCGGCGAACTGACGGGACTCACCGGGGTCGACGACCCCTACGAGGCCCCGGCGGCGCCCGACCTGCGGATCGAGTCGCACACGCAGCCGGTCGCCGATTCGGCCGCCGCGCTGTACGCGCTGCTCACGGAGAGGGGACTGGTATGACGACGACGGCGACGACCGCGGGGAGCGGCACCGAGAGCCCGTTCGCGCTGAGCCACCTGGACGTGCTCGAATCCGAGGCGGTGCACATCTTCCGGGAGGTGGCGGGCGAGTTCGAGCGCCCGGTGATCCTCTTCTCGGGCGGCAAGGACTCCATCGTGATGCTGCACCTCGCGCTCAAGGCGTTCGCGCCGGCCCCAGTGCCCTTCGCACTCCTGCACGTCGACACGGGGCACAACTTCCCCGAGGTGCTGGCCTACCGGGACCGGGTCGTGGCGGAGCACGGGCTGCGGCTGCACGTCGCCTCCGTGCAGGAGTACATCGACAACGGGACCCTGCGCGAGCGCCCGGACGGCACCCGCAATCCGCTCCAGACCGTGCCGCTCACGGAGGCCATCCGGGAGCACCGGTTCGACGCCGTGTTCGGCGGGGGCCGCCGCGACGAGGAGAAGGCGCGCGCGAAGGAGCGGGTCTTCTCGCTGCGCGACGAGTTCTCGCAGTGGGACCCGCGCCGCCAGCGCCCCGAGTTGTGGCAGCTCTACAACGGGCGGCACGCGCCCGGAGAGCACGTCCGGGTCTTCCCGCTCTCCAACTGGACCGAGCTGGACGTGTGGCAGTACATCGCCCGGGAGGGCATCGCGCTGCCCGAGATCTACTTCGCGCACGAGCGGGACGTCTTCTCGCGCGGCGGGATGTGGCTCACGGCGGGCGAGTGGGGCGGCCCGAAGGAGGGCGAGCCGGTCGAGCGGCGACGCGTGCGCTACCGCACGGTCGGCGACATGTCGTGCACGGGGGCCGTCGACTCGGACGCGACGACGCTGGACGCGGTCATCGCGGAGATCGCCGCCTCGCGGCTCACCGAGCGCGGAGCGACCCGCGCCGACGACAAGCTCTCGGAGGCCGCCATGGAGGACCGCAAGCGCGAGGGGTATTTCTAGCCATGACCACCACCCAGGTTCTCGGCACGCACGCCACGACGCTGCTGCGTTTCGCGACCGCCGGTTCCGTCGACGACGGCAAGTCCACCCTCGTGGGGCGGCTCCTGCACGACTCCAAGTCGGTCCTGACCGATCAGCTCGAAGCGGTCGAGCGCGCCTCGCTGGACCGGGGCCGCTCGGGTCCCGACCTCGCGCTGCTCACGGACGGGCTGCGCGCCGAGCGCGAGCAGGGCATCACGATCGACGTCGCCTACCGCTACTTCGCGACCCCGCGCCGCCGCTTCATCCTCGCGGACACGCCGGGGCACGTGCAGTACACGCGGAACATGGTGACGGGCGCGTCCACGGCGGAACTCGCCGTCGTCCTCGTCGACGCGCGCAACGGCGTCGTCGAGCAGACCCGCAGGCACGCGGCCGTCGCGGCGCTCCTGCGCGTGCCGCACGTCGTCCTCGCCGTCAACAAGATGGACCTCGTGGAGTACGCGGAGCCCGTCTTCGCCGCGATCGCCGAGGAGTTCACGGCGTACGCCACGCGTCTCGGCGTGCCGGAGGTGACCGCGATCCCGATCTCGGCGCTCGCCGGGGACAACGTCGTGGAGCCCTCGGCGCGCATGGACTGGTACGGCGGCCCGACCGTGCTCGAACACCTGGAGACGGTCCCGGTCAGCCACGACCTCACCGGCTGCCCGGCCCGCTTCCCCGTGCAGTACGTGATCCGCCCGCAGTCCGCCGAGCACCCCGACTACCGCGGCTACGCGGGCCAGGTGGCCTCCGGGGCGCTGCGGGTCGGGCAGCGCGTCGCCGTACTGCCGTCGGGCCGTACGAGCACGATCGCCGGGATCGACGCGCTCGGCCAGGAGGTGGACATCGCCTGGGCCCCGCAGTCGGTGACCGTGCGGCTCGCCGACGATCTCGACGTCTCGCGCGGCGACCTGATCGCTCCGGCCGACGAACTCCCCGCGGTGACGCGGGACGTGACGGCGACCGTGTGCCATGTCGCGGACACGCCGCTGACGGTGGGGCACCGCGTGCTGCTCAAGCACACGACCCGGACCGTCAAGGCGATCGTCAAGGAGATCCCCTCGCGGCTCTCGCTCGACGACCTCGCGCAGCACCCCGAGCCGGGGCGGCTCGTGGCCAACGACATCGGCCGCGTCGTGGTGCGCACCGCGGACCCGCTCGCGCTCGACGACTACGCCGGATCGCGCCGGACGGGGTCCTTCCTGCTCATCGACCCGGCGGACGGCACGACGCTCGCCGCCGGGATGGCGGGCGAGGCGTTCGGCGGGAGCGCCGAGGCGGCCGGGACCGTCGCCACGGCGGACGAGGGCTGGGACTTCTGATGGCCTCGCGAGAAGCGGCGGCGGTACGGGGCCGGGGCGGCGTGCTCGCCGCCGGGTTCCGCGACGCCGCCGCGGCCGGGGGCGGCACCGCCGTCCTCAGGGACGCGTACAGCGGCTTCGCCAAGGAGGGAGGCCGGGTGGGCAGCGGCGCCTTGGGGGCAGGGACCGGGGGTGTCGCGCGATGTGTGTGAACCGCGGCCCGCGCCGTCCCCGGGGGAGCGCCCGCGCGCTCCTCGCGCTCCACCACCGAAGACCTTCCACCCGCCCCGAGGCCTCCTGACGACCCTCCCCCACGGGGAACGACGAGGACCGGGCCAACGAGAGGACCCCCTCCCGTGCCTTCCGCAAGACTGCGCCGCTCGCTCGCCGCGGCCACCGCCCTGCCCCTGCTCGCCCTCGTCGCCACGGCCTGCGGCTACGGCTCGGAGGCGGACGACGGCGACAAGGCGTCGAAGTCGCCCGTCGCCGCCGGCGCCAAGAAGCTGTCGGCGTCGAGCGTGCGGATCGGTTACTTTCCGAACCTGACCCACGCGACGGCCCTCGTCGGCATCGAGAAGGGCCTGTTCCAGAAGGAGCTGGGCGCCACCACCGTCAAGCCGTCGACGTTCAACGCCGGGCCCTCCGAGATCGAGGCGCTCAACTCCGGGTCGATCGACATCGGTTTCATCGGCCCCTCGCCCTCCCTCAACGGCTTCACGCAGTCGCAGGGCAAGTCCCTGCGCATCATCGGCGGTTCGGCCTCCGGCGGGGTCAAGCTCGTCGTCAACCCGAAGAAGATCAAGTCGCTCGACGACGTCAAGGGCAAGCGCATCGCGACACCGCAGCTCGGCAACACGCAGGACGTCGCCTTCCTCAACTGGGTCGCGGAGAAGGGCTGGAAGGTCGACGCGCAGAGCGGCAAGGGCGATGTCTCGGTCGTCCGGTCGGACAACAAGGTGACACCGGACGCCTACAAGTCCGGTTCCATCGACGGGGCGTGGGTGCCCGAGCCGACGGCGTCGAAGCTCGTCTCGGAGGGTGCCGAGGAGATCCTCGACGAGCGGGACCTGTGGCCGGAGAAGAAGTTCGTGATCACGAACATCATCGTGTCGCAGAAGTTCCTGAGCGAGCACCCGGACGTCGTCGAGGCGGTGCTGCGCGGTTCGGTCACGACGAACAAGTGGATCAAGGACAACGACGAGGCCGCGAAGGCCACGGCGAACGACGCGCTGAAGAAGCTGAGCGGCAAGGCGCTGCCCGCCGAGCAGCTCGACCCGGCGTGGAAGTCCATCGAACTCCTCGACGACCCGCTCGCCGCGACCCTCCAGGCCGAGGCCGATCACGCGGTCAAGGCCGGGCTCCTCAAGAAGCCGCAGCTCAAGGGGATCTACGACCTCCGGCCGCTCAACAAGGTGCTCAAGGCCGAGGGTCGGCCGGCGGTGGACGACGCCGGTCTCGGCGTGAAGTAGCGGCGCGGGGGCGCGGTGCCGCCGCGCCCCCGTCCCGTACCGGCCCCATCCCACCCCACCCCGCCCCGTCTTCAGGAGGTGTCCCATGGCGACGACGTACGCCGAGGCCACGGACGGCAGTACGCGCGAGGCGGGCCCCGCCGCCCGGCTCGCCCACGTCTCCAAGTCCTTTCCCACCCCCGCCGGGCAGCACCTCGTGCTCGACGACATCTCGCTCGACGTCGCCCCCGGCGAGTTCGTGACCCTGCTCGGGGCCTCGGGCTGCGGCAAGTCGACGCTGCTCAACCTCGTCGCCGGGCTCGACGCGCCCTCGGCCGGCGAGATCAGCACACCGGGCGCACGGCCCGCGCTCATGTTCCAGGAACACGCGCTGTTCCCCTGGCTCACGGCGGGCAAGAACATCGAGCTGGCGCTCAAGCTGCGCGGGGTGCCGAGGCCCGAACGGCGGGCGCGGGCCGAGGAGTTGCTGAACGTCGTGCGCCTCGACGGGGCGTACGGGAAGCGGGTGCACGAACTGTCCGGCGGGATGCGGCAGCGGGTGGCGCTCGCGCGGGCGCTCGCGCAGGACAGCCGGCTCCTGCTCATGGACGAGCCGTTCGCCGCGCTCGACGCCATCACGCGGGACCTGCTGCACGACGAGCTGACCCGGGTGTGGCGCGAGACGCGGCTCTCGGTGCTCTTCGTGACGCACAACGTGCGCGAGGCCGTGCGGCTCGCCGAGCGGGTCGTGCTGCTCTCCTCGCGCCCGGGCCGGATCGCGCGCGAGTGGCGCGTGGACATCCCGCAGCCGCGCCGCATCGAGGACACCGCCGTGGCGGAGCTTTCCGCCGAGATCACCGAGGAACTGCGGGGGGAGATCCGCCGTCATGGCCAGCACTGAGACAAGCACGCGGTTGCCCAAGGACACCGGCGACGAGGGGGACGGCGACCTCGCCGGGCTCGACGCGCTCGAAACGGCCGGGGGCTCGGGCGGCACGGGGCGCGCCGGGGCGCGGGAGGTACTGGTCCGCAAGGTCCTCCCGCCCCTCCTCTCCGTCGTCCTCGTCCTCGCCGTGTGGCAGATCCTCGTCTGGGCGAAGGTCACCGACTCCTACAAGCTGCCCTCGCCGGGCGCGGTGTGGGGCGAGCTGAGCGACGCGTGGACGCAGGGCAAGCTGCTCGGCTACATCTGGACGAGCGTCTCGCGCGGCCTCTTCGGCTTCCTCCTCGCGCTCGTCATCGGGACGCCGCTCGGGCTGCTCGTCTCGCGGGTGCGGTTCGTGCGCGCGGCGATCGGGCCGATCCTCTCCGGGCTCCAGTCGCTGCCCTCGGTCGCGTGGGTGCCGCCCGCCGTGCTGTGGCTCGGGCTCAACAGCTCGATGATGTACGCCGTGATCCTCCTCGGTGCCGTGCCCTCGATCGCGAACGGCCTCGTCTCCGGCGTCGACCAGGTGCCGCCGCTCTACCTGCAAGCCGGCCGCACGCTCGGCGCGACGGGTCTGCGCGGGACCTGGCACATCGTGCTGCCCGCCGCGCTGCCCGGCTACCTGGCGGGACTCAAGCAGGGGTGGGCGTTCTCGTGGCGCTCGCTCATGGCCGCCGAGATCATCGCGTCCTCGCCCGATCTCGGCATCGGGCTCGGGCAGTTGCTGGAGAACGGCCGTACCAACAGCAGCATGTCGATGGTGTTCTTCGCGATCCTCCTCATCCTGATCGTCGGCATCGCGATCGACCTGCTCATCTTCAGCCCGCTGGAGCGCAGGGTGCTGCGCACGCGCGGGCTGCTCGTCAGGAGCTGAACATGCGCCCCTCACCCGCACTCCTCGTCGTCGCGCACGGCAGCCGCGATCCGCGCCACGCCGCCACCGTGCGCGCCCTCGTCGCGCGGGTACGGCGCCTGCGTCCCGGTCTCACCGTCGAGACGGCGTTCCTGGACTTCGCCGAGCCGTCCGTGCCGGACGCGCTGGCGCGGCTCGCGGCGGAGGGCGCGCACGAGGTCGTCGCGCTGCCGCTGCTCCTCACGCGCGCCTTCCACGCGAAGAGCGACATCCCGGCGGTGCTCGAAGCGGCGCGCCGCGCGCTGCCGGGGCGGCGGGTGCGGGTGCGGCTCGCGCGCGTGCTCGGTCCCTCGCCGCTCCTGACGGCGGCCCTGGAGCGGCGGCTCGCGGAGGCGGGAGTCCGGCGTGCCGAGCGCGCGTCGACCGCCGTGGTGCTCGCCTCGGCCGGGTCGAGCGATCCCGAGGCGGCGACGGTGCTCGACGGGCTCGCGCGGCAGTGGCGGGGGGCGGGCTGGGGCGCGGTGCGGCTCGCGTTCGCCTCGGCGCGCGGGCCGCGTACCGAGGAGGCGGTGCGGGAGCTGCGCGCGGCGGGCTGGGGGCGGATCGCGGTCGCCCCGTACGTCCTCGCGCCCGGGTTCCTGCCCGACCGCATCGCGCGGGGCGCGCGCGAGGCCGGAGCGGACGTCCTGGCACAGGAGCTGGGGCCCGCGCCCGAGGTCGCGCGGCTGCTCGTACGGCGGTACGAGGACGCGCTGCTCGCGCGGACGCCCCGGCTCGCGGCGGCAGCCTGACGTACAACTGTTCGAGCACCCCCACTAGGGTGTGCCGGATGACTCCGGAACTGCGCACCGAGCGCCTGGTACTGAGCCCGTACGTCCGTGCCGACGAGGAGGACTTCGTCTCCCTCTTCCAGACGGCCGCCTTCGGCGAGCACTTCGGCGACGGGATGCGGTCGCCCGAGCAGGACCGCGCCCTGTTCGCGCGGATCTTCAGCTACGTCTACGCCGAGGAGCGCTTCCCCGTGTGGGCGGTGCGCCTCAACGGCGCGTACGCCGGGCACGCCGAGATCAAGCCCTCGCCCGCGCCGTGGCTCGACGGGCACGAGATCGTCTACGGCCTCGCCCCGCGCCACCAGCACCAGGGCCTCGGCACGGAGGTCGCGGCGGCGCTCACCGCCTACGGCCACGAGACGCTCGGCCTCGCGGAGGTGCACGCGACCGTCGACGCGCACAACACCCCCTCCCTCACCCTCCTCGAACGCCTCGGCTACGAGCGCCGCCGCGAGATCAAGGAGGACGACGGCCACACGACATGCCTGCTGACCTCGACGACGACGCGGTGGGCGGGGCGCGGCTGAGAGACGGGGCGAGCGGCACGCGGCCGAGGCCGGGTGGCGGGCGCGCGGCTGAGGCGGGGTGGCGGGCGCGCGAGTGGGGCCGGGTGGCCGGCGAATGGCGCTCCCTTCGCACCTCAGCGGGCGGGGAGCGCTTCCCCCGCCCGCCATTCCCCTTGCCGGGTCCGGCGGCATAGCGTGGGGTGTCGCGCCGTCGCCCCGTGCCGCCTGGGAGCGACAGCACTGTACTGGTGCGTTCCCGCACCGTGTGTTGGAGGAGAGGCCCCATGGCTCTGTTCGACCTGTCCGTCGACAAGCTGCCCGGCTATCGCAGCGCGTCCGTGGAGCCGGAGGACTTCGACGCCTTCTGGACCCGGACGCTCACCGAGACCCGCGCCCACCCGCTCGACGCCCGTTTCGAGCGCGTCGATGTCCCGCTGACGACCGTCGAGGTGTACGACGCGAGCTTCTCCGGCTTCGGCGGCGACCGGATTCGCGGCTGGCTCGTCCTGCCCGCGGGGACGAGCGAACCGCTGCCGCTCGTCGTCGAGTTCCTCGGGTACGGGGGCGGACGCGGCCTGCCGCACACGCACCTGCTCACCGCGAGCGCGGGCTACGCGCACTTCGTGATGGACACGCGCGGGCAGGGCGCGGGCTGGGGCGGCGGCGACACCGTGGACCCGAGCGGCAGCGGCCCCGCCGTGCCCGGGTACATGACACGCGGGATCGACGACCCGGACACGTACTACTACCGGCGGGTCTTCACGGACGCGGTACGGGCCGTCGAGGCGGCGCGCTCGCACCCGCTGACCGACGCGAGCCGCACCGTGGCGACGGGGACCAGCCAGGGCGGCGGGATCACGCTCGCGGTCGGCGGTCTCGTGCCCGATCTCGCCGGCATCGCGCCGAACGTGCCGTTCCTGTGCGACTTCCCGCGCGCGACGACGCTCACCGACAAGCACCCCTACCGCGAGATCGGGGCGTACCTCAACGTCTTCCGCGACCGCGTCGCCGCCGTGCGCGCGACGCTCTCCTACTTCGACGGCGTCCACTTCGCCGCGCGCGGCACGGCGCCCGCGCTCTTCTCGACGGCCCTGGAGGACCAGGTCTGCCCGCCATCGACGGTGTACGCGGCCTTCAACGCGTACCCGGTCGAGGAGAAGGAGATGAAGGTCTACGAGTTCAACGGGCACGAGGGGGGCGGGACGTACCACGAGGCGGCCCGTCTCGCGTGGCTGCGGGGCCTTGAGGGGTTCGGGCTCACGGGCTGAGGGGGCCGGGGGGCGACGGCGTCGGCGGAGCGGGCGGAGGGCACGGTCGTCAGCGCCCCGTATCCTCCTCCACCTGCTCGGCCTGCTCCGCGAGGTCGAGCAGCTTCTTCACCGTGTTCCATGTGCGGGTCGTCGTGAAGAGGCCCGGGAGGCGGGCGGGACGCAGGACTTCGGTGGCGAGGGCGGAACGGCTGAGGCCGTCCGGGGTGTGCAGATAGACAAGGCGGTCGCCGAGGCGGTAGTCGTCCGGGGCGTGGGCGGCGGGGTCGAGCCCGGCGAAGCGGGCGGGGTCCGCGGGGCCCGAGAGGAAGACGAACTGGAGCCGGGAGCCGTGGAAGGAGCCTTCGGGGTACGGGTTCGCGGCGAGCGCCGCGCGCAGCCGTACCGCGTCGAGCACGAGGACGGGGACGGCGAAACCGAACTCCCGCTCAAGAGCGGCGGCGAGCTCGGCGGCGTGCTCCTCGGACGGGCGTGGTGCGCCCGGCACGAAGACGACGTTCCCGCTGTTGAGGTGCGTGCGCACGGCCCGGTGCCCGAGCCCGGCGGCCAGTTCGCGCAGCCGCGCCATCGGCACCCTGTGCGCCGTCCCCACGTTGACGCCCCGCAGCAGGGCGACCGAAGCACTCGTCATGCCCCGCACGGTAGCCGCCGCCACTGACAACGGCCCCAGATCAATCGGCCGCCGCCGACAACGGCCGGAGACCGCGCGGGCGCCCGCCGGCCTGTGCCCCCTCCCTGGAGCCCGGAGGCAGCCGAGGCAGGGGTACACAGCAGCGGGGCCGGTCTCCGGCGGCCTCGCGCGACGGCGGCGTCAGGAGGGCGAGTCCGGGGACCGCGGGGCCTCCCGCTCGCCGCGCTGGGCCGGTACCTGCGTGCCCAGGGCGAGGGACCGCCCCTCCTGTGCCTGCTGGCCCGGGTAGGGGGCGCCGGTCGCGTCGGCGACGCGCGCGAGCTGTTCCTCGGCGAGGGCCGGGGGCGGCAGCGGTATGGACTCCAGGGTGCGTCCGAAGTCGCGGGTGGAGAGCAGCAGCTTGTAGACGATGGCCAGCTCGAAGACGAGCATGAGCGCGGCCGAGACGAGCGTCGCGCCGAGGACCACGTTGAAGAGCGGCCCGACGATGAAGACGCCCATCTGGAACTCGATGCCGCTCACGAGGTGCGGGCGGATGCGGTGCCGCAGAAGGGCGGAGCGGAAGCGCAGGTAGAGGGGGAACTTCCGGCGGAACTCCTGCTGGAGGTCGATGACCTGCTTCTTCGTGAGCGGCGGGGTGTTCTCGTCGCCCAGCTCTCCCGCACCGGGCAGGTCGGCGCCCGACGGGTCCTTGACGGTCGGGTCGTGGTCGTCGAGAACCTCGGAGCCGGGCTCGTCGCCCGCTACGCGCCCGGCCGTCGCCGCGCCGCGCCGCTCCTCGGCGGCGTACGTGTACGGGGAGGACGCGGCGGCCGGGGCCCCGGCGGGCTCGTCGGTGCCGTCCTCGTCGGGGTCGGCGGGTGCGGTCGTACCGGCCGCGCGGTTGAGGTCCTGCTCGATGTCGGCCTCGGGGTTGGCCCGCAGCAGGTCCTCCATGAAGGCGACCTGTTCGCTGTTCTGCGCCTTGCGCGCGGCACGCATCCTGGCCTTGATCTGACGCCGCATGGTGAGGCGGGTCTTGAAGGTCTCCAGGGCGTTGATGTAGCGCAGCGCGTCGCAGAAGACGACGAGCACCGCGAGCCAGATGTAGAAGGTGTTGTCGGTGCGGTGGTACTGGCCCCACATGAGCGCCACGGCGCAGGCGGCGACGCGGATGCGGTCGAAGATGTAGTCGAGCCACGCGCCGAAGACGGAGCCGCGCCCGGTGAGGCGGGCGACCTTCCCGTCCATGCAGTCGAGGACGAAGCTCAAGTGGTAGACGACCGCCCCGAGGACGATCCACTGCCAGTCACCGAGCGCGAAGAGCGCCGCCGAGCCGAGGCCGAGGATCAGCGCGGCCCACGTGATCTGGTTCGGGCTGATACGCGTGTACCGGGCGGTCAGCCGGACGAGGGGCGTCGCGAGCGGGTCGACCAGCAGGACGGTCCACCACGCGTCGCGCTTCTTCTGCACGAGCTTGCGCACTTCGCGCAACGGCGGGGTGCTGCGGCGGTCGTAGGGTGCGGGACGGCCCTGCGCCGGGGCGGCGGGCTGTCCCGGCACGACCGGGGTGGGGGCTGGTGCGGCCTGACCCTCTGGAGAGGTGGACTGCGCGGGGGCGAGCGTCTCGTGCTCGTGAGGCATTCTTGTTTTCCCTGCCGTTGCGGAGAGTTCACCTCACGGTAGGGACGCATTCAGCAAAGAAACAAGAGCGCCGAGGTGCAACCCTCAGGTCGCCCCGGAGGTCTCCCCGCCCGATTACGCCGGTCCACGCACACAATTCCTCCATATTCGGAGTGCGTTATCCGTGCGTTATCCATTGGGGGCCGCGCTGTTATTCGACAAGTGGAACGCTTTCGCTCGCGGACGCGTCACCGACCTCGCCCCCGGCCGCGTTGTACCGCCGGAGGTACTCCGCGAAGCGGTCCAGGTCCGCGGCGCCCCACTCGGCGAGGCGTCGCCGAAATGCCTGCCGCCGCGCCTCGTTCACCTGCGCGAGCACCTCCTCGCCGCGGGGGGTCAGGTGCAGCACGTGCACGCGCGCGTCGACGGGGTCGGCGCCGCGCGCCACGAGCCCGGCTCGTTCGAGAACGGAAACCTGGCGACTGATGGTCGACTTGTCGAGCAGATAATGCGTGGCCAGATCAGTCGCTCGACAACCGGGCTGATATTCGACGTGACTGAGCAGCGTGAAGGAAACGAGGGACAATTCGGGGTGCATATGCGCCGCGATACCCCTGGCCCTGCGCGCGAAGGCGGTCAATTCACGCTGAATGATCTCCAGCGCGGCATCCCTGCCGTGCGCCACGTGCGACGCCTCGCCATGCGCCGCATCCCCCGGCTCGTCGTGCGCCACGGCCACCACCTCCTCCGCTTTGGTTGTACAGTACAACGTAAGCATATGGTTGCATTTACCAACCACCCCGGCCGCCGTCGCCTGTCCCCGGCACGGCGCGGTTCCACAGGAGTACTCCCGATGAGTTCAGCCGAAGCCCCGGCGCCCGGCAGGGCCCGCGATCTGGCAGCGGCCCGTCATGTCCTGGTCCATCTGCTGACCCCGATGCTCATGTGCGTCGGCATGGGCCTCGCCTACCTCGGCGCTTTCGTCAATCCCTCCCCGCACCACATGCCGGTCGCCGTCGTCGGCGCGGGCCCGAGCACCGCCGCGCTCGCGCAGACGATCCACGACAAGGCAGCGGCGGCGGGCGATTCGCTCGACGTGCGCACGGTGCCCGACCGCGACGCGGCACACCACCTGCTCTTGGAGCGGCAGCTCTCCGGCGCGTTCGTCCCCTCGGCCACAGCGCCCGAACTGCTCGTCGCGAGCACGAACGCCGACACGAGCGCCACGGTGGCCGAGAAGGTGTTCACCCCGCTCGCCACCGCGCAGGGCAAGCCGCTCAAGGTCACCGACCTCGCCCCGCCCGCCCACGGTGACCCCACGGGGCAGGGCGTCTTCTTCTTCCTGGTGGCCGTGAGCATCGGCTCCTACGCCTCCGTCGCGGTGCTCGGCGGGGCGGGTGCCGTACTGAGGATGCGGACCAGGGCCGCCTTCGTCGTCGTGACGTCCTTCGCCGTGAGCCTGATCGGCGCGGCGCTCGCGGGGCCCGTCTTCCACGTCGTCTCGCACGGGCTGTGGGGAGTGTGGGCCATGGCCTGGCTCTACTCGGCCGGCATCCTCTTCCTCGGCGTGGGCCTGCACACGTTCCTGAAGCGGTGGACGACGCTCACGATGATGATCCTCTTCGTGATGCTCAACTTCACGACGTCCGGCGGGCTGTACCGCCCCGAACTCCTCAACGGCTTCTTCGGCGCGCTGCACTCCTTCTGGAACGGCGCGGGCCTCGTCGAGGGCCTGCGCAGCCTCGTCTACTTCGACCACATCGGCCTCGGCCGCCACGTACTCACCCTGGTGGCCTGGCTCGTCGTCGGCCTGCTGGCGACGACGGTGGCCGGGCTGTACGAGCGGCGCCGCCGCCCTGCCCGGGGACCGGTCCCGGCCCCGGCCCCGGCCTCGGAGGGGCCTCGCCGTCACGCGGCCCCGTCGGTGAGGGAGGAGACGCCGGAGGAGCACGAGGAGCGGGAGGAGGAGATGGACGAGTCGGTGGGGGTTTGATGCCCCTCTGGGGCGCTTGGGGGGCGGGGG
>NZ_JOGO01000074.1 GCF_000719475.1 Streptomyces sp. NRRL F-5630 | reverse complement strand
CGTCTCCGGCCCCACCCCCGCACGGCGCCTTGCCCCGCTCCCCCGCCGCTCGCTATGCCCGAGGGAGCACGGCGCTCTTCGGATCATCGGACGGGCGCCCCGAGGACCGCCCGCCCCGGGCCGGTCCCGAGGACGGGAGTGGCGGTATGGCGCAGGAGACGACGAGCGGGGGACGGCCCCGGCGGCGGACGGTCCTCGCGGCCGGGGTGTTCGGCACGGCGGCGGGGGCGCTCGGCGCCGGTACGGCGCGGGCGGCGCGGCCCGCGCACCCCGCACCGGCCCGTGCCGCCCGCGCCTTCCCGCCGGACCCCCTCGCCGACCGGCGCCTCCTCTCCCGCATGACCCGGGAGGAGAAGGTCGGCCAGCTCTTCGTCATGCGCTTCCACGGGGACTCGGCGACCGCGCCCTCGGCCGCCGACGCGCAGGCGAACCGCGAGGACATCGGGGTCGCGACGGCCGCCGAGATGATCGCCCGTTACCACCTCGGCGGGGTCATCTACTTCGGCTGGGCGGGCAACATCCGCTCGCCCCGGCAGGTCGCCGCGCTCTCGAACGAGGTGCAGCGCGCCGGGCTCGGGCTGCGCGTCCCCGTCCCGCTGCTCGTCTCGATCGACCAGGAGCACGGGGCCGTCCAGCGGATCGGCCCTCCGGCCACCCAGCTGCCCGGCGCCATGAGCCTCGGCGCCGCCTCGCTCGGCGCGGGCGGGACGAGTGCGGGAGCGCGCGCGGCGGCCGCGCTCGCGGGCCGGGAACTGGCGGCGCTCGGGGTGCGGCAGGACTGGGCGCCCGACGCGGACGTCAACGTCAACCCCGCGAACCCCGTCATCGGCGTGCGCTCCTTCGGCGCCGACCCCGAGGCCGTCGCGCGCCTCGTCGTGGCACAGGTGCGCGGCTACCAGGAGGACGGCGGGATCTCCGCCGCCGTCAAGCACTTCCCCGGCCACGGCGACACCGCGACCGACTCGCACGTCGGCTTCCCCACGATCTCGCACTCGCGCGCGCAGTGGGACACGCTGGACGCGCCCCCGTTCCGCGCGGCGATCGCGGCGGGCACGGACGTCGTGATGACGGGCCACCTCGCCTTCCCCGCGCTCGACCCGACCGGCGACCCGGCCACGCTCTCGCACCCGGTCGTCACGGGCGTCCTGCGCGGCGAACTCGGCTACGACGGCGTCGTGACGACCGACTCGCTGCGCATGGAGGGGGTGCGGACGAAGTACGGCGACGACCGCGTGCCCGTCCTCGCGCTCCGCGCCGGAGTCGACCTCCTCCTCGACCCGCCCGACCTCGGGCTCGCGCACCGCTCCGTGCTCGCCGCCCTGCGCTCGGGCGAGCTGACCGAGGAGCGCATCGACGCCTCGGTGCTGCGCGTCCTCGCGCTGAAGCGGCGCCGCGGGCTGCTCGCGGAGCCGTACGTGGACGAGGCGGCCGTCGCGCGGAGCGTCGGCACCCCGGCGCACCGCGCCCTCGCCGACCGGCTCGCGGAGCGGGGCACGACCCTCGTCGTCAACGACGGCACACTGCCGCTGCGCGCCGACGGGGGGCACCTGCTGGTCCTCGGCGTCGATCCCGCCTCGGCGTCAGGCAGCGACGGACCCGCGACGCGCGTCCTGGCGCGCGCCCTCCAGGAGGAGGGCTTCCGTGTCACGCGCCGCGCGACGGGCCCCGCGCCCGAGGCGGCGACACGGGACGCGGCCGTCGCGGCGGCGCGCCGCGCGCACACCGTCGTGGTCGCCACGTACGGCCTGGACACCGATCCCGCGCAGCGCACCCTGCTCGCCTCGCTCGTCGCGACGGGCGTCCCCGTCGTCGCCGTCGCGCTGCGCAACCCGTACGACGCGGCCCACCTGCCCGACGGCGTGCGCGCGCTGCTCGCGGCGTACGGGTGGAGCGACGTGGAAGTCCGCGCGGCGGCCCGGGTCCTGACGGGTCGTGCGCGCCCGCACGGGCGGCTGCCGGTGCCCGTGACGCGCGCCGACGCGCCGGAGCGGACGCTGTACCCGGTGGGGCGGGGACTCTCGTACGCGTGAGCCCGGTACCGGTACGGGGCCGGGGCGCACCGCGCCTCGGCCCCGTACCGCTTCCGCCGGGACCGCTCAGGGGCGCAGCCTCGGTTCCTCCGCCGGGGCCTTGTCGAGCCGCGCGAGCGGGGCGGCCGCCTGCGTGCCCGCGTCCACGCCCGCCCAGTCGAGCACACGTGCCGTGGCGAGTGCGCGTTCCGCGGGGACGAGGCCCGCGATGTTCGCGCCGTGGTTGGCGCCGGGCACGGTCAGGACGTACGCGTCTCTGGACCCCTGGCCCACCCGGAAGCGCTCCGCGCCCCAGGGGTCGTTCTCGCCGTAGACGAAGAGCATGTGCCGCGCGTGCGTGCGCACCCAGTGATCGACGTCCGGGATCGCGCGCCGGTCGAAGCGCATCGGGATCGCGCGGGGCACGAAGTTGCGCGGCGGCTGGTAGCCGTAGCGGGTCAGGCCCTTGAGGTGCGGGACGGAGATGGTGGGGGCGCCGAGCTGCGTACCGGCCTGGTAGTAGTACGGCGTGTACGGTTCGAGGCCCTGGTCGGTGTAGAAGGACCAGCCGGAGATGGCGTCGACGTAGGCGTACAGGTCGTCGTCGCTCACCGTCCTCGCGTCGGGCACCTCCTCGCAGTCGGCCTCGCCCGAGTACTGCCAGAAGCCCCACACGAGGTCGAGGACAACGGCCTCGTACGCCTTGTCGAGCGTCCCCACGGTGCCGAAGGACCAGCCCTCGCTCTTCGCCTGCTCCGCGTACTTCTTCTCCAGCGGCTCGCGGCGGACGAGGGCCTCGCGCTGGACGGCGTCGAGCGCGTCGCGGCACTCCTTCGTGCCGACCCGCTCGAAGAAGCGGTCGTACGCGGAGTCCTCGTCGTTGTCGACGTCGTTCGGCGCGACGTAGGCGACGACGCCGTCCATGTCGCGCGGGTAGAAGCGCTCGTAGTACGTCGCGGTCATGCCGCCCTTCGAGCCGCCCGTGGCGAGCCAGTTCTGGCCGTAGACCTTCTTGAGCGCCCGGTAGATGCGGTGCTGGTCGCTCGCGGCCTGCCAGATGTCGAGCTTGGACCAGTCGGCGGGCCGCGGGCGCGAGGGCGTGAAGTACCGGTACTCGACCGAGACCTGGTTGCCGTCGACGAGGCGGGTCGGCTCGGAACGGCTCGCGCTGGTCGAGACGTTGTAGCCGCTCGTGTACATGACGGTGGGGCGGCTCGTGTCCTTGTGCAGGACGGTGAGGCGCTGCGTGAAGCTGCCGCGCGAGGGGTGGCGGTGGTCGACCGGCTGGCGGTAGGCGAGCACGAAGTAGCGGTAGCCGCTGACGGGCTTCTCCTCGATCAGGCTCATGCCGGGGATCGAGAGGAGGCGTTCCTTGATGTCGCGGGTGTCCGGGGCGCGGGTCGCGGCGGAGGCGGCGCTCGCGTTCCGGGGGTTCGCGGCGGGCAGCGGTGCCGCCGTGGCCGTACTTGCCATGCCGGCGGTGAGGGTGCCTGCCACGAGGGTCGCGAGGAGGGCTCTCAGCGTCTGTGCGCGCACGGGGCTCCTTTGTCCGGGGGAGCGGGGACCGCCGGAGGAAGACCGGTGGCGCCCCATGGTCCGGTTGACGGGTTGTCGGCTCGTGTGCTGGAACGTAGCCGATGAGGTGACGGGCGGCCAGATGGTCGCCGCCGGGCGAGGGCGGTGCGAAGTGTCCGGCGCGTCGAGTTTCATATGATTAGCACCGTGGGTGAAGGTGTCGGCGATGAGCACCCCCACCGCCCTCAGCCCGTCGCCCGGTGCCGCCACCCGCGTCCCCGCGCGCGTACACCGCCGCCCCTCCGCCCTCGCGCTCGTGGCACTGGCCTACGGCGTCGCCCAACTGGCCGCCGTCGTCCCGTGGCTGCGCCTCGGCTGGGACGAGTCCGTCTACGTGTCCCAGACCGACCCGCACCATCCCGCCGCCTACTTCTCGGCGCCGCGCTCGCGCGGCGTGACCTACCTGACGGCTCCCCTGACGTGGCTGACGAACGAGCCGCACGCGGTGCACCTCTGGCTGGCCCTGCTGTCCACGGCCTGCCTGTACGGGGCCTTCGCCGTGTGGCGCCCCCTGCTCGGCACGGGGCGCTGCGCGCTGGCGGCGGGCCTGTTCGCCGCCCTGTGGACGGCGCTGCTGTACGGGCCCCAGGCGATGCCGAATCTGTGGGTGGCGCTGGGGGCGGTGGCGGCGACGGGGTGGCTGCTGCGCGGGGCGGCGGGGGTGGCCGGTGGGGCGGGGGCCGGGACGGCGGACGGGGCGCCGGACGCGCCGCGGGGCCTGGTGCCGGGCGGACGGAGGCGGGCCTGGTGGGGGGTCGCCCTCGCGATCGCCGGGGTGACGCTGCTCCGCTTCCCCGACGGGTGCTGGCTCGCGGTGCCGCTCGGGCTGGCGTGCCTGGCGCACCGGCCGCTGCGGCGGCTCGCGCCGATGGCGGCGGTGGCCGGCGGGGTGGCGGCGGGCGCGGTGCCGTGGATCGTCGAGGCGTACGCGCGCTGGGGCGGGATCGGGGAGCGGCTGCGGGTCTCCAGCGACGTGCAGGGCGAGATGGGGCTGCGCTGGGCGGGCGGCGACGCCTGGCTCAGCGTCAACGGGCCGCTGCTGTGCCGCCCGTGCCACATCGCCCCGTACCAGCCCTGGCTCACCTGGTGGTGGCTGCTCCTGCCGGTACTGGCGCTGGTGTGCGCGGTACGGGCGCGGCGCGGCGGGCCCGGGCGGGCGGCGCGGCGGATCACGGTATGGCTCCCGCTCGCGTGCGCGGTGGTACTGAGCCTCCCGTACCTCCTGACGCTCGGCTACTCGGCTCCGCGCTTCTTCCTCCCCGCCTACGCGCTCCTGTCGCTGCCCCTCGCGGCGACGGCGCTCGACGTGGCACGGGGACGGCGCCCGTACGTCGTGGCGCTGTGCGCGGTGCTGGCGTTGTACGGGGTCGCGCAGGGCACCGGCTTCTGGCGCAACCTCATGGGCGCCCGCCACACGACCCACCGCTACGAGGCGGTGGCGGCCCACCTGCACCGGGCCGGGATCCGCCCCCCGTGCCTGGTCACGGGCGCCCAGACCCCGCCGATCTCCTACGCGGCCGGCTGCGCCTCGGGCAACGTGGCGGGCAACAACAAGAACCTCACCCGCGCCGGTCTCCGCACCCTGACCACCCGCATCCCGGTGGCGGCCATCACCGCCGCCCACGCGGCCCCCCCGGCGTACGCCCGCACCTGGCGACCGTTGCCGCTGCCGGGGACGGGCCTGCGGGCTTGGGTGGCGGAACGGGGCTGACGGGACGGGGCTGAGGAAACGGGGCCCGGGGACGAGGCTGGGGCCGGGGCTGGGCGCGGCCTGAGGCCCGGCGGCGAGGGCTCCCGCCCCGCCGTCCTCCTTCCGGAGCCACTCACCCCTCCGCCCCGAGCCCTCGCCCCCTCACCCCGTCAGCCCCCGGCGCATCGCCTCCAGCCCGTACGTGAAGGCCCTGTCCACGTCACCGCCCAGGCGGAAGGATCCGCTGAGTTCCATGGCGAGGAAACCGGTGAGCCAGGCCGTGACGAAGCGGGCGGCGTCCAGGGACTCGTCCTCGCCCACGAGCGCGCGGGCCGCGTCGATGAGGGGCTGGGCCGCGCGGGAGAGGGCGGCGCGGGGGGCGTGGGCGGAATGCGTCACGAGGCGGAACGCTTCGGGGTGGGCGGTGGAGAAGGCCCGGTAGCAGCGGGCGATGGCGGGGAGGGTGCCGTCGGTACGGGCGATGCGCCCGGTCAGGTCCTCGACCGTCGCCTCGGCCACGGCGTCGAGGAGCGCCGCGCGGTTGGCCACGTGCTTGTAGAGGGACGGGGCGCGGACGCCGACGCGGGTCGCGACCTTCTGCATCGTGAGGCCGTCGGGGCCCTCCGACTCCAGGAGTTCACGGCCCGCCGTGACGATGACGGCGCGGGAGGTCTTCTCGGGGCTCGGCATGGTGCACCTCGGGGGAGCGACTTCGAAGGCTATTGACGGTAGCCATCATAGCTATGTACCTTAGCCGTGAAAGCTAAGAACCTTAGCCATCGATCGTCCGGAGTCCGCCGTGAAGCTCGCCCCGCACCTCCACCGCCTCGGCAACGACATCGTCGCCTCCTACCTCATCGACGCCCCCGAGGGCATCACGCTCGTGGACGCCGGGCTCCCCGGGCACTGGAACGACCTCCAGCGCGAACTGCGGGAGATCGGCAGGACCGCCGACGACATCCGGGGCCTCGTCCTCACGCACGGCGACTCGGACCACATCGGTTTCGCCGAGCGGCTCCGCGCCGAGCACGGCGTCCCGGTGTACGTGCACGAGGCGGACGCCCACCGGGCACGCACCGGCGAGAAGCCCAAGACCCCGGTGGGCCCGATGCGGCCCGGAGCCGCGCTCGGCTTCCTCGGCTACTCGCTCCGCAAGAACGGCCTGCGCCCGGCGTACGTCTCGGAGGTCACCGAGATCCACGACGGCGATGTCCTCGACCTGCCGGGCAGCCCCGTGATCATCGGTATGCCGGGCCACTCGCCCGGCAGCGTCGCGGTCCACGTGCCCCTCGCGGACGCGGTGTGCGTCGGCGACGCCCTCACCACCCGTCACGTCCTCACCGGACGCACGGGTCCGCAGCCGGCCCCCTTCACCGACGACCCGGCCGAGGCCCGCGCCTCCCTTGCGCGCCTGGTCCCCCTTCGCGCCTCCTGGGTCCTCCCGGGCCACGGTTCCCCCTGGCACGCGAGCCCGGCGGAGCTGGTGGAGCGCGTCAGGGAGGCGTGAGGGCCCTCCGGGCCCCGGGCCGGGCGGCACGCCCCGGTGCCTCACCCCACTCGCGCGCTCACGGCCTCCGTGCCGCCGTCCCCCGAGTCCCGCCCGGCGGGCGCCGCGGGCACGGTCTCGCCCAGGAACGTGCGCCAGAGCCTCGCGTACGTGCCGTTCAGGGCCAGCAGGTCCGCGTGGGTGCCGTCCTCGGCGACGCGGCCCTGGTCCATCACCACGACGCGGTCCGCGCGGGCGGCCGTGGTCAGGCGGTGGGCGACCACCAGGGTCGTGCGGCGGCCGGCGAGGCGTTCCGTGGCGCGGGTGACCTGGGCCTCGCTCGCGAGGTCGAGGGCCGCCGTGGCCTCGTCCAGGAGCAGGATGTCCGGGTCCACCAGCTCCGCCCTCGCCAGCGCGATCAGCTGCCGCTGTCCCGCCGAGAGGTTGCGGCCCCGCTCCGCCACCTCGTGGAGGTAGCCGCCTTCGAGGCTCGCGATCATGTCGTGCGCGCCGACCGCGCGGGCCGCCGCCTCCACCTCGGCGTCGCTCGCCTCCGGCCGCCCGTAGGCGATCGCGTCGCGGATCGTGCCCGCGAAGAGGTACGCCTCCTGCGGGACGACACCGAGCCGGTGCCGGTACTGGGCGAGGTCGAGCTCCCGCAGGTCGGTGCCGTCGACCGTGACACGGCCCGAGGTCGGGTCGTAGAAGCGTGCGACGAGCTTGACGAGCGTCGACTTGCCCGCGCCCGTCTCGCCGACGAAGGCCACGGTCTCTCCCGCCCGCAGGGTGAGGTCGATGTCGTGGAGCGCCGTCTCGTCCCCGTACGCGAAGTCGACGTTCCGGAAGGAGATCTCGCCCCGCAGCCGCCCCTCGACCGGGAGCGGGCGCGCGACCTGCCCGGTCGAGGTGTGCTCGACGAGGAGTTCCTGCACGCGCCCGAGCGAGACGCTCGCCTGCTGGTAGCCGTCGAAGACCTGCGAGAGCTGCTGGATCGGCGAGAAGAACAGGTCGATGTAGAGGAGGTAGGCGACAAGCGCGCCGGTCGTGAGGGTCCCGGCGTCGACGCGGTGCGCGCCGACGGAGAGGACGAGGACCGTCGCGGCCGTCGAGAGCAGTTGCACGAAGGGGAAGTAGACGGAGATGAGCCACTGGCCCCGTACCCGCGCCTGCCGGTACGCCCGCGCGTCGCGGGAGAACTTCTCGTAGCCCGCCTCCTCGCGCCGGAACGCCTGCACGACGCGCAGCCCCGCGACCATCTCCTGGAGCTCGGAGTTGACGGTCGAGATCCGCTCGCGGGCGAGCTTGTAGGCGCGCACGCTGCGCTTGCGGAAGAAGTACGTGGAGACGATCAGGACGGGCAGCGTCGCGAAGACGAGCAGGGCGAGTTCCACGTCGATGACGAGGAGCGCCGCCATGATGCCGAAGAAGGTGACGAGGGAGACGAAGGCGGTGACGAGGCCGGTCTGGAGGAAGGACGACAGGGCGTCGACGTCCGTCGTCATGCGGGTCATGATGCGGCCGGTCAGCTCGCGCTCGTAGTAGTCGAGACCGAGCCGCTGGAGGTGCGCGAAGATCTTCAGGCGCAGCGCGTAGAGCATCCGCTCGCCGGTGCGGCCCGTCATGCGGTTCTCGCCGAACTGCGCGCCCCACTGGAGGAGCACGGCACCGAGGCCGAGGAGCGCGGAGAGCCACACGGCGCCGAGCGCCATGCGGTTGACGCCGTCGTCGATGCCGTGCCGGATGAGGACGGGCAGCGCGAGGCCGAGGCCCGCGTCGACGGCGACGAGCAGGAGGCTGAGCGTCAGCGGGCGGCCGAAGCCGCGCAATAGGCGGCGCAGGCCGTAGGCGTCCTCGGGCGCGACGGCGCGCGCCTCGTCGATGTCGGGGATGTCCTTCGCGGCGGGCAACGCGTCGACCTGCGCGAGGAGTTCGGGCGTCGCGGGCATCCCGTCGAGCGCGGTGTCGCGCGGGGTGCGGTCCCCGGTCCACAGCTGCGGGGTGATGCCGCGCTCGGCGTCGTACTCGGCGTCGAGTTCGGCGCGTACGGAGTCGTCCTCGGGCCGCTCCTCCGGCAGGACGTGCCCGGGTGAGACCCCGCCGAGTTCCTCCGGGTCGGTGAGGAGGCGGCGGAAAAGCGCCGAATCGCGCTCCAGTTCCTCGTACGTGCCGACCGCCGCCACACGTCCCGCGTCCAGCACGGCGATGCGGTCGGCGAGGGCGAGCGTGGAGCGGCGGTGGGCGATCAGGAGCGTCGTGCGGCCCGCCATGACGCCGCGCAGGGCCTCGAAGATCTCGTGCTCGACGCGCGCGTCGATCGCCGAGGTGGCGTCGTCGAGGACGAGGAGGCGGGGGTCGGCGAGGATCGCGCGGGCGAGCGCGACGCGCTGCCGCTGGCCGCCCGAGAGCGTGAGGCCCTGTTCGCCGACGACGGTGTCGTAGCCGTCCGGGAGGTCGGTGATGAAGCCGTGCGCCTGCGCGGCGCGCGCGGCGGCCTCGACCTGCGCGCGGCTCGCGTCCGGGTGCCCGTAGGCGATGTTCGAGGCGATCGAGTCGGAGAAGAGGAAGGAGTCCTCGGGGACGAGACCGATCGCGGCGCGCAGCGAGGACATGCGCAGTTCGCGCACGTCGTGGCCGCCGACGAGGACGGCGCCGTGGCTCACGTCGTAGAAGCGCGGGAGGAGGAGCGAGACCGTGGACTTGCCCGAGCCGGAGGAGCCGACGAGGGCGACGGTCTCGCCGGGCGCGACGGTGAGCGAGAAGCCGTCGAGGACGGGCCGCTCGTCGTCGTACCCGAAGCGCACGTCGTCGAACTCGACGGCCGCGGGCGCGTCCGCCGCCAGCTCGCGGGTGCCGTCCTGGAGCGTCGGCTCGGTGTCGATGAGCTGGAGGACCCGCTCGACACCGGCGCGGGCCTGCTGGCCGACGGTGAGGACGACGGCGAGCATCCGGACCGGCCCGACGAGCTGGGCGAGGTAGGAGGAGAAGGCGACGAACGTGCCGAGCGTGATGTGGCCGCGCACGGCGAGCCAGCCACCGAGCGCGAGCATCGCGACCTGCCCGAGCGCGGGCACGGCCTGGAGCGCGGGGGTGTACTTGGCGTTGAGGCGGATCGTGCGCAGCCGGCCGGCGAAGAGGCGGCGGCCGACCTCGCGCAGCTTGCCGGTCTCCTGCTCCTCCTGCCCGAAGCCCTTGACGACGCGGACCCCGGAGACGGCGCCGTCCACGACGCCCGCGACGGCGGCCGCCTGCGCCTGCGCATACCAGGTCGCGGGGTGGAGGCGGCTGCGGGAGCGGCGGGCGATGAGGTAGAGGGCGGGCGCGACGGCGAGGGCGACGAGGGTGAGCGGGAGGGAGAGCGTCGCCATGATGACGAGCGACATGACGAAGAGGAGGACGTTGCCGATCGTCATGGGCAGCATGAAGAGCAGGCCCTGGATCAGCTGGAGGTCGCTCGTGGCGCGCCCGACGACCTGCCCGGTGGACAGCTCGTCCTGGCGGCGCCCGTCGAGGCGGGTGAGCGTGCGGTACATGTCGCGGCGCAGGTCGAACTGCACGTCGAGCGCGAGCCGGCCGCCGTAGTAGCGGCGCAGGTACGCGGTGACGTAGACGGCCACCGCGGCGCCGAGCAGCAGCCCGCCCCACGTGGCCATCGAGCGGGAGCCGCCGATCACGTCGTCGATGATGACCTTGGTGAGCAGCGGGATGAGCGCCATGACGGCCATCCCGGCGAGCGAGGCGCCGAGGGAGACGATCACGTCCTTGCGGTAGCGCCAGGCGTACCGGGCGAGGCGTGCCGCCCAGCCGGGGCCCGCGGCGGGGAGCCGGGCGGGGTCGGCGGCGTGCGTCCCCGCACCTTCCCCGGTACGGGTGTCCCGCTCGTGGTCCCGTTCCCTGTCGGGTTCCCGCTCCGGGTTCCGGGCCTGTGCTCCTGCCGCCACGCATGCCTCCTGTTGATCCGTCTCGCCGCTGGCGCCAACATCCGGAGCTGCGGATTTCATCCCGCCGTTACGTGGCGCAATGCGGCAGGGGGCGCGCGGAGGGGGCGCGCGGGGTGCGGGACAGGGGGTGTGCGGGGCCCGGCGATGAGGGGACGCGGGGCCCGGCCGGGGTGGTGCGCCGGGCTCGGCGGGCTCAGTCGGGCTTGGCGAGGGCGGGGACGAGCTTGCCCGCGTCCACCGTGCCGAGGCCGCTCGCGAGGTCGTAGCCGCGCGCCGCCCGGTAGCCGGTCGTGCCCTCCGTGGCGTTGTCGCCCGTCGTGACGTCGCGGACGCCGCCGTCCCGGCCCAGCCGGTAGAGCGCGGGGTTGACCGTGCCCAGGCCGTGGCCCGCGCGCTGCGCGGCGAGCGCGACGATGCCGCCGAAGAGGGGCGCGGCGAGGCTCGTGCCGAGCATGGGCACCCAGGCGCCGCGACCGCCGCGCGTGAACCAGACCATGGTGGACCCGGCGGCTGAGGCGGTGAGCGAGATGTCGGGGACGCCCCGCCGGGCGCCGGTCACCTTCCGTACCCCGTCCTGGTAGCGCGGCCTGCGCATGAGCACCGAGGTGCCGCCCCCGGGGGCGCCGCCCCTGTCGTTCCACACGGTGTCGGCGCAGCGGCGGTGCCCCGCCTCGTCGAGCGTGACGCGGGTGCCGCCGACGGCGGTCACGGAGGGGTCGGAGGCGGGCCAGGCGACCCCGCGCACGGGCTTCGCGCCGAGCTGGGCGGCCTGGGCCGCGCCCGGCGAGGCGCCGTCGTCCCCGCTCGCGGCGACGACGGTCGTCCCGGCGCGCGTGGCCTCGGCGAGCACGGGGCGCAGCTCGCGCGCGAGCGCGGCGACCTGCTCCGCGCTGTCGCCGCGCTCGGACATGACGAAGCTGAGCGAGAGGACGTCGGGGCGCCGCTCGCTGAGCACGGTGCGCATCGCGGTGGCGAGCGCGTCGGCGGCGCGCGCGTCGAGGACGCCGTCCGCGTCGACCTCCGGCAGGTCCACCTGGTGGTAGACGAGGTCGGCGCGCGGGGCCATGGCGTGCAGGGCCTCCATGTCGAGGGTGGCCTCGCGCGCGGTGGCGAGCATCCCGGCGTTGTCCTCGTCGAACGGGGCGGCCTTGGCGCCGTCCGGGGGCTTGTGCCGTACGACCTTCAGGTGGGGGGCCGGGAGAGCGAGCGCGCGGCTGAACTGCCGCAGGTCGGCCGCCAGACGCGGGGAGCCGACGACGCCGAGCGCGGCGACGGTCGTCCCGGCCCCGTCGTTGCCGCCGTCGTTGAGCGCCTTCGTCCCGTACAGCTTCCGCAGTTGCGTGAAGGTGTAGCAGCCGCTCCCCGTCGCCCGCACGCACGCTTCGCGGGCCTCGGCGGTGGCGGTCGCCCCCGGTTCGGGTGTGGTGGCCATCGCGGCGCGCGCCCGCCGCGCTGCCTCCGTCCCGGCGACGGTCTGGCAGCCGGTGAGGGCGAGGACGGACGCGAGGAGGGCGGCGGCGAGGCGGACGGGGGCGCGGGTGGGGGTACGGGCCGGCCGGTCGTCACGCGGACGGGCGGCGGCGCTGCGAGTCGTACGGGGCACGGGGCGGTCCTCCCAGGCGTACGGCAAACCGGCGTCCCCGTCAGGGGGCGCGCCCGCGCCCGTACCGCCCGGAGGGGGCGGCACCGGGCGGGATCGGGGTGCGCGACCACCCTCCCCCGGGTGCGGGCGTTGCGCCACCCGGGGGACTCCGGCGGGGTGAGGGGGCGTCCCCCGGGGCGCGCCCGCGACGGGCTCGCGGGCGAGGTTCTTACGAGGTGCTGACGTCCCCGCAGGTGCCGCCCCCGCGCGGTGCCGTCCGCCCTAGCGTGGGCGTATGCGTGTACTGGTCACCGGCGGTGCCGGGTTCATCGGGTCCCACGTCGTCGAAGCGCTCGCGGCGCGCGGGCACGAGCCCGTCGTCTTCGACGTGCGCGAGCACCCGGGGCACGACGTCCGCGACGCGGACGCCGTCGCGGAGGCGCTCGCGGGCGTCGACGCGGTCTGCCACCAGGCGGCCATGGTGGGGCTCGGCGACGGGGTGCGGGACGCGGCCGAGTACGCCGGGCGCAACGACCTCGGCACCGCCGTGCTCGTCGCCGCCATGGCCGGACGCGGTGTCCGCCGCCTCGTGCTCGCCGGGTCGATGGTGATCTACGGCGAGGGCCGGTACACGTGCCCGCGCCACGGGGCCGTGCGGCCGGGGCCGCGCGCGGTCGCCGCGCTCGACGCGGGCCGCTTCGAGCCGCCGTGCCCCGTGTGCGGGGCCCCGCTGGAGCCGGGGCTCGTCGCCGAGGACGCTCCCGCCGACCCGCGCAACGTGTACGCGGCGACGAAGCTCGCGCAGGAGCACCTGGCGGCGGCCTGGGCCCGCGCCACGGGCGGCGCGGCCCTCTCGCTGCGCTACCACAACGTGTACGGCCCCCGGATGCCCCGCGACACCCCGTACGCGGGCGTCGCCTCCTTCTTCCGCTCGGCCCTCGCGGCGGGCCGGGCGCCCCGCGTCTTCGAGGACGGGCGCCAGCGGCGCGACTTCGTGCACGTACGGGACGTGGCGGCGGCCAACGTGGCGGCGCTGGAGGCCGACGCGGAGGCCGGGGCGCTCACCGCGTACAACGCGGGCAGCGGGACGCCGCACACGGTGGGCGAGCTGGCCCGCGCCCTGGCCGAGGCGTGCGGGGGCCCGGAGCCGGTCGTCACGGGCGAGTACCGCCTCGGGGACGTCCGGCACATCACCGCGGACTCCTCGCGGGCGCGCGCCGGTCTGGGCTGGAAGGCGGAGACCGGCTTCGCCGAGGGGATGCGGGAGTTCGCGGCCGACGCCGCCGTCAGGTGACGGGCCACAGGTCCCACGACGCGCGGGTCCTACGGCGCACGGGTCCCACGACGCGCGGGTCCTACGACGCGCGGGTCCTACGGCGCGCGGGTCCTACGGCGCGTGCGGGAGCGTGACTTCGAAGCGGCAGCCGCCGGGGATGTTGCGCACCGAGGCGCGTCCCTGGTGCGCCTCCACGATCCCGCGCACGATGGCGAGGCCGAGGCCCGCCCCGCCCGGCGGTGTCCGCGCGTGCTCACCGCGCCAGCCCGTGTCGAAGACCCGCTCGATGTCCTGGGCGGGGATGCCGCCGCAGCCGTCCGAGACCGAGAGCACCACGCCGTCCTCGTGCCGTGCCGTGGCGACCGCGACGGTGCCGTCCGGCGGGGTGCGGCGGATGGCGTTGACGAGGAGGTTGGCGAGCACCCGGCTCATCTCCTTGCCGTCCACCACCACCGGCACCGCCTCGACCCCTTCGCCGACCAGCCGGACCCCGTGCTCGCGGGCGAGCGGGTCCACGCCCGCGAGGGCGTCGCCGACGAGGTCGTACAGCGACATGCGCGCGGGGTTCAGGGGCAGCGCGCCGGCGTGGATGCGGGAGAGCGCGAAGAGGTCGCCGACCATGCCGTCGAGCCGCTCGACCTCCGTCCTGATCCGGGTCAGGTAGCGCGCGGGGTCGGCGGCCACCCCGTCCTCCAGCGCCTCCGCCATGGCGCGCAGTCCCGCGAGCGGGGTACGCAGGTCGTGCGAGATCCAGGCGACCAGTTCGCGCCGTGACGCCTCCAGTCCGCGTTCCCTGGCCGCCGAGGCGGCGAGCTTCTCGCCGGTGACGGCCAGTTCCCTGCTGAGGGCCTCCAGTTCGGCGGCGGCGGGCACGTCCGGGGCACGGAAACCGTCCCCGTCGCCGAAGGAGCGGGTCGCGCGGGCGAGCGCGTGGCTGCTCGCGACGACCCAGCGGCCCAGGAGCAGCGCGGTGGCGAGCGAGACGACGGCCGCCATCGCCACCACCGTCGTCACGACGCTCAGGTCGTGCGGCGACAGGAACATCGCCCAGGCCACGGTGAGGGTCCCCGCGAGCATCGCGACGACGCTCACGCCGGAGACCACGGCGAGCGAGGTGACCAGCGAGCGACGGCGCAGGAGCCGCAGCACGCCCGCCCCGGCCAGCCCCGCCCCGGCGGCGCCCAGGAGGGCGTAGAGCGCGATGAGGAGCGTGTCACGCATGTCCGTCCACGCCCCCGTCGCCCTCGTCGCCCCCGTCGTCCTCGGATGCCTCGAAGCGGTAACCGACGCCCCACACCGTCCGGATCGCCTGCGGGGCGGCCGGGTCGTCCTCGATCTTCGCGCGCAGGCGGCGGATGTGGACGGTCACGGTGGACAGGTCGCCGAACTCCCAGCCCCAGACCTCGCGCATCAACTCCTCGCGGCTGTAGGCGCGTCCCGGGTGGCGCAGGAAGAAGGCCAGGAGGTCGAACTCGCGCAGCGTCAGCGACAGCGGGATGCCGTCGCGGCTCGCGAGCCGGGCTGCGGGGTCGAGGGCGAGACGGCCGACGCGCACGGGGTCCGCCACCGGGTCGGGGCGGGTGCGGCGCAGCACCGACGCGACGCGCAGGACCAGTTCGCGGGGGCTGAACGGCTTGGTGACGTAGTCGTCGGCGCCCCGCTCCAGGCCGAGGACGCGGTCGTCCTCGTCGCCGCGCGCGGTGAGCATGATGACGGGCACGGGGTTCCGCGCGCGTATCCGGCGGCAGACCTCCAGTCCGTCCATGCCGGGCAGCATCAGGTCCAGGACGACGAGGTCGGGCCGGCGCGTGTGCGCGCGGGCGAGGGCGCTCGGCCCGTCGCCCGCGTGGTCCACGGTGCAACCGGCGCGGCGCAGATAACCGGTCACCACCTCGGCCACCGTCGGGTCGTCGTCGACGACCAGGACGTGGGGCGGGGCGCCGGTGTCCGCCGCCCCGGTGCTCTCGTACGGCTGCTGCATGGCCCCAGCGTGACACCGCGCCGCCCGGGACGGTCCGTGCCCTCGTCCGCCGGGGGCCGGACGTCCGCGTTTCGTAAGACGGGGCGCCCGTTATGCCCCTTTCGCGTTCGTAGGCTGGGGACGTGACCACTCCCACGACCGTTGACATCGTCCTGCCCTGCCTCGACGAGGCCGAGGCACTTCCCTGGGTGCTCGGGCGCGTGCCTCCCGGCTGGCGCGCGATCGTCGTCGACAACGGTTCGCGCGACGGTTCCGCGCGGATCGCGGAGGAACGGGGGGCGTACGTGGTGCGGGAGCCGGTGCGCGGCTTCGGCGCCGCGTGCCACGCGGGGCTGCGGGCGGCGAGCGCCGACATCGTCTGCTTCTGCGACTGCGACGCCTCGCTCGATCCCGGGCTGCTCGTCCCCTTCGTCCGCGAGATCGTCGCCGGGGAGGCGGATCTCGTGCTCGGCAGGCGGCGGCCCACCGCACGCGGCGCCTGGCCGGCCCACGCGCGGGTGGGGAACCTGGCGCTGTCCCGGCTGCTGCGCCGCAGGACCGGGCTGCGGCTGCGCGACCTCGGCCCGCTGCGCGCCGCCCGGCGCGAGGCGCTGCTCGCGCTCGCCCTCACCGACCGGCGCAGCGGCTACCCGCTGCAGATGGTGGTCCGGGCCTCCGACGCGGGCTGGCGGGTGCGGGAGCACGACGTGCCCTACCTGCCGCGCACGGGCGCCTCGAAGGTGACGGGCACCTGGCGCGGTACGTGGCACGCGGTCCAGGACATGCGCCGGGTCCTTGCCGAGGACGTGGCGGGGGAAGGGGCCGGACGGTGACGACGCTCCTCGTGATCGCCAAGGAACCGCGCGCGGGCCGGGTCAAGACGCGGCTGACGCCGCCGTTCACCCCCGCCCAGGCCGCCGCGCTCGCCGAGGCGTCCCTCGCCGACACGCTGCACACCGTCGCCGCGGCCCCCGCGACGCGGCGCGTCCTCGTCCTCGACGGTGCCCCCGGCCCGTGGCTGCCGTCCGGCTTCGACGTCGTCCCGCAGTGCGCGGGCGGCCTGGACGAGCGGCTCGCCGCGGCGTTCGCGGCGTGCGCGGGCCCCGCGCTCCTGATCGGCATGGACACCCCGCAGGTGACCCCCGCCCTGCTGGACGTGCGCCTCGCGCCGGGCGAGGCCGTCCTCGGGCCCGCCCCCGACGGCGGCTTCTGGGCGCTCGGCCTGGCCTCCCCCGCCCCCGCCGCGCTGCTGCACGGGGTGCCCATGTCCACGGCGACGACGGGCGCCGTGCTGCGCGCGCGCCTCCTCGCCGCCGGGCTGCGCGTACGGGACCTGCCGCCGTTGCGCGATGTCGACACCGCCGCCGACGCGCACGCCGTCGCCGGGGAGGCGCCCCGCAGCCGCTTCGCGGCCCGGCTCGCCTCCTGCGCCCCGGCGGTCCCCGCGTGAGCGCCCCCGCCGCGCCCGCCGCCTGGGCCGCCTCGGACCCGTACGCCGCCGCGCTGCGCGCCGGACGGGGCCCGCTGTTCCTGCGCCGGGCCGACGGATGGCTGCTGCCACTGGAGGTGGAGCGCTGGTGCGCGGCGGCCGACCGGGCCGACCGCACGGTGCTCGACCGGTGCGAGGGGCGGGTGCTCGACGTGGGCTGCGGGCCGGGCCGCCTCGTCGCGGAACTGGCCGCGCGGGGCCGCCCGGTGCTCGGCGTCGACGTGAGCGAGGCCGCCGTCGCCCACACCGGGCGGCTCGGCGGCCGGGCGGTGTGCGGCTCCGTCTTCGAGCCGCTGCCGGGCGAGGGCCGCTGGGACACGGTCCTGCTGATGGACGGCAACATCGGCATCGGCGGCCGCCCTGCCGTGCTCCTGGAGCGGGTGGCCGAGCTGCTCGCCCCGGGCGGCCTGCTGATCGCCGAGACCGCGCCCGGGGACGTGGACGAGCGCGCCGAGGTCCAGGTGGTGGACACCCGGGGCGCCCTGACCGGCGCGCCGGGGCGTCCCTTCGCGTGGGCGCGGGTCGGCTCCCCCGCGCTCCTGCGGTACGCGGCGCGCGCGGGGCTGCGCCCGGGCGGTCAGTGGTCGGTGGACGGGCGGTGCTTCGCCCTCCTGCGCACCCGCACCACGAACAGCACCGCCGAGACGGCGAACAGGGCGGCCGTGATCAGCAGCCAGTGGGCGAGGTAGCCGTCCGTCGAACGGCCCGTCAGGGCGCGGAACCGCGCGTCCACCCGCCCGCTGATGAGCGGGAACCACACGAGGAGCAGGAGCAGGGACAGCGCGGCGGGCACGCGGACGTGACCCGCCCACGTCCGGTGTCCCGTGGCGGCGAACGGGCGGACGAGGAGCCGGTCGGCGGTGGTGTAGAGCGGGACGAGGACGAGGTCGTGGAGGAGGGCGGCGCCCACGATCCACAGCGCGACGCCGAGCCAGTCCCCGGAGAGGAGCCGCACGGCGGCGTACGCGCTCACCGCGAGCGAGCAGAGCGTGAGCAGGAGGGGCAGCGGCCGGCCGAGGGGCGGCAGCGTGGGTCGGCGCATCGTCACGGCCTTCCGAAGGTCATGCGGGTGACCCATTTCGTGTTGAGCACCCCGGGGGCGGCGGGCACGATGACCCGCGCCGGGTAGCCGTGGTCGGGCGTCAGGTCCGCCCCGTTGACCTCCAGGGCCAGCAGGGAGCGCGGGTCGGCGACCTGGTTGGCGCGCAGCCAGGCGTGCCGGAAGGTGCCGTGGACCTGGAGCGATTCCACGTACACGTCCACCGGCTCCTTCTCGCCCGCGAGCGCGGCGAGGTCGCGCAGTCGCGGCCCGCGCCAGTGCTGGTCGGACGTGGACCAGCCCTCGACGCAGGCGATGGGCAGGGCGGCACCGTACTGCGGCAGGGCCCGCACCTCGTCGCGGCGGAGCCGGAACGTACCGGCGCGGCCGGTGAGTTCGAGGCGCCAGGTGTCCTCGCGGGTGCGGGCGGTGGTGATCCCGGCGTAGGCGGCGGTCTTGTTGATCTGGAAGGCGCCGGGGCCGCTGCCGGGGTCCTCGCCGCCGTGCGGCGCGAGGAGGGCGGTGCGGCGCAGGGGCCCGCCGATGCTCTGCCCGGCCGTGGTGGCCAGGAGGAGGAGCGAGCCGCCCGCGACGGACCACAGCGCGCCGCGCCGCGAGACGGTCGGCGCGTCGGGGTGGGTGGGGACGAGGTCGTCCGCCTCACGGGCGACGGGCCCCCCGGCCGGGAGGGGCGCGGGTTCCCGGGCCGCGTGGGCCCCGGCCTCCTCGCGGGGACCCGGCCCGCCCCGCTGGGCCCCGGCCTCCCCACGGCGGCCCGGCTCCGGGTCCCGGTGGACTCCCGCCTCCCGCGTCCCGCTCGCCGCCGGTGCGCCGGTCCGCGGCTCGTCCGCCGGTGCGAGCAGCTTCCCCTGGGCGCGGGCCCGGCGCACCGTGCGGACGGCGAGGGGGACCCGCAGGGCGGCGTGCAGGAGGAACGCGGCGAAGAAGAGCCACGCCCCGTAGAAGTGCAGGGGGTAGAAGGAGCCGGGGAAGAGGTAGTCGAGCTGCACGTTCAGCACACCGGTCGTGAACTCGAACAGGCCGCCGCCGACGAGCAGGAGGATCGTGATCCGTTCGAGGGCGTGCGCGAGGGAGCGGACCGGCGGGAGCGCGAAGAGCTTCGGCACGACGGACCACAGCTTGGCGAGCAGCACCGGGATCAGGGTCACGCCGAGCGTGACATGGACCCCCTGGGTGAGCCGGTAGAGCCAGTGCGGGTCGGTCGGCCAGTCGAAGAGGTAGAAGCCGAGCAGCCCCTTGTCGGGTGTCCGGTCGTTGACGCCCCCGAGCCCCGGGTTGTACGCCGCGTACGACAGCAGGCCCGTGACGAACAGGACGGTGACGCCGAGGAGCAGGACGAGGCCCAGGACCGAGGTGAACCACGGCCCGCGCAGGGGACTGCGCCAGAAGCCGGGGGCGGAGGGCAGCAGCCGGGAGGGAACGCGCATGGCAGGACCGTAGGCCGCCGGGACCCCGCCGACAGGGCTACGACCCATGACGAAACGCTGACATCCCCCGCCGGGAGCGAGGGAAGGCGGCTCAGGCGGCCTAGCGTCGGGACGTGCACCGCAGCAGACACGATCTCCCCGCCGTCCTGGGCGCCGCCCTCCTCGTCGTGGCCGCCGCCCTGATCGGGCGCCACCTCAGGGCGGACCACGACAACCTCTTCGTGGACTGGCCGCCGCTCTACGCGCGGTGGGAGCCCCACGTGGGGCCGGGCACCCCGGCGGCGCTCCTGGTGGCCGCCGCCGTCGTCCTGTACGGGCCGCCGCTCGTGTCCCGGCTGCCGTGGCGGGCCCTGCTCCTCGCGGTGTGGGCCGCCGCGACCGCGTGGACCTTCTCGCTCGCCTGGGTCGACGGCTGGCACCGGGGCATCGCCGAGCGCCTGACCTCCCGTTACGAGTACCTGCGGGTCATCGACCGCTTCCAGGACATCCCGGCCGCGCTCAGGGACTTCACGCGGCACATCCTCCTCGGCTCCCCGCAGCACTGGCCCCCGCACACCGCCGGGCACCCTCCGGCGGCGACGGTGACCTTCGTCCTGCTCGACCGCGTGGGGCTCGGGGGCGGTGGCTGGGCGGGCATGTGGTGCATCGTCCTCGGCGCCTCGGCGGGGGCCGCCGTACTGGTCGCGGTACGGGCGCTCGCGGGCGAGGAGACGGCACGGCGCGCGGCCCTCTTCCTCGTCCTCGCGCCCGCCGCCGTGTGGGTGGGCGTCTCGGCGGACGGCTGGTTCGCCGCCGTCGCCGCCTGGGCCGTGGCCCTCCTGGCCCTCGCCGTCACGGGCCGCTCCCCCGGCTGGGCCGCCGGTTCCGGGCTGCTCTTCGGCCTCACCCTCTATCTCTCGTACGGGCTGACTCTGTTCGCCGTCATCGGCTGCGCGGTGCTCCTGCTCGGCCGCCACCAGGTGCGCCGCAAGCCGGTGCTGCTCCTGTACCTGCTCGCCGGGCTCGCGGTCGTCCCCCTCGTGTTCACGGCGCTCGGCTTCAACTGGTGGGAGGCGTACCACCTCCTGGTCGAGCGCTACTACCAGGGCGCGGGCGGCAAACGCCCCTACGGCTACTTCGTGTGGGCCAACCTGGCCTGCACCGTCCTCGTCGTGGGCCTCGCGACGGTCGCGGGCCTGCGCCGCTCCGTCGCGGAACTGGTCCGGAGCGCCAGGGAGGCCCTGCGCGCCCGCCGTGCGCGACCGGCGCCCGAGGGCGGGCCGGGGACGCCGGTGGTCCCCGGGGCGGGGACAGTGCCCCCGCCGGGCACGGGGGGCGAGGCAGCGGTCCCGGCGGGCGCGGGAGGGGAGACCGCGCCCCGGGCGGGGACAGGGGTCGGGACGGTCCCCCGGACGGACCCGGGGGTGGAGACGGTGCCCCGGGCAGGGGCGGGCGCGGGAGCCGCCCCGCACGCGCGCCTCGCGTTCCTTGTCTGCGCCGCCCTCGTGGCGCTCCTCGCGGCCGACCTGTCCGGCATGAGCAAGGCCGAGACGGAACGCATCTGGCTCCCCTTCGCCGTCTGGCTCCTCCCGGCCGCCGCCCTCCTGTCCCGGCCACGGCTCTGGCTCACGGCACAGGCGGTCCTCGCGCTGCTCCTCAACCACCTGCTGCTGACGTCCTGGTGAGGGAACGGCGAGGACCGCGCGGGAAGCCGTCCGCCTTCACGTCACTTCGCCCCGGCGCCGCCCCCGAGCACGCAGAACTCGTTGCCCTCCGGGTCCGCCATGGGCTGCCACGGCACCGCGCCCTGGCCCACGTCCACCGTGCGGGCGCCGAGGCTTTCGAGGCGGGCGATCTCGGCCCCCTGGTCGTGCCCCGGCAGCGGGAGGGCGTCGAGGTGGAGGCGGTGGCGCAGAGGGGTCGTGCCGGGTGCCTGGCGGTAGAACTCCAGGAACGGGCCCACGTTCTCGGGGGCGCGCAGACGCACGAGGTCCTCGCGGGTCTCGTGGACCTTCCAGCCCACCGCCTCGCCCCAGAAGGCCGCGAGCGCGTGCGGGTCGGCGCAGTCCACGACGACGGCGGCGACCGAGCCGGTGCCCCGGTACGACTCCCGGGGCTCCAGCACGCAGAAGACGTTGCCCTCGGGGTCCGCCATCACCGTCCACGGCACCTCGCCCTGGCCGATGTCCACCGGGGTCGCGCCGCGTGCCGTCAGGCGCGCGACGATTTCTCGCTGATGCGCGAGCGAGTGGGCGGCGAGGTCCAGGTGGACTCGGTAGTCGACGGTCTCGGGGTCCGGTACGCGCACGAGATCGAGGCACAGGGCCTCCGGGCCGGGCCACTCGAAGCCGTGGGGTTCGAGGTTGGTGACCCCGGGGCCCTCGCTGCCCGTCCGCCATCCGAGCGCCGACGCCCAGAAGCGCCCGAGCGCCACGTCGTCGCGAGCCTTGAGGTTCACCTGCACGAGTCGGAGCGCCATGCGGGGAGCCTAGAGGGCAGGGCCGCGCCGGGCCACCGCCTTTCGCCTCCGGTGCCCCTGCCGCCAGGGCCGCACCGGGCGCGGGGCCCGGGCCACCGGTGTCCTCAGCTCTCCCCGAACATCCGCACCCGCTCCCGCAGCACGACCACCCTCGGTTCCCCGCTTCCCAACGCCTCCGCCAGGTCCGTGCCCAGGTTCGCGGCCGTCGTGGCCACCGCGTGGACGCCGAAGGACTCGGCCAGGGCGACGAAGTCCGGGCGGGACAGTTCCGTGCCGACCGCTTCGCCGTACGCGCCGGTCAGGTACTCGCGCAGGATGCCGTAGCCGCCGTCGTCCACCACGAGCCAGGTGACCGGGAGGCCGTGCTGGCGGGCGGTCGCCAGTTCGGCCAGGGAGTACATCGCGCCGCCGTCGCCCGAGACCGCGAGGACCGGGCGGGCCGGGTCGGCGACCGCCGCGCCCAGCGCGGCGGGGAAGGCGAGGCCGAGGCCGCCCGCGCCCTGGGCCGTGTGCATCGTGCCGGGGCGGCGGGGGTCGAAGCCCGCCCAGGCCCAGTAGCCGAGGATCGTCATGTCCCAGAAGCTGGGGGAATCGTCGGGGAGCGCGGCACGGATCGTGGTGAGCAGCCCGCGTTCCAGGGCCAGGTCCTGCGCGTCCAGCCGGGCCCGGATCTTCCGCAGCAGCTCCGCCACGCGGGTGCGCGCCCCGGGGTCCTCGCGGGGCTGGGCCGTCTCCAGGAGGGCCTGGAGGGCCAGGCGGGCGTCCGCGTGGATGCCGAGGGCGCGGTGGTTGGCCTCCAGCTTCCCGAGGTCGGCCTCGATCTGCACGATCCGGCCGCGCGGCGCCAACGAGTGGTAGTGCGAGGAGAGTTCACCGAGGCCCGAGCCGACGACCAGCAGCACGTCCGCGTCCGCGAGGAACTCCGTCGTGTGGCGGTCCTCCATCCAGGACTGGCCGGACAGGGGGTGCTCCCAGGGGAAGGCGCCCTTGCCGCCGTACGTCGTCACCACCGGCAGGTCCAGCCGTTCGGCGAGCGCCAGGAGTTTGCCCGCCGCGTCGGCCCTCACGACCCCGCCGCCCGCGAGCACGACGGGGCGCTCGGCGTGCGCGAGCCAGTCGGCGGCGAGCGCGGTCAGCTCGGGACGCGGCACGAGGGGCTCGGGCAGCGCGTCGGGGGCGTTGACCTCGGGGAGCAGGGTCTCGGCGGCGAGGACGTCCTGCGGGATCTCGACCCACACCGGGCCGTGCGGGGCGCTCAGCGCGGACTCCCACGCGGCGGCGATCGCCGAGGGGATCTGCGAGGCGGCGCGCACGACGTGCACGGACTTCACGAGGTCCCGCACCGACGCCTGCTGGTCGCGCAGTTCGTGCAGGTAGCCGTGGCGCCCGCCGCCCAGCCCGGCGGCCGGGACCTGCGAGCAGATCGCGAGGACGGGCGAGCTGGAGGCGGCCGCCTCCTGGAGGGCGGAGAGCGAGGTGAGCGCGCCGGGGCCCGTCGAGAGCAGGAGCGGCGCCGCCTCACCCGTGATCCGCCCGTAGCCGTCCGCCGCGAAGGCCGCGTTGTTCTCGACGCGCAGCCCGACGTAGGCGAGCGAGGAGCGGCGCACCGCGTCGAAGAGCGCGAGCGCGTGCTGCCCGGGGAGCCCGAAAACGGTCGTCGCGCCGAGTCCGTGCAGGGTCTCCACGACGAGGTCCCCGCCGGTCCGCCCGGCGGGCGGGTCGAGCGCCGCGCGCGTCTGGGCCTCGGTGGGGCGCAGGACGAGGTCGTGGTCGTGGCTCAACGCGGGGTCCTTCCGGAGTGCTGCGGTACGGGGGCGACGGCACGGGGAGAGGGCGGTGCGGGGCGGGCGGCTCCGTGCCCGTACCGTCGCCGCGGCTCAGTCCGCGTCTCGTGCGGCGGCGATGTGGCGGCTCATGAGGGTGGTGAGTTCGTAGGCGGTGTGGGAGGCGGCGACGGCGGTGATCTCGGCGTGGTCGTAGGCGGGGGCGACCTCGACCAGGTCGGCGGAGACGAGGTGGCAGCCGGCGAGGCCGCGGAGGATCTCCAGGAGTTCGCGGGAGGTGAGTCCGCCCGCTTCGGGGGTGCCGGTGCCGGGGGCGTGGGCGGGGTCGAGGACGTCGATGTCGACGGAGACGTAGAGGGGGCGGTCGCCGATGCGCTGGCGGAGCTGGTCGGTGATCTCGTCGGTGCCGCGGCGCATGACGTCGGCCGCGGTGACGATGCCGAAGCCCATCTTGGCGTCGTCGGTCAGGTCCTGCTTGCCGTAGAGGGGGCCGCGGGTGCCGACGTGGGAGAGGGCGGAGGTGTCGAGGATGCCTTCCTCGACGGCGCGGCGGAAGGGGGTGCCGTGGGTGTAGGCGGCGCCGAAGTAGGTGTCCCAGGTGTCGAGGTGCGCGTCGAAGTGGAGGAGGGCGACGGGGCCGTGGCGCTCGGCGACGGCGCGCAGGAGGGGGAGGGCGACGGTGTGGTCGCCGCCGAGGGTCATCAGGCGGGCGCCGGTGTCCAGGAGGCGGCCGGCCTCGTGCTGGACGGTCTCGACGGCCTCGTCGATGTCGAAGGGGTTGACGGCTATGTCACCGGCGTCGGCGACCTGGGCGAGGGCGAAGGGCGAGGCGTCCTGGGCGGGGTTGTAGGGGCGCAGGAGGCGGGACGCCTCGCGGATCGCGTTGCCCCCGAAGCGGGCGCCGGGGCGGTAGGAGACACCGGAGTCGAAGGGGACACCCACGACGGCGACCTCGGTGCGGGCGACCTCGTCCACGCGCGGCAGACGCGCGAACGTCGCGGGGCCCGCGTACCGCGGGACGCGCGAGGAGTCGACAGGGCCGCGGGGAGCGTCGGCGGGCGGCCGGATGCGGTCGTTCATGGATGCCTCTTCGCTGGTCAGGTGACCGCCCCGCGTCATCGGGGGGCGTGCCATCGACTGTAACGGGGGCGTACGGAGCCGCTCCGCCCCGGTGGCCGCGAGGGCCCGGCGCGGCGAAGGGCCCCGCCTCGGCGCGAGGCGGGGCCCTTCGCGGCAGGGGGCGGCCGTGCCCGTGCGCGGGAGGGTTCAGCGCCAGGTGTGCTCCGGCGTGAAGCCGAGGACGTCCCGCATCCGCCGCGTGGCGAAGAAGGTGTCGTGCCCGCCGAACTCCCCGCGGATCTCCGCCTCGGGGTGGTACGCCGCGAGCAGGTCGCGGCTCGGCTCCAGGGCCTCGGTGTCGGGCGCCGCGACGTTGACGACGTGATGCCCCGTGAGCGGCGCGGTGAGGGCCGCGCGCACGGCGGCCGCCGCGTCCTCGGTGTGGAGCCAGCCCCACAGCTCGCGCCGCGCCGAGCCCGGGTCCCGGTGGGTGCCCGCGAGGCGCTTCGCCAGGCGCTCGCCCATGCCGACGAAAGGGAAGCGGAGCATCACGGTCGCGGTGCCGAAGCGGCGCGTCGTGAAGGCGGCGGCCTCCTCGGACATGACCTTGGAGAGGCCGTAGGAGTCGACCGTGAGGTTGGGGTGCTCCTCGTCGACCGGGACGTACGCCGGGTGCAGTTCGCGGTCCGCCCAGGCGAGCCCGAGCGCCGAGAGGCTGGAGGCGGCGACGACGCGGCCGACGCCGCGCCGCCCGGCCTCCTGGAGGACGAGGTACGCGGCGAGGACGTTGCCGCGCAGCGTCTCGTCCTCGGGGACGATGCCGGGGGCCGGGTACGCGGCGAGGTGGACGACACCGGCGACGCCCTCCTCACCGGCCGTCGCTCCGAGCGTGTCGTAGACCCCGCTCATCGTCTCCGCGTCGGCGAGGTTCCCCGCGACGAAGGCCGCGCAGCCGGTCTCCCCCTCGGGGGCGCGCAGATCGGCGCCGACGACGCGGTACCCGTGGGCGAGCAGGTCGGCGACGACGACGCGGCCGATGTCCCCGATGGCGCCGGTCACCAGCACCGTGCGGCCGTGCGGGGCCTCGTGTTCTTCGGTCACCTTGGTACTCCTGAGTGCGGTGTGCTCTGTGCCGGGGGCCTCCGCCGACCGGCCGCCGTGGGGGGCGCCCCTTCACGGGTATCACCATGCTCAGTGCCGCCGCCATGGGCGAGTCGCACCCCCGGCGGTCGTGGCGCGGGGTCCGGGGCGTGGTCGCGGGGAGACGCTGACCGGCCGGGGTGGTGCGCGGCTCAGGCAGCGCCCGGCGCGAGGTTGGCGTCACGAGCCGGTGCCGCCGTCCCGTGGCGTACCACCACCCCCGCGCCGGTCAGCGGAATCCCGCTCGAAGCCGCTGACAGCCGGGCGCGAGAGGCGGCAGATCAAGACGCTGGACACGAACCCTTCCCCCTCGGACGCACAAGCGCGGAGCCGTGCCCCGGCCAACGGGCGGCGGTCACGGCAGAATGGGCCCCATGCCCATACCGAGCCGCGCCGCCCTGCGCCAGCACCTCATAGAGACCCGTATCACCGGGGACGTCGCCACCCCGCGCGAGAACAACCTCGCCCACTACCGCCACCTCGCCAACGGCAAGCGCAACTGGTGGCTGGGCCTGGAGCTGGGCGACCGCTGGACCGACGAGCAGGACGTCCTCGCCGTGATGGCGGAGCGCTGCGGCGTGAACGACGACCCCGGCCACCGCCAGGGCCAGGACACGATCGACCCCGATCTGACCCTCGCGGGCCTGGACCGCATGGCGGCCCGCCTGCGCGAGGCGGCCGACGCCGGCGAACGCGTCCTCGTCGCGACCGGGCACCCCGGCGCCCTCCTGGACCTGCACCGCCGTACCGCGCAGGCGCTGCGCGAGGCGGGCTGCGACATCGTCCGCATCCCGGGCGGCCTGCGCGCCGACGACGGCTTCGTCGTGCAGTTCGCGGACGTCGCCGTCTACGAGGCCGGGGCGAGCCTGTGGCACACCCACTCCCCCGCCCCGATGGACGCGATCCTCGACGGCCTGGAGCGCGGGGGCGAGCCGCTCCCCGGCCTCGTCGTCGCCGACCACGGCTGGGCGGGCCGCGCCGGCCAGCGCGGGATCGACTCCATCGGCTACGCGGACTGCAACGACCCGGCCCTCTTCATCGGCGAGCTGGAAGGCACGATGCGGGTCACGGTCCCGCTCGACGACCACGTGACCGACCCGCGCTTCTACGAGCCGATGACGGCGTACCTCCTGCACACGGCGGGACTGCCGGGGGCGGACCGGGGGTTCTGAGGCCCCGGGGAGGGTGCGCCGGGGTGGGGCAGGGCGGGGCGGGGCGGGGCGGGGGTGCCCCGAGCCGCCGGGGTACGCGGGGCCCAGCAGGCCGAAGGGGGCGCCCGTACCGGGCTCGTCCGGCCTCCGCACCCGGTCCGCCGAGCCCCCGCGCCGGACCACCGCCGGGCCCCCGAGCCGCCCCGCTAACCGCCCCGCTCCTCGTCCCGTCAGGCCCCCGGCCGCTCGGCCCGTACCCGCTCGCGGCGTCGTTCCCGGCGTCCGCGCCACCACGTGACTGGTCAGAGCACGTTGACCCCGCCCCGCACCGTGAGGTTGACCCCGCCCAGCACCGTGAGCACGAGCAGCACGTCCGTGAGCCGCGCGGGGCCGCCGCCCCGGCCAGCTCGCGTACCGCGCCGGCGCGTGCGGTCGGCGGGGAGGGCAATGGGCCCCAGCACGGAGACCTCCCTCGCGGCGCGCGTGCCCGGCGACGTCCGCGCGTGCCCGGCGACGTCAGGGGCACGGGGGCCGCCGGGCACGAGAGGAGGGACAGGAACCCCACGGATCGCCAAGCGGTCGCCCCGCCGCCGAACGGTCACAAACCGGCGCGCAGAATTCCCTCGACCCCGCCGAGGAACGTCTCCCCCACCCGCTCCGGTTCGCCGAGACAGCCCGCCGTCATGGCCCCGTCGCGCAACATCACAAGATGCCGCCCCGCCTCATCGGCCGGCAGACAACCCGCCTTCGCCAGCAGCTCCGTGACCGTGTCCAGGAACCACTTCCGGTGGGCCAGCACAGCCTGGTGAATGGGATGAGCGGGATCCGGGTACTCAGCGACCGCGTTGAGGAACGCACACCCCCGGAAGCCCGGCGACCGGATACCCTCCACGATCGACCTGGCAATCGCCCGCACCTGTCCGACCGGCGTATCCGCCCCGGCCCGCGCCCCCGCCACCTGCGCCCTGATCCCGCTGTCCGCCCCGGCGAGATACGCGAGAACGAGCTCCTCCTTGCCGGAGAAGTGCCGGTAGAGCGTCGCCCGGGTCACCTGGGCCTCAGCGGTGATCCGGTCGACACCAACGGAGTGAATGCCCTCCGCGTAGAAGATCCCGGTCGCCGTGTCGAGCAGCCGCGCCCGCGCCTCCGACGTACCACCCGAGGCGCCGCCGCCTCCCGTAACACCTGTAGCCCGACTCATGTGGGCGAGCGTACCAAAAGGGTGAGGGAGAACGTTCGGTCTTGACAGGAGCGGGCTCTGGGCCTTGGATGAGCATGAGACCGAACGTTCTCCCTCACGCCGAAAGTAGCGAGACCGAACGTTCCCCCCTACTTGCTCCAGCCGCGACTGGAGCCCGCACCCGCACCCGCACGCCAGGCCGAGACCCCCACGACGCACCACCCAAGCGGACCGAACGTTCTCCCTCACACCTCACAAGCTCGCCTAACCCGAACCCGAACCCTTCCCGACAACCTCCGCCAGGAAGGCCGAACACCTCTACCCCTAGCACCCGAGTAGACCGAACGTTCTCCCTCACCGCACCGGTTCACGCTCGCACCGCCCCACCAGCCCACCACCCGAAAGGCACAGCCATGAGCACCCCCGCCACCACCCCCACCGCCCACACCACCCC
>NZ_JOGO01000073.1 GCF_000719475.1 Streptomyces sp. NRRL F-5630 | reverse complement strand
CCCAAGGTCCCGCCCCACGGCTCCCCAAGTCCCCAGCGCCCCCCACCGTCGCCCCTGCCGACCCGCCGTCCCCCAGCGAACAAACGACCAGCGAGCGCAACCGTCGCCCAGCACAAGCCCCGGAATCACAAGCCCCACCATCCCCCCGAAATGCCAGAGGCGGCCCCCTCAGGGGACCGCCTCCGGAACGCCCGGTCTGCCGGGCTGAGCGGGCTGGATGCCCGCATGTGCCGGGCTGAGCGCCCGGCCGGTGGGGGGCTCAGGCGACGCCGAAGCCCACCTTGCGGGGAGTGGACTCGCCGATCTCCACGTACGCGAGCTTCGCGGCGGGGACGAGGATCTTGCGGCCCTTGTCGTCCTCCAGGCTCAGCAGCGGGGACGTGCCGCCGAGCGCGTCGGCCACGGCCTTCTCGACCTCGTCGGCGCTCTGCCCGCTCTCCACAACGATCTCGCGCGGCGCGTGCTGCACCCCGATCTTGACCTCCACGGCTATGTCCCTCCGACGGTCACCGATGTGCGCGACACAGCGCGCCGTACGCGCCCACATTAGCCCGGCGAGGGGACCCCGCTGAGCGGAGCCCGGCACGCCCTGAGCGAACAAGCGCGAGGCGGCCCCGTACGAGGCGGGCGCGGAACCACCCCGCGCCGCCGGTCGCCGGCTGCCCGCCGCCCGCCGCCGGGTGGTGCTCGCCTCAGTCGCCGGATGCCCGCCGCCGGGTGGTGCTCGCCTCAGTCGCCCTGCGCCTGCTCGCTCCCGTACAGCGGGAAGCCCGCGATGCCGCGCCAGGCGAGGGAGGCGAGGAGCTGGACGGCCGTGTCGCGCGGCACGCTGCGGTCGCTGTGCAGCCAGGAGCGGGCCACGACCTGTGCGAGGCCCCCGAGACCGGAGGCGAGCAGCATCGACTCGTCGCGCGAGAGGCCCGTGTCCTCCGCGATGACGTCGCAGATCGCCTCCGCGCACTGCGCCGTGACGCGGTCCACGCGCTCGCGCACCGCGGGCTCGTTGGTCAGGTCCGACTCGAAGACGAGCCGGAAGGCGCCGCCCTCGTCCTCGACGTAGCCGAAGTAGGCGTCCATCGTCGCCAGCACGCGCTGCTTGTTGTCCGTCGTCGAGGCGAGCGCCGCGCGCACCGCCTGGAGCAGCGCCTCGCAGTGCTGGTCGAGCAGCGCGAGGTACAGGTCGAGCTTTCCGGGAAAGTGCTGGTAGAGGACCGGCTTGCTCACCCCGGCGCGCTCGGCGATGTCGTCCATCGCCGCCGCGTGGTACCCCTGCGCGACGAAGACCTCCTGCGCCGCGCCGAGGAGCTGGTTCCGGCGCGCGCGGCGGGGCAGCCGGGTGCCCCTCGGGCGCGCTGCCTCTGTCTGCTCGATGGCGCTCACGCCGCCTCCCAGGTTCGTTGCCTTCGCGGAACGGTGCCCGCGCCCGCCATCGTACTTTTCGGTAACCGCCCTGCGCGCGCCCTGCGGGGGCTTTTCACCAGTCGGACAGAGGCTTTGTGCTGGTCACAGCGTTGTCGAGGCGATAGGGACGGGTTTGGTGGCGGTAGGGCGGTACGCGGCCCGCCCGGGTGCCCCCGGAACCGGCGTCACCGGTACGGGGGCCCCGGGGCGTCCGGGCGGGCCGGGCGGTCAGCGGTACTCCTCCTCGTCCTCCTCCACGACGAGTTCCTGCTCCGCGCGGTCCGCCTCGTCCACCGCCTCGTGTTCCTTGCGCTCCAGCGGGGGGTGCTCCTCCTCCTCGGCCTCGAAGGTCTCGGGCTCCTCCGGGTCCGCCTCGGACTCGAAGGCCACCGGCTCCTCCGGGTCGACCGGAGGCGTCTCGGCTCGCGGTTCCTGCGGATCGATCGTCATGGCACTCGCCTTTCCAGCCCGGGTGACACGGAGCGGACGGGGCACGGATCGCGGCCCTCGTCCTGATTGTCAGGGTACGTCCCACGCGTTCCCTGGTGTGACCGCCCGCACAGGCGCCCCGGGCGTGACCCTCTCGTAACATGGCCGCGTGTCCCCGGAACCGTTTTCCCTGCCCGCGGCCGCCGAACCCCGGGTGAGCCCCGTCCCTCTCGCCGCCGACGAGGAGCTGCGCACCCGCCACCTGCCGGGCCGCACGCTCGCCGTGCGCTCCGTACCGCCCGCGCGCGAGGGACTGCCGCCGGCCCTGTACGTGCACGGACTCGGCGGCTCCTCGCTCAACTGGTCCGCGCTCCTGCGGCTGCTGCGCGAGGACCTCGACGGCGAGGCGCTCGACCTGCCGGGCTTCGGGGACTCCCCGCCGCCCGACGACGGCGACTACGGCATCTCGGCGCAGGCCCGCTCCGTCGTCGCGCTCCTGGAGGCGGGCGGGCGCGGTCCCGTGCACCTCGTGGGCAACTCGATGGGTGGCGCCATCGCCACGCGTGTCGCCGCCGCGCGCCCCGACCTCGTGCGCACCCTCACGCTCATCTCGCCCGCCCTGCCGGAGATACGGGTGCAGCGCAGCGCCGTGCCCACCGCGCTGCTCGCCGTCCCGGGCGTCACCGCGCTCTTCAGCCGCCTTTCGCGCGACTGGACCGCCGAGGACCGGGTACGGGGCGTGCTCGCGCTCTGCTACGGCGATCCCGGGCGCGTCGACGAGGCCGGGTTCCGGCAGGCGGTCACCGAGATGGAGCGGCGCCTGGCGCTCCCGTACTTCTGGGACGCGATGACGCGCTCGGCGCGGGCGATCGTCAACGCGTACACGCTCGGCGGACAGCACAGTCTGTGGCGCCAGGCCGAGCGCGTCCTCGCCCCCACGCTCCTCGTCTACGGTGGCCGTGACCAGCTCGTCTCGTACCGGATGGCGCGCAAAGCGGCCAGGTCGTTCCGTGACGCGCGGCTGCTGACCCTGCCCGAGGCCGGGCACGTCGCGATGATGGAATACCCCGAGTCCGTCGCGGAGGCGATCCGCGCGCACGTGGGACGGAGCGGGCCGGCCGAGTGAGAAGGCCGGGTAGCGTGCTCCCTGCCCGGTAGGGGGCGCTTTCCGCGAATGCGGCGACTTCGCCCCGTACGGCGGCTACGTTGCCCGGAGCGGCGCGGCCCCCGCCCCGCGTACACCGACCCGTGTCGCGCACACGGCCTCAGGTGGCGCGGAAGCCGCCGCGGCGCGCGTAGCGTGCGGGGAGGAGCGTGCTCCGCGGACGGACGGGCCGCCGGACGGGGCGCGGACCACCGGGTGCCGGTGCCGGGCCAGGTGCCGGGGGGGCTGACGCCGAGTCAGGAACCCGGCTGCGACGCCGAGTTCGGACGACCCGGGCCCGGGAGACAGCGAGACGACAGCGCGAGACAGGAAGCCGAGGGACCGCGTGGGACGACACCGCCGTCCGCCGAACCCGCAGAACCGTACGCCGGGCGCTGCCCCCGCGCCGCCGTCCCCCGAGGCCACTCGCGCGCGATCCCGTGAGGTCCCGGCCCAGGGCGTCTCCGACGCGGCGCCGCGTGCCCAGGGCGCTCCGGTCCCCGCGCCGCGCGCGGTGGCCGGGGGACCGGCGTTCCGCGAGCCCCTGCCCCCCGAGCGGCCCGCGGCCTCCTCCGTGCGCGGCCCGCACCCCGAGGCCCCCGAGCCCGCGCGGCCCGGTGTGAGCGAAGGGCTGCTCGGTGCCGGGGACCCCGAGGACGTGGCGCACGAAGGTCCCCGGCGCGAGTACCTCGACGCCTTCGACCGGCCCTTCGGCGCCCCCGCCTCCCCCGCGCGCGCCGAGGGCGCCCAGCCCCGCGCGGACGACGAGGACGACGTCGACCTCTTCACGCCCCGTACCAGGACCGCGCCGCCCCCGGCCGCCTCCACGGGGGGCGGCGAAGGCGGCGAGGACGCGGACGGCCGGGACGGCGCGGGCGGCGGCCCCGCGGGCACGGCCGGGGCCGGGAGCGGCGGGCACAAGGGGCGGCTCCTCGCCGGGGCCTGCGCCGCCGCGCTGACGCTCGGGCTCGCGGTCGCCGTCTCCGGGCAGCAGCACGGTGGCGCGGCGCCGCTCGACGCGAAGGCGCAGGCCGCTTCGCCCTCCGTGGACGCGAAGCGGTCCGTGCCGAGCGAGCGCCCCTCGCCCCCGGCCCCGCCCACGTACGACGAGCTCATGGGCCGTACGTATCCGCTCGCCGCCGACGCCGAGGGGCCAGGGACCTTCACGACCGTCCCCGGCAGCGCGCGGGCCCCGCGCCAGGGCGCGCGGCTGCTGAGCTACCGCGTCGACGTCGAGGACGGGCTCGGGCTCGACGCCCAGCTCTTCGCCGACGCCGTGCAGAAGACGCTCAACGACGACCGCAGCTGGGCCCACGGGCGGCAGCGTGCATTCCAGCGGATCTCCGAGGGGCGGCCCGATTTCGTCGTGACCCTCGCGAGCCCGGGGACGACCGCCGACTGGTGCGCGAAATCGGGGCTCGACACGACCGTCGACAACGTCTCCTGCGACTCCGCGGCGACCCCTCGCGTCATGATCAACGCCTACCGCTGGGCTCAGGGTTCGACGACGTACGGGGACGCGATCCACCCGTACCGGCAGATGCTCATCAACCACGAGGTCGGCCACCGGCTCGGGCACAACCACGTCAGCTGCACCCGGGACGGGCAGCTCGCGCCCGTCATGCAGCAGCAGACGAAGTTCCTCGACCACGACGGCATCACCTGCCTGCCCAACTCGTGGCCGTTCCCGAAGGACTGACGGGGAGTCAGGCCGTGTGCGAGGCCGGTCCGGGTCCGGATGTGACCGGTCTCGCTTTGACACCTGTTCGTGTATCGATCATATTTTTTCGCATGTCGAACGCCCGCATGACGCCGCAGTACGCCTTTGAGCTCGCGCTCATCGGTGTCACCGCGCTGTGCGTGGCCGACATCATCTGTCTCTGACCCCGCGTTCCCCCGACGCCCGCCGCCTTCTTCCGCGGCCCCGCTTCGGTCTCTCCCACCACGCTCCGGGTCGTACCCCTGTCGCCCTGCCCTGTTCCAGGACGCGCGCCTCTCCCACCCCGGAGCGCCCCGCTCCGGCCCGTCGTGCCGGCCGCCCGTCCAAGGAATCCCGCATGTCCCGTTCCCCCCTGCCCGGCTCCGCCCGCAGATCCCTCCGTACGCGCGGGACCGCCGCGCTCGTCGTGAGCCTCGTCCTCGCCGGGGGCCTCGCCGCCTGCGGTCCCGACGACAGCGGCTCCCCCTCCTCCGGCTCGGCCAAGGGCGGCGGTACGGGGGCGAGCGGCGCCCCGCACCGGGGCGGCACCCTCACCGTCCTCAACGCGCAGCCCACCACCGACTTCGACCCCGCCCGGCTCTACACCTCCGGCGGCGGCAACGTCCCCTCCCTCGTCTTCCGCACCCTCACCACGCGGGCCCGGGAGAACGGCGCCGCCGGTTCGAAGGTCGTGCCCGACCTCGCGACGGACACCGGGACGCCGAGCGAGAACGCGACGGTGTGGACGTACCACCTCAAGAAGGGCCTGAAGTACGAGGACGGCTCGCCCATCACGAGCGCCGACATCAAGTACGGCATCGAGCGCTCCTTCGCCGGTGAGCTCTCGGGCGGCGCCCCGTACCTGCGCGACTGGCTCATCGGCGGCGCGGACTACCAGGGCCCGTACAAGGACAAGGGCAAGGGCCTGGACTCGATCGAGACGCCCGACGACCTCACCCTCGTCTTCCATCTCAACAAGCCCGAGGGCGAGTTCCCCTTCCTCGCCACGCAGACGCAGTTCGCGCCCGTGCCGAAGAAGAAGGACACCGGCACGAAGTACGAGAACCACCCGGTCTCCTCGGGCCCGTACAAGGTCGTCTCGAACGAGAACGACGGCGAGCGCATCACCCTCGCGCGCAACCCCCACTGGTCCGCGGCAACCGACGACCAGCGCAAGGCGTACCCGGACAAGATCGACGTCCGCTCGGGGCTCGACTCGGCCGTGATCAACCAGCGGCTCTCGGCCAGTGTGGGCGAGGACGCCGCGGCGATCACCACCGACACCAACCTCGGCCCGGCCGAACTCGCCAAGGTCACCGGGGACAAGAAGCTCGCCTCGCGCGTCGGCACCGGGCACTTCGGCTACACGAACTACCTCGCCTTCAACCCGAAGGTGAAGCCCTTCGACAACCCGAAGGTCCGCGAGGCCGTCGCCTACGCCGTCAACCGCACCTCCGTCGTCAACGCGGCGGGCGGCTCCGCGCTCGCCGAGCCCGCCACGACCTTCCTGCCCGACCAGAAGTCCTTCGGCTACACGAAGTACGACCCCTTCCCGGCCGGGGACAGCGGCAACCCGAGCAAGGCCAAGGAGCTGCTGAAGGAGGCCGGTTACGCCAAGGGCCTCACCGTCACGCTCTACCACAACAACGCGAAGAACTTCGCGACGAGCCCCGAGGTCGCCACCGCCCTCCAGGACGCGCTCGCCAAGGCCGGCATCACGGTCCGCCTCAAGGGCCTCGACTCCAGCGACTACAGCGACACCGTCTACAGCGTGAAGACCCAGCCCGGCGCCTTCCTCGCCGGGTGGGGCGCCGACTGGCCCTCCGGCGGCCCCTTCCTCGGCCCGGTTTTCGACGGCCGCCAGATCGTCAAGGACGGCTACAACTTCAACTCCGGCCGCCTGAACGACCCCGCGGTCAACAAGGAGATCGACGAGATCAACAAGGTCACGGACCTCGACGCCGCGGCCAGGCGCTGGGGCGCGCTGGACAAGAAGATCGGCGAGCGGGCCCTGATCGTGCCGCTCTTCCACCCCGTCTACAAGCGCCTCGTCGGCACCGCCGTCAAGAACGTCGTGATCAGCGACTGGACGGGTGTGCTCGACATCTCGCAGGTCGCCGTCAAGTAGCGCCGCGCGAAGGGAGGGACGGGCCGGGACGCCGCGCACCGGCGTTCGGCCCGTCCGTCCCCCGCGCTCCCGCCCCGTCCTCCCCACCCCCGATCACGGCGGTACCCCTCACCATGTCCGAAGCACTCCTCACCGCCGGTGGCGGCGGGGCCCCCGGCGGGCCCGCGCCCGGGGCCCGCACCTTCTGGCGACGCCTGCGCGCCCGCCGCTCGGCGCTCCTCGCGGCCTGCGTCGTCCTGCTCCTCGTCCTCGTCGCCGTCCTCGCCCCGCTGCTCACCGCGCTCGAAGGCCAGGACCCGACGACGTACCACCCCTCGCTCATCGACTCCGCGACCGGCGGCGTACCGATCGGCTCCTTCGGCGGCGTGAGCGGCGGCCACTGGCTCGGCGTCGAACCGCAGACGGGCCGCGACCTCTTCGCCCGCCTCGTCTACGGCGCCCGCGTCTCGCTCGGCATCGCCTTCCTCGCCACCACGATCCAGGTGATCCTCGGCGTCGGGCTCGGCCTCGCCGCCGCCCTCGGCAACAAGCTCGTCGACCAGCTCATCAGCCGCGTCACGGACATCACCGTCGCCCTTCCGATGAACATCCTCGCCCTGGCCCTGCTCGCCGTGGCCCCCGGCTTCCTGCCCCGCGCCGTGCTGCTGGCGCTCATCATGGGCCTCATCGGCTGGACCGGGACCTCGCGCATCGTCCGCGCGCAGGCCAAGTCGCTCGCCGCGCTCGACCACGTCGCGGCGGCACGACTGAGCGGCTGGAACACGTGGCAGATCGCGCGCCGCGAACTGCTGCCCTCGCTCGCCGCACCCGTCATCGGCTACACCGTGCTGCTCTTCCCCGGCAACATCATCACCGAGGCCGGGCTCTCCTTCCTCGGGGTCGGCATCATCCCGCCGACGCCCTCGTGGGGCCAGATGATCACCGACGCCAACACCTGGTACCAGGCCGCGCCCACCTACCTGCTGCTGCCCGCCGGGCTGCTCTTCCTCACCGTCCTCTCGCTCACCGTCCTCGGCGAGGGCGTCCGCACGGCACTCGACCCGCGCGCCGAGTCCCGGCTCGCGACGGGCACCCGGAAGCTGCGCGGGCGACTGCGCGGCGGCCGGGCGGGGAACGCGGCCCGGACGGATACCGGCGCGCCGGACGCGGCCCCGCCCCGCACCGGCGCGCAGGCCCCCGTGCCCGCTCCGCGCGACGACGAAGGGGACGCCCGGTGACCCGCTTCCTGGTCCGGCGACTCGTCGGCGCGCTCCTCGTCCTGCTCCTCCTCTCCGCCCTCGTCTACGCGCTCTTCTACGTCATCCCCGGGAACGTCGCGCAGACCATCTGCGGCCCCCGCTGCTCGCCCGCGCAGGTCGCCCAGGTCCACGACAGGCTCGGCCTCGGGGACCCCGTGTGGGCCCAGTACTGGCACTTCCTCCAAGGCGTCTTCGCGGGCCGCGACTACTCCACGGGCACGGGCAGCGAGCACTGCGGCGCGCCCTGCCTCGGCATGTCGTACCGCAGCGGGCAGCCCGTCACCTCGCTCGTCGCCGACAAACTGCCCGTCTCGGGCTCGCTCGTCGTCGGGGCGTTCGTGCTGTGGCTGATCCTCGGCGTCGGGACGGGCATCCTCTCCGCCTGGCGGCGCGGGCGGCCCACGGAGCGCGTCCTCACCGGCATCACGCTCGCCGGGACCGCCACGCCCGTCTTCGTCATCGGGCTCGTGCTCATCATCGTCTTCTGCTCCACGCTCCAGTGGCTGCCCTTCCCGACGTACGTGCCCTTCGGGCAGGACCCCGAGCAGTGGGCGTGGAACCTCGTTTTGCCCTGGTTCTCGCTCGCGCTCATCGAGTCGGCGAAGTACGCGCGGCTCACGCGCGGCGCGATGCTGGAGACTCTCGCCGAGGACCACGTGCGCACCTTCCGCGCCTACGGCGTCAGCGAGCGCTCCCTCGTCGTGCGGCACGCGCTGCGCGGGGCGCTCGCGCCCGTCATCGCGATGAGCGCGCTCGACGTGGGCACGATGTTCGGCGGCGCGACCCTCACCGAGTCGCTCTTCGGCATCCCCGGGCTCGGCCGCGCACTCGTCCAGGCCGTGCAGGTCTCCGACCTGCCGGTCGTCGTCGGCGCCGTCCTGGTGATCGGCTTCTTCGTAGTCCTGGCCAACGCCGTCGCGGACGTCCTGTACGTGGTGGCCGACCGACGGGTGACCCTCGCATGACCGTCTCCGACGAACCCCTCCTCGATGTCCGCGAACTCACCGTCGACTTCGGGGCGCTGCGCGCCGTCGACCACGTCTCCTTCAGCCTCCGCGCCGGGGGCGCGCTCGGCATCGTGGGCGAGTCCGGGTCCGGCAAGAGCGCGACCGCGTACGCCCTCCTCGACCTCCACCGCGGTACGGGGGCCCGCGTCGGCGGCAGCGTGCGCCTGGCCGGGACCGACGTGCTCACCGCCCCCGACCGCGCACTGCGGCGGCTGCGCGGCGGGACCGTCGCGATGGTCTTCCAGGACCCGCTCTCCTCGCTCGACCCGTACCACGCGATCGGCGACCAGATCGCCGAGGTGCACCGGCTGCACAGCGGCGCCTCGCGGCGGGCCGCGCGCGCCCGCGCCGTCGATGTCCTCGACCGCGTCGGCATCCCCGACGCCGCCCGGCGCGCCCGCTCCAGGCCCCACGAGTTCAGCGGCGGGATGCGCCAGCGCGCCCTCATCGCGATGGCCCTCGCCTGCGCGCCGCGCCTCCTCGTCGCCGACGAGCCCACGACCGCGCTCGACGTGACCGTGCAGGCCCAGATCCTCGACCTGCTCCACGAGTTGCGCGCCGACGAAGGGCTCGGACTCGTCCTCGTCACGCACGACGTCGGGGTGGCGGCGGGCAGCGTCGACGACGTCCTCGTCATGAAGCAGGGGCGCGTCGAGGAGCGCGGGCCGGTGCGCGACGTGCTGGGCGCGCCCCGCGCGCCGTACACGCGCGCCCTGCTCGGCGCCGTCCCCCGGCTCGACGGGCCCGCGGCCCGCACCCGCGCGCCCGAGGGCGAACCCCTCGTCACCGCACGCGAGTTGACCAAGGTGTACGGGCGCGGGCCCCGCGCCGTCACCGCGCTCGAAGGGGTCTCGCTCACCGTGCGGCCCGGCGAGAGCGTCGGCATCGTCGGCGAGAGCGGCAGCGGCAAGACGACCCTCGGACGCATGCTGGTCGGGCTCCTCGAACCGAGCGCGGGCACCGTCGCGTACGGGGGCGCGGCGGCGGCCCGCGAAGGGCGCCGCCCCGCCGTGCAGATGGTCTTCCAGGACCCGGCGTCCTCGCTCAACCCGCGCCGCGGCATCGGCGAGTCGATCGCCGACCCGCTGCGCGCCCGCGGCGACCGCGACGAGCGCGCCATCCGCGCCCGCGTCGACGCCCTCCTCACCCGCGTGGGACTCGATCCCGCCCACTACGACCGCTACCCGCACGAGTTCAGCGGCGGCCAGCGCCAGCGCGTCGGCATCGCCCGCGCCCTCGCCCCCGAACCCGCCGTCCTCCTCGCCGACGAGGCCGTCTCGGCACTCGACGTCACGACCCAGGCCCAGGTCATCGCGCTGCTCGACGAGTTGCGCCACGAACTCGGCCTGGCCCTCGTCTTCGTCGCCCACGACCTCGCCGTCGTCCGCCAGGTCACCGAGCGCGTCCTCGTCCTGCGGGCGGGAAGGCTCGTCGAGGAGGGCCCGGTGGACCGCGTCTACGCCGACCCCGCCGACCCGTACACCCGCCGCCTCCTCGACGCGGTCCCCGTCCTCGACGCGGCGGAGGCCGCGCGACGGCGGGCGCGACGGCGCACGGCGCTCGCGGCGGCGGAACAGGGGCCGGCGACCACCGCCCGAGTGTGAGGGCGCGCGCCGCCGGACGGAGCAGTCCCGGGCGCCCCGGAAAGGGGCGCCCGGGCGGCCTCGCGCGCACGTAGGCCCGCTTTCGCGCCCCTAAAACGCCCCCGCCCGGGATTGGTTACGACTCTTCACCCCTTCCGGTGGTCCGACGGACAACCGTCCGCCGGACCACCCGTACCTGCGCATACCTTCGTCCCGCTGTGGGTCGCCGACCGAAGGGCGGCCCCGTGACCGGGAGATCGGGGGTGCGCGCCCGTGCGCATAGGACTGCTGACCGACGGCGGCTATCCGTACGTCGACGGCGAGGCGAGGCTCTGGTGCGACCGCCTCGTGCGCGGCCTCGACACGTACGCGTTCGACCTCTACGCCTTCAGCCGCGGCAGCCGTCAGGAGGACCTCGGCTGGGTCCGCCTGCCCCCGCACGTGCACCGGGTCCGTACCGCCGCGCTGTGGGACGCGCCGCAGGAGTGGCCGCGTCCCGGCCGCCGCGTGCGCCGTGCGGCCCTGGAGCACTTCGCGGCGCTCACCACCACCGCGTGCGCGGCGGCGGCCCCGGCCCCGCCGCCGCTTCCCGCGCCGCCCGCGCCGGGCCCCGCGAAGGCCCCGGGCGGCCTCCTAGGTCTCACCGCGCTCGCCGGGATCGCCTCCACGACCTCCTCCGCGCCCGCCACGGCCCCCGCGCCCGCACCGCCCGTGACGAGCCCCTTCACCGAGGCCCTCCTCGGCCTCACGGCACTCGCCCAGGACCACGGCCCGCTCTCCGGGCTGCTGCGCTCCGAGGCCGCCGTGCGCGTCCTGGAGCACGCCTGCCGTGCCCCCGGCGCCGTCCCCGCCGCGCGCCGCGCCCGCGTCCCCGACCTCCTCCTCGTCGCCGACCTCCTCGAACGCGCCCTGCGTCCGCTCGCGCTCGACTGGTACGACGAGGACGGACTCGGCGGTGTCGCCCTGTGCCACGCCACGAGCGGCGGCATCGCCGCGCTCCCCGGGCTCCTCACCCACCACCTGCACGGGGTCCCGCTCCTCGTCACCGAGTACGGCGTCCGGCTGCGCACCCTCTACCTCGACGGCGCCCGCCACCTCGACGAGGACGAGGCGACCACCGCGCGCACCCTCGGCGCCCCCGTGCGCGCCGTGCTCGGCGGCTTCCACCGCGCGCTCGCCGCCGACGTCTACCGCGCCGCGTCCCTCGTCACCGCGGGCAACGCCCACGCGCGCCGCTGGCAGGAACGCTGCGGCGCCGACCCGGCGAAGCTCCGCACGGTGTACCCGGGCATGGACGCCGAGCGCTTCGCGCGGGTCGCCGGGGCCGCGCCGAGCGGCGCGTCCGGCCGCCCGCGCGGGGGCGACTCCGCGCGGGCGGGAGGCGTCGAGGCTGTGGGCGCCGTCGGCGCCGCGCCCGTAAGGTCCGGCGGCACCGAGTCCGTGGGCGAGAGCCGCGCCGGGGCCGGGCGAGCGCGGGGTGCCGTGCCCCTGGACGCCGAGGCCCCGGCCGCGCCGGAGGCGTGCTCCGCCGAGGCCGTCGAGGTGCGGATCGCCTACGTGCCGGGCGAGGTCGAGCCGCTCGGCGGGCGCGCGCGGCCGTACCGGGGCCCGGGGGAGCGGCGCGCACCCGTGCTCGTGCGGGCCTTCGCGCGGGAAAGCGCCGCGGCGGAGGCCGCGCCCCGCCCCGTACCGCCCTTCGACGAGAGCGCGCCTCGCAGTGGCTGGGACCTCGTGTGGGTCGGGCGGATCGAGCCCGCCAAGGACCTTCACACGCTCCTGCGCGCCTTCACGACGGTGCACGAGGCGGAGCCGCGCGCCACACTGCGTCTCGTCGGCACCGCCGAGGACGACGCGGCCCGCGCCTACCTCGACTCCTGCCGCGCCCTCACCGCCGAACTCTTCCCCGCCGACCCCGGGGGGCGCCCCTGCCCGGTCCGCTTCGACCTCGACGCACGGGGCGGGGAGGACGGGGCCGAGGCCGAGAGCGGGGGCGCGCCCGAGTCCGCGCCGGGGGCGGGGGCCGTGCCCGAGCCCGCGCCTGGGTCCGGTGCCGTGCCCGCGTCCGTGCCCGGCCCCGACCTCGCCGAGGTCTACGCGGGTGCCGACGCCGTCGTCCTGTCCAGCACCGTCGAAGGCTTCCCCATCAGCCTCGTCGAGGCCATGTTCTGCGCCCGCGCCACCGTCTCCACCGATGTCGGCGCCGTGCTCGAAGTCGTCGGCGGCACCGGCGTCGTCGTCCCGCCCCGCGAGCCCGCCGCGCTCGCCGCCGCCTGCCTCGGGCTGCTCCGCGACCCCGAGCACCGCGCGCTGCTCGGCGCGGCGGCCCGCGCCCGCGCCCTCGAACTCTTCACCGTCGAGCAGAACGTCGCCGCCTTCCGCGCGATCTACCAGGACCTCACCGAAGAGCGCCCCGCGTTCCCCGGGCCCCCCGCCGAGGCCCGCGTCCCCGGCGCCCGCGTCCCGTCCTGGGCGGCCCGCGACCTGACCCCGACCGGGCGGGCCATGGAGGCCACCCGATGACGCGCCCTGGAGACCCCCCGATGAGCAGCCCGACCCGCACGCCGACGGGCGAGGCCGACGGCGAGCGGCCGGGAGCGCCCGGCCCTGACCCCGCCGTTCCCGGCCCCGCGTCGCCCGCCGCCGCGGCCTCCGCCGTCGACCCCGTCAAGAGCCTCATGCTCATCCACCACGACCTGTGCGCCGACGCCGTCGACCCGCTGGAGATCGCCGCCGGGCTCGAAGCGCGCGGCGTCACGGAGCGGACCGCCCGCGCCTACCGGCACCGTGACGTCTTCGCCCTCGCCGAGGAGATGTACGCGCGCGCCCCGCACACCGAGGACCACGTGGCCGCCGAACTCCACGCGCGCCCCGCGGCCCCCCGCGCCCGTGGCCGCCGGGCCCTCGCACGCCTCTTCCTCCTGCCGCTCCCCGCTCTCCTCGCGGCGGCCGGGCTCGCCGCCTGGCCGCACACGGCGGGCAGGCCCCGCCTCGCGCTCGCCGCCGCGACCGGCATCGCCGTCCTCCTGGCGCTGCGCGCCTGCCTGCGCCGGGGCCCGCTCGGCAGCCCCTTCCCCGCCGCGCCCGGCACCGTCGCGTACGTCCTGCTCCTCCTCGCCGCGGCGCTCTACGGCGAAGGGCTGATCTCGCAGGCGATCAGCGGCGGCCCGGACGGCTCCTGGGCCCCGCGCACCGCGCCGCTGCTCGCGCTGCTCGCCTCGCTCGTGCCCGCCGCCGCCTGCGTGCGCGCCTTCCGGCGCGGCGCCGGAAGGCGCCTCGGCAGCAGTCGCAGCCTCGACGACTTCGCCGCCGCCGTGTGGCCGCTCCTGCTCGCGCTCTTCGCCCTCTACCTGTGCACCCTGTGGGGCCTCCTCGGCGTCAGCGCCGCGGCCCTGCACCAGGCCACCGGGCTCCTCTCGGCCGGAAGCCTCGGCGCGCTGCTGCTGCTCGCCCGCCTCATGGTCCAGCACGGCAGGGCGGAGGCCGCGCGGGCCGCGCTCCTCCTCGCCTGCGCGGGGCAGTTCCTCGCCCTCGCCTCGCTCTTCGCCTCGCGGCTCCCGGGCGCCGCCGCGCTCGCCACCCCCGTGGAACGCCTCACCGCAGTCGGCGGCACGGGAGCCGTCCCCGCGCTCGCCTGTTCGCTCGCGGTCCTCACGCTCCTCGTCCGCACCGTCCCCGCGCTCTCCCGCGCCTCCGCCCACGCGAAAGCCGCCGCGGACGCGCCGGACGAGCCCCGGTGACCCCCAGACCCTTTCCCCCTCCCGCGGAGCCGACACCGCGGGCCGAACCGACCCACGGCACCACGCCCGAAGGAGAACGCGCCATGACCCCCACCCTCACCACCCCCGGAGGTGCCCGATGAGGGTTCTGCTGATCGGAGCCGGCGGCTACCTCGGCCGCTTCGTCGCCGACCGCCTCCTCGCCGACCCGGCCGTCCAGCTCACCGTCCTGGGCCGGGGCGACGACGCCGACGTCCGCTTCGACCTCGCCACCGGCAGCCCCGGGGCGCTCACCCGCTTCTTCGACGCCGTCCACCCCGGCGTCGTCGTCAACTGCGCGGGGACGGTACGGGGCGGCGCGCGCGACCTCACCCGGCACAACACCGTCGCCGTCGCGACGATCTGCGAGGCGCTGCGGCGCAGCGGCTGCGGCGCGCGTCTCGTCCAGCTCGGCTGCGGCGCCGAGTACGGGCCGAGCCAGCCCGGCTCCTCGACCGCCGAGGACGCGGTGCCCCGCCCCGGCGGCCCCTACGGGGTCAGCAAGCTCGCCGCGACGGAACTCGTCCTGGGCTCCGGCCTCGACGCCGTCGTGCTGCGCGTCTTCTCGCCCGTCGGCCCCGGCACTCCGGCCGGGTCCCCGCTCGGGCGGCTCGCCGAGGCGATGCGGCGCGCCATGCAGTCCGGGGACACCGAGCTGAAGCTCGGCGGGCTCGGGGTGCAGCGCGACTTCGTCGATGTCCGCGATGTCGCGCGCGCCGTCCACGCGGCCTCGCTCTCGGCCGCGCAGGGCGTCGTCAACATCGGTTCGGGCCGCGCGGTACGGCTGCGCGAGGCGGCGAGCATCCTCGCCCGCGTCGCCGGCTTCAACGGCACCCTCCACGAACTCGACTCGCCCCCCGGTTTCGGTCCGGGGCTCCCGATCCGCGAGCACCACGGCGGCCACGGGCCGCTCCGCCCCGCGATCGGGCACCCGCGCGGCGAATCCGACCACACCCTCTCGGCGCCCGCCGCCCCCCACCCCTATCCCGACGGCTGCGGCCCCTGGCAGCAGGCCGATGTGCGCACCGCGCGCGACCGGCTCGGCTGGCGGCCCAGGATCAACCTGGAGGAATCCCTCGCGGACATCTGGATGGAGGCGGCATGCCGGATGTGACCGGCCCGGATGTCCGCACGGGCCGGACCGCATCCCCGGGGTGGAACCACAGCGGCGCGCCCGCCGGTGGCTCCGCCCCGGGGGAGGGGGCGGTCGCGTGAAGAACGAGCCACGGGACACACTCGGCCACGGCAGGCGCCGAATCGTATCTGCGGAGCCCGGGAGCGGGAGGGCGCAGAGGCCGAGGAGCGAGACCGCGCAGCGGCAGGGGAGCGGGACCGCGCCGGGGCTGAGGGACGGGACCGCCCCGGTGCCGGGCGGCGGGCCCGCTCCGGTGACCGGTGACGGGAGCGCGCCGGTGACCGGTGACGGGAGCGCGCCGGTGCGGCCGGGGGCGGCGCACGGGGAACGGGCGGAGGCGGGGCCTCTCCCACGCCCCGCGTGCCCCGCCGGTTCCCCGGAACGCGCGCTCCCCCGCCTCTCGCCGGGCCCCGCCCCGGCCTCTGCCCCCGGCCCGCGCCTCGCCCTGCCCGCGCTGCCGCACCCGCTGCTCGCGCCGGGGGAGTGGGCCGAGCCGTTGCGCGAGGAGGCGGGTGTCCACTGGGTGGTCCTCGACGTGGACAACGGGCCGGGTCAGCGGCCCGACCCCGCCTGCCTGCTCGCCGCCGGGCGGATCAGCAACGCCCGCAGGCGGCGCGGGCCCGGGGCCGCGCTCGTCCTCGGACGGCTCGACCTCGCGTACGGGGCGGCCAACCCGCACCTCGTCCTCGCCCAGGCCCGCGCCTGGCGCGACTGGTACCACGTCGACGGCTACTACCTGCGCCGCTGCCCGGCCGACGCCCGGTGGCTCCCCGCCGTGACCGGCCTGCTCGCCCGCGTGCGGGCGCTCGGCCCCGCCCACGTCGTCCTCGGCCACGGCGTCCCCCCGCACCCCGGCTACGCGGACCTCGGCGCCCAACTCGTCACCTTCAGCGGACCCTGGAGCCGCTACCGCTGGTCGCGGCCCCCGGAGTGGACCGCGGACCTCCCCGCCGACCGCTTCTGCCACCTCGTCCACTCGCTTCCCGCGACCCGTGTCGAGGAGGCGCTGCGGCTCGCCCGCTGGCAGGGCGCGGGCACCGTACTGGTCACGGACCGGCGCCCCCGCCCGTCCCAAGAGGAGGGCGAAATGGGGGTGTTCGCGACGCTGCCCGGCTACTGGGACGAAATCGTCTCGCGGAACGGACGTGGTGTCTCGGAATGAAAAGCGTCATGGCACTGTTACGAGCAGAAGCAGTCTTCCGAAAAACCGACCAACGGAGTTGCCGTGTCGCTGCCACCCCTGGTCGAGCCAGCCGCTGAGCTCACCGTCGATGAGGTCCGCAGGTACTCGCGCCATCTGATCATCCCGGATGTCGGGATGGACGGACAGAAACGGCTCAAGAACGCCAAGGTCCTCGCCGTGGGTGCGGGTGGCCTCGGCTCGCCGACCCTGATGTACCTGGCGGCTGCCGGAGTGGGCACCCTCGGCATCGTCGAGTTCGACGAGGTCGACGAGTCCAACCTCCAGCGCCAGATCATCCACAGCCAGGCCGACATCGGCCGCCCGAAGGCCGAGTCGGCGCGCGACACGGTCAAGGGCATCAACCCGTACGTGAACGTGGTCCTGCACGAGGAACGGCTCGAAGCCGACAACGTGATGGACATCTTCAGCCAGTACGACCTGATCGTCGACGGCACCGACAACTTCGCGACCCGGTACCTCGTCAACGACGCCTGCGTCCTGCTGAACAAGCCGTACATCTGGGGCTCGATCTACCGCTTCGACGGCCAGGCGTCCGTCTTCTGGTCCGAGCACGGCCCCTGCTACCGCTGCCTCTACCCGGAGCCCCCGCCCCCCGGCATGGTGCCCTCCTGCGCCGAGGGCGGCGTGCTCGGCGTGCTGTGCGCCTCGATCGGCTCGATCCAGGTCAACGAGGCCATCAAGCTCCTCGCGGGCATCGGCGACCCGCTGGTCGGCCGCCTGATGATCTACGACGCCCTGGAGATGAAGTACCGCGAGGTCAAGGTCCGCAAGGACCCCGACTGCGCGGTCTGCGGCCCGAACGCCACGGTCACCGAACTCATCGACTACGAGGCGTTCTGCGGCGTCGTCTCCGAGGAGGCGCAGGAGGCGGCGGCGGGCTCGACGATCACTCCGAAGCAGCTCAAGGAGTGGATCGACGACGGCGAGAACATCGACATCATCGATGTCCGCGAGCCGAACGAGTACGAGATCGTCTCGATCCCGGGCGCCCGCCTGATCCCGAAGAACGAGTTCCTGATGGGCAACGCCCTCCAGGACCTCCCGCAGGACAAGAAGATCGTCCTGCACTGCAAGACCGGCGTGCGCAGCGCCGAGGTCCTCGCCGTCCTCAAGTCCGCCGGCTTCGCCGACGCGGTCCACGTCGGCGGCGGCGTCATCGGCTGGGTCAACGCGATCGAGCCGGAGAAGCCGGTGTATTAGGCGGGAGCGGGCGGCCCTGCGCGCAGGGCCGCCCGCCTTCTGGGGCGGAGTCCCGTGACGACGGCGCCGCCGTCAGCGGCACTCCTTGCCCGGGGCGGGCACCTTGCCGCGTACCAGGTACGCGTCCACCGTGTCGTCCACGCACCGGCTTCCGCTCCCGTACGCCCCGTGGCCCTCTCCGTGCCAGACCAGCTCGACGCCCACGCCCTCGCCGAGTTCCCGCGCCATCCGGGCCGCTCCCTCGAAGGGGGTGGCCGGGTCGCCCGTGTTGCCGACGACCAGGATCGGCGGGGCGCCCGGGGCCGAGACCTCGGGGGTGGTGCGGTCGCCCTTCGCGGGCCAGTCGTGGCACCAGCCCGCCGTGTCCCAGCCGAGGTAGGGGCCGAAGACGGGGGAGATCGCGCGGAACTCCGTGAGGCGGGCGCGGGCCTCGGCGGCGGTGGGGCGGGTGCGGTCGTCGGCGCAGGAGATGGCGCGCTGTGCCTGCGCCTGTTTGCCGTAGTGGCCGTCCGGGTCGCGGTCGTTGTAGGAGTCGGCCAGGGCGAGGAGCGGTGCGCCGTCGCCGGCCTCGGCGGCGTCGAGCGCCCGCGTCAGCTGGGGCCAGGACGCCTCGCTGTAGAGCGGCGAGACGAGGCCCACGACGGCCAGCGACTCCGTCAGCTCGCGGCTGCCGACGGGGAGCGGACGCGCGTCCAGCTTCTTGAGGAGCGCGGCGGCCTTCGCCGTACCCGCCTTCGGGTCCTCGCCGAGCGAACGGAAGTACGCGTCCAGCGCCCGCTGGAAGCCCCGCGCCTGCCCCTTCGCGTGCTCCACCGTGTCCGCCGCCGGGTCCACGACCGCGTCGAGGACCATGCGGCCCACGTGTCGCGGGAAGAGGTGCGCGTACGTGCCGCCCAGCTCCGTCCCGTACGAGACGCCGAAGTAGTCGAGCTTCGCCTCGTCGAGGACCGTGCGGAGCAGATCGAGGTCCCGCGCGGTGTTCGCCGTCGTGAGCTGCGGCAGCAGCGCGCCCGTCGCCTTGGCGCAGCTCTTCCCGAAGGCGCGCGCGTCGGCGAGGAAGGCGCGCTCCTCGGCGGGGGTGTCGGGGGTGAGGTCGACGGTGCGCTCGGCGCGGGCCACGGCCGCGTCGTCGCGGCAGTCCACCCGCGCGCTGCCGCCGACGCCGCGCGGGTCGAAGCTCACCAGGTCGTACGCGCGGTGCAGCGTCCCGTACCCGGCGGCGAAGAGCGGCAGCAGGCTCACGCCCGAACCGCCCGGGCCGCCGAAGTTGAAGACGAGCGAGCCGCGCCGCTCGCCCGTCGCCGCGCCGCGGATGACCGCCATCCGCAGTGTGTCGCCCGTCGGCTCCGCCCAGTCCACCGGCACGGTCAGCTTCGCGCACCGCCACTCGCGCCCCGGCGCCGCGTGCCCCTCGCTCGCCGCGCACTTCTTCCACGCGAGCTTCTGTCCCGTGAGCGCACGGGGCAGACCGGGAGAGGCGGAGGAGGAGGGGGTTGGCGCCGAGGCGGAGGGGGATGCGGGCCCCGGGTCGCCCCGCTCCTCGCCTCCCGAGCCGCCCCCCGCACACCCGCCGAGCACGACGAGTAGCGCGAGCACGAGGGCCACGACACCCCACGGCCCCTCCGCCGGCCGCCGGAGCGTCACGCCCTCCCCGCGCCGGAGCGCCGCCCCGTTCCCGTACCGCCGCACAGCCCCCGTACCCCGCACGTGCCGCTCCCCTCCCCGCCTCGCGAGAGAACCTCGCGGGCACCGCGCCGCCCTGACGCGGTGTCCGCCATCGTACGAGCCGCCACTGACAGTCATCTTCCGGTCACGCTCCGGGGGTCATGGGTGCGCTCGCCGGCGCGCGGTCACCCGTCTCCGGCTCACCCGCACACGGTCCCCGCCTTCGGCACCGTCCCGTCCAGCAGGTAGCCGTCCACCGCCTTGCGCACGCAGGGGTCGCCGCTGTCGTACGAGCCGTGCCCCTGGCCCTTGTACGTGATCTCGACGCCGACGCCCTTGCCGAGCTGCTTCGCCATGCGCGCCGCGCCCTCGTAGGGGGTGGCCGGGTCGCCCGTGTTGCCGACGACCAGGATCGGCGGGGCGCCCGGGGCCGAGACGTCGGGGTGCGAGGCGGCGCCGCGCACGGCCCAGTCGGTGCAGCTGACGAGGGACCAGGCGAGGAAGTCGCCGAAGACCGGGGACGCCTCGCGGAACTCCGGGAGCTTCTTCTCGACATCCGCCATCAAGTACCGCTCCTTGTCGTCGGCGCAGTTGATGGCGACGTTCGCGGCGGTGATGTTGGAGTAGCTGCCGTCCTCGTTGCGGCCGTTCATCGCGTCCGAGAGCGCCATCAGGACGCGCCCGTCGCCGTCGTACGCCTGCTGGAGTCCTTCGCGCAGGTAGGGCCAGTAGTCCTTGGAGTAGAGGGCCTGCGCGATGCCGCCCGTGCCCGCCGACTGCGTCAGCCGCCGTTCCCCGAGGCCGGGCAGGGGCTTGCTGTCGAGGTCCTTCAGGAGCTTCGCGACGCGCTTCTCGATCGCGGCCCGGCTGTTCCCGAGCGTGCAGTCCTCGCCCTGCTTGACGCAGTCGTCGGCGAAGTTGTCGAGCGCGAGCTGGAAGCCCTTCGCCTGGCCGAGGGAGCCCTGCGCGCTGTCCTCGGTGGGGTCCACGACGGCGTCGAATACGGCCCGGCCGACGTTCTTCGGGAACAGGTGCGCGTAGACGCCGCCCAGCTCGGTGCCGTACGAGATGCCGAAGTAGTGGAGCTTCTTGTCGCCGAGCACCTGCCGCAGGAGGTCCATGTCGCGCGCCGCGTCGGTCGTCGAGACGTGCGGCAGGATCGCGCGGGAGTTCTTCTCGCACGCGGCGTTGAAGTTCTTGGTGGCCGTGACGAACTCGTTGCGCTCGGCCTCGTCGTCGGGGGTGTTGTCCTGCGCGAAGTACTGGTCGAGCCGCTTGTCCCGCTCGCACTCCACGGGCGCGCTGCGCCCCACGCCGCGCGGGTCGAAGCTGACGAGGTCGTAGCGGGTGCGCAGCGTCTCGTAGGTGTCGCCGAAGGCGGGGAGCGTCGCGACGCCCGAGCCGCCGGGGCCGCCGAAGTTGAAGACGAGCGAGCCGATGCGCTTGCCCTGGTCCTTCGCCTTGGCGCGGATGAGCGCGAGGTCGATCGAGGCGCCCTTGGGGTGCTTCCAGTCCAGCGGCGCCCGCATCGTCGCGCACTGCCACCGCGTCCCGCCGGGCAGGGGGGACGGCTTGTCGCCGGTGCCCTGGGCCTGGTCGGGGGCCGGGCAGCTCTTCCAGCTCAGCGACTGCCCGCGCGGATCGCTGCCGCTCGCGCCGTTCGTCGGCCCGCCGCCGCCCCCGCTGTCGTCGGAGCAGGCGGTCAGGGACACGGCGAGGCTCAGACCGACGAGGACGGCGGCCCCGGCGCGCGGCCGGGCACGGCGGGAGGGGCGGCGGGGCGGGAGCGAGTGAGGCATGGGACCCATCCTGGGGGCTGGTACGGGGGAGGCGCTCGGGGCGGGGGCCGGGCGGGTGAGGCCGGCCCGGACCGTGTACCCGGTTACAGTGCGCCTCTCCGGGTGAGCTGGTTGAAGCAGAGCCAGCCCGGCAGGACCGGCAGCCAGAAGGTGAGGAGGCGGAAGAGGATGACGGAGGGAAGGCCGATCGAGAGCGGCACGCCGAAGGCGAGGAGCCCCACCGAGAGCGCCCCCTCCACCGCGCCGACGCCGCCGGGGGTCGGCGCGGCCGAGCCGACGGCGTTCCCCGCGAGGAAGACGACGGCGACGCTCGCGAGGCTCACGTGCGTCGAGGAACCGCCCAGCGCCCGCACCGAGGCGTCCAGGCACATCACGAAGCAGGCGGTGAGCGCGAGCATCCCGCCGATGCCGGTGAGGAGCTTCGAGGGGCGCTGGAGGACGTCGAGCATGCGCGGCACGACACCGGCGAAGAGCGAACGCACCCGGGTCACCACGAAGCGCCGCAGGAACGGTACGGCGGTGACGACCAGGACGAGCACGGCGGCGGTGAGCAGACCCGCGATGACGGTGCGGGACGGCGAGAGCGAGGGCGTCTTCTCCGTCCCCGTCAGATAGCCGAAGGCGAGGAGCAGCACGATGTGCGAGGCGAGCCCGAAGAGCTGTGAAGCGCCCACGCTCGCGACCGCGAGCCCGGGGCGCACGCCCGCGCGCTGGAGGAAGCGCGTGTTGAGCGCGAGACCGCCGACCGCGGGCGGCGCCACGAGCTTCACGAAGGAGCCCGCGACCTGCGCCGAGATCGCGCGCGGCCACGGCACCCGCTCGGGCACGAAGCCGAGCAGGCTCATCGCGGCGGCCACGTAGCTGAGCGCGGAGAAGGCGGCGGCGGCGGCGACCCAGCCCCACCGCGCCTCGTGGAGGATCTTGTCGAAGTCGATCGTGCTGAGCTGCGCGAGCAGGAAGTACGCGGCGATCGCGCCAGCGATGAAGGTGACGAGCGTGCGCGGGCGCACGCGCTCCAGGCGGGCGGGCTCGACGGGGGCCTGCGGGCGGACGCGCAGCACCTCGTGGCGGATCTGCGCGAGCAGGTCCTCCTCGCGGGCCTCGTCCATGGCCTCGTCGATGGCGCGCTTCTGCGCCTGCCGCTCGCCGCGGGCCGCCTTGCGCCCGCTCTCCTCGGCCTCCCCGGCCTCACCGCGGGCCTCCTTGCGCGCCTCGGCGGCGGAGAGCACCGCCTGCCGCTCCCGCTCGGCGCGCTCGCGGCTCAGGCGGCGCAGGGTCGCGCGCGTGGAGCGGGAGAGCGCGATCGGCTGGAGCAGCGGCAGCGCGTCGGCGATCTTGTCCGGGCCGAGCACGTCGACGGCGGCGGCGACCGCGCGCTCGGCGCCGACGCGCAGGCCGAGCGTGGTGAGGAGCTGGCTGACGTCCATGCGGAGCACGAGGTCGCCCGCCGCGATCTCGCCGCCGCGCAGGTCGGTGAGGATCACGGTCCCCTCGCGGTCCACGAGGATCGCGTCCCCCGTGAGCCTGCGGTGCGCGATGCGCCGCGACTGGAGCGCCCGCACCTGCCGCCACGTGTCGCGCATGAGCGCGTCGGTGATCGCGGCGTCCGGGAGCGCGTCGAGACTGCGGCCCCCGGTGTGCTCGTAGACGAGCATGACGGCGTCGGGACCGAGCTCGGACGTCGCGATGAGACGCGGGGCGTTGGCCCCGGCCGCGATCGCCGCGTAGGCGAGCAGCGCCTCCTGTTCGAGTGCCTGGCGCAGCGTCTGGAGGCTGCGGCCCGTCGTGACGGTACGCAGGGTCAGGCGGCGCCAGGCGCGGTAGTAGAAGCCGTGCGCCTGCTGCTCGCGGTCGACGACGGTGACGTCGAGCGGCGGCCCGTCCTCCAGCCTGACGAAGTACTGCCGCCCGCGCTCCGCCTCCTCGGCGTCCTCGGCGGCGCGCGCCGCCGAGACGGGGCGGAAGCCGACGTGGCGCAGCCCGGCGAGCAGAGTGCGCCCGGTGGGACGCACGTTCGGCGAGCCGACCGCGTAGAGCGTCCCGTAGGCGACGGACCAGCCGATGAGCACGGTCAGGACGATGGAGAACGGCGTCGTGTAGCCGACGACGAGCATCGCGAAGGCGTCGAGCAGCAGCACGACCCACAGCACGACGCGCCACCGCGGTCTGCGCGCCATCCCCACGGCCGTCATGTACGCGATGACGGGGGCGAGGTAGCCGTGCACCGGGTCGGTGAGGACGTGGACGTCGGCGGGGGACGGCTGGGTGAGCGCGTCCTTGATCGACTGCGGCGCCGAGTCGGCGACCCACAGGTCCGTCGCGAGCGTCACGCCGTGCGCGAGGACGGCGGCGAGCACGCCGTCGGCGATGCGCAGCCCGTCCCGTTTGACGAGCCGTTCGATCGCGAAGGCGACGGGCACGAGCAGCACGGCGATGCTGGAGGCGAGCCCGGCGAACTTGATCAGCAGATCCGGTGCCTCGCCCGTCCCCCTGTTGATGTCCTGTTCGAGCCCGGACGTCGTCCCGTGCGCGAAGGCGGCGACGCCGAGCACGACCGCGAGGGCGAGCACGCCGACGCACAGCCGCAGCAGGTCGTACGGGCGGTGCACGCGCGCGGGCAGCAGCGGCTCGTCCCCCTCCACCTGGTCGGCGTGCACGACCTCGGGCTCGGGGGAGGGGGAGGGGTGGGCGCCGACGGCGAGGGGGGCGTGCCCCTTGGCGGAAGCCTTGCGGAGAGGCACGGGGGCGGCCTCGTCCGTGCCGCCTGGCGGGGTGCGGGGTCCGTCCGCGCCGCCGTGCGGGGCACGGGTCTCTTCCGTGCCGCCTGGCGGGGTGCGGGGGCCGTCCGGGGTGCGGGTGTCGTCCGCGCCACGGGTCTCGTCCGGGCCGCCGTGCGGTGCCCGCTCCTCCGGGGACGGTTCTCCCGTGGCCGGTACCCCCGGGGCCGGTTCCCGCGGGGCCGGTCCCCGCGGGTCCCGTTCCTGGCGGGGAGACACGCCGGCAGAGCTGTCCGGCTCTTCGGATCGCACGCTCTGCCGCCTCGGGGTCTCGGAAGTCTCGGGTACTTGTCGGTTCGGGATCACCTGTCACCGCCCGCACGATGGTGGCACGGCCTGACCGCACCCTGGGGCATCAGGGTGCAATTCGGGAGCGTGGGCGGCAGGGCCCGCGCCCCCTGACACCCTCCCGCAGCCCGCGCCGGGAGGGGACCCCATCGCCGTCGTGTCGGCCCCGGACGTGGAGACCGCCCCCGCTGTCGGAGGCGTGCGGCAGGATGGGCGGGATGAGCGAGCAGCACGACCCCGGACCCCCGGCCCCTCCGTACGTCGACCGGGTGCTCGACGTCGCCGCGCGCATCCCGCCCGGACGGGTAATGACCTACGGGGACATCGCCGCCTGGCTGGAGGAGGAGCGCAGGGAACACGAGGACCTCGGCCTCCCCGGCGAGCCCCCGCGCCGCGTCGGGCCGCGCCAGGTCGGCCGCGTCCTGTCCCTGTACGGGGACGAGGTCCCCTGGTGGCGCGTCGTCCGCTCCGACGGCACCCTCCTCCCCGGCCACGAACTCCGCGCCCTCGCCCACTACCACGCGGAGGGCACCCCGCTGCGCCCGAGCGTGAGCGAGGACCACCTCCCCCGCGTCGACGTGCGCGGGGCCCGGTGGCACGGGGTCGAGGAGTGAGGGCCGTGCCCGTGCGCAAGCACACACCCGCGGCCCCGCCCCACGACTTCGCCCCGCCCCCACGAGGGACGTAGCGTCGAACCCCCGACGACCCCACCAGGACCGGCCAACCACAGTGAGCACCTCCTCCCGCACCTCGTCCCACGCCGCGCGCCCATGGGCCGGGCGGCGGAGCGCGGGCGGCTACCGGCTGGTGCGCACCCCGCGGACCCCGCCGGGCCCCGTCCCTCTGGACGCGCACCAGCGGGCGGTGGTTGAGCACGCCTCCGGACCTCTCCTCGTCCTCGCGGGTCCCGGCACCGGCAAGACCGAGACGCTCGTCGAGTCCGTCGCCGCCCGCGTGGAGGCGGGCGCGGACCCCGAACGCCTCCTCGTCCTCACCTTCAGCCGCAAGGCCGCCGTCTCGCTGCGCGACCGCATGGCCCTGCGCATCGGCCCCGCCTCGGCCCCCCGCGCCACGACCTTCCACTCCTACGGCTACGCCCTCGTCCGGGCCCACCAGGAGGCCGGCCCCGACGGTTCCCCGGTCCGGCTGCTCTCCGGGCCCGAGCAGGACCTCGCCGTGCGCGAACTCCTGGAGGGCGAGATCGCCCTCGCGGCCCAGGGGCGGGGCCGGGTCCGCTGGCCCGGTCAGCTCCGTGCCTGCCTGACGACGCGAGGCTTCGCCGACGAGGTACGCGCCGTGCTCGCCCGCAGCCGCGAACTCGGCCTCGACCCGGCCGCCCTGCACCGCTTCGCGCGCCGCACCGGCCGCCCCGACTGGCAGGCCGCCGCCGCGTTCCTCGCCGAGTACCTCGACGTGCTCGACCTCCAGGGCGTCATCGACTACGCCGAACTCGTCCACCGCGCCGACCTCCTCGCCCGCCGCCCCGACGTCGCGAGGGAACTCGCGCACGCGTACGACGCCGTCTACGTCGACGAGTACCAGGACACCGACCCCGCCCAGGTCCGCCTCCTCGAAGCGCTCGCCGGACAGGGCCGCACGCTCCTCGCCTTCGGCGACCCCGACCAGTCGATCTACGCCTTCCGGGGCGCCGACGTGAACGGCATCCTCGGCTTCTCCGACACCTTCCGCACGACCAGCGGCGCCCCCGCCGCCGTCGTCGTGCTCCCCACCGCGCGCCGCGCGGCGCGCCGGGTGCTCGACGCGACCCGCGCCCTGACCCTGCGCATCCCCCTCACCCGCCTCCCCGCCGCCGCCGTCCGCGCCCACCGCGCCCCCCTGCCCACCCGCGAGGGCGGCAGCGTCGAGGTCTACACGTGCCCGAGCCCGGGCGCCGAGACCGAACACGTCGCCGACCTCCTGCGCCGCGCCCACCTGGAGGACGGCGTGCCGTGGGGCGAGATGGCCGTACTGCTCCGCGCGGCCCACCGCCTCCCCGCCCTGCGGCGCTCCCTCACCGCCGCGGGCGTCCCCGTCGACACGGCGGGCGACGAACTCCCGCTCCGCCTCGAACCGGCGGTCCAGCCCCTCCTGACGGCCCTGCGCGTGACGGCGGAGGCGGAGGCGCGCGGCGAGACGGTGATGGCCGAGGCACGCGGCGAGGCGGGGGCGGCCGAGGCACGAGCTGGGACGGCGGAGGCCGGGGCGAGCGGCGAGACGGGGGAACCCGAACCGTCCCCGGAGCCTTCCTGGATCGCCACCGAGACCGCCCTCGACCTCCTCGCCTCCCCCCTGTGCGGCATGGACGCGGCCGATCTGCGGCGCCTCGGGCGGGCGCTGCGCGCCGAGGAGCGCGCGGCCGGCAACCCCGTACCGCCCCCCTCGGACGTGCTGCTCGCGCGCGCGCTCGCGGAGCCGGAACGGCTCATCGCGCACGACGCCGCGTACGCGAAGGCGGCGCGCACGCTCGGTCTCCTGCTCGCCGGGACGCGCGCGCTGCTCGCGAAGGGCGGCACGGCGGAGGAGGCGCTGTGGGAGCTGTGGAACGGGACGCGGTGGCCCACGCGCCTGGAGCGGGCCTCGCGGCGCGGGGGCGCGGCCGGCCGCAACGCGGACCGCGACCTCGACGCGGTGTGCGCGCTCTTCGCGACCGCCGCGCGCGCCGAGGAACGCACGGGCGGGCGCGGCGCGCTCAACTTCCTCGCCGAGACCGAGGCGCAGGAGATAGCCGCCGACACCCTCTCGGGCCGCACCGTCCGCCCCGACGCCGTCCGCCTCATGACCGCCCACCGCGCGAAGGGCCTGCAATGGCGGCTCGTCGTCGTCGCGGGCGTGCAGGAAGGCGTGTGGCCCGACCTGCGGCGGCGCGGTTCGCTCCTGGAGGCGGACCGCATCGGCAGCGACGGCCTCGCCGAACCGCTCACGCCCGGCGCGCTGCTCGCCGAGGAGCGCAGGCTCTTCTACGTGGCGGCGACGCGCGCGGCGGACCGTCTCGTCGTCACGGCGGTGAAGGCCCCGGCCGAGGACGGCGACCAGCCCTCGCGCTTCCTCACCGAACTCGACGTCGCACCGCGCCATCTCACCGTCCGTCCACGCCGCCCGCTCGCCGTGCCCGCGCTCGTCGCCGAACTGCGCGCGACGACCGTCGACCCGCACGCCTCGCCCGCGCTGCGCGAGGCCGCCGCGCGCCGCCTCGCCCGCCTCGCCGCGCTCACCGACGGCGACGGCAGGCCCCTCGTGCCGACCGCCCACCCGGGGACGTGGTGGGGCCTGGCCGACGAGACGGTGAACGAGGTCCCCGTGCGCGACCCGGCGCAGCCGCTCGCGCTCTCGGCGAGCGCGCTCGGCCAACTCGTGGACGTGTGCGCGCTCCAGTGGTTCCTGGGCCGGGAGGTACGGGCCGAGGCGCCCGCGAGCACGGCGCAGGGCTTCGGCAACGTCGTCCACGTCCTCGCCGACGAGGTCGCGACCGGACGCAGCCCCGCCGACCTGGACGTCCTGATGGAACGCCTCGACACGGTGTGGGACGGCCTCGCCTTCGACGCGCCGTGGAAGTCGGCGCAGGAGAAGGAGAACGCGCGCGCGGCCCTGGAGCGCTTCCTGCGCTGGCACGTCCTGGACCGCACGGGCCGCACCCCGGTCGCGAGCGAGCACCCCTTCGACGTGACGCTCCCCGCAGGGGACCACGAGATCCGCATCAGGGGCACGATGGACCGCGTCGACGCCGACACGCGGGGCCGGGCGTACGTCGTCGACTTCAAGACCGGCAAGAACGCCCCCACGGCGGCCGAGGTCGATCACCACCCCCAGCTGGCGGTCTACCAGCGCGCGGTGGCCGAAGGCGCGGTGGGCCCCCTGACGCCGGGCGGAGCGGAACTGGTCCACCTGCGCCTGGAAGCCTCCCGGAAGGACCCCCTCTCCCCGAAGGTCCAGTCCCAGGACCCCCCCGAGGGCGACTGGCTCCCCGGCCTCCTCACGGAAGCCGCGGCCCGCGTCCTCGACGAACGCTTCCGCCCCACCCCGGGCCCCCACTGCGACCACTGCGCCTTCCGCGCCTCGTGCAGCGCGAAGGAGGAAGGAGGCCACGTGGTGGACTGACCCCCGACGCCCCCACCACCGGCCCCTTCAACGCCCGCCCCCTCCACCCAGCCCGTCACGCTCCCGGCCACCGCATCCCACCCCCTCACGGCCACCACACCCCAGCCCCTCACGGCCACCGCATCCCAGCCCCTCGCGGCCACCACATCCCAGCCCCTCACGGCCCCCACATCCCAGCCCCTCCGGCGCTTGAGGAGCGGGGCCCGGGGCGGAGCCCCGAAACC
>NZ_JOGO01000072.1 GCF_000719475.1 Streptomyces sp. NRRL F-5630 | reverse complement strand
GGGGGCAAGGCTCGCGGGGGCGCGGCGGGGGCGGTAGGGGTCCGGTCCGGTAGGGCCGGGGGCCGCCGGGGGTGCCGCGCGCGGCGCGGGTCTCAGGCCCGGGATCGGTGGCGGCGTGGCCGGTGGGTGGGGCGACCGCCGGACCGGTGGGCGCGCACGAGTGCCATACGTGTCAGCTCCATCCCTCGTGGACATCGTGGACAACGTGGATAACGCGGACAACACGGATCGTCCCACGGCCGGTCATCGATCCCGGCTCACCGCGCCCCGCGTGCCCGCCGACGTCCCTGCGCGCCGGTGCGTGGCTCGCGAATCTCGCGACGGGTCGCTCCCCGGTACCGAAGGCGGGGCCGCGCCGGGATCGCGCCGGCAGCCCCGCACCGCGGGCCTGCCCGGACTATATAGTTGGACGTCCTAGTAAATCCAGCCTCCGAACGGGACCCGCGAGGAAACCGCAGGTCGGAGGGGCGTGATGACATGGGGTCAGCGCTGCGGACGGAGCCGTGGAGCCGGTCGGCCGGGGCTCGGGACCTGCGCGCGAGCCCGGATCTCGTGCGCCCCTCACTCCTGCCGGGCGTCAGGAAACGGGTCGTGAGCACGGGGCGGCTTGAGACGTGCGGGCCCGGGGCACCCGGGCCCGCGCCCGCCTGTCACCGCGCGCGAGCCCTCGCGACGAGAGCCCTTCCGGCCACGGCGACCACCGCTCCCCCACCCGTCCACCGGGCGGCGGCGTGTCCCCCGCCCCACGCCTCGCGCCCCCGCCCGGAGGAACCGCCGCCGAGGGCGGCACGCTCAGCCCTCGCCGGCCTCCAGGTCCCCCTCCGTCTCCAGGTACACCTGCCGCAGCGCGTCGAGCACCGCAGGGTCCGGCTCGGCCCACATGCCGCGCGACTCGGCCTCCAGGAGACGTTCCGCGATGCCGTGCAGGGCCCAGGGGTTGGCCTCCTGGAGAAAGGCGCGGTTCGTCTCGTCCAGGACGTACGTCTCGGTGAGCTTGTCGTACATCCAGTCGGCGATGACGCCCGTCGTCGCGTCGTAGCCGAACAAGTAGTCCACGGTGGCGGCGAGTTCGAAGGCGCCCTTGTAGCCGTGGCGGCGCATCGCCTCGATCCAGCGGGGGTTGACGACGCGGGCGCGGAAGACGCGCGAGGTCTCCTCGACGAGGGTGCGGGTGCGGACCGTCTCGGGGCGGGTCGAGTCGCCGATGTACGCCTCGGGCGCGGTGCCGCGCAGCGCGCGCACGGCGGCGACCATGCCGCCGTGGTACTGAAAGTAGTCGTCCGAGTCGGCGATGTCGTGCTCGCGTGTGTCGGTGTTCTTGGCGGCGACGGCGATCCTGCGGTAGGCGGTCTCCATCTCCTCGCGCGCGGGCCGCCCTTCGAGGCCGCGCCCGTACGCGTAGCCGCCCCACACCGTGTAGACCTCGGCGAGATCGGCGTCGGTGCGCCAGTCGCGCGAGTCGATGAGCTGGAGCAGTCCCGCGCCATACGTGCCCGGCCGGGAGCCGAAGATGCGGGTCGTGGCGCGGCGCTCGTCGCCGTGCTCGGCCACGTCGCGCCGGACGTGGGCGCGGATGTGGTTGACGTCCTCGGGCTCGTCGAGCGAGGCGGCGAGGCGGACGGCGTCGTCGAGAAGGCCGACCGTGTGCGGGAAGGCGTCGCGGAAGAAGCCGGAGATGCGCAGGGTGACGTCGACGCGGGGGCGGCCCAGTTCCTCGTACGGGATCGCTTCGAGCCCCGTGACGCGGCGCGAGGCGTCGTCCCACACGGGCCGGACGCCGAGCAGGGCGAGGGCCTCGGCGATGTCGTCGCCGGCCGTGCGCATCGCGCTCGTGCCCCACAGCGAGAGCCCGACCGAGGTGGGCCACTCGCCGTGGTCGGCGCGGTAGCGGTCCAGGAGCGAGGTCGCGAGCGCCTGCCCGGTCTCCCAGGCGAGCCGCGAGGGGACGGCCTTCGGGTCCACGGAGTAGAAGTTGCGGCCGGTCGGGAGGACGTTGACGAGGCCGCGCAGCGGGGAGCCGGAGGGCCCGGCGGGGACGAACCCGCCGCGCAGGGCGTGCAGCGTGTGGTCGAGTTCACCGGTCGTCGCCGCGAGGCGCGGGATCACCTCGCGCGCGGCGAAGGCGAGGACCGCGCGGACGTCCTCGTTCTCGTCCTCGGGCACGGCCTCCGGGTCCCAGCCCGCGTCCTCCATCGCCTGGACGAGCGCGCGGGCGCGCTCCTCGGCGGCGTCCGCGCTCGCGAGGGTCGCTGCGGACTCGTCGAGGCCGAGGGCCTCGCGCAGCCCGGGGAGTGCCTGCGTGCCGCCCCAGATCTGGCGGGCGCGGAGGATCGCGAGGACGAGGTTGACCCGGTCGGTGCCGGCCGGGGCCTTGCCGAGAACGTGGAGGCCGTCGCGGATCTGGGCGTCCTTGACCTCGCAGAGCCAGCCGTCGACGTGGAGGAGGAAGTCGTCGAAGCCGTCGTCGTCGGGGCGGTCGTCGAGGCCGAGGTCGTGGTCGAGGCGCGCGGCCTGGATGAGGGTCCAGATCTGGGCGCGGATCGCGGGGAGCTTCGCGGGGTCCATGGCGGCGATCTGCGCGTGCTCGTCGAGGAGTTGCTCCAGGCGCGCGATGTCCCCGTAGGACTCGGCGCGGGCCATCGGCGGCACGAGGTGGTCGACGAGGGTGGCGTGGACGCGGCGCTTGGCCTGCGTGCCCTCGCCCGGGTCGTTGACGAGGAAGGGGTAGACGAGGGGCAGGTCGCCGAGCGCGGCGTCGGGGCCGCAGGCGGCGGAGAGCCCGGCGTTCTTGCCGGGCAGCCACTCCAGGTTGCCGTGCTTGCCGAGGTGCACCATGGCGTCGGCGCCGAAGCCGCCCTCGCTCCTCGGCGCGGCGATCCAGCGGTAGGCGGCGAGGTAGTGGTGCGAGGGGGGCAGGTCGGGGTCGTGGTAGATCGCGATGGGGTTCTCGCCGAAGCCGCGCGGAGGCTGGATGAGGACGAGGAGATTCCCGAAGCGGAGTGCGGCGAGCACGATGTCGCCCTCGGGGTTCGCGGAGCGGTCGACGAACATCTCGCCGGGCGCGGGCCCCCAGTGCTCCTCCACGGCCCCGCGCAGTTCCTCGGGGAGCGTGGCGAACCAGCGGCGGTAGTCGGCGGCGGGGATGCGGACCGGGTTGGCCGCGAGCTGGTCCTCGGTGAGCCAGTCCTGGTCGTGCCCGCCCGCGTCGATGAGCGCGCGGATCAGCTCGTCGCCGTCGCCGGACTCCACGCCGGGCAGGGGCTCGGTGCCGAAGTCGTAGCCCTCGGCGAGGAGGCGGCGCAGGAGCGCGACGGCGCTCGCCGGGGTGTCGAGGCCGACCGCGTTGCCGATGCGGGAGTGCTTGGTGGGGTACGCGGACAGGACGAGCGCGAGGCGCTTGTCGGGCGCGGGGATGTGGCGCAGGCGGGCGTGGCGCACGGCGATCCCGGCGACGCGCGCGGCGCGCTCGGGGTCGGCGACATAGGCGGGGAGGCCGTCGGCGTCGATCTCCTTGAAGGAGAAGGGAACGGTGATGAGGCGGCCGTCGAACTCGGGCACGGCGATCTGGCTGGCGGCGTCGAGCGGCGAGACCCCCTCGTCGTTGTCCTCCCAGTCGGCGCGCGAGCCGGTGAGGCACAGGGCCTGGAGGATCGGTACGTCGAGCCCGGCGAGCGCGCCCGCGTCCCACGCCTCCTCGTCGCCGCCCGCGCTCGCCTCGGCCGGGCGCGTGCCGCCCGCGGCGAGGACGGTGGTGATGAGGACGTCGGCGGTGCGGAGCGTGTCGAGGAGCCCCTCCTCGGGGGTGCGCAGCGAGGCCACGTAGAGCGGGAGCGCCTGGGCCCCGGCGTCCTCGACCGCCTCGCACAGGGCGTCCACGAAGCCGGTGTTGCCGCTCATGTGGTGGGCGCGGTAGTAGAGCACCGCGACGACCGGGCCCGTGGTGGTGCGCGGGACGCGGTCCAGGGGGCCCCAGGAGGGGGCGGGCGCGGGGGCGTCGAAGCCGTGCCCGGTGAGGAGCACGGTGTCGGAGAGGAAGCGGGCGAGGTGTTCGAGGTTCGCGGGACCGCCGTGGGCGAGGTAGGCATGGGCCTCGGCCGCGATGCCGACCGGGACGGTGGACGCGGCCATGAGCTGGGCGTCGGGGGCCTGCTCGCCGCTGAGCACGACGACGGGCCTGCCGTCGGCGAGGAGCAGGTCGAGCCCCTCCTGCCAGACCCGGATGCCGCCGAGGAGCCGTACGACGACGAGGTCGACGCCTTCGAGGAGGGCGGGGAGCTCGTCGAGCGCGAGCCGCGAGGGGTTCGCGAAGCGGTACGGGACCGGGCCCGCGGCGGCGCGGGCGCTGAGCAGGTCCGTGTCGGACGTCGACAGGAGCAGGAACATGCGGCGTCGGCCCTTCCTCGGGGTGTCCACGCCCCGGGCGGTGTTCGGACGGCGGGAGTTCCTGACTCACACGCGCGGGGAGCGCGTGCTCACAGTGGCGGGACCGCGCCGGATTCGCACCGGGCTTCCTCCCATGTCGCCGTCTGGCGGTGGCGGACCGGGTGGGGCCGCCGAGTGGTCATAGTACGGGGGGCGCGTGGCGGGGATACGGGGCAGGGGGTGAGGGCGGCAACGACCGGCGGTCGGCGGTACGGGGGCGGGGTGGGGGGCGGCGGTACGGGGCACGGGCCGGAGACGGCGGGCGTCGGCGGTACGGGGACGGGCGGGGCGGTCTCGCCGGAGAGCGGATCGGTATGCTCGCCGCCATGCCCTCCCCTCTTCCGCGCCCCGCCGTGCCCCCGGCGTCCCCGGTGCCTTCGGCGAGCACCGCCGGGGGCCGTGGTGACGCCTGTCCCGGGGCCCTGCGGCTGCACCTCGCCGACGACGGCGGGCTCGCGCGGGTGCGGATACCCGGCGGGGTGCTCGACGCGGGGCAGTGGGAGGCCCTGGGCGCGCTGGCCCTGCGGCGCGGTGACGGGGACCTGCACCTGACCTCGCGCGGCAACGTCCAGTTGCGCGGCCTCGACCCCGCCTCGGGTGACGCGCTCGGCCGGGCCCTCGCGGACGCGGGCCTGCTCCCCTCGCCCGCCCACGAACGCGTCCGCAACATCGTCGCCTCGCCGCTCTCCGGGCTCGACGGCCTCGGGGAGCGCCCGGTGTGCGAGTGGCTGCGCGCGCTCGACGCCGGGCTGTGCGGGAGCGCGTGGGCCACCGGCCTCTCGGGACGGTTCCTCTTCGCGCTCGACGACGGCCGCGGCGACATGACCGCGCTGAGGGCCGACGTGACCGTGCGCGCCCTGCCCGAGGACGAGGCACTGGTGTCCGTCGGCGGTGAGCGCTTCGTGGTGGCGGACGCGCACGCCCCGCAAGCGGCCCTCCGCGCGGCCGAGCTCTTCCTCGACGCCGCGGCCCGCGTTCCCGCCGCCACCCGCGTGTGGCGGGTCGCCGACCTGCCGGACGGCGCGTCCCTCGCGGGCGCGGCACGGGAACGGCTCGCCGCGGAGGGCGTGGCGACCCGTACCGCCGTCGCCGGGCCGCCGCTCCCGGAAGCGGCCTCGCCCGCACCCGGCCCGTACCCCGGCGCGCTCGCCGTGCACGTCCCCCTGGGACGCCTCTCCCCCACCGCCTGGCAGGAGATGGCCCGGGCCGGGACGGAGCTGCGGCTCACGCCGTGGCGCGGCGTCGTCGTCGCCGGGCCCGCCGGGGACGCCGCCGCGCGGCTCGCCGCGGCCGGGCTCGTCACCGCGCCCTGCTCGCCCTGGCCGCGCGTCGGCGCGTGCGTGGGGCGGCCGGGGTGTGCGCGGGCCCGCGCCGACGTGCGCGCCGACGCCGCGCGGGCGCTGCCCGCCGTCGCCGCCTCGCCGCTTCCGCTGTACTGGTCGGCGTGCGAGCGGCGCTGCGGCCGGCCCGCCGAGCCGCACGCCGATGTCGTCGCGGGCCCCGACGGCGGCTACCTCCTCTCCGTCCCGGGACGGGCCCCGCTCCTGGTGGACCCGGCGGATCCCGCGCGCTTCGCGAGGGCGCTGCGGACTCCCGCCGGGACATGACGACCGGCTCCCCGCCCCGACTTTCCCCGTACGCACCACCACACCGAGAGCAGCGAGACCCGTGAGCACCCGCTACACCTACGAGAAGGACGGCCCGGCGATCTACCGGGAGTCCTTCGCCACCATCCGCGCCGAGGCCGAACTCGGCGGGTTGCCACCGGAGATCGCGCAGGTCGCGGTCCGGATGATCCACGCCTGCGGCATGGTCGACCTCGTACGGGACCTCGCGTACACGCCGGACGTGGTGACGCGGGCGCGGGCGGCGCTGCGCGCGGGCGCGCCGATCCTCACGGACGTGCGCATGGTCGCGAGCGGTGTCACGCGCAAGCGGCTGCCCGCGGACAACGACGTGGTGTGCACGCTCTCGGACCCCGCCGTGCCCGCCCTCGCGAAGGAGCTGGGCACGACGCGCAGCGCCGCCGCGCTCGACCTGTGGGGCGACCGTCTCGACGGTGCCGTGGTCGCGGTCGGGAACGCGCCGACCGCACTCTTCCGGCTGCTGGAGCTGATCGACGCGGGCGCTCCCAGGCCCGCCGCCGTCATCGGGGTGCCGGTCGGCTTCGTCGGCGCCGCCGAGTCGAAGGACGCGCTCGCCGCGCACGGCGGCCTGGAGCACCTGGTGGTGCGGGGCCGCCGCGGGGGCAGCGCGCTCGCCGCCGCCGCGCTCAACGCGATCGCGAGCGAGGAGGAATGAGCGGCAAGCTGTACGGGGTCGGGCTCGGTCCCGGGGACCCCTCGCTCCTGACCGTGCGGGCCGTCGAGGTCATCGGCGAGGCGGACGTGATCGCGTACCACAGCGCGCGGCACGGCCGGTCGATCGCGCGCGGCATCGCGGAGCGGTACCTGCGGGAGGACCACGTCGAGGAGCTGCTCGTCTACCCGGTGACGACGGAGACGACGGACCATCCCGGCGGCTACCGGGGGGCCTTGGAGGAGTTCTACGAGGAGGCGGCGGCGCGGCTCGCCGCGCACCTCGACGCGGGGCGCACGGTCGCGGTGCTCGCGGAGGGCGACCCGTTCTTCTACGGCTCGTACCAGCACATGCACAAGCGGCTCGCGCACCGCTACGCGACCGAAGTGGTGCCCGGCGTCACGTCGTTCGCCGCCGCCTCGGCGCGGCTCGGACAGCCGCTCGTCGAGGGCGAGGAGGTGCTGACCGTGCTGCCGGGCACGCTGCCCGAGGAGGAACTCACGGCGCGGCTCGCGGCGACGGACTCGGCGGTCGTGATGAAGCTGGGCCGCACCTTCCCCAAGGTCCGCCGGGCGCTGGAGAGCGCGGGGCGGCTCGACGACGCGCGGTACGTGGAGCGGGCGACGATGGACGGGGAGCGGACAGCGCGGCTCGCGGAAGTGGACGCGGACGGCGTGCCGTACTTCTCGGTCGCCGTCCTGCCGAGCCGGGTCGCCGCCGGGCGGAGGGAGCCGGTCGGGCGCGGCGAGGTCGTCGTGGTCGGGACGGGTCCTGCCGGGCCGCTGTGGCTCACCCCGGAGTCGCGGGGCGTGCTCGCCTCGGCGGACGACCTCGTGGGCTACGCGACGTACGTCGGCCGCGTGCCGGAGCGCGCGGGGCAACGGCGGCACGCGTCGGACAACCGGGTGGAGTCCGAACGTGCCGAGTTCGCCTTGCAGTTGGCGGCACGCGGACGGCGGGTCGCGGTCGTGTCCGGGGGCGATCCCGGGGTGTTCGCGATGGCGACGGCGGTGCTCGAAGTGGCCTCGCGGAAGGAGTACGCGGACGTGCCCGTGCGCGTCCTGCCCGGGGTGACCGCGGCGAACGCGGCGGCGGCGCGGGCGGGGGCTCCGCTGGGGCACGACTACGCGGTGTTCTCGCTCTCGGACCGGCTCAAGCCGTGGGAGGTGGTGGCGGAGCGGCTGCGCGCGGCGGCGGGCGCCGACCTCGTCCTCGCCCTCTACAACCCCGGCTCGGGGAGCCGGACGTGGCAGGTGGGGGCGGCGCGTGACGTGCTCCTGGAGCACCGTGCGCCGGGCACGCCGGTCGTGGTGGCGCGCGATGTCGGGGGTGCGGGCGAGCGGGTGCGGATCGTGCGGCTCGCGGACCTCGACCCGGCCGAGGTGGACATGCGCACGATCCTGCTCGTGGGCTCCTCGCAGACGCGGGTGGTGCGGCGCGGTGACGGCGAGGAGATCGTGTGGACGCCGAGGAGGTACCCGGCGGGCTGAGCCGTGGCCGGGAGCCGCGCAGGGGCGCCCGCCCCGGCGTCAGGTGGGCGGGGTCTCACGGTCGTCCCGTAGTCGGCGGCCGCCCGTCCTGCCGCCTACGGGGCGAGCGCCGCCAGCCACGCGAGGGCCCCCGCCGGGGCGGCCGCCTGCGGCACGCCGTCCGGGACGGGTGGTCTGCGCACGACGATCACGGGGAGTGCCGCCTCGCGCGCCGCCGTGAGCTTCGGTGCCGTGGCCGTCCCTCCGCTGTCCTTCGTCACGAGGACGTCGACGCGGTGGCGGGCGAGCAGGGCGCGTTCGCCTTCGAGCGTGAACGGGCCCCGGTCGAGGAGGACTTCGCTACGGGCGGGGAGCGGCGGCTCGGGTGGGTCGACCGCGCGCACGAGAAACCACAGCCCGGGGTGGCCGGTGAAGGCGGCCAGCCCCGTGCGGCCGGTCGTGAGGAAGACGCGGCTGCCGAGCCCGGGCAGGAGGGACGCCGCCTCGTCGAGCGAGGCCGCGTCGTGCCAGTCGTCACCCGGGAGCCGGGTCCAGCCGGGGCGGCGCAGGGCGAGGAGGGGGACGCCCGTCGCGGCGGCGGCCTCGGCGGCATGGAAGCTCATCGTGGCGGCGAAGGGGTGGGTCGCGTCGACGAGCGCGGTGACGCGGTGCGCGCGCAGCCAGGCCGCGAGTCCCTCCGCACCGCCGAAGCCGCCCACGCGCACGGCCCCCGGCAGAGCGCGCGGGGCGGCGACGCGGCCCGCGAGCGAGGTGGTGACACGCCACGGCGTGCCGGTCAGGGCCTCGGCGAGGTGGCGCGCCTCCGTCGTACCGCCCAGGATCAGGACGTGGCGCTCGTTCAGCACGGGTGGCGCTCGCGTGCGGACGAGTAGAGGTGGCTGTCGCGGAACTGCGAGGCGCCGAGGGTGCGGCCGACCAGGATGACGGCGGTGCGGGTGATCCCCGCGGCCCTGGTCTCGGCGGCGATCGTGCCGAGCGTGCCGCGCAGGACCAGTTCCTCGGGCCGGGAGGCGTGGGCGACGACCGCGGCGGGGCAGTCGGCGCCGTAGTGCGGGAGGAGTTCGGCGGTGACGCGGTCGACGTAGCGGGCGGCGAGGTGCAGGACGAGGAGGGCGCCGCTGCGGCCGAGGGTCGCGAGGTCCTCGCCCTCGGGCATGGGGGTCGCCTCCTGCGCGACGCGCGTGAGGACGACGGTCTGGCCGACCGTGGGCACGGTCAGTTCCCGCTTGAGCGCGGCAGCGGCTGCGGCGAAGGCGGGGACGCCAGGGACGACCTCGTAGGGGATGCCGAGCGCGTCGAGCCGGCGCATCTGCTCGGCGACCGCGCTGAAGACGGCGGGGTCGCCCGAGTGCAGGCGGGCCACGTCCTGACCGGCCTCGTGCGCGCGGGCGAACTCGGCGGTGATGGCGTCGAGATCGAGGTGCGCGGTGTCGATCAGGCGCGCGCCGGGAGGGCACTCGGCGAGCAGTTCGGCGGGCACGAGGCTGCCCGCGTACAGGCAGACGGCGCAGCGGGCGAGGGTGCGCGCGCCGCGCAGCGTGATGAGATCGGCGGCGCCGGGACCCGCGCCGATGAAGTACACGGTCATGGGGTGTCAGCTCCAGAGGGGGTCTTCTCGACGAGCCACTGCGTCAGCGGCATGGCCTGGCGCCAGCCCGTGAAGCCGCCGACAGGGACGGCGTGGGCGACCGAGAGCCGCACCAGTTCGCCCCCGTACCGCTTCCTCGCCGCGCTCAGTACGGCCTCGGACTCCAGTGTCACGGTGTTGGCCACGAGTCTGCCGCCCGCGGGCAGCGCCGCCCAGCAGGCGTCGAGCAGGCCCGGTGTGGTGAGTCCGCCGCCGATGAACACGGCGTCGGGTACGGGCAGTCCGGCGAGCGCGGCAGGTGCGGCCCCGGTGACGACGCGGAGCGCGGGCACACCGAGGCTGTCCGCGTTCGCGGTGATGCGCGCGGCGCGCGCGGGGTCGCGCTCGACGCTGTACGCGCGGCAGGACGGGTGGGTGCGCAGCCACTCGATCGCGATCGACCCCGAGCCGCCGCCGACGTCCCACAGGACTTCCCCGGGGGCCGGCGCGAGCGCGGCGAGCGTGAGGGCGCGCGGGTAGCGCTTGGTGAGCTGTCCGTCGTGCGCGTACGCCTCGTCGGGCAGTCCCGGCACGGCGCCGAGGCGCAGGGCTGCCGGGGCGCGGCGGCACTCGACGGCGACGATGTGGAGCGGGTCCGCCGCCGGGGCGTCCCACTCGTCGGCGGTGGTCTCGGGGCTCGTCCGTTCCCGTGGTCCGCCGAGTTGTTCGAGCACGCGCACGCGGCTGGGCCCGAAGCCGCGGGCGCGGAGCAGCGCGGCGACCTCCGCGGGGGTGGCGGGTCCCGAGCCGAGGACGAGGAGGCGGCGGCGGGGGTGGAGCGCCGCGGCGACGCGGGCGAGGGGGCGCCCCACGACCGAGACGACGTCCACGTCCTCACGGGCCCAGCCGAGGCGGGCGCAGGCGTAGGCGACGGAGGAGGGGTGCGGCACGACGTGGACGGCCTCGGGGCCGAGGAGTTCGGTGAGGGTCCGGCCGATCCCGTAGAACATCGGGTCGCCGCTCGCGAGGACGACGCGCCTGCGCCCCGCGTGCGCGGCGAGCAGGCCGGGCAGGGCGGGACGCAGCGGCGAGGGCCAGGGGACACGCGCCGCAGCGCACTCGGCAGGCAGCAGGTCCAGTTGGCGGGGCCCGCCGAAGACCACGTCGGCCCCGCGCAGGAGGGCGCGGGACGCCTCGGGGACGCCGGGCCAGCCTTCGGCGCCGATGCCGACGACGGTGACGGCGTCCTGCGGGGCGGGGGCGGGCGCTGCGGTCACGTGCGGGGTCCTCGGGCTCGGTGCGGGGGTGCCCGCTCAGCCTACGGGGGTGTGACCTGGGGATGCGTGCCGGGTGGCGATCTTGTTGCACACTATGCGCAACAGCACATGGAACGCAGAATCCGGCGGGAAACCGCCGGGACGACGACGGAAAAGAGGTGCGGGGTGGCCGCTCCGCTCGTACTGGGCATCGAGTCCTCCTGCGACGAGACGGGCGCGGGCCTGGTCAGGGACGGGAGACTCCTCGGGCACGCCGTCGCGTCGAGCATGGACGCGCACGCGCGCTACGGCGGTGTCGTGCCCGAGATCGCCGCGCGGGCGCACGTGCACGCCGTGCGCCCGGTGATCCGGCGCGCGCTCGACGAGGCGGGGGTCCGGGCGCGGGACATCGACGCGGTCGCGGTCACGACGGGGCCGGGCCTGGCCGGGGCTCTCCAGGTGGGTCTCGCCGCGGCGAAGGGCCTCGCGTACGGGCTCGGCGTGCCGCTGCACGGGGTGCACCACCTCGCGGGGCACGTCGCGGCGGACACGCTGGAGCACGGGCCGCTCCCCTCCCCCTGCGTCGTACTGATCGTCTCGGGCGGGCACACCTCACTGCTGCTCGTCCGGGATCTGGCGCGCGAGCCGATCACGCACCTCGGGGACACGCTGGACGACGCGGCGGGCGAGTGCTTCGACAAGGTGGCGCGCGTGTTCGGGCTGCCGTACCCCGGCGGTCCGGCCATCGACCGCGCCGCGCGCGAGGGCGATCCGGGGGCGGTGGTGTTCCCGCGCCCGCTGCCGGGGGGTTACGACTTCTCGTTCTCCGGGCTCAAGACGGCGGCGGCGCGCTGGGCGGAGCGGCACGCGGGCGGGGTGCTGCCGGTCGCGGACGGGGCCGCGGCGCTTCAGGAGGCGGTGGCCGACACGCTGACGCGCAAGGCGGTGGCGGCCTGCGCGGAGCACGGCGTGGGCACGCTCGTCGTGGTGGGCGGGGTGGCGGCGAACTCGCGGGTCCGCGCTCTCGCCGAGGAGCGCTGCCGTGCCGCGGGGATCACCCTGCGCGTACCGCCGTTGCGGCTGTGCACGGACAACGGGGCGATGATCGCGGCGGTGGGGGACCTGCTCGTGCGCGCCGGCGCGGAGCCCGCCCCGCTCGACGTCTCGGTCGATCCCTCGGCGCCCTTGACGTACGCGGCGCTCCACCCGGCGGGGAAGGGCTGAACCACCGGTCGCCCCAGGCGCAGCCGGTGACGGGTCGTCGACGGCGGCTCCGCCCTCGGGTCCACTTCCCGAACGCCCTCGCCGCCCCTCCCCCGCACCGCCTACACTGCCCGCAGCAGCTGGTTCGCCCCGTCCGCCAGGCGGGAGCGTCGCAAGAGGGAACCCGGTGGGAATCCGGGACTGCCCCGCAGCGGTGAGCGGGAACGACCGCCGTCATACGCACTGGGCCCGGCCACGGGCCCGGGAAGCGACGGCCAGTAGGTGTCCTCCCCCCAGGAGGGCGTGCCCGCGAGTCCGAAGACCTGCCAGTCGCCCGGACGCGCGCCGAAAGCGCGCCCGGACATCCCGGTGACCTCGTGGGCGGGTCGGCGTGCACAGAGGGCGGACGCCTCAGGTCCCGCCCCCTTTGTCGTTCCTTCGCGCCCCGCGGGCCCCCGGGATCTCAGGGATTCATCTCGCGAAGGAGATCTCCGTGACACCGAAGTCCGCAGCCGCGGCAGCACGGGCCACCGTGTACGGCTACCCCCGCCAGGGCCCCGACAGGGAGCTGAAGAAGGCGATCGAGGGCTACTGGAAGGGCCGTGCGAGCGCCGCGCACCTCCAGGAGACCGCGCGTGAACTGCGCGCCGCCGCCTGGCGGCAGCTCGCCTCCGACGGCGCCGACGAAGTCCCCACCGGCGACTTCTCCCTCTACGACCACGTGCTCGACACGAGCGTCATGGTCGGCGCGATCCCCCCGCGCCACCGCGCCGCCGTCGCGGCCGACGCGCTCGACGGCTACTTCGCCATGGCGCGCGGCACGCAGGACGTCGCGCCGCTGGAGATGACGAAGTGGTTCGACACGAACTACCACTACCTGGTGCCGGAGCTGGGCCCGGACACGCGGTTCACCGCCGACTCGGCGAAGCAGACCGGCGAGCTGCGCGAGGCGCTCGCGCTCGGGCTGCGCGCCCGGCCCGTCCTCGTCGGCCCGGTGACGTACCTCCTGCTCGCCAAGCCCGCGCCCGGCACCGAGGACGCCTTCGCGCCGCTGAGCCTGCTCGACCGGCTCCTGCCCGTGTACGAGGAGGTCCTCGCCGACCTGCGCGCGGCCGGCGCGGAGTGGGTCCAGCTCGACGAGCCCGCGCTCGTCCAGGACCGCACCCCCGCCGAACTGGCCGCCGCCGAACGGGCCTACGCGTACCTCGGCGGCCGGGCCGACCGCCCGAAGCTGCTCGTCGCGAGCTACTTCGACCGGCTCGGCGAGGCGCTGCCCGTCCTCGCGCAGGCCCCCGTGGACGGGCTCGCGCTCGACTTCACGGGCCCGGCCGCGGCGAACCTCGACGCGCTCGCCGCCGTCGGGGGCCTGCCGGGCAAGCGGCTCGTCGCCGGGGTCGTCGACGGGCGCAACATCTGGACCGGCGACCTGGAGCGGGCCCTCGCGACGCTCGGTACGCTGCTCGGCCTCGCGGACCGTGTCGACGTCTCCGCGTCCTGCTCGCTCCTCCACGTGCCACTCGACGCCGCGCGCGAGAAGGACATCGAGCCGCAGGTCCTGCGCTGGCTCGCCTTCGCCCGGCAGAAGACCGCCGAGATCGCGACGCTCGCCAAGGCGCTGACCCACGGCACGGACGCGGTCGCCGCCGAACTCGCCGCGAACCGCGCCGCGCTCGCCTCGCGCGCCGCGTCCCCGCTCACCCACGACCCGGCGGTGCGGGCCCGCACCGCCGCGGTGACCGACGCCGACGCGCGCCGCTCGGCGCCGTACGGGGAACGCGCGGCGGCGCAGCGCGCGCACCTGGCCCTGCCGCCGCTGCCGACCACGACGATCGGGTCCTTCCCGCAGACCGGCGCGATCCGCGCGGCGCGCGCGGACCTGCGCGCCGGGCGCCTGGACGCGGCCGGGTACGAGAAGCGCATCGAGGCCGAGATCCGGCAGGTGATCTCCTTCCAGGAGGAGACCGGGCTCGACGTCCTCGTGCACGGCGAGCCCGAACGCAACGACATGGTGCAGTACTTCGCCGAGCAGCTGTCGGGGTACCTCGCCACGCGGCACGGCTGGGTGCAGTCGTACGGGACGCGGTACGTGCGCCCGCCCGTGCTCGCCGGGGACATCTCGCGGCCCGCGCCGATGACCGTCCGCTGGACGGCGTACGCGCAGTCGCTGACCGCGAAGCCGGTCAAGGGGATGCTGACCGGGCCCGTCACGATGCTCGCGTGGTCCTTCGTCAGGGACGACCAGCCGCTCGCCGAGACGGCGCGGCAGGTCGCGCTCGCGCTCAGGGACGAGGTGAACGACCTGGAGGCCGCGGGCACGCGTGTCATCCAGGTGGACGAGCCCGCGCTGCGCGAGACGCTGCCGCTGCGCGCCGACGCGCGCCCGGCCTACCTCGCCTGGGCCACCGAGGCGTTCCGCCTGACGACGAGCGGCGTCAGCGCCGCCACACAGGTGCACACGCACATGTGCTACGCCGAGTTCGGCGACGTCGTGGACGCGATCGACGACCTCGACGCCGACGTCATCAGTCTGGAGGCGGCGCGCTCCCATATGCAGATCGCGCACGAACTCGCCGCACACGGCTACCCGCGCGAGGCGGGGCCCGGTGTCTACGACATCCACTCGCCGCGCGTCCCGGGCACGGACGAGGTCGCGACGCTGCTGCGCACGGGGCTCAAGGCGATCCCCCCGGAGCGGCTGTGGGTCAACCCGGACTGCGGTCTGAAGACCCGCGGCTGGGCGGAGACACGCGACGCGCTGGAGCACCTCGTGGCGGCGGCCCGTACGGTACGGGGCGAGCTGGCCACGTGACCCCGTGAGGCGGGGCGGGACGCGTCGAGGCGTGCCGCCCCGTCCCGTGTCCGCCGGGCGGGACCTCCCCGTCACCGCCCGGCGGACGGTCTTTCAGCCCTTCGGCACCTCGCGCTGTGCCACGCCGTCGTAGGAGGCGAGCGGACGGATCAGCGCGTTGTGCGAGAGCTGCTCGATGATGTGCGCGGTCCACCCGGTGACGCGGCTCATCACGAAGATGGGCGTGAAGAGCGGGGTGTCGAAGCCCATGAGGTGGTAGGCGAGACCGGCCGGGTAGTCCAGGTTCGGGTGGATCTGCTTGCGCTCGAACATCGCCTCGCGCAGCGCCATGTGGAGCTTGTCCAGCCGCGGGGCCTCGGGGTCGTAGCTCTGCGCCACGAGACGGTCGAGCGCGCCCTGCATGATCGGGACGCGTGAGTCGCCGTTCTTGTAGACGCGGTGCCCGAAGCCCATGATCTTGCGCTTCTCGGCGAGCGCCTGGTCGAGCCAGCGCGCCGCGTCCGACGGGTCCCGCACCTCGTCGAGCATGTCCATCACGGCCTCGTTGGCGCCGCCGTGGAGGGGGCCCTTGAGCGCGCCGATCGCTCCGGTGACCGCGCTGTAGAGGTCGGAGAGCGTCGAGGTGACGACGCGCGCGGTGAAGGTCGAGGCGTTGAAGCTGTGCTCGGCGTAGAGCGTGAGGGAGATCTCGAAGCAGCGAACGACCTCCTTGTCCGGGACCTCGCCGAAGCACATGTGGAAGAAGTTCTCGGCGTAGCCGAGCCCGGGGTCCGGGGCGATCGGGTCGAGGCCGCGGCGGCGGCGCTGGTGGGCCGCGACGACGGTCGGGAGTTTCGCGAAGAGGGACAGGGACTTCGCGAGGTTCGCCTCCTCGCCGTTGTCGTCCTCGCGCGGGTCCTCGGCGCCGAAGAGGCTCACGGCGGTGCGCAGGACGTCCATCGGGTGGCACGTCCCGGGCAGCCGGGCGAGGAGCTCGGACTCGGTGCGGTTCAGCGGGCGCAGGGCGCGCTCGGCGGCCTCGAACGCGGCGAGCTGCTTCTCGTCGGGGAGTTCGCCGTGCCACAGGAGGTAGGAGACGGCCTCGAAGGAGTGGTGCGCCGCGAGGTCCTGCACCGCGTAGCCGCGGTAGGTGAGGGAGTTGGTCTCCTGGATGACGGTGGAGATTTCGGTGGTGTCGGCGTAGACGCCGGCGAGGCCGCGGTGGATCTCCGGGGTGCTGGTCATGGGTGGTGCCTCCGGAAGGAGTTTCGGGTGCCGCGTGGGTACGGCGTGGTACGGGGCCCTGGGCCCGGGCGCCGGTGGGTGGGGCGCCCGGGCGGCGGGCCGCAGGGGCGGGCTCGGCCGCGGGCCGCGGGACTCAGGCGCCCGGGGGGAGCGTGAAGTCGAAGACCGCCGAGTCGAAGGACGTGTACGCCTCGTAGTCGAGGAGTTCGTAGAGCCTGGAGCGGGTCTGCATCCTCGGCAGCAGCGATTCCTGCGTGCCCTCCGCCTTGACGGTGCGCAGTCCGTCCTCGACCGCGCCCATCGCGAGCCGCAGGAACGTCACGGGGTAGAGCGCGATGTTGTAGCCGAGGTCTTCGAGGGCCCGCGCGGTGAGCAGCTTGCCCTTGCCGAACTCGGTCATGTTGGCGAGCAGGGGGACGTCCACGGCCTTGCGGAACGCCTCGAACTCGGCCTCGTTCGCGAGCGCCTCGGGGAAGATCGCGTCGGCCCCCGCGTCGACGTACGCCTTGGCGCGGTCGATCGCGGCCTCCAGGCCCTCGACGGCACGCGCGTCGGTGCGGGCCATGAGCAGGAAGTCCGGGTCGCGACGGGCGTCGACGGCGGCGCGCAGGCGGCGGCTCATGGTGTCGCGCTCGACGACGGATTTGCCGTCGAGGTGCCCGCAGCGCTTGGGGTTGACCTGGTCCTCCAGGTGGAGCCCGGCGAGCCCGGCGTCCTCCAGGAGCTGGACGGTGCGCGCGGCGTTCATGGGCTCGCCGAAGCCGGTGTCGGCGTCGATGAGGACGGGGAGGTCGGTGGCGCGCGTCGTCTGCTGGGCGCGCGCGGCGATCTCGGTGACGGTCGTCAGGCCGATGTCCGGCAGCCCGAGGTCGGCGGCGAGGACCGCGCCGGAGAGGTACGCGGCCTCGAAGCCCGTGTCCTCGATGAGCTTCGCCGAGAGCGGGTTGATCGCGCCCGGCATCTGGAGCAGGCGGCCCGTCGCGAGCCGCTCGCGCAGGGCGCGCCGCCGCTGGGCCGGGGTGGTACGGGTGTGCAGCATCAGGACGGGTCCTTCCGCTTCGTGCAGGTGCAGGTGCTGGTACGCCTCAGGCGGGTGCCGGGCATCAGAAGACGCCCTTCGGCAGCTTCGCGTCGTAGGCGGCGACGGCTTCGGTGTCGACCTCGGGGAAGAGACCGTCGAGGTCGCTCGCGCTCAGCTCGGCGAGGTGCTCGGCCGCGCCGAGGAAGCGGTCCTGCGCCTCGGGCGTGACGATGTTCTCGGCGAGGGTGCGGAACTTGCCCTGGTAGGCGGGGCGGTCGAAGGGCCGGGCCCCGGCCGGGTGCGCGTCGGCCACGCCCAGCTCGTCCTCGATGACGGTGCCGTCGTCGAGCGTGACCTCTGCCCGGGCGCCGAAGGCGCGCTGCTGCGGGTCCGGGTCGTGGTAGCGGCGGGTCCACTCGGGGTCCTCGACCGTGGTGATCTTCTGCCACAGCGCGATCGTGTCGGGGCGCGCGGCGCGCTCGGGCGCGTAGGAGCGCTCGTGGTGCCAGGCGCGGTCCTGGAGGGCGACGGCGAAGATGTACGGAATCGAGTGGTCGAGCGTCTCGCGGCTCGCCTTCGGGTCGTACTTCTGGGGGTCGTTGGCACCGGAGCCGATGACGTTGTGGGTGTGGTGGCTCGTGTGGAGCACGACCGAGGCGACGCGGTCGAGCGGGATCTTCTCGCCCATGCGGCGGGCGAGGTCGATGAGCGCCTGCGCCTGGTACTCGGCGGAGTGCTCCTTGGTGTACGTGTCGAGGATGCCGCGCCGGGCCTCGCCCGCCTCCGGCAGCCACACCGTGTAGTCGGAGCCGGGGCCGTCGAGCATCCAGGCGAGGAAGCCGTCCTCGCCCTCGTAGATCGGCGAGGGGGAGGTCTCGCCGCGCATCGCGCGGTCGACGGCCTCGATCGCGGCCTTGCCGGCGAAGGCCGGGGCGTACGCCTTCCAGCTGGAGATCTCGCCCTTGCGGGACTGGCGGGTGGCCGTCGTCGTGTGCACGGCCTGCTGGATCGCCTGGTAGACGGTCTCGGTGGGCAGTCGCAGGAGCGCGCCGAGACCGCCCGCGGTCGCGGCGCTGAGGTGCGCGACGTGGTCGATGCGGTGCGCGTGCAGGCAGATGCCCTTGACGAGCGCGACGTGCAGCTCGTACGCGGCGACGACGCCGCGGAGCACGTCCTCGCCGGTGCGCCCGGTGTGCTGGGCCACGGCGAGGATCGGCGGGATGTTGTCGCCGGGGTGCGAGTAGTCGGCGGCGAGGTAGGTGTCGTGGAAGTCCAGCTCGCGCACCGCGGTGCCGTTCGCCCACGCCGCCCACTCGGGGCTGACCCGGCCCTGCGCGCCGAAGACCCGCGCCCCGGTGCCCGGGGTGCCCGCGCGGTGCGCGAGGGCCTGGGCCCGGGCGACGGCGACGGGGCGGCGGACGAGCGAGGCCATGGCGACCGAGGCGTTGTCGATGACCCGGTTGACGGCCATCGCGGCGCTCTCGGGGTCGGGCTCGACGGTGCCGGTGGCGACGGTGGCGAGCTTCCAGGCCAGCTGGTCCTCACGGGGCAGGCGGTCCGCACTGGGGTGCACGCGGACGTGGTGCTCGATCACAGGACTCCTCACGAAGACGGTACGTAACTGAGATCATCAACCCTGCCCGCCCGAGCCGCCGGTTACCAGCCCGTAGGGGTGTGGAATCCGTACAGCCGCCACGAACGGTTCTGCGAAATCTGCGAATGGTAAATTCACAAGGGCTTGCGGGCCACCGGGGCGGCGGCTTCTCGCGGGGAGCGGAACCGCCCTTCGCAAAAAAGGCGTCTCCTCACGAGGACGGGGGCGCACGGTGGACGAGGGGAGCGCGCGGCGAGTACGGGCGCGCCGTGGACAGCCGTGGACACGGGGGCGGGGCAGCACGCGAGGAGGCACGGGGCATGGCCGGCAGCAGGCACGGCAAGCTGTACGCGCACGCCAAGCTGCGCAGGCTGCGCCGCGAGCGGGGCCTCAACCAGGTCGAGATGGCCCGCGCGCTGGGCATCTCGACGAGCTACGCCAACCAGATCGAGCAGGGCCAGCGCCCGCTCACCGTCCCGGTGCTGCTGCGCCTGGAGGAGGTCTTCGGGGTCGGCGCCGAGTACTTCTCGGTCGCCGACGAGGCCCGCCTCACGACCGACGTGCGCGCGGCGCTCGCGGACGAGGCGAGCGGCATCGAGTCGCCCCCGCCCGAGGAGATCGCGGAGGCGGTGCGCGACCACCCCGACCTCGCCCGCGCCCTCGTCGCGCTGCACCGCCGCTACCGGGACGCCGCCGAGCAGGCCGCGGTGCTCGCAGGCCCCGGCTCGGACTCCCCTCCCCCGCCCTCTGGGGAGCCGCACGACGAGGTGCGGGACTTCTTCTACGCGCACCACAACCACTTCGCCCCCATCGACGCCGCCGCCGAGCGGACCGCCGAGGCCCTCGGCCTCGCCCCCGGCCGCTGCGCCGACCCGCTCACGGCGCACCTGGCCACGCGCCACCGCGTCCGTGTCCTCACCGCCGCGCCCGGCAGGACCGCCGACGCCCGCCGCTTCGACGCGGAGACCCGTCGGCTCTTCCTCTCGCCGTGGCTCACGGAGGGCCAGCGCGCCTTCCAGCTCGCGACCCAGCTCGCGCTCCTCGAACAGGGCGCTCTGCTCGGCGAGCTCGCGCGCGACGAGTCGCGCCTCACCTCGCCCGGCTCGGTGACACTCGCCCGGATAGGGCTCGCGAACTACTTCGCGGGCGCTCTCCTCATGCCGTACGGGACCTTCCACCAGGCGGCGGAGGAGACGCGCTACGACATCGAGTTGCTGTCGGCGCGCTTCGGTGTCGGCTTCGAGACGGCGTGCCATCGCCTGAGCACCCTCCAGCGCGAGGGCCGCCGCGGGGTGCCCTTCTCGTTCCTGCGCGTGGACCGCGCGGGGAACATCTCCAAGCGGCAGTCGGCGACGGCGTTCCACTTCTCGCGGCTCGGCGGCACGTGCCCGCTGTGGACGGTGTACGAGGCGTTCTCGGCGCCCGGCCGCATCCTCACGCAGGTCGCGGAGATGCCGGACGGCAAGCGGTACTTCTGGATCGCGCGCACGCTGGTGCGGGGCGGGCTCGGGCACCACGCGCCGCGCGCCGAGTTCGCGCTCGCGCTCGGCTGCGAACTGCGCCACGCGCACCGCCTCGTCTACGCGGAGGGCATCGCGCTCGACGACCCGCGCGCCGCGACCCCGATCGGCCTGGGCTGCCGGATCTGCGAGCGCCGCGACTGCGCGCAGCGGGCGAGACCCCCGGCGGGTGGACTGCTCGCGATCGACCCCGACCGGCGCACCACCGTCCCGTACCAGGTGCGCAGCGACGCCCCAGGCCCCGTCAGGAACACCTTCGCATGACCCCCACCAGGAGCGCCCGCGCATGACCTCCCTGCTCGTCACCGGCGCGGCCGGTTTCGTCGGTTCGCACTTCACCCGCTACTGGCTGGAGAAACACCCGGAGGACTCCCTCGTCGCCTTCGACGCCCTCACCTACGCGGGCGTGCGCGCCAACCTCGCGGACGTCGCGGACCGGATCACGTTCGTGCGGGGGGACATCGCGGACGGCCCGCTGGTGACCCGTACCCTCGCCGAGCACCGTGTCGAGGTCGTCGTGAACTTCGCCGCCGAGTCGCACAACAGCCTCGCCGTGCTCGCCCCCGACCGCTTCTTCCGGACGAACGTGCTCGGCACGCAGACCCTCCTGGAGGCGTGCCGAAGGCTCGGCGTCGCGCGTTTCCACCACGTCTCGACGTGCGAGGTGTACGGGGACCTGGCGCTGGACGCGGAGGAGGCGTTCACGGAGGAGTCCCCCTACCGGCCGCGCACGCCGTACAGCGCGAGCAAGGCGGGGGCGGACCACGCGGTGCGCGCCTACCACGAGACGTACGGGCTGCCCGTGACGCTGACGAACTCGGCGAACAACTACGGTTCGCACCAGTTCCCCGAGAAGGTGCTCCCGCTCTTCACGACCCGCGCCCTCGACGGCCTCGACCTGCCCGTCTACGCCTCGCGCGAGCACCGCCGCGAGTGGATCCACGTGCGCGACCACGTCCGGGCGATCGCCGCGGTGCTGCACGCCGGGCGCATCGGCGAGACGTACCACGTGGGGACGGGGACCGAGCTGAGCGTGGGCGCCCTCGCGGAGCGCGTCCTCGGTGAACTCGGCCTGCCCCTCTCCCTGTTGCGCACGGTGCCGGACCGCCCGGGACACGACCGCCGCTACCTGCTGGACTCCTCGAAGCTGCGCGCGGAACTGGGCTGGCGCCCCCGCGTCGATCTCGCGACGGGCCTGCGCGAGACGATCCACTGGTACGCGAGCCACCGCGCCTGGTGGGAGCCGCTGCGCGGGCTGAGCCCCGTGGTGGAGGGGCGGTAGGGCGGGTCCGCGCAGAGGACTGGACGGACACCGCCCCGCACCCGCGTGCACCACCTCGCGGTTCCCGCCCCCTAGCGGTCCCGGACGGCGGGCGGGAGGCCCTGCTGGGGGACGTTCTGGAAGGCGACCGGGCGGCGGAAGCGGTCCACGGCCGCTGTCCCGACGGAGGTGGTGGTGGGCGCCGTCGAGGCGGGCCAGGGGCCGCCGTGCTGCTGCGCGTCGCTGACGGTGACCCCGGTGGGCCATTCGTTCCAGATGACGCGCCCGGCGTGCCGGGTGAGGACGTCGAGCATCCGCAGTCCGTCCTCGTCGAGCGCGTGGCCCCCCTGGACGGTGCCGGTCAGGGTGCCCCCGAACTCCCTGAGGGCGTCCTCGACCTCGTCCAGGGTGCCGTACTCGACGAGGAGCGAGGCCGGGCCGAAGACCTCCGTGGAGAGGAGCGAGGGGGTGGCGCGCACGGCCTCGGTGGTGGTCCGCAGCAGCGCGACGTCGGGGAGCCCCTCGCCGCCCGGAGTGCGCGCGGCGACACTCACGCCGTCCTGGGCGGCGAGGTCGTCGAGAGCGGTCGCGTAGCCGGTGGCGATGCGCTCGTCGAGCATCGGACCGGCGGCGAGCGGCGGCAGGGCCGCGAGGAAGGCGTCGGCGTCGGGGACGAACACCACACCGGGCTGGGTGCAGAACTGCCCGGAGCCGAGGGTGAAGGACGCGGCGAACCCGCCGGCGATGTCCGCGCCGCGTTCGGCCCACCCGGCGGGGGTGACCACGACCGGGTTGGTGGAGCCGAGTTCGCCGTAGAACGGGATGGGGTCGGGACGCCCGGCCGCGAGCTGGAAGAGGTAGTGCCCGCCGCGCGTGGACCCGGTGAAGCCGACGGCCTTGATCCGGTGGTCGCGTACGGCGTCGGCGCCCTCCCGCTCCCCTTCGATGAGCTGGAGCAGGTCGGGAGCGGCGCCCGCTTCGGCGAGGGCCGCCGTGGCGACGGACGCGGTGAGGCGGGACAGTTCGGGGTGCCCGGGGTGGGCCTTGACGACGACGGGGCAGCCCGCGGCGAGCGCGCTGACCGTGTCGCCGCCCAGCACGCTGAACGCGAAGGGGAAGTTGCTCGCGGCGAAGACCAGGACGGGGCCGAGCGGCACGGTGGTGCGGCGGATGTCGGGGCGGGCGCCCATCGGCCAGTCGGGGTCGGCGTGGTCGATGCGGGCCTCGTCCAGGGCGCCGGAGGCGAGGCGGTCGGCGAACAGCCGGCACTGGAAGGTGGTGCGGGCGAGTTCGCCGACGAGCCGGGCCTCGGGCAGGTGCGTCTCGCGGTGGGCGACGGGGAGCAGCCGGTCCGCGGCGGCGTCGAGCGCGTCGGCGAGCACGGTCAGCAGCCGGGCGCGGTCGGCCGAGGAGGAGGTACGGAACCGTTCGGCCGCGGCCGTCGCCCTGGCCAGGACGGTGTCGAGCGGCGGCGCGGCGGGGGTGGCGGAAGGGGCGGAGTTCATGGGGGGAACCTCGTAAGGGGTCAGGTGACGATGTCGTGGGAGGCCATGTCGGCCAGCGTCCACTCCTCGACCTCGGTCAGGTGGAGCGCGGCGGCCTCCTGGGCGGCGGGGATGTCGCGCGCGGCCATGGCGTCCAGGATCGCCAGGTGGCGCCGGGTGGACCCGGCGAGGCGGTGCGGGCCGGTGGCGCCGAGGACCCGCAGCCAGTGGACGAACGGCTCGACGGACTCGCGGGCGGCGATCAGGCGGCTGTTGTCGGTATGGGCGATGATCTCGTGGTGGATGCGGGTGTCGCTCGCGAAAAACGCTTCGTAGTCGCCCTGTTCGGCGGCGCGCAGCGCGGCGACGGCCTCCTCGCGCAGGTCGGCGATCTGCTCCAGGGGCATCGCCTCGGCGGCGACGCCGGTGGCGAGCCACTCCAGGCCCTTGCGCAGCTGGCACACCTCGTGGACGTCCTGGCGCGAGGGCCGGGTGACGAAGGTCCCCGAGCGGGGCCGGGTCTCCACGAGCCGGTCGTGCTCCAGGCGCACCAGCGTGTCGCGGACCGGGGTGCGCGACACGCCGAACTCGGTGGCGATGGCCTGGGGGTCGATCCGGGAGCCGGGCGCGTAGACACCGGTGATGATCCGGTCGCACAGGATCGAGTAGAGCTGTCCGGAGATCGACTCCACGACGAGCGGGGCGGCGCCGCCACGGCTACGAACGGAGGGGGTGGCCATGATCGCCCTTCTTGTCCGGCTTCCGGGGACCCGCCGGCACCGGCCGACGCGGTACCGGCACCGGTTCGACAGCATCTGATGGATCAGATCAGGTTAGCGGCTTCCAGAGCGGCGCGGATGCGTTCCCGCTCGGCGTCCGTGGCGGGCTGGAACGGGCGGCGCGGGAGACCGGGCGAGCGGCCCTGGAGTTCGAGGGCCGCCTTGAGGGTGGCGGGCAGGTTGGGGGCGTCGATCGCCCGCCAGACGGTGAGGATGCGCTCGTGCAGGGCGAGGGCCTTGGCGTGGTCGCCGGCCTGGACCGCGTCCCACAGTTCGACGCTGAGGCGTGGCGTGACGGTGGGGATGGCGGCGAGCGCCCCGTGGGCGCCCATGACGAAGGCCGGGTAGTGCAGGTCGTCGAGGGCGGCGAGGATCGTGAAGCGGTCGCGCATACGGTGCAGCAGGTCGGCGAGGAGGTGGATGTCGCCGCCGGACTGCTTGACGGCGACGACCTGCGGGACGTCGCGCAGCAGCTCGATCGTGTCGACCGGGACCAGCGCCCAGGGCACGACGTTGTAGAGCACGATCGGCAGGTCGGTGGCCTCGCCGATCTCGCGGTAGTGGGCGACGGTCTCCTCGGGCGAGGGCGCGAAGACGTAGTGGACCGGGGTGACCTGGAGCGCGTCGACGCCGACTTCCTTGAGCGCGAGCGAGTACCGCTTGGCCTGGGCGGTGGAGTTCTGGATGACGCCGCCGATGACCGGAACCCGACCATCGACCTCGTCGACCACGGTGGCGCAGATCGCCGCGCTCTCCTCCAGGGAGAGGGTCTGGCCCTCGCCGGTGCTGCCGCAGGCGCAGATGGCGGTCACGCCCTGTTCGAGGAGGTACTTGACCTCGCCGCGCAGCAGATCCAGGTCGACCTGGTCGTTTTCGTCGAACGGCGTGACAACGGTGGAAATCATGCCGCCGAGCTGGATGTCCTTCACGCGTGTCTCCCGGGTATTGCCGCGATCTCAGTGCGGATGTAATGTCTGATGCATCAGATGCTAGCACGCGGTTCTGGGACATAAGAACCGTCGATTTCCAGACGCAGTCCTCCCTCCTCCACTCTGGAGGAGTACCCACCGCGTCATCCGAGCCGCCATCGCAATGGAGCGAGCATGCCCCAACCGGCCGCCACCCCCGCTTCCCGGGAGTCCTCCCTGCGCAAGGTCGTCACCGCCAGCGCCCTGGGAACCACCGTCGAGTACTACGACTTCACCCTGTACGCCACCACCGCGGCGCTCGTCTTCGACAAGGTGTTCTTCCCCGACGCCTCTCCCCTGGTGGGCACCCTCGCCGCCTTCGCCACCTACTTCGTCGGCTACGCCGCCCGGCCGCTGGGCGGCATTCTCTTCGGGCACTTCGGCGACCGGCTCGGTCGCAAGAACGTCCTGATCACCACGATGCTGATGATGGGCCTCGGCACCTTCGCGATCGGCCTGCTGCCCTCCTACGACAGCATCGGCATCGCGGCGCCCATCCTGCTCGTCCTCATCCGGCTCATCCAGGGCCTGGGCATGGGCGGCGAGTACGGCGGCGGCGTCCTGATGGCCCTGGAGTACAGTCCCCGCTCCCGCCAGGGGTTCTTCACCTCGCTCGTGCACATCGGCACCCCGGCGGGTGTCCTGATCCCCGTCGGTCTGGTCACCATCCTCGACGCCACCCTGCCCTCGGGGTCCTACGACTCCTGGGCCTGGCGCATGCCCTTCCTCGCCAGCATCCTGCTGGTCGGCGTCGGCCTCTGGATGCGGCTGCACGTCACCGAGAGCCCCGAGTTCGTCAAGATGCGCGAGGACCGCGAGGTGCAGAGCCTGCCCGTCAAGCAGGTCCTCACCCGGCAGCCCGCCACGGTCGTCCTCTCCGTCCTGGCCAAGATCGCCGAGAGCGGTCTGTTCAACATCTACTACGTGGTGGCCATCACCTACGTCACCACCGAACTCGACCTGCCCAAGGGACCCGTCCTCCTGGCCGTCCTCATCGCCTGTGCCGTCGAGTGCCTCACCCTCCCCTACTTCGGCGCCCTCTCCGACCGCATCGGCCGGCGCAAGGTGTACGTCTTCGGCGCCGCCTTCCAGGCCGTCCTCGCGCTGCCGTTCTTCCTGCTGATCGAGACCGGCCAGTTCTGGGGCTACGCCGTCGGCATGACCCTCGGACTCGGCGTCGGGCACGCCGCGATGTACGGCGCGCAGGGCGCCCTGTTCTCCAACCTCTACCCGGTCAACGTCCGCTACACCGGACTGTCCGTCACTCAGCAGATCGGCGCCACCCTCGGCGGCGGGCTCTCCCCGCTCATCGGCACCGCGCTGCTCTCCGCGGCCGGCGGCCACTGGTCCTGGCTGATCGCCTACTGTGTCGGCGTCGCCGTCCTGTCCGGACTGGCCGCCACCCGGCTGCGCGCCGGCGAGGCCCCCGAGCACGCCGCGTCCGCGACGGACTCCGCACCCCACCGTGAAAGGACCCAGGTCTCGTGAACCGCCTGTTCCTGCCCGCCGAAGCCCCCGTCGAACGGGCCCTGCACGGCCTGGCCGCGGCCCACCCCGGGCTGCTGGACCTGCACGAGGACCCGCTCTACGTCACCGCCCGCGAACGCCACCCCGCCCGGCGCGTCGGCCTCGTCTCCGGCGGCGGCTCCGGCCACGAGCCGCTGCACACCGGCTTCGTGGGCGCCGGGATGCTGGACGCCGCCGTCCCCGGCCGGGTCTTCGCCTCCCCGCACAACCGGCAGGTCTACGAGGCGTCCAAGGCCGTCGCCGGACCCGAGGGCGTGCTGCACGTCGTGAAGAACTACACCGGCGACCGCATCAACTTCGGCATCGCCGCCGAACGCCTGCGGGCCGACGGCATACCCGTCCGGCGCGTCCTCGTCGACGACGACCTCGCCACCGAGAGCGACGAGACCGCGACCGGGCGGCGCGGCACCGGAGCCACCGTGCTGGTGGAGAAGCTGCTCGGTGGCGCCGCCGACGCAGGTGCCGGTCTCGACGAACTGGCCGCACTCGGCACCGAGTTCGCCGCCGCCTCGCGCAGCGTCGCCGTCGCCGCCCGCGCCCAGACCGCGCCCTCGCGCGGCGGAGAGGCGTTCGCCCTGCCGGACGGCACCCTGGAGTACGGCGTCGGCATCCACGGCGAACGCGCCGCCACCACCGTGGAGCACCCCGGCTTCGAGCAACTCGTCGACCGCATGACCGAGCAGGTCGCCGACGCCCTGCCCGCGACGACCGGCTCCGTCCTCCTGCTCGTCAACGGCCTGGGCGCGACCACCCTCCTGGAGCTGTACGCGATCCACGCCCGGGTGTCCGAGACGCTCGGGAAGCGGGGCCTCGAAGTGGCCGGCCGGCTGGTCGGCACGTTCGTCCCCGCCCTCGACATGAGCGGCTTCTCCCTCACCCTCACAGCCCTGCGCGAGGACTGGGTCCCGCACTGGCACGCCCCCGCCCGCACCCCCGCCTTCCCCGCCCCGGAGTCCGCCCGATGACCACCGACCAGAGCCTGGTGCTGCGCACCTACGCCGACGCCGCGCGCACCGCCCACGCCACCCTCACCGCCCTCGACCAGCTCTCCGGCGACGGCGACTTCGGCGACAACCTCCGCGAGGGCCTCGACCGCGTCACCGCCGCCCTGGACGCCCAGCCGGACCGGCCGCCCTACGCCGTCGCCGCCTCCGTCTTCCTCGACGAGGTCGGCGGCACGAGCGGCCCGCTCATCGGGCTGCTCTTCCAGGAACTGGCCCGCGCGCACGAGGCCGGCTCGGACGAGCGGGATGCCTGGCGTGCCGGGACCGGCGAGGGGCTGGCGGCGATCCAGCGGGTCGGCGAGGCCGAGCCCGGGGACCGCACCATGGTCGACGCCCTCGTTCCCGCCCGGGACGCCCTCGAAGCGGGGTCCGGCCCCCGGGAGGCGGCCGTCGCCGCCCTCGACGGCGCCCACGCCACCGCCGCCCTGCGCGCCCGCCGCGGCCGTGCCTCCTACGTCGGTGAGCGCGCCATCGGGTCCCCCGACCCCGGCGCCCTCGGCGTCGCCCTGCTGTTCTGGTCCCACGCACGGGCACGGAAGGAGGCACCGGGGGAACTCACGGAGTACCTGCCGGCGGTGCCGGGGACGGAGTCAGTGGCCTGACCCTCCCTGCGGGTGGGTCACCGGCCTGGCCCTCCCGGCGGGCGGGCTCCGGCGGGACGGTCGCCACCCGAGGTGCTCTCTGCCGACGGCCCCTCGGGCGGCGGCCGTTCAGGGGCGCTTCCACTCCAGCACGTAGCGCCAGAAGAGCCGCCTGCGGACGCGGGCGCCGGGGAGCACTGTCCGGGCGGTGCGCCGGATCTCCGCCAGGCCCCTCGTCGCGGGGCGGGTCCGCGTCGTCATGGCCGGGGGCCGGGAGGTCTGCCCGCCTCCGCGGTGCTTCCACCCGGCCACCAGAGCATGGGCGACCACGGCCAGGAGGCTCACCGCGCGGTCCGCGAGGGTCTCCTCCCGGTGGAGACCCACGACCACGAGGGTGCCGCCGGGCGCGAGACGGGCGCGGAACGAGGCCAGGGCCTCGGCGAGCGGCAGGTGGTGGAGCACGGCGACGCAGGTCAGGACGGCGTACGGGCCCGGAGCGGCCTCCCCGTCGAGGGCGTCCGCCGTGGCGAAGACGACCGGCACCGTGTCCGGGGTGGTCGCGCGCGCCTTCGCGACGATGCCCGGGTCCGCGTCGATCCCGGTCACCGCCTCGGCGCGCCGGGCGAGGAGCCGGGCGAGGTCCCCGCTGCCGCAGCCCACGTCGAGTGCGGCACCGAAGCGGCGGGGCAGCCGGCGCAGGACCGCCCGGTGGTAGTGGGCGTTGTGGTCCCAGGGACGGGCGTCGTGGAAGCGCCCGAGCGCGGCGCGCAGGCGCGGCACGGGACGCCCGCCGCCCGGTACCTCCGGCGCCCGCGCGTCCCCCGCGCCCGTCATCGTCGCCCGTGCGCGAGCAGCGCGGCGTGGGGCAGGCGCAACATGCCGTCCGGCTCGGTGAACGCGGCGCTGAAGTCGTCGAAGGACCGCTTGATCGCGGCCCGCACCGCCGGTGTCTGCGCCCGCACGAGCTGCCCGCTGGAGGCGACCCCGCCCGCCGGGGCGCTCCACCACTCCTCGGGGCTCGCCCGGTGGTCCCAGCGCAGCGTCCCGCACGCGGCGTCCCCGAGTCCGGCAGCCGCGAGCAGCGCGCCGAGTCCCGCCTCGTCGCGCGGGAAGTCCTCGTCGGGGTCGAGCCCCGGCGCGAGGTGCGGGGGCCTGACGGCGCCGCCCCCCGCGATGGCGCGCCCCAGAAGCGCCTGACCCGCCGCCGGAGGCTTCGCCCAGACCGTCACGGCCACGCGCCCTCCCACCCGCACGACACGGCGCAGCTCACCGAGCGCCGCGCGGGGCCGGCCCACGTGATTGAGCACGAAATTGGCCACGACCGCATCGAACTCACCTTCAACAAAGGGGAGTTCAGGAAGCATGGCCTCCCGCACCTCGGCCTCGGGGGCGGTACGCGCCGCGAGCGCGAGCATGCTCGGCTCCGGGTCCACCGCCGTCACGCGCGCGCCACGCGCCACCGCGGCCGCCGCGACGGTCCCCGGCCCCGTCCCCACGTCGAGCACGCGTGTGCCCTCACCCACGCCCGCCGCGTCGAGCAACTCCCCCACCGGGTACGCGCACAGCTTCGCGAAGCTCGCCGCGTACACCTCCCCCCGGCCCGCCCAGACCAGCCGCTCACTCTCGTCGAACACCGTCACAGAGACCCCTCCCGATCCGTCGCGAGAGGCCACCATAGAAGCCGGTCGAGCACACGGCGCGGCCTTCCAGGTGAACGCCCCCGAGAAGCAACTCGGTGACGCGACACGGCCCCGTATCCACCTGTTGTGGGTGGACACGGGGCCGCACAGCCAGCCGTGTGAGGCGGGTCAGCCCTTGCGGGTGTTGATCTCTTCGGTGAGCTGGGGGACGACGTTGAA
>NZ_JOGO01000071.1 GCF_000719475.1 Streptomyces sp. NRRL F-5630 | reverse complement strand
CCTTCGCCCCCGGGCCCCCCGAGCCGGCCTCCCCCTGGCCCGCCACGGAACGCCTGGGGCGCCCTTACGTGCCCGGCGCAAGGCCGCTCCCCGACGCGGAGGCCGACGGGCCACCCCCGGCGGAGCCGGAGGACAACCCGCCCCTGCCGCGACGGCCCCGCACCCGGGCACCGGAGGAGAACCCACCGCTTCCGCGACGGCCCCTCGGCCGGGACGAGCCGGAGCGGAACCCACCGCTGCCGCGAAGGCCCCTCACGCCGGAGGCGACGGACAGCCCGCCCCTGCCGCAACGGCCTCCGCGCCGCGCCCCCGCCACGCCGGACGGCTTCACGGGCTGGTTCGGCTCCTCGCCCGAGCGGGGCGCCGGGGAGACGCCACCGCCCCCGCTCCCGGCCGAGTGGACCGGCGTGACACCCCGCCGCAGGACGCCCCCGGCGGAGGGGACGGGGGCCTCCCCGGCGGAACCGGCGGAACCGGCGGAAGGATCGGAAGCGGGCGGGCCGCCCGAGCGGGACGAGCCGGAGGGCTTCCGTCCTCCTGTACACGGAGAGTCTCCACGCGAGGCGTCGGACGCGTCCGACGCCGTACGGGACGAGCCCGCGCCCGCACGGGACGAGCCCGCGCCCGTGCCCGCACGGGACGAGCCCGGCCCCGTACAGGACGACCAAGCGCCGCCCGAGCCCGCGCGGAGCGAGCCGGTGCCGCCCGGACCCATACAGGACGACCCGGCCCCGCCCAGCCCCCTCCGGGACGAGTCCGCTCCGCCGGCCCCCCACCTCCCGCGCCACGCGCTCCCCCTGTCCCCGCCCCCATCCGTTGAAGCGGAGGGGGCGTCCCCCGGGCGGGCCGAGCGGCCCTCCCCGCAGGCCGAGCGGCAGCCCTCCCCGGCGGGCGAGGCGGACAGCGCCCCCGCCGCCTCGCAAGGTGATCCGCCCCGTACAGGCCGCGAGGCGCTCGCTCCCGCCCCGCCCCCGACGCCCCGTGCCGAGCGACCCCCGTCCCCCCGCGCCGAGCGGTCCCCGGCCTCTCCGGGCGCACCCGCGCGGCCCGGTGCCGGGGAGACCTCCGCAGAGACGCGCGCCACGAGCGGCGTCCCCTACGTCGGCGACCGGCCTCCCACCTACGAGGCCGAGCCCACCGCGCTCGCCGAGAGCGATCCCGGAGCGCTCGACGCCTACGTGCCCGACACCGTGCTCGAAGGAGGGCGGTTCGGAGGGAGCACCTTGCGGGCCGTCTCGCAGCGGGGGGATTCCGCGCGGTACCGCGGGGAGGCGCGCAGGGACACGTTGCTCGTGGTGCGCTTCGGGGCCGGGGACGAGGGCATCGTGCTCGTCGCGACGGCGACCGGGGCGCGGACCTGTCCCGAGGCGTACCGGGCGGCGACCGAGGCCGTCCGGTCGATCGCCGCCGCCGTGGGCCGCAGCCACCGCCGCCTCGCCGACGACATCCGGGCGGCCCGCCGCGGCGACCTCAAGTCCGGCCTGCGCCGCCTCACCGACCGCACCCTCGGCCGCCTGCGCGCCGCCGCGGCCGAACGGGGGCTCGCGCCCGAGGAGTACACCGCGAGCCTGCGCTGCCTCCTCCTTCCCACCGACGGCCAGTGCCGGACCCGCGTCTTCTTCGGCGCGGGCGAGGGCGGACTCTTCCGGCTGCGCGGCGGGGAACTGCGCGACATCGAGCCCGAGGTCCCCGTCGACGGGCAGCCCCGTTCCGGCGCGGAGGGCGGGGCGCTCACCCTCGATCCCGGCGTCGGCCGGCCCCCGAGCCCGTACGCTCCCGTGGAGGAGCCGCGCCGCGAACCCTTCCGGTTCCACGCCTCCATCGCCCGATCGGGTGATGTGCTGCTGCTGTGCGGCACCGGCCTCGCCGAGCCGCTGCGCGGCAGCCCGTCGCTCGCGAGCCGACTGGCCGAGGAGTGGTCCGCCCCCGAACCCCCGGGGCTCGCCGCCTTCCTGGCCACGAGCCAGACCCGCGTCAAGGGCTACGCGGACGATCGCACCCTCGCCGCCGTCTGGGAGGGCTGAGCGGGGGGCTGAGTCCCGTTGCCCCTGTGTTTGGCGGGCACGATCGCGGTCACTGTGACTTCATGGGTGCGTGACTTCATGGACCCGTGAAGCACAGAAGGGGTGCGAGTGCCATGGCCAAGCAGAACGTAGCCGAACAGTTCGTCGACGTCCTCGTCCGCGCGGGCGTGCAGCGGCTGTACGGCGTGGTCGGCGACAGCCTCAACCCCGTGGTCGACGCGATCCGCCGGAACTCGGCGATCGACTGGATCCACGTCCGTCACGAGGAGACCGCCGCGTTCGCCGCCGGCGCCGAGGCCCAGATCACCGGCAGGCTCGCCGCCTGCGCGGGCTCTTGCGGCCCCGGCAACCTGCACCTCATCAACGGCCTGTACGACGCCCACCGCTCCATGGCGCCCGTGCTCGCCCTCGCCTCGCACATCCCCTCCAGCGAGATCGGGCTCGGCTACTTCCAGGAGACCCACCCGGAGCGGCTCTTCACCGAGTGCAGCCACTACAGCGAGATGATCTCCAACGCGGCGCAGATGCCCCGCGTCCTCCAGAGCGCGATCCAGCACGCCGTGGGACAGGGCGGCGTCGGCGTCGTCACTCTTCCGGGCGATGTGGCCTCGCACGACGCGCCCGAGCGGGTCACCGAGCAGGCGATGATCACCGAGCAGCCCACGGCGCGCCCCGGTGACGACGACATCGAGAAGCTCGCCGCCCTGATCGACGGGGCGAACCGGGTCACGCTCTTCTGCGGCGCGGGCGCGGCGGGCGCGCACGCCGAGGTCATGGAACTCGCGGGGAAGATCAAGTCGCCGGTGGGGCACGCGCTGCGCGGCAAGGAGTACATCCAGTACGACAACCCGTACGACGTCGGGATGAGCGGGCTGCTCGGCTACGGGGCCTGCTACGAGGCCACCAACGAGTGCGATCTGCTGATCCTGCTCGGCACGGACTTCCCGTACACGCCCTTCCTGCCCGAGAAGGACGTCAAGATCGTCCAGGTCGACATCCGCCCCGAGCACCTCGGCCGCCGCTGCAAGCTCGACCTCGCGGTGTGGGGCGACGTGCGCGAGACGCTGCGCTGCCTGCTGCCGCGCGTCAAGCCGAAGGAGAACCGCCGCTTCCTCGACAAGATGCTCAAGAAGCACGCCGACGCGCTCGAAGGCGTGGTCAAGGCGTACACGCGCAAGGTCGAGAAGCACACGCCGATCCACCCCGAGTACGTCGCCTCCGTCCTCGACGAGATCGCCGCCGAGGACGCCGTCTTCACCGTCGACACCGGGATGTGCAACGTGTGGGCGGCGCGGTACATCACCCCCAACGGCCACCGCCGCATCATCGGCTCCTTCCGGCACGGCTCGATGGCCAACGCGCTGCCGCAGGCGATCGGCGCGCAGTTCACCGACCGGAACCGGCAGGTCGTCTCGATGTCGGGGGACGGCGGCTTCTCGATGCTCATGGGCGACTTCCTCACCCTCGTGCAGTACGACCTCCCCGTGAAGGTCGTCCTCTTCAACAACTCGGCGCTCGGCATGGTCGAACTGGAGATGCTGGTGGCCGGGCTGCCGTCCTTCGGGACGACGAACAAGAACCCGGACTTCGCCGCCGTCGCCCGCGCGGCGGGCGCCTACGGGGTGCGGGTCGAGAAGCCCAAGCAACTGGAGAGCGCCCTGCGGGACGCGTTCGCGCACAAGGGCCCCGCCCTCGTGGACATCGTGACCGACCCCAACGCGCTCTCCATCCCGCCGAAGATCAGCGCCGACATGGTCACGGGCTTCGCGCTCTCGGCGAGCAAGATCGTCCTCGACGGCGGCGTCGGCCGGATGCTCCAGATGGCACGCTCAAACCTCCGCAACGTGCCCCGCCCCTGAGCCGGCCGGGGCGGGGGAGGCCCGGTGGTACGGGTGGTGCGCGGCCGGTGGGCGCCCCGCGCGCCCCCGGCGCGGCGGTCCGGCGCGCGGTTCCTGCCGTGTGCGTCGGGGTTTCCTCGCGGTCGCGCCCAGGAGGCGTCAGGTACGGACTAAGCGGGCATGGTCCTCGTATACACGTTCGTGACCTGAAAGCGTGTGACGAGAGTCGACAGCGTCGTCGAGGTGGTGTTCGCAGCCCCCGTGCCCGGATGCCGGGAGGGGGGCCGACCGGCGGAGTGGTCCGTCACGGGGGTGGAGCCGTACATGGACGGGCACAGGACTGAACGGCGCGGCCCGCTGGGGAGAGGGGCGAGCGCCCGGCGGATGCTTCCGCGCCGCCCGCCGCGCGGGCACCGGCTCACCAGGAAGCTCGCTCGCGCCGATCTGCGCGCGGTCGGTGAGGCGCGGCACGCGCTGCGCGAACTCCTCGACCGGCACGGCCAGGAGGCGTCCTGCGCCGACACCGCCGAACTGCTCACGAGCGAGCTCGTCACCAACGCCCTCGTGCACACGGCCGACGACGCCGTCCTCACCGCCGTCGTCCGGCGCGGCCGGCTCCGCGTCGAGGTGCGCGATCAGGCCAAGGGGGTGCCCCGGGCCCGTACCGCCGTCCCCGAGGAGCAGACGGGCGGACGCGGCCTCGGCCTCGTCCAGACCCTCGCGGACGCGTGGGGGGTCAGGGCGGTGGGCGCGGGCAAGGCGGTGTGGTTCGAGCTGGAGACGGGGGCCGTGGGGGGCGCGTAGGCGGCGCGGCGAGGGGCGGGCGCAGGGGTACCGACGGACGACGCGGGGCGGCCCGCACCCGGGGAGGGTGCGGGCCGCCCCGCGAGGAGATCCGGAAGGCGGTACGGGCTCAGCCGAACTGCTGCTCCATCTCCTTCAGTTTGCGCTCCAGGTTGTCGAGTCGGGGCAGGGCCTGGGTGTCGTCCTCGGCCGTCAGGTCGACAACGGCTCCTTTGGCAGGCTCCTCCGGAGAGGACGCCGCGTCAGTCTTCGTGGTGAGAGCCTGCAAAGAGGGCCGCCCGGAAGGCAGTTGCTCGCTCGCCGGTATGGCGGGGTCCGCTTCGGCCTGCCCCATGCCGGCCATGGCCTGCTGCACGTCGATCTGCCGGCCGCCCCCGCGTCCGCCCCAGCCACGCGTGCTGCGGCTGATCGCCTTGAGCTGAGCCTTCTTCAGACGTGCCTGCTCGCGGTCGCGCTGACGCCCGGCCTGCTTCTGGCGCTTGTCGTCCCGTACCTCCTCGACGGCCTCGTCGAGACTGCGCACGTTCTCCAGGAGCATGAGCGACCACGCGCCGAAGGTCTCGCGCGGGGCGCGCAGCCAGCGCACGATGCGGATCTGCGGCAGCGGCCTCGGCACCAGTCCCTGCTCGCGCAGCGCGGCGCGGCGGGTCTGCTTGAGGGCGCGGTCGAAGAGCACGGCGGCCGAGAGCGACATCCCGGAGAAGAACTGCGGGGCACCCGCGTGGCCCGTGCCGCGCGGGGCGTGCACCCAGTTGAACCAGGCCGCCGCGCCCGCGAAGGTCCACACGAGCAGCCGCGAACCGAGCGCCGCGTCGCCGTGGCTCGCCTCGCGCACGGCGAGGACCGAGCAGAACATCGCCGCCCCGTCCAGGCCGAAGGGCACCAGGTACTCCCAGCCCCCGGAGAGGTTGAGGTTCTGGCGGCCGAATCCGACCAGGCCGTGGAAGGAGAGCGCCGCCGCGACGGCCGCGCAGCAGAAGAGGAGGACGTAGGAGGCGCTGCCGTAGACCGCTTCCTTGCGGCGGCGGCGCTCCTCGCTGCGTTCCCAGGAGTCCTCGGCCGCCGCCGCCTTCGCCCCGGCCCGCTTGCCGCGGGTGAGCACCGCAACCGCCGCCAGCATGCCCAGGAGCAGTACGGCGCCGGGTACGAGCCAGTCCAGCGATATGTCGGTCATTCTCATCAGGGGGTCCCTTGCGTCGGTAGGGCCTTTCGGGCGCCATCGTGGCGCATGCCGAAGGGCCGTCAGGTGTTTTCCGGGCAACTGGACGCCAATGGGGGGTACCGGGCACCGGATAGCGTCGACCTGCTCGAACTCTCGCGCGAAGACAGGGAGTTCCGTGCGAGACAGAATACTCGTAAGGGTGAGTGGGCGTGAAACGGATGCGCGGGGGGAACCGGGGGCCCGCTGTGCGCCCCGATCGTGGTGTTCCGGGAGGGACGGCAGGGGCGGAGCGAGGCCGGAAAGCGCTGGTGTGAAACGGGCAACGCAGGGGTAACCCGGCAGGGCGGCCGGGCGTGGGGACGGGACGCGCCGTGGCGATGCGACGGCGACGGGAGGGAAGAGGGGGGGGTGATGCCTCCTCAGGCGGCGGCGGGTTCCACCGCCCGAGTGCCCCGCGCCGTGGTCTCCTCGGGGGCCCGCGCCGTGGCCTCCTCCGCCTGAGCGTCGCGCCCGGTGGTCTCCTCCGCCGCCAGGCGCTCCGCGCGGAGGCGTGCGACGCGCTCGGCGTCGCACAGCCGGGGGCAGGTCCCGCAGATCTCCTCGGCGCCCAGCGTGTACGACAGGCAGCAGCTCACCCGGTCCCTGGTCGGCAGCCTCTCGCCGTCGGGCCCGGTCAGCTCGCGGAAGCCCGGCGTGCCGACGTACGGCTTCGTCGTGCCGGGCAGCAGCGCCTCCAGTTCGGCGGCCGTGCGCGCCCGCTCCCCGAGAAGCTCTCCCACGTACGCGAGGCCCTCGACGATCTCGTCCGTGACCATGCCCCACAGCGCCCGGCCCCGCCGGCGCATCCGCGGGCCGATCCCGTCGAGCAGCGGCCCGAGGTGGGTGGCCACCGCGCTCCGTACCTCGGCGCGCAAGGCCTCCTCGTCCGGTACGACGACCGCGAGGGGGTGCCCGGCCTCCGGGTCGTCGGGCAGGCAGGCGAAGGGCACGGAGCGGACTGCCATGCGGTAGCGGGGGCGGTCGAAGTACACGTCGCCCGCGCCGTACCGGGGCACGCGGCGCACCAGGAGCCACGGCAGGGTGATGAGCAGGCAGGCGGGCCACGCGTACCGGTGGAAACCGAAGCTCGCGACGACATCGGGGCGCGGCGTGCGCCCGTAGTCGCGCTCGATCTGCTCGTGGTCCCAGCGCAGGTAGGCGTCCAGCTCGGCGCCCGCGCGCGCGAGTCCCGCCGCGCTCACCCAGTCGCCCCCCACGGGTCCCGGCTCGCCCGCCGCCAGCTCGGTCACCCGCAGCTCGGGGAAGACCTCGGCCAGACGCTCCCAGGCGGCGCCGACCGGCGAGGCGGCCGGGGCCGGTACCGGGAGGGCGGAGAGCTGGGGGGAGTGCAGCATGCGCGGACCACCGAATCGCACGTCGAAACAGGAGGATCTACAGGTAAGCCTTACCTTACCGGAAGGGAGTGGGCTGGGAACCTGGGGTCCCTCCCTCTATCGTGCTGAGGGCGCGCGGAACCCGCCCGCCGCGAGCACGCGGACCCCAGCGGTACGGAGGAAGGCGAAGTGGAACGCGAACCGGCCCCCCGAGGCCCGCACCCGGCGGACGGGGTCGAGGAGCGCGTCCCCCCGCCCCGCCGTCCGGGTGAAGACGCGATCGGCGGCACGCGCGGGCGTGGCGCGGCGCGGGGGAGCGGTACGGGCGCGCGTCCGGGTGGTTCGGCGCGTCCCCCCGGCGGTCCCGCCTGTCCCGCCGACCTCGCGCACGGCTCCGCGCGGGGGCAGGACCACCCGGGACACGCCCGCACCCCGCTGCGCCGCACCTCGGTGCGCGGCCAGGTCCTTGAGGCACTGCGGGCGGCGCTCGACTCGGGCGAGCTGGAGGCGGGGCGGGTCTACTCGGCGCCCGCGCTGGGGGAGCGGTACGGGGTCTCGGCGACGCCGGTACGCGAGGCGATGCAGCGGCTCGCCGCCGAGGGGGCCGTCGAGACGGTGCCCAATCGCGGCTTCCGTGTCCTGGCCCGTACCGACGCCGACGCGGCGGCGCTCGCCGAGGTGCTGCTCCTGATCGAGCTGCCCGTCCTCACCCGGCTCGCCGCCACGCTGCCCGCGCTGCCCCCGGAGCTGCGCCCCCTCGCCGCGCGGGCCGAGGAGCTGGCCCGTACGGGCGACCGCACGGGCTACGGCGAGGCCGATCGCGCCTTCCACGCGGCACTGCTCGGCCTGCACGGGAATCCCGAGCTGACCCGCGTCGCCGACGCCCTCCACCGCCGCGCGGGAAGCCCTCGCGCCCGTACGCCCCGGCCCTGGGCGGAAGAGGCGGCGCAGCACACAGCGCTGCTCGACGCGATCGAGCGGGCCGATACGGCGACGCTGGCGACGGTGCTGCGCAGTCACCTGGGGGTGCGGGGCTGAGGAGGCGCGGGGCGAGGCCGGACGCCCGCCGGAGCGGAAGCGGCCGTCCCCCCTCCTCCCGCCGCCGTCACTCCACCCCCAGTCGTCCCTCCAGCAGCCTCGGTATCCCGCCCAGGAGCCCCCACAGTCTCCGCGCCTCCGCGCGCAGCCGTTCCGCCTCCGGTTCGGGGGCGGTCTCGGCGAGGGCCGCGAGGGTCGGGGGTGTGCCGACGAGGTCGCCCAGGCTCTCGCGCAGCGCCAGGCTCTGCGTGAAGCCGTGCCTGGCCTCGGTCGCCTCGCCGTCGCGCAGGGCGAGTTCGGCGAGGCGGTACCAGGTGCGGGCGAGGAGGAAGCGGTCGCCGTGGGCGGTGGCGCCCGCCTGCGCGCGGCGGTAGGCCGCCCGGGCGGGCTGGGGCGCGTGGGCGAGGTGTTCGGCGATGAGGCCGCGCCGGTAGTCGAGGAGCGGGCGATGGGGGGAGCCGGGGGCGAGCAGTGCCGCCGCTCTGCCGAGCGCCGAACTCGCCTCGTCGGCACGGTCCCTGACGCCGAGCGAGGTGGCGAGGTAGGCGAGGTGCCCGCGTTCGCAGGCGGCCGTGCCGCGTTCGTCGTCACTGTGCGCGAGCGCCTCGGCCGCGCGCAGCGCGTCCTCCGCCTCCGCCCAGCCCTCGCCCGTGTACAGGCAGCGTTCCGCGAGGAGTTCGGTGCGCCGCAGGGCGGCTTCCGCTCCGGGGAGCGGGGCGAGCAGGGAGGCCGCTTCGGTCCAGCAGCCGCGTGACCGCAGCCGCCACACCGACCGGTCGAACACTTCCGTCTCCCCCGCAGGTCCCGGCTTCGACGTCGATACGGACCAAGGCATGGCGGTGTCCGCCACAGTCCCCTCCTCACATCACGCGCGCCGGTGAGCTGTGACGTGCATCTCAGCACGGCGGGTGGCGGGCCGCCAAGAGGGTGGGTGAAAGTTTTCACAAACGCGCCGGGCGCGTGTCGGGCCCCTCCCGCGAGCCCTACGCGCCCCCGTACCGCCCGACCTGCGAGGGAGCGGCGGAGGCGGGGACTCCGCCGGGACGCGACGGACCCGGATCATCCACGGCGCGGGGGAGGGGGCCCCGGCCCCCGTACGGCAGGGGGCGCGGCGCGCGAGCGTTCCCGCCCCCGGCACGCCGCACGCCCCGCCGCGTCTCCCGGCCCGGCCTCCGCAGCCGCGGACCCTCGCGCCCCGCCTCCGGCCCCCGACTGCTCCCGGGCCCCGGCCTCCCGGGCTCGCGTCCCTCAGCTCATCCGCAGCGCCAGGAAGAAGTCCAGCTTGTCCTCCAGACGCGACAGGTCACGCCCCGTCAGTTGCTGGATCCTGCCCACGCGGTAGCGGAGGGTGTTCACATGCAGATGGAGCCGGGCCGCGCACCGCGTCCAGGAGCCGTCGCTGTCGAGGAACGCCTCCAGGGTGGGGACCAGCTCGGCGCGGTGGCGGCGGTCGTAGACGCGCAGCGGGTCGAGGAGCCGGGCGGTGAAGGCACGCCGCACGTCGTCGGGGACGAACGGCAGGAGGAGTACGTGCGAGGCGAGTTCCTGGTGCCCGGCCGCGTTGACGGGCCCCGGGCGGGCCGCCGCGACCCGGCGCGCGTGACGGGCCTCCTCCAAGGCGCCGCGCAGGCCCTCGGCGGAGTGCACCGCCGCGCTCACGCCGACCGTGAGCCTGCCCTGCGTGCCCAGCCCCGCCGCGAGCGGGGCGCCCGCCGGGCCCACGAGGTGCGTCGCGTCCAGCTCGGCGCCCGTGTGCTCCTCGTCGCCCGGGCGCGCGGACAGCGGGACGAGGGCGACGGCCTCGGCGCCGAGCTGCGTGACGGCGGCGCGGTCCGCTGGTTCGTCCCCGGGGCCCGGCAGGTCCGTACCGGCGGGCGCGGGCAGCCCGTCCTCGCCCGCCCGGCCCGGCGCCTCCGTGCCCCTCGCGAGGACTTCCTCCAGGAGGTCGCGCGCGAGGCGTCCCGTGGCCTCGCCGGGGGTCTCGTCCTCCCACTCGACGGAGGCGACGACGATCTGCCAGTACGGGGCGCTGCTCGTGCCCGGCAGCAGGAGCGGGCCGGCGGCGCGCAGGCGCGCGGCCGTCTCGGCGGCCGGGGCGCCGCTCTGCACGAGGTCGAGGACCTCGCCCGCGAGGCGCCGCCGTACCGAGCGGCCCGCGTCCCTGCGGTCCCGCTCGACCGCGATGAGCTGGGTGACGCCGTCGAGCAGTTCGCGCCGCCCGGCGGGCCAGTCGGAGGCGTCCGCCGCGACGGCCAGCACCCACTGCCCCAGCCCGGCGCGGCGCGCGTCCAAGGGGCCCGGTGTCGTGGACTGCACGGGGAAGAGGGAGTAGACGGTGTCGCCGACAGTGACGCGCTGCGCGCCGAGCCGTCCGGTCCGCACGGCGTCGAGACGGGCCGAGGCGAGGGTCTCGCGGACCTCGGGGGCGAGCACCGGCGCGCCGGTGCGGGCCGAGCCCGCGATCGCGCGGCCGGTCGACGAGAGCACCCAGGCGTGCAGGTCGAGGTCGTTGCCCAGCAGGTCGAGCACCGCGCCCGGACCGCCCGCCGGACCGCCCGTCATGAGTTTGCGGTGCCGGTCCACGACCGCCGCGAGGTCCCCGGCGCGCTCGCCGGAGACCTGCCGGACGATGTGCTCGGTGATCGTCGCGAAGGCGACGGACTCGCTCACCGAGAAGAGCGGGACCTGGTAACGGGCGCAGGCCGCGATCAGGTCCTCGGGGACCGGGCCCAGCTCCGCCTCGCCCGCCGCGAGCGCGGCGACACCCGCCTCGGCGACGATCCGCACGAAGGACTCGGAGTCCTCGGGGGCGTGCCGCCAGGCGAGCCCCGTGAGGACCAGCTCACCCCCCGAGAGGTAGCGGCTCGGGTCGCGCAGGTCGGTCGTCATGACCCCGCGCACCGTACGGTCCAGCTCCTCGGCGCCGCCGAGCAGCCGGAGCCCCAGGGTGCCGCTCTCCAGCAATGCGCGCAGCCGCATGTCCCCGCCGCCGATCCGTGTGGGTTTCCTGGGCGAAACAGCGAAGTAAATCGCCCTGATTCTTCATACGAATCTACAAGACGCGGCCCCTGGACAGCCAATTCGTTCAGGGGTTCGGTGACTGTGCGGAACGGCCCTGTCACCGCTTCACTGGGCGCACCCGTGGTACGGCCGTACGGGAGCCCGCCCCCGCCTCCTGCCCCCGCTCGCCCTCTGCCCCCGCTCGCCCCCTTCCGACCGCACGACCGACCGGGAGAGACCCGCATGGAGTCCGCATGGAATTCCTGAGACCAGCAAGCTGGGAGGAGGCGCTCGCCGCGAAGGCCGCGCACCCCGCTGCCGTCCCGCTCGCGGGCGGCACCGACGTCATGGTCGAGCTGAACTTCGACCACCGCAGGCCCGCGCACCTCATCGACCTCGGCCGCGTCACCGCGCTGAGCACGTGGGAACGGGACGGCGACACGGTGCGCCTGGGCGCCTCGGTCCCGTACACGCGGATCATGACCGAGCTGGCCACCGAGCTGCCCGGTCTCGCGCGCGCCGCGCACACCGTGGCCTCGCCGCAGATCCGCAACCGGGGCGGCGTCGGCGGCAACCTCGGCACCGCCTCCCCCGCGGGGGACGCGCACCCCGCGCTCCTCGCCTCGGGCGCCGACATCGAGGTGGCCTCGGTACGGGGCACGCGCCACGTCCCCGTCGACGACTTCTACACCGGCGTCAAGCGCAACGCCCTCGCGCCCGACGAGCTGATCCGCGCGATCCACCTGCCCGCCGCGCGCGGCCCGCAGCAGTTCTCCAAGGTCGGCACGCGCAACGCCATGGTCATCGCCGTGTGCGCCTTCGGCCTCGCGCTCCACCCCGACCGCCGCACCCTGCGCACCGGGATCGGCTCGGCCGCGCCCACCCCCGTCCGTGCGAAGGCCGCCGAGGAGTTCCTCACCTCCGTACTCGACGAGGAGCGCTCCTGGGAGACCGGCAGGCCACCGGGCGAGGCGGCGCTGCGGCAGTTCGGGCAGCTCGCCTCGGGCGCCTGCAACCCCATCGACGACGTCCGCGGCTCGGCCGCCTACCGCAGGCACGCGGTCGGCGTCATGGCCCGCCGCACCTTCACCTGGGCCTGGCAGGCCCTCGGCACCGAGCAGCGCCGGAACGGAGCATCATGCGCGTGAACCTCGTCGTCAACGGACGGCGCCACGAGGCCGACGACGTGTGGGAGGGCGAGTCGCTCCTGTACGTGCTGCGCGAACGCCTCGGCCTGCCGGGCTCCAAGAACGCCTGCGAGCAGGGCGAGTGCGGCTCCTGCACGGTCCGGCTCGACGGCGTGCCCGTCTGCGCCTGCCTCGTCGCCGCGGGACAGGCGGAGGGACGGCGCGTCGATACGGTCGAAGGACTCGCGGAGTACGCGGCCCGGCGTGCCGGCACGGAGCCCGCGGCCACCCCTCCCGACGACCCCCGGCGCTGGGAGGCGAGCCCCCGCGAGCCGGGCGGCCCGGCGCTCTCGCCGGTCCAGCGGGCATTCGTCGACGCGGGCGCCGTCCAGTGCGGCTTCTGCACCCCGGGCCTTCTCGTCGCCGCCGACGACCTGCTCGAACGCGTCCCCTCGCCCAGTGACGCCGACATCCGCGAGGCCCTGTCGGGGAACCTGTGCCGCTGCACCGGCTACGAGAAAATTCTCGACGCCGTCCGCCTCGCCGCCGCCCGCCAGGACACGGCCCGTACCGAGGAGGCCCGGTGACCGGCTCCCGCACCCGTACCCCTGGCGAGGGCCCGGTGACCAGCCCCCGCACCCCCAGCGGCGTCCCCACCCACCTCATCCAGGGCCGCCCCGGCACCACGACCCCCGGCGGCATCGGCGAGTCGACGCCGCGCCCCGACGGCATCCTCAAGGTCACCGGCGAGTTCGCCTACGCCTCGGACATGTGGCACGAGGACATGCTGTGGGGCCACACCCTGCGCTCCCCGCACGCCCACGCCGAGATCCGCTCGATCGACACCGCCGAGGCCCTCGCCACCCCCGGCGTGCACGCCGTCCTCACCTACGACGACCTGCCCACCGCCGTGCGCCACTACGGACTGGAGATCCAGGACACGCCCGTCCTCGCCCACGGCCGCGTCCGCCACCACGGGGAGCCCGTCGCGCTCGTCGCGGCCGACCACCCCGAGACCGCGCGCCGCGCCGCCGCGAAGATCCGCGTCGACTACCGCGAACTGCCCGTCGTCACCGACGAGGCGTCCGCGACCGCCCCGGGGGCCCCGCTCCTCCACGAGGGCCGCGCCGACCACCACGCCGGGCACGTCCCTCACCCGAACATCGTCCACCGCCAGCCCATCGTGCGCGGCGACGCCGCCGGGGCGGCCCGGCGCGCGGACGTCGTCGTGAGCGGCGAGTACTTCTTCGGGATGCAGGACCAGGCGTTCCTCGGCCCCGAGTCCGGACTCGCCGTGCCCGCCGACGACGGCGGCGTCGACCTCTACGTCGCCACGCAGTGGCTGCACTCCGACCTCCGCCAGATCGCCCCCGTCCTCGGCCTGCCCGAGGAGAAGATCCGTATGACGCTCTCCGGCGTCGGCGGCGCCTTCGGCGGCCGTGAGGACCTGTCCATGCAGATCCACGGCTGCCTGCTCGCGCTCCGCACCGGCAAGCCCGTCAAGATCGTCTACAACCGCTTCGAGTCCTTCTTCGGCCACGTCCACCGCCACCCCGCGCGCCTCTGGTACGAGCACGGGGCGACCCGCGAGGGCAAGCTCACCCACCTCAGGGCGCGCATCGTCCTGGACGGCGGCGCCTACGCCTCCTCCTCTCCCGCCGTCGTCGGCAACGCCGCCTCGCTGGGCGCGGGCCCGTACGTCGTCGACGACGTCGAGATCGAGGCGGTCGCCCTCTACACCAACAACCCGCCGTGCGGCGCGATGCGCGGCTTCGGCGCCGTCCAGGCGTGCTTCGCCTACGAGGCGCAGATGGACAAGCTCGCCGCCGCGCTCGGCATGGACCCCGTCGAGTTCCGCCGCCTCAACGCGATGGAGCAGGGCGCCGTGATGCCGACCGGGCAGGTGGTCGACTCGCCCGCGCCCGTCGCCGAGCTCCTGCGCCGCGTCAAGGCCCGCCCTCTGCCCCCCGAACGGCAGTGGGAGTCCAGCGAGGGCGCCGACGTGCGGCACCTGCCCGGCGGGCTGTCGAACACGAGCCACGGCGAGGGCGTCGTACGGGGCATCGGCTACGCGGCCGGCATCAAGAACGTCGGCTTCTCGGAGGGCTTCGACGACTACTCGACCGCGCGCGTGCGCCTGGAGAGCATCGCGGGCGAGGCCGTCGCGACCGTCCACACCGCGATGGCCGAGGTCGGCCAGGGCGGCGTCACCGTCCACGCGCAGATCGCCCGCACCGAACTCGGCATCACCCAGGTCACCATCAACCCCGCCGACACGCGCGTCGGTTCGGCCGGATCGACCTCCGCCTCGCGCCAGACCTACATGACCGGCGGCGCCGTCAAGCACGTGTGCGGACTCGTCCGCGCCCGCGTGCTCGACCTCGGCCGCGTCAAGTTCGGCACGTACCACCCGGCCTGGGCACACGCCGAACTCCTCCTGGAGGACGGCAAGGTCGTCACCGAGGGCGGCGAAGTCCTCGCGAGCCTCGCCGATGTCCTCGGGGACGAGGCCGTGGAGATCGAGGACGAATGGCGTCACCGCCCCACCGAGCCCTTCCACCGGAGCACCGGGCAGGGCAAGGGGCACGTCCAGTACTCCTTCGCCGCGCACCGCGCCGTCGTCGAGGTGGACACCGAACTCGGCCTCGTGAAAGTCGTCGAACTCGCCTGCGCGCAGGACGTCGGCAAGGCCCTCAACCCGCTCTCCGTGCAGGGCCAGATCCAGGGCGGCAGCACCCAGGGCCTCGGCATCGCCGTCATGGAGGAGATCCTCGTCGACCCGGTCACGGCGAAGGTCCGCAACCCCTCCTTCACCGACTACCTCATCCCCACCATCCTCGACACGCCCACGATCCCCCTCGACATCCTCGAACTCGCCGACGACCACGCCCCCTACGGCCTGCGCGGGATCGGCGAGGCGCCCACGCTCTCCTCGACGCCCGCCGTCCTCGCGGCGATCCGCGCCGCGACGGGCCGCGCGCTCGACCGCACCCCGGTACGCCCCGAACACCTCGTGGACTGACCCCTCCGGAGACCGCCATGCTCGACCTCGCCCCCACCCTGCGCCGGTGGGCCGCCGACGGCCGCGCCTTCGCCGTCGCGACCGTCGTCGCCGTCACGGGCAGCGCGCCCCGCCCGCCCGGCGCGGCCCTCGCCGTCGACGCGGCGGGCGATGCGGTCGGCTCCGTCTCCGGCGGCTGCGTCGAAGGCGCGGTGTACGAACTGTGCCGCGCGGCGCTCGCCGAGGACCGCCCGCTCGCCGAGCGCTTCGGCTACAGCGACGAGGACGCCTTCGCCGTCGGCCTGACCTGCGGCGGCGTCATCGAGGTGCTCGTCGTGCCGGTCCGGCCCGGCACCGCCGCCGCCCGCCTGTACGCGGACGTCCTCACCGCCGTCGCCGAGGGCGCCCCGCGCGCCCTCGCCCGCGTCGTCGCGGGACCGCCCGCCCTCCTCGGCCGCCCCCTCGTCGTGGACGGCTCCGGCACGGTGCGGGGCGGCTGCGGCGGCCCGGCGGAACTCGACCGCTCCGCCGCGGCGGAGGCCGCGGCGCTGCTCGCCCTCGGCCGCACCGGCACCGTGACGATCGGCGCGGACGGCTCGCGCTGCGGACAGCCCGTCACGCTCCTCGTCGAATCGCGCGTCCCGCCGCCCCGCATGATCGTCTTCGGCGCCATCGACTACGCGGCGGCGCTCGCCCGCGCCGGGTCCTTCCTCGGCTACCACGTCACCGTGTGCGACGCGCGACCCGTTTTCGCGACCCGGGCCCGCTTCCCCGACGCCGACGAACTCGTCGTCGCCTGGCCCCACACCTACCTCGACCGGACCCCCACCGACGCGCGCACCGTCCTGTGCGTCCTCACGCACGACGCCAAGTTCGACGTTCCCCTCCTCGCCCGCGCCCTGCGGCTGCCCGTCGCCTACGTCGGCGCGATGGGCTCGCGCCGCACCCACGAGGACCGCCTGCGCCGACTGCGCGCCGAAGGACTCACGGAGCCCGAACTCGCCCGCCTGCGCTCCCCGATCGGCCTCGACCTGGGCGCCCGCACCCCGGAGGAGACGGCCCTGTCCATCGCCGCCGAGATCGTCGCCCACCGCCACGGCGCCACGGGCGTCCCGCTCACGGACTCCCCGGCACCGATCCACCGCCGGGACCCGGCGGGGTCGGGGGTGTGAGGAGACGCGAGGGAGGCGGGCTGGCCTCCTTCCGGGCTCAGGGCGTCGGCAGGTGGAAGGAGGCGTACAGGGACCGCGCCGAGAGATCGGCGGGGGCGAGGCCGCTCACGTACCCGACGAGCCCCGGCGGGAACTCCGCGTCCGCCGCGCGCAGCACGCGGTGCGTACGGAGCATCAGCCGCCCGCCGCACAGCACCGTCGACGTGCCCTCCGGCCCCGACACGACACCGCTCGGCGTCGCCTCGCCCTCGGGCGGCGGACCGTCCCAGCGGCCGTGCACGCTCGGGTCGGGCGTGTCGCTGAGGCTCTGCGCCTGCGGCTCGGCCTCGCCGCGCGCGAGAGCCAGCAACTGGGCGCACAGCACCGGGTCGTGCGCCCCGTCGTACACCCAGCGCTTGCCGAGCACACCGTGCCGGCTCGTCCCGACGAGGGCCGCTTCGAGCCCGTCCACCGGCGCGCCCCGGTAGGTCAGCGGCACGTGGTACGTGACCACCTCGGCGCCCGCCTTGTCGGTGACCGCCATGAACTCGATCCCCACCTCGCCCGCCGGGTCGTCCAGCCGGAAGCCTCCCGCCTTCTCCAGCGCCGTGGGCCCGTTCCCGCCCCCGTACCACGGCTGTTTCGGCAGCCAGGCGGCGAGCAGTTCGAGCTTGCCGGGAGTCAGCGTCGTGCGGTGGATCTTCGCCATGGTGTCTCTCCTGCTCGCCAGGTCGGGCTGACGAGGGTAACGGGGCTCAGCCGTCCAGGACGAGCCACTGCCTGCCGTCGATCAACTCCCGTACGGCGTCGGCGTGGCCCGCGTGGCAGGCGGTCTCCGTGAGGACGTGCACGAGGACCTCGCGGACGGTGCGCAGCCGGTACGAGCCGAACAGCTCACCCGGCCACCAGGCGGGCGCCTCCGCGGCGGTGAGCCCGCCGAGGATCTCGTCCGCGCGCTCCGCCTCCGCCCGGTACAGCGCTCGCAGCCCGTCCCCGGTGTCCCCGGGGGCGGGCCGCCAGGCGTCGTCCCCCGCCTTCGTCCCCGTCACCGAGGCCACGACCACCGGTTCCGCGGCGAGCACTCCGCGGAACCAGAACCGCTCGACGTCGAGCGCGAGATGACGCAGGAGCCCCAGGCACGACCACCCCGAGGGCAGCACCTTCCGCCGTACCTGCTCCTCGTCCAGCCCCTCCAGCGCCCCGAGCACGTGCTCCCGCTGGGCGCGCAGTGCCGCGCGCAACACGGAGACCTCCGCGTCCGTACCCATACCCGCCTCCGCCGCCTTCCCGTGGCCCGCGTGCCTCCGCACCCGTGCTCACGGTAGCCGGGGGGTCCGACAACCCGGGCCGAGCGCGGAGGCGCGCACGCGCGTCTTCCCGCCGCCACGGGCGGCACGTACGGGGCTGCGCGTTCCTCGGCCGACCGCGCCCTTCAGCCCACCACGCCCGCCCGTCGCGCCACCGCCACCGCCTCACCGCGCGTGCGTGCCCCCAGCTTCCGCATCGCCGCCCGCAGGTACGCCTTCACCGTCTCCGGGCGCAGCCCGAGCCTGCGCGCGACCGCCGCGTTGGTCGCGCCCTCGGCGACGACCATCAGGACCTCCACCTCGCGCGGCGTCAGCGGGGATGCCCGCGTCTCGCGGGGCAGCCCGCCCTCGGCCGCCGCGAGGCGCGCGCACACGCCGAGGAGTTCGGCCCGCAGCGCCGGGTCGCCGAGGCGCTCCGCGAGGCCCCGCAGGTGGGCGCCCGTCTCCCGCACCTCCCGCCAGGACCCGGCGCGCGCCGCCGCGCCGCCCGCCGCCGCGAGGGCCCGCGCCTCGTCCCGCACCACCAGCGTCTGTTCCACGTCGCGCGCCGCCTCGACCGCCGCGCGCAGCGTGCGGTCCCCGAGCGGCTGCGGCGCGCGCAGGGCCCCGTACAGCACGGCCCGCACCCGGCGCCGCACCACGACGGGCACCGCGAGGACCGAGCGCAGGCCCTCCGCCGCCACCGGCGTGTCGTACTCGTGGCTGATGGAGCGCGCCACGCGGTAGTCGGTGACCGTGCACGGGCGGGTCAGCGTGATCGCCTTGCCGCCCAGACCGTTGCCCGCCGAGACCGCGAGCCCGTCGAGCGCCGCCGTCGCCGTCCCGCTCAGCTCACCGATCCGCACCCGCGCGGCCCCCGCCCCCACGAGCGGCCCGCCGAACGCGACCGGCAGCCCGGTCGCGCGCCGCAGCCGCAGGAGCGCGGCCCGGATCTCCGCCGCGTCCGCCGCCCACTCCGCGTCCCCTCCCGCACCCCCCGCTCCGCCGCCTGCCCCTGTGTGCGCCGCCATGACCGTCCTCCGTCCCACGGGTGCCGCTCCGCGTGCCCTCCGCCCCCCACCCCCGAACGGGGGTAGTGAGACCTGTGTCACGCATCTCACGATGAGCACGAGTGGTTTCGCAACCTGGAGGACACATGTCGGCAACGCCCCCCGCCGCCGCCGCGCCCGGCGGACCGGCCGCCAGCGACGGAGAACCGGCCCCCACCGCCGCCTTCCGCGCCGCCCGCGACTTCCTCCTCCGCCACGGCGAGGACTACGCGGCGGCCCACGCCGGCTTCACATGGCCCCGCCCCGAGCTGTTCAACTGGGCGCTCGACTGGTTCGACAGGATCGCCGAGGACAACGAGCGCACCGCGCTGCACCTCGTCGAGGAGGACGGCTCACGCCTGGAACTGTCCTTCGCCGAACTCTCCCGGCGCTCCGCGCGCGCCGCGAACTGGCTGCGCGGCCTCGGTGTCGCCCCGGGCGACCGTATTCTCCTCATGCTCGGCAACCAGGCCGAGCTGTGGGAACTCATGCTCGCAGCGATGAAGCTGCGCGCCGTCGTCATCCCGGCGACCACGCTCCTCGGTCCCCTCGACCTGCGTGACCGCATCGAGCGCGGCGAGGTGGGTCACGTCGTCGCCCGCTCCGCCGACCTGGAGAAGTTCGCGCGGGTCCCCGGCGACTGGACCCGCGTCGCCGTCGGCGAGCCCGTCCCCGGCTGGCACGACTACGCCGAAGCCGCCGCGGCGAGCGCCGACTTCCTCCCCGAGGGCCCGACGCGGTCCGACGAGACCCTCATGCTCTACTTCACCTCCGGCACCACCGCGCGCCCCAAACTCGTCGAGCACACCCACCTGTCCTACCCCGTGGGCCACCTCTCGACGATGTACTGGATCGGTCTGCGCCCGGGGGACGTGCACCTCAACATCTCCTCGCCCGGCTGGGCCAAGCACGCCTGGTCGAACTTCTTCGCGCCGTGGAACGCCGAGGCGACCGTCTTCGTCTTCAACTACACGCGCTTCGACGCGGGCCGTCTCATGGCCGAGATGGACCGCGCGGGCGTCACGAGCTTCTGCGCGCCGCCCACCGTGTGGCGGATGCTCATCCAGGCCGACCTGAGCGGCCTCAGGACCCCGCCGCGCTCCGTCGTCGCGGCGGGCGAGCCCCTCAACCCCGAGGTCATCGAGCACGTGCGCCGTTCCTGGGGCGTCACGATCCGCGACGGCTTCGGCCAGACCGAGACCTCCGTCGCCGTCGCCAACTCCCCGGGCCAGCCCCTCAAGCCCGGCTCGATGGGCCGTCCCAGCCCTGGCTTCACGATCGAGCTCCTCGACCCGGTGACCGGCGAACCCGGCGCCACCGAGGGCGAGATCAGCCTCGACCTCTCCGCTCGCCCCGTCGGCCTCATGCGCGGCTACCACGGCGACCAGGAACGCACCTCCGCGGCGACGGCCGGGGGGTACTACCGCACGGGCGACATCGGCGCCAGGGACGAGGACGGCTATCTCACGTACGTGGGACGCGCCGACGACGTCTTCAAGGCGAGCGACTACAAGATCAGCCCGTTCGAGCTGGAGAGCGCGCTGCTCGAACACCCCGCCGTCGCCGAGGCCGCCGTCGTGCCCGCGCCCGACCCCGTCCGCCTCAACGTCCCGAAGGCGTACATCGTCCTCGCCGAGGGATACGCGCCGGACGCCGCGACCGCGAAGCTCCTCTTCGCGCACTCGCGCGCCGTCCTCGCCCCCTACAAGCGCCTGCGCAGGCTGGAGTTCGGCCCGCTGCCCAAGACCATCTCCGGCAAGATCCGCCGCGTGGAACTCCGCGAGGCGACCGCGAACGGCTCCGACGCCGAGTACCGCGAGGAGGACTTCCGATGAGCACTGCGATCCCCGTGGCCGCGCCCTCCTACGCCCACGGCACCTCGACCACGCCCCTCATCGGCGAGACGATCGGCGAGAACCTGGCCCGGATCATCGCCGCCCACCCCGGCCGCGAAGCCCTCGTCGAGGTCGCGAGCGGCCGGCGCTGGACGTACTCCGCCTTCGGCGAGGCCGTCGAGCGCCTCGCGCGCGGGCTCCTCGCCCGCGGTGTCCTCAAGGGCGACCGGGTCGGCATCTGGGCCGTCAACAGCGCCGAGTGGGTCATGCTCCAGTACGCGACCGCGCGCGTCGGCGCCCTCCTCGTCAACATCAACCCCGCCTACCGCGCCCACGAACTCGGGTACGTGCTGCGGCAGTCCGGCACCCAGCTCCTCGTCGCCTCGCTGCGCCACCGAGACACCGACTACCGCGCCTTCGTCGACGAGGTGCGCCCCGAGTGCCCCGAACTGCGCGAGGCCGTCTACATCGGCGACCCGAGCTGGGACGCCCTCATGGAGGCGGGCGCGGACATCCCGCTCGCGCGACTGCGAGAGCGCGAAGCCGAGTTGTCCTGCGACGATCCCGTCAACCTCCAGTACACCTCAGGAACCACGGGCTTCCCCAAGGGCGCGACCCTCTCGCACCACAACCTCCTGAACAACGGCTTCTGGGTGGGCGAGACCATCGGCTACACGGCGAGCGACCGCGTGTGCCTGCCCGTTCCCTTCTTCCACTGCTTCGGCATGGTGATGGGCAACCTCGGCGCCATGTCCCACGGCGCGTGCGTCGTCATCCCCGCGCCCTCCTTCGACGCGCGCGCGACCCTGGAGGCCGTCGAGAAGGAGCGGTGCACGTCGCTGTACGGGGTGCCGACGATGTTCATCGCCGAGCTGAACCTCCCGGACTTCGCCTCCTTCGACCTCACCTCGCTGCGCACCGGGATCATGGCGGGCTCGCCGTGCCCCGTCGAGGTGATGAAGCGGGTCGTCGCCGAGATGCACATGGCCGAGGTGTCCATCTGCTACGGCATGACCGAGACCTCGCCCGTCTCCTGCCAGACCCGCGCCGACGACGACCTCGAACACCGCACGGGCACCGTGGGGCGCGTCCTGCCGCACCTGGAGATCAAGGTCGTCGATCCCGTCAGCGGCGTCACGGTGCCGCGCGGCACGCGGGGCGAACTGTGCACGCGCGGCTACTCCGTCATGCTCGGCTACTGGGAGGACCCCGGGCGCACCGCCGAGGTCGTCGATCCCGGCCGCTGGATGCACACCGGCGACCTCGCCCTCATGCGCGAGGACGGCTACGTCGAGATCGCGGGCCGCATCAAGGACATGATCATCCGGGGCGGCGAGAACGTCTACCCGCGCGAGATCGAGGAGTTCCTCCATACTCATCCGAAGGTCTCGGACGTCCAGGTCGTCGGCGTCCCCGACGCGCGCTACGGCGAGTCCGTCCTCGCCTGCGTCATCCCGCGCGACCCCGCCGACCCGCCGACGCTCGACGAGATCCGCGCCTTCTGCCGCGACCGCCTCGCCTCCTACAAGATCCCCCGCCGCCTCGAAGTCCTCGACGCCTTCCCCATGACGGTCTCGGGAAAGGTACGGAAGATCGAACTTCGCGAGACGTACGGGGGCGACGGGGACGCCTGAACGCGCGGTACGGGGCCCGGAGTTCTGCTACCGGCCCGGGGGCCGCGCGAAGCCGTGCGGGGGGTGGCCCCGCGCGGGGACGTACGGCACGTGGACGTGAGGCGCGGGGCCGTGCGGCTCGCCGGGCCCTTCGGCCCCGCGGGGCACTGCTCATGTGCCGCCTACCGGTGGCCCAGCCGCTCGGCCGCCTCGTTCAACGGCCGGACGAGGCCCGTCGCCTCCAGCGCGAAGAGCGGCACCCCGAGCCGTTCCGCGCTCGCGGCCGCCTCGGGGCCGGGGCCGCCCCGGGTGAAGCCCACCGGATCGGCGCCGGCGGCGAGCGCGGCGAGCCACAGGCACTCGACGTCCCGCACCGTCAGGCGTCTCCGGCTCGGCTCGACGTGCGCGAGCAGCCCCCGCGCGGCGAGCGCGACGCCCGCCGGCGCGGGCTGCGCGGCCCGGTGTATCTCGCCGTGGCCGAGCCGCCCGAGGTGCAGTGCCGCCGCCGTCACGGCGTCCCGCGCCGAACGGATCGGGGCGGGCGTGCCGGGCTGCCGCGCGAGCGGCACGGAGCCGGGCTCCTCGCCCTCGTCGACCGCGAGCCGGAGGAGCGCCCCGCACGGGCAGCCGTACTCGGGCCGGGGCCACCGCGTCGTCCGCGCGCAGGCCACGCAGCGCACGGCGAGCCACTCCTCGTCCCAGTCGTGCCGCTCCACCGGCTCGCCCATCCCCCCGTCCACGAGCGGCAGGACCACGGGCATCCCGCAGGCGCAGGGCAACTCGGGCGGGAGGTGGCTGCCGACACGGCGGCAGACCGGGCAGGTGACGGCGACGGAGGCCATGACGTGCTCCAGGACCTTGACGGACGGGCCGCGCGCACGGAGCGCGCGAGAGGCGCCCCGCTGCGTACGAGACGTGCTCCCATCATCCTCCCGTCCCGTCCCGCCCCGCCGGGAGTCGGCGCGAAAGCCGCGCCTGTCCCGCCCCGGGCGGCGGCTCCCCGCGTCCCTGGCGACCCCGTCGGTTAGGGTCGCTCCCGCGCCCCCGAACGGGGGTGCGCGGCCACGGCGGGAGGCGTCTCATGCGGTTGCGGGTCGAGTTCACCACCGAGCCCTTCGACCTCGAACAGGCGCCCCGGCACGCGCTCGTCGCCCGCGAGGTGCTGCGCGCCGCGCCACTCGAAGGGATCGACGTCGGCCCCTTCGGCAACACGGCCGAGGGCAGCGCGGAGGAGGTCGTCGCGACCGTCGCCGAACTGCTGCGCACGACCATCGGCGCGGGCGCCGACCGTGTCTCGCTCCAGGTCAGCGTCCTCCCGGAGGACGAGCGATGAGCGCGCCCGGGTCCGTACCGCCGCACGGCATACCCGTACCGCACCCGCTGCTCGAAGCCGTCCGCCCCCTCGTCGACGCGATGGGCGGGGAACTGCTCGACCCGGCCGCCGCCGCGCCCGAGGACATCGTGCTGCGCTGGGAGGGCGAGGAGGTCGTCGCGGTGCGGCTGCCCGGGCTCGGGGACGACAGCCTGGACCGGATCGTCGAAGGGCTCGAACGGCTCCACGGCCCCCTCGCGGCGCTCGACCGCCGCACCAAGCAGGACCTCGTCCGGCAGCTCGAGGCGCGCGGCGCGTTCACGGTGCGGCACGGCGTCGAGACCGTCGCCGCCGCCCTCGGCGTCTCGCGCTTCACCGTCTACAACTATCTCCGGCACGTCAACGAGCAGCGAGCCAAGGAGCGTTGAGGCGGAAGCCCACGACGCCACCTCCCCGGACGCCGGGCACGCGAGGCACCGGCCGTGCGACACCGAGCCTCCGGACCGTGAGACGCGCCGAGGCCCCGGGCGGGGGGAGCCGTCCGGGGCCTGTCCGGGGAGGCGGGGGAGCGCTTCACCGGTACGGGGGCGCCCTGCGCGGCTCGCGGCCTGCCGCCCCGCGCGCGGGGCGCCCCCCGCTCAGCCGAGTGCGAACTTCTGCGCCGCGCTTCCGTTGCAGTCCCAGATCCGCAGCCGCGTGCCGTTGGCCGTCGCGCCGTCCGGGGAGTCGAGGCAGCGACCGGACTGCGGGTTGCGCAGCGAGCCGTCGCCCTGCTGCTGCCAGACCTGGCCGCCCGCGCCACCGCAGTCCCACAGCTGCACCTGGGTGCCGTTCGCCGTGCCGTTCCCGGTGATGTCGAGGCAGCGGCCGAGCGTGTGCAGCCGTCCGTCCTGGCTCAGCGCCCAGTGCTGGTCGGCCGCCCAGGACTGGCAGTCCCACAGCTGGACGGCGCCGCCGTTCGTCCCGCTGTCGTCGGCGGCCACGTCCACGCACTTCCCGCCGGGCCCCTTGACGGGTGCCCCGCCGTTCACGGCGAACTTCTGCGCCGCCGCGCCGTTGCAGTCCCAGATCCGCAGGCGCGTGCCGTTGGCCGTCGCGCCGTTCGGTGAATCGAGGCAGCGACCGGACTGCGGGTTGCGCAGCGAGCCGTCCGCCTGCTGGACCCACTTCTGGCCGCCGGCGCCGTCGCAGTCCCACAGCTCGACCTCGGTACCGGCCGCGGTGCCGTTGCCGTTGATGTCGAGGCAGCGGCCGAGCGTCGCGAGCGAGCCGTCGGCACGGTGCTCCCAGTGCTGGTCCTCGGCGTAGGACTGGCAGTTCCACAGCTGTACGGCGGCGCCGTTCGTGCCCGTGTCGTCCGCCGCGACGTCCACGCACTGGCCGCCGGGACCCGTGAGCGTGCCCTGCGGGCCGTTCGGGACGCTCGTCTGGCCGTGGTAGCCGACCGAGACGATGTCGGCCTGCACCGCGTTCTCGGTCGCGTCGCTCGGGTAGCCCGAGACCATCGCGCCCTCGAACCACGTGCCCATGTTCCGGTTGCTGTTGTCGCCCCCGGTCGCGAGGATGATCCCGCCTTCCTGCTGCATGGGCCGGTACCCGCCGCGCGTCGGCAACGGCCCGTCCCACCACGTCGTGAGCCCGCCCGCCGTGGAATCACCGCCCTTGAGCGCGTACCTGGTCTGCCCGTCGTTCTTCAGCACGGCGGTGACGTACGGGGTGGCGTTCCCCTTGTTCGCGGTGTTCGAGCCGTTGTCGCCCTGGAACATGCCGTTCTCCAGGTCGGCCTCGACCCAGGGGCCGTTGCCTGAGCAGGGGGCGAAGTAGCACGTCGTGGCGATCGAGACGGCGTCCATGTGCCCGTTGCCCGTGTCGGCCGGGGTGGACTCTGCGTTCCCGTAGTCGAAGCAGCAGTCCGAACCGACGTGGGTGCCGCTCGCGACCATGTACACGCCCTCGGGCTGCCCATTCACCGCCGTTCCCGAGGCCGCGCCGTGCGAGCGGTAGCCCACGCCGGGCGTGCCCCAGATCCCGTACACCTTGTGGCCGCCCGCGGTCACCGCGATCTCGCTCGCGTCCGCGCCCCGGTCGGCGCCGCCCGCCGTGCCCGCGGGGCCCACGAAGAGGTCGTTGTGGCGGGTGGTCTGGTCGTAGATCCTCGTGATCGAGCAGGACGTGTCCGCGCAGAAGGCGTCGTGGTGGGCCGCGTCCGCGTACCCGCCCGCCGCGAGCGTCCGGACATCGCTCGTGGCGCGGTCCGAGGCCCGCGTGAGCTGGTAGAGCGGCCCGTTGTACGAGGAGAAGAGCGCACGGGTCGTGCTGTGCGCGGCGACGCACGGGGTGCCGCCCGCCGCGTAGAGGTCGCAGGGCAGGGAACCGGCGGCCCCCGCGGGCGCCGGGAGGGCGAGCAGCGCCCCGAGCAGGAGCCCGAGGACACCGAAAACCGAGGCCACCGCGCGGCGCGCGCGCCGGACGAGCGCCCCGGGCAAGGGGGGACAGGACGGAGAGGTACGGGGTCTGCCGCGCATGGGCGCTCCCGGAGGCAGTGGGGGACGAACGGGCCGATGGGGGCGGCGAGTTCGCTGAGCCGTCTGGCTGACCGGGAACGTAGAACCGTTGCGTGGTTCCGTCAATATTTGTTGCTTTCTTCATTCCCTCCCTGATGGTCCTGTCTGAATCTGTTGGATTGCCGAGGCGAGTGCCACGGCGTCCCGGTCCCGTTCCGGTCCCCGCTCACGCGGCGGTGACGATCTCCGCGCGCAGCGCTTCCGACCACTCGGCGAGCAGCGCCTCGTACTCCCCGCGCCGCTCCTCGGCGAGCCGCCCTCCCGCGCACCACAGGGCGCGGATCTCCGCGTTGACCACGGCGGCGGGGCGGGGCGGCGCGGCGGCCCGCGCGGTGGGGGAGACCGTGCCGAGCACGGCGTCGTGGCGGGGCGGAGTGACAGAACGGGACGTCTGCGTCATGGGTTCCACCGTAGAGGGCGCCACTGACAAAGGCGCGACGCCGGTGTGAACACCCCAGCCGGCCCCGCACCCCCCGTTCGGCCCCATGACACGCCGGGACGCGCCGGGCCACGTCCTTCCCAAGTGTCCCTCTTTGCGCCCGTGTTACGTCGGCGTATCCACTCGCCACCTGATTTCAACAAAGTGTTGACGCGTCCGAGGGGGAAGGTCTTAGCTGTCCGCAGCCGTACCGCAGCACGACCGCACAAGGACCCGGGAGGTCCCCGTGACGCTCAGCCGGTTCAACGCCCTTCCCGCCCCCGAGGCCCGGTCCGTCCTGGGCGGGGTCTGCTCCAGCGGCGCCTGGGCGGCGGCGATGCTCGCCGGACGGCCGTACGAGGACGCCGCCGCGCTCCACGCGGCGAGCGACGCGGCGACGGCCGCGCTGGAGGGCCCCGACCTCGACGAGGCCCTCGCCGGGCACCCGCCCATCGGCCGCCCCGGTGACGCCACCTCGGCGCGCGAGCAGAGCGCGGTGGCCGAGGCCCCCGCCGAACTGCGCGCCCGCGTGCGGGACCTCACGCGCGCCTACGAGGAGAAGTTCGGACACGTCTTCCTCATCCGCGCCACCGGGCGCACCGCCGCCGACATCCTCGCGGCCCTGGAGGAGCGTCTCGGCAACACGCCCGCGGCCGAGCGCGCCCGCGCCCGTACCGAACTCGCCGCCATCCACCGCATCCGTCTCGACCGGCTCTTCCCCGAACCGCCACCGTCCGCCGCGCCCGCCACGGTCTCCACGCACGTGCTCGACACGAGCGCGGGCCGTCCCGCGCCCGCCGTGCCCGTCACGCTCGCTGCCCGCTCGGGCGAGAAGGCCCCCTGGACCGTCGTCGGTTCCTCCGTGACCGACGCGGACGGGCGGTGCCGCGACCTGCCGGCACCCCCCGTCGGCACCACCGAGGTCCGCCTGGAGTTCACCACGGCGGGCCACGTCCCGGCCGCCTCCTTCTTCCCCGAGGTCAGCCTCGTGTTCCGCGTGACCCCCGGCGAGCACCACCACGTCCCCCTGCTGCTCAGCCCGTACGGCTACTCCGCATACCGAGGGAGCTAGGCACCATGCCGAAGACCGGACCCGAAGCCGCCCCCGCCCCTGAAGGCCCCTCCGGCACCCCCGCGGCCTCCGCCGGGGCCGTCCCCGCCGCCGTCTCCGTGCTCGGGCAGAACCAGTACGGCAAGGCCGAGGTCCGCGTCGTCCGCGTCGTCCGCGAGGGCGCGGTCCACCACCTGCGGGACCTCAACGTCTCGATCGCTCTCTCCGGTGACCTGGACGACGTGCACCTGACCGGCTCGAACGCCCACTGCCTGCCCACCGACACGATGAAGAACACCGTCTACGTCTTCGCGAAGGAACACGGCATCGCCTCGCCCGAGGAGTTCGCCACCCGCCTCGCGCGCCACTTCGTCACGACGCAGCCGAGCATCCACCGGGCCCGGGTCCGCGTCGAGGAGTACGCCTGGGACCGCCTCACCGATCCCGCCGAAGGCCCCGCGCACTCCTTCGCCCGCAGCGGCGGCGAGACCCGGCTCTGCGAGGTCACGTACGAGGACGGCCGCCGCCAGGTGATCTCCGGGCTCAAGGGCCTCACCGTCCTCAACACGACGGACTCCGAGTTCCACGGCTTCGCCAAGGACCCCTACACGACCCTCCCGGAGACCCGCGACCGCATCCTCGCCACCGAGGTCTCCGGCCGCTGGCGCCATGCCCGCACCGAGGACACCCCGGCCGAGGACGCCGGGACGGAGCCCGACTGGGACACCTCCTACCGCGAGACCCGCGCCCACCTCCTCGCCGCCTTCGCCGGTACGTACTCGCTCTCGCTCCAGCAGACGATGCACCGCATGGGCAGCCGGATCATCGAGCACCGCCCCGAGATCGCCGAGGTGCGCTTCTCGCTGCCCAACAAACACCACTTCCTCGTCGACCTCGCGCCCTTCGGCCTCGGCAACGACAACGAGGTCTACTACGCGGCCGACCGCCCCTACGGCCTCATCGAGGCGACGATCCTGCGCGCCGGCCACGAGGCCCGCATCCCCGTCGACCACAGCAACCTCTGAGCCGTACCACCCGCTCCCCAAGGACGCACACCGTGACCCCAACTCCCGTCCCGCAGGGGCGCGTCGTCATCGAGAACGCCGCCCTCGCCACCGTCGACGCCGAGGGCACCGAGTGCACCGCCGGGCATCTCGTCGTCCACGGCGAGCGCATCGAGTCCCTCGGCCCGGGGCCCGCCCCCGCCGGTCTCGCGGACGTCCGCCGCCGCGTCGACGGAACCGGGCACCTCCTCACGCCCGGACTCGTCAACACTCACCACCACTTCTACCAGTGGCTCACCCGCGGACTCGCCACGGACCACAAGCTCTTCGACTGGCTCGTCGCCCTCTACCCGACCTGGGCGCGCATCGACGCACCCATGGTCCGCGCCGCCGCGCGCGCCTCGCTCGCGATGATGGCGCGCGGCGGCGTGACCTGCGCGATGGACCACCACTACATCTACCCGCGCGGCGCGGGCGACCTCTCCGGGGCCCTCGTCGGGGCGGCTCTCGACCTGGGCGTGCGCTTCACGCTCGCGCGCGGCTCGATGGACCGGGGCGCCTCGGACGGCGGGCTCCCGCCCGACTTCGCCGTCGAGGCCCTCGACGAGGCCCTGGCCGCGACCGAGGAGACCGTCGACCGCTTCCACGACACCGCCTTCGGCGCGATGACCCACGTCGCCGTCGCCCCCTGCTCCCCGTTCTCCGTCTCCACGGAACTCCTCAAAGAGGGAGCGGAGTTGGCGCGACGCAAAGGAGCACGGCTGCACACGCACGGCTCGGAGACCCGCGAAGAGGCCGAGTTCTGCCGTGAGCTGTTCGGCATGGGCCCCACCGACTACTTCGCCTCGACCGGCTGGCTCGGCGAGGACGTGTGGATGGCGCACTGCGTGCACATGGAGGACGCGGACATCGCCGCCTTCGCCCGCTCCGGCACCGGCGTCGCGCACTGCCCCTCCTCCAACGCCCGTCTCGCCGCCGGGATCGCCCGCGTCCCCGACCTGCTCGCCGCGGGCGTGCCCGTCGGCCTGGGCGTCGACGGCACGGCGTCGAACGAGTCCGGCGAACTCCACACCGAACTGCGCAACGCCGTCCTCGTCGCCCGCCTCGGCCCGCACCGCGAATCGGCCCTCACCGCACGGCAGTCGCTGCGCCTCGCGACGGCCGGGGGTGCCCGCGTCCTCGGCCGCCAGGACGAGATCGGCTCCCTGGAGCCGGGCAAGCTCGCCGATCTCGTCCTGTGGCGCCTGGACACCCTCGCGCACTCCACGATCGCCGACCCGGTCGCCGCCCTCGTCCTCGGCGCCCCCGCCCCCGTCACCCTCTCCCTCGTCGGCGGCCGCCCCGTCGTCGAGCACGGCCGCCTCGTCCACGCCGACGAGGAACTCGTCGCGCGCGAGGCGCGCGATGAGGCGAGGCGGCTGGCGGCGCTGATGGACTGAACTCCCCGAGCACACAGGGCCTATGGGCGGGCGGGACGGGGGTGGCGGGGCGGGCGACGTCGGGGGAGGGCCGGGCGGGGG
>NZ_JOGO01000070.1 GCF_000719475.1 Streptomyces sp. NRRL F-5630 | reverse complement strand
CGCGGGCGGGAGCCCGTCGCGGCCGGGTCCGGTGGATCGTGTCGCGGAGAACACGGGTCCGCACGGGGACCGCTCCGTGCCGGGTGGCAACGGGCAGGAATCGCGCGCGGTGCCGCCGCCCGCCGCCTCCGAACACGGCGCGAGCCATGCCGCGCCCCCGGCCCGCGATCCGGGCGGGAGGGCACCCGGTGTCCCCGGTGACCGCGTCCAGAACGACATTCCGCGCGGCGGCACCTCCACGTCCCAGCCGCCCGTCAGGGACCAGGGAGCGCGCACCGCTCCTCCGGCGACCGAACCCGTCAGGCAGGAGCCCGGCGGCGAAGGGCCGCGGAACGGTACGCCGCCACGCGCCGGCGGGCGGGGCGACGACTCGCTCGGCACCGTGCCGCCTGCGGCCGAACGCCCCGCGGGATCGAGCAGCCGGAACGACGGCAGCAGCCGTTCCGTCCAACGCCCGCCCACGGGTGGCCACTCCGAGCGGATCAGTGACCAGGGCGCGGCCCCGAAGCCGCCCGCCCACGGCAGCCCGGCCGAGGGCGCGCGCACGGGAGGCGGCTCGGACCACCTCACGCCACCGCCGGCCGACCGAGGCCGCGACCGCGCGGTCGCCGGGGGCCCGTCACGACAGCCCGGCGACACCGGTGCCGAGCGTCAGAGCACGCCCGTAGCGGGGGGCAGCCCCCGCGACACGAACGAGACGGGACCGGGCGACACCGCCCCGCGGGCTTCCCGTCCCGCGCCGGGCGACCAGCCGGTCGCACCGCCACCGGCGCGCCGCCCCGAGGCGGACGGACGGGCCCCGCAACCGCCGGGTGGCGAGCGGCCCGTCACCGGAACGTCCCGGACCGGTGACGGCCACGAGCCGCACTCCACCCCGCCGCCGAGCGGCGACCGGCGGGGTTCGGGCACGAAGGGCTCGGGCTCCAGTTTCTTGGAGGAGGACCTCGGGTGGATCCGCAACCCTGTGGACCGAAAGTGGGAGTACGCCCGCCACAACGGGGTGCCCGCCGCCAAGGTCCGGGAGTTGCAAGACGATTGGATGCGGGCGCGGGCAACTGGCGACGACGCGGCCCTAGATAGGGCGGACACTGCCTGGACCAACGCCATCAACGAGGCCCACATCAACCAGCAGGCGCAGGGGTGGTCGCGCAGGCCGACCCCACGGCTCCCGATTCAGGACGACACCTCGTCGTCCGCGTCCCCGAGGCCGGGCGATGGTCGCGGCACGGGCGGCGGGGACAGGGACGGCGACGGCCGTCAGGGAACTGGTGGCCGTGACAGGGACGGCGACGGCGGTCTGCACACCGGCGGCCGTGACAGGGACGGGGACGGCCAGAGCCGCCCGGGGGAGCAGGGCCGCGGTGGGGAGCGCCCAGGCGCCTCTCCGCTCAGGGAGAGCCCCGGCTGGAGCCGCCGCCGTCTGGACGCGATGTGGGAGGACGCCCGCGGGAGTGGGCTGTCCGCCGCCAGGACCCGGGAGTTGCACGACGACTGGGTGCAGGCGCGGGCAACCGGTGACTCCGCAGCCGAGAACAGGGCGGCCACTGCCTGGGCCGACGCCCTCCGCGAGGCCCGCGTCGAGCAGCAGGTGCACGGCCTGCGCGACCACCGGACCCCACAGCCCCCGGTTCATGACGACAGCTCCTCGTCCGCGTCCCCGAAGCCGGGCGACGCGCCGGGGAACGGCACGAGTGGCCGCGCGGACGCCGGTACCGGTGACGCGCTCCCGGGTGGATCACGCTCCGGCGGCGCGCCCGAGGCCGGCGGCACGGGCCGTGGCGAAGGCGGCGGTGGCGGCGACGGTTCGCGCACCTCTCGCCCCGGCCTCGGTGACGAGGGCGACGACGCGCACGGCGGGCGCGACGGCCGGACCGGTCGCGACGACCTTTCCAGCGGCGACCGCGTCGACCGGGGCGGACGGGCCGACGGCGACGAGCGCGGCGATGGTGCGCGGCGGTCCCCGGCCGGTGGCGCTCCCGTGACCGAACGCCCCGGAAATGGGCGGGTGACGGTCGCGGAACGCGAGCGCCCGTCCGCCCCGGACTGGCTCGACTCGCTCGGCAACCACAAGCGCGATGCCCTGTGGGACCAGATCAACGGGACCAGGGACCGGGAGACGGGGTCCCCTGCCGCTCCGGCCCGAGAGAGCGGTCCGGGCCCGGTCACGCCTGAGCAGTGGGGTGACCTTGTTCGGCGTCATGCTGAGCGGAATGGGATGACGTCGGCGGAGGCCGGTGGTTGGGCGAGGCAGGCGGAGCGGGCGCTTGTCCCGGGTGGGGACGCCGCGCGTTTCCGTGAGCGTTTCGATCAGCGCATCGAGGAGATCGGGGCGAAGCGGCACGCCTGAGCAGTGGGGTGACCTTGTTCGGCGTCATGCTGAGCGGAATGGGATGACGTCGGCGGAGGCCGGTGGTTGGGCGAGGCAGGCGGAGCGGGCGTTCGCTCCGGGTGGGGACGCTGGGCGTTTCCGTGAGCGTTTCGATCAGCGCATCGAGGAGATCGGGGCGAAGCGGCAGGAAGAGGCGGGGGGTGTCACGGCGCCTCCGACGAGGGATGAGCCGACGAGCGCGCGGCCTGGCACGGGCCGTCCGGCGCCGCAGCCGACCAAGGAGGAGGGCGTGTCGGCGCCGTCGTCCGGGCACGAGGTCTACGAGGGAATGCTGCGGGACCAGGGTGTCTTGCGGGACGGCCAGGGCGTGTCCGGTCGTGCCCGCGACGAGGTGTACGAGGAGCACGTTCCGGGAAAACCCTCGGCGGCCGGGACGCAGGAGACGCACGCCCCACAGCCCGTGCGAAGGCCCGTCACGGAGGCGGGGCAGCGTGAGCGGATCGCCCAGATGACGCCGGATGAGTGGGGCACGGCGATGGAGCGGTACGCGCGGGGACAGGGCCTCGACGCGAGGGAGGCGGCGCGTTTCGGCCAGGAGTATCGCGAAGCGAGCATGATGCGTGACGGGGACGCCTGGCGGCGCGTCGAGGACGACCTGGCGAGCCGGTTGCGGGCCCATGTGATGGACGGCCAGGTGGCGAGTCGTACGCCCGAGCAGTGGGGTGATCTTGTTCGGCGTCATGCTGAGCGGAATGGGATGACGTCGGCGGAGGCCGGTGGTTGGGCGAGGCAGGCGGAGCGGGTGTTTGTCCCGGGTGGGGACGCCGCGCGTTTCCGTGAGCGCCTCGACCAGCGCATCGAGGAGATCGGGAGGGCGCGGACCCCCGACGACACGTCTCCCACACCGTCCCCCGTGACCACGAACGAGAAGAACGCGGGGGCGCGGGGCACCGGCCTGCCCGCGACCTCCCCCGATCGTGCGGATTCCGACGCTCAGCGGCGCGGGGAAGGAAATCCCGCGCGCGACACGACTCCTCAGGAAGCCCCCGCTCGCCCGGCGCCCATCCCAGAGGAACACACCACCCAGCGGTCGGACTCCGCCGAACCCGCGACCCGCCCCGGAAGCGAACCGGCGCGCACACTGGATGACGCGGCCCCTGCGGCGGTCAAGCCGTCATCGCCCGTGGACGAGGCAGCTCCGGCCGTGGTGAGGCCCGCCCCGCATAGGGACGAGCCGGTCAACAAACACGTCAACGAGCCTGCCGACGGCGTGACGGTCGTGCCGGTGGCCACCGCTCCCGTGACGACCGGCCTCGCCCGGCACACCTCGGACGCGGCGGACAAGGCGCCCACGGAAGACGAGCCGGATGCCTCGCGCGTCGAGCCCGCTGATACGCGGGGCCCTTCGCGCACCGAGCCCGTCGAGGCGGCGGATGGCTCGCGTGTCGGGCCGGTCGAGGCGGCGGATGGCTCGCGTGTCGGGCGCGTCGAGACGGCGGATCGCTCGCGCATCGAGCCCGTTGGAGAGCCGGACGCCGCACCGGCCAGGACCGTTCCCCCCGCGCGGGAAGCGACCCTGGCCCCCGCACCGCCCCTTCCGCACGCGGTGGCGCAGACGTCCGACGGGCAGATGCCCGCCGGGCAGCCGCTCGTCGGCGCCGTCACCGACGAGCCGGTGCGGCTTGCGCCGCAGGCACCTGGACAGTCGTCCTCGTCCGGCCGGCCGCCCCGGATCATCCGGGAGTGGGTGGGGCGTTCGGGCAGCGCACGTCGTTCCGAGGAACTCCGCCGGGTCGACCGCGCGGTGCGGCGCCTCGAAGAAGGCTGGGGCGGTCCGGACGAGGCGGCCCTGCGCGGCCGTGTGACGCACAGGATCGCGGACTGGCGGGCGACCAAGAGTGGGAGGAGTTCCCGCGACGAGGCGATCGGGCGCCTTGAGAGGGCGATCGAGGAGCGGACGGCGCAGCCTACGGGTACGGCGGGATCGTCTCGTCGGCGTTCGCCGCGTGACTTGGGGCGGAGGAGCGCCTGGCCGCTGTTGCCGGTGCCGCAATACCCTGTCCAGGTTTCGGGTTTCGCTCCGGGTCGGGGTTTTGAGGCTGAGGTTCACCTGATGCGGGTGGTGGTGCCGCGTGATGTGGATGACCGCACGCTCGGCACGTTGGTGAGTGTGGACGGCTTGCTCGATATCACCATCGATCACGTGGGTGAGCATGCCGTTCTGGAGATCGTTTCGCGTCCGGCTCGTGCCCTGTCGGGTGGGCAGGACGATGGACGTGCGGAGCCGCAGGCGGTGGCGACGGCGTTCCTGGACGCGTTGCACCGCATCGCGCACGCGCCTCGTAACGCGCGTTTCCGGGCGCTCTTCCCGTCCTCGCACGGTTACACCGTGGACTTGGACGCGGAGGAGTTGTGGCTTCAGGAGCACGACCCGTCCACCCCGATTTTGGTGCATCACACCGTGGCGGTGCCGGTGGCGGGTTATCCCGCCTTGTTGCGGCATGTGCTGGGCCGTATGCGTCCGGCCGCCGGACCTGCTCTGACGGCCGCGCATCAGGACGGACGCCAGGCTCTCCTCGTGGGTGAGGCGGCGGGTACTCGGTTCACCGAGTGGCTTCGGACGTATCCCGCGTGGGCGGCGGTGGCCACCGCGTCCGACCTTCCGGACCTCATCGGAGCCCTCACCCTGGGCCATGCCCAGGTGGCCTCGGCCTTCCGGGGCCGTCAGCCCAGGACGAACTATCCCAAGGACTGGGCGGCGGCGACCTCGCGCGAGTCGCTCGCCGCGGTCCGTGCCTCCCTCGGCCCCGCACCCCGCGCCTTCCTTGAGCACCAGGCCGACATCCTGGCGCGGGAGATGGCCGCCGCCCTGGGCTATGACGGTGATCCGCTGGCGCAGCGCTTGCGCGACGCCGGTACCGGCCAGCCGCCCACGCTCGGCGAGTACGTGGACAATCTCCTCCGGGAGAGTCCCGCACGCTCTGTGAGCCAGTACGAGTCGCACGTGGTCCGCTCGAACTTCGATGCTCTCGACAGCAACCCGGACGCATGGGGGCGTCCGCGGATCGTGCCGGCGGTCGTGCGGGTGGAGGTGCGCTCGTACGCGCCTGTCGACTCGCGTGATGACGATGTTCTCGAGCAGTCGGACACCTTGGCCGGGGTGGCGCTGGAAACCTACAACCAGGCGCGTGCGGTGCGCGGTTTGCCGCTGGTCGGCTACGCGGCCTACCCCGCGCCCCCGGCACCGGTGCTCGAGCGGCCCCGCCCGGCCCCCGCGAGCGAGACATCGCGCTCGGGGCTCGCGCCGGCCTCCGCGCCGGTGGCCGGGACAGAACTGCCTCCGGATCTCGCCGCACTGGCCGACGACCTGCCCGGCCTGAGTGCGCGGGAGCGTTCGGCGCGGCTCGCTGCGCTCACGCCGGGCGAACGGGCCCGGCTCGTCGCCGATCCCGGGCTTGTGCGGGCGATGCGTGAGACGCTGGGCGACGCCGACTTCCGGGAACTGGCCGCCGAGTGGCTCGTCGTGGTGCCCGATGGTGTCCACGACCCGCAGGAGGCGCGGGAGGAGGCGCAGCGTCTGGTCGGGGAGATGATCGCGGACGCCGATGTGGCCGAGGCGCTGCTCACCACGGGCCGTCACCTGCTCGTCGTACCCCGCGACGTCCCCTTCACCGACGTGGACGCTTTCCGTGGCCTGCGCGGTGCCGACGGCCGCTCGCTGAGCACGGCACGCGGCGGCTTCGCCCGCGGGCGTGCGGGGGTGCCGGAGGAGAACCTGCTCGGGGAACCGGCCACGGTCCACGGTGCGGGTACCTACGCGGACGGTTACTCCAGCGCACGCCACGAGTGGGCCCACGCCGTCGAGTCCGTGCTCGACCCGGCCGACCGGCAGTGGATCGAGGACGTCTTCAACGCCAAGCGCGCCGCTCAGGCGGCCGGTGAGAGCGTCCACTGGCCCGATGGTGCTTTCCCCAACTACTCGTCCTCGGACCCGCACGAGTACTTCGCCCAGCTCACCACCGCCTACCACGCCGCGAACGCCGGGATCGACGAACTCTCCGGCTCCCGCCGCAACAACGGTGCCGACTGGGTCGAGGAACACGACCCCGCCCTGCTGCCCCTGCTCCAGCGCCTCTACGGTCCCGGACGCCCCGCCGCACGCGGCGGCCTCGACAACCCACTCGTCCTCAGCGCCTTCCGCGCCTTCTGGGGCCGCGTGGAGGAGGCCGCGTCGCCGGTGCCGGTCCCCGAACCCCCCACGGCCGCTCCCCATCCCCTCGTGCCGCACGGCGCTACCGACAGCACGGCGTGGCATCTCGCCCCGCCGGCCGGGAGCGGCTCCGCCGCCCGGACCGCCATCGACCCCAGGATGGCCGGAGTACTGCGGCGCGCCTTCGGCGAAGGCATCGAGCGCACCGGTCAGTTCGGGAGCCTCTACGCCGCCCTGCACACACTCGTCGGCGCCCACCAGGCCACCCCGCGTCTGACCGGGACCGCGTTCGACTTCGACACGGTCGTGCGGCGTCTCCTGCGGGTGCACCCGAGGCGACAGGTCGGCCCGCAGCAGCGCATGGAGGCCTTGCAGACCGTCTCCAGCGCCTCGCGCGCGGGCTGGGCGGGCGATCTGCCCTCCCTCGTCGCCTACCGCGTGGGAAGGATGGGCGCCTTCGGGCCCGCGTCGGTGCTCACCGACGCCTCCGGCACCTTCCTCGGCCGCAACTTCACCGGCCACGCGGGGCTCGTCCTCGACGCGGACAGTGTCCTCGCCCCGGGGGACGACAACCGCCTGTACGTCACTCCCGGCCCCTGGAGCGGAACCCGCCCGCACGTGGCCGTCGCCGAGCGCGACGGGGAGAGCGGAGAGGTCCTGGTCGCCCTCGCGAACGGCGACCTGGTCCCGCTCGACGAGGCCGAGTTCGCCGCACTCGTCGGCGCCGACCCGCGGCGCGATCCGAACGCCGCCGTCGTGGTGGGCGTCGGGCCCCGTCCCGGCGACACCTCGGAGGTGCTGACCCGGCTCGTCGCGGACGCGGCCGCGACGCGCGCGTGGGGCGTCACCCGCCCCTTCCGGCTCCAGCCCGTCGCCGACGGGCGCCGGGCCTTCGCCTTCCCGCCCGTCGCGGACGGCGAAAGGGTCCCCGTGGGCCTCTGGGTCCCCGCCGACCCCGGCCTCGTCCCCCCGCCCGGGGCGACCATCCAGGCCGCCGACGGCACGACGTTCTCCGACGAGGACGTGTCCTCGTACCCGATCCTCACGGCGGACGGGCGGGAACTGACCGGGCGCGCGCACCTCGACGAGGCCGATGTCGCCCGCCGCGACGAGGCGCTGCGCCAGGTCTCCGAGATGCTCTACTACTACGACGACCTGGAGCCGATCCCCGGTCTCACCCGCGGCGCCTCGGGCCCGCTGCTCCTGCTGCCGCGCGGCCTCGCCGGTTCCTACGTGTCCATCGGCCACGGCGAACGCGGTCGTGTCGTCCTGCCCCGCCGCAGCACCGGCGCCAACCACGCCGTCCCGGCGCGCGAACTCGGTGGTGTGCTCGCTCGGCGGCCCAGCGTGCGACGGCTCGCCCCGGACGTACCGCTGTGGCTCCTGTGGTGCGAGATCGCCATGGTGCGACCGGGCGCCGACCCGCTCGCGCGCCCGGCGGCGGCCCAGGAGGTCGCCAACCGGACCGGCCACCCCGTGCTCGCCTCGGACGCCGCCGTCGCCATCGAGGAGGCGCGCGACGGTTATCCGCCGCGGGTCGTCAAGACCGACGACCCGGCCCGGCCGCGGTACTCGTGGTACCAGTTCCTGCCCGAGCCGGACAGCCGGCGGCTGGACGCGTTCGCCGACCTCGCCGGGCTACCGGCGGACACGGCCCGGCGCACCACGCGCGTCCTGCGCTGGGTCCGCGCGCTGCGTCTCGTCCACGGCTTCGACATCGACACGCGCCCGGAGCGCCAGTACGAGTTCCTGGCCCTCCTCACCGGCTTCGGCGCGCTGGAGAGGCTGCGCCTGGCGCAGGGGGCCGGCCCGCTCGGCTGGCGGGACCTCGAGGTCCTCACCCATGCCGTGGCGTCGCAGTCCGGCGCCGAGCCCGGCCCGGTGCACGCCGGGACACTGCGCACGGTGCTGGAGGCCGCGGGCAGCGGCACGCTGCGCCTGCCCGCACCGGCCCAGGACTACGGCGTCCGGCAGGCACCCCCGGCCCCCGGAGACCCGAGCGCCCACCCGTCGGAAGAAGCGCTGCTGGCCCCGCCCACGCCCCCGACCCGTGAGGCACCCGCGGGCGGCGGTCGCGTCGCCGACATCGTGCGCATGTACGAGGAGATGAGCCGCCGGGTCGAGGAGCACGAGTCGGCGACGACATCTCCCGCCCCGGAAGAGGGCACCGTCACCGGGACGGAGACGACACGACGGGACGGAGCGCGTCCCGCGTCGGAACCGGTCACCGGCGCACCCGCGACGATGGAGGAGCCCCCCGCCCCCGTGCGGGAGGAGGAGTCCTCTGCCCCGGTGCGGGAGGAGGAGTCCTCTGCCCCCGTGCGGGAGGGCGAGGCCCCCGCCCCGGTGCGAGAGGCCCCGGCGCGCGTGACGCCGGACGCCTATCTGGAGGAGCGCGGCCTGACGCCCGTGCACATCCTGCCGACCGGCGACACGATGACGCACCTGCTGACCGCCGTCGCTCCGGCCGAGACTTCGGCGCTCGCGCGAGGCGAACGGCCCGTCACCCCGGCCGAGTTGCGGGAACGCCTCGCGCAGGAGCTCGCCGCGGAGCTCGCGCTGCCCGAGGCGCGGCGTACGCTCGCGCTGCCCGCGGAGGGCCCCCGCCCCGGCGTCCCGCTGCTCCCCGACGCCGAGCCGGACGCTCTCGTGGCCGGGTTGCGGTCGGGTACCGGCGCGACCGCCTCCGAGTGGCTCGCTCTCGCGGTCGCCGGGCCCGTGCTCGGACTGCGCGTCGTCGTGCTGCTGCCGGACGGCCGCACCTGGACGGCGGGCCCGCGCGAGGGACGCGAAGTCGTGCTGTTGCACACCCCGGACCCCGCCCCGCACACCTCCCCGTGGGCCGCCACGGAACGCGCGGGCGCTGCCCGCGACGCGGTCCGGGCCACGCCGCCCGCGCCCGCCGTGCGCCCCGCCCCGGCGACGCTCGCACCTGCGACGCCCGCCCCCGCGCCGACGGTCCCCGAGACCTTCTTCGGGATCGAGACCCGGCCCGTGGCCGCACCGCGGCCCCCGGCCGACACAGCCCCCGCCCCGCGCCCGGAGGAGGCCGCCCCCGCCACGGGCACCGGCCCGCTCGTCGGCCGCACCGAGGAGGCTCCCGCCCCGGCCGACACGGCGCCGGAGACCGGGACGACGGCGCGGGCAAAGGAGAAGGCGCCTTCCACAGAGGCCGGGACTTCTCGTACGGCGGGGGAGACCACGACCGCGGGGACCCACGTTCCCCCGCGCGAGGAAGCCGCCGCGGAGGAGACGGAAACCCGTAGCGGGCCTCGCCACGAGGCCGCCACGACGAAGACGACGGAGCCGCCCGCGACGACGGAGACGACGGAGCCGCGCGTCACCACGGAGGTGACCGAGCCGCCTGTCACGACGGAGACCACCGAGCCCGCCGGAACGCTGCCCGCCTTCTCGCCGTACATCCAGGCATACGGCGCACGTCACGACGGCTCGGTGGGCTTCGTGGCCTGGGAGCTTCCCTCCGATGACGTGCTGAACGGTCTGCGCGGCCAGATCGAGGCCGCGCTGCCGATCGAGGACGGCGACACGCGGGTGGCGGTGCGCGCCCACCTGAACGAGACGCTGGGCTCCGCCGAGATCGCCGAGAACCTCCCCCGGGTCCGTGGCCGCCGGGGTCACCGCATCACGGTGCGCGTGGGGGACGTCACCCACACGGTGGACGTACGGCTGCGCCTCACCGCGCCACGCCCCGACCTGCGGACCGGCATCACCCGGAACCTGCCGCGCACCCGCCGCCTGGAACGGCAGAACGAGGGTATCCAGGCCCTCACCTCGACGCAGGGCTCCGGCACCTCGCGCACTTTCTCGCTGCCCTACTTCGCGCTGCCCCAGCCGCCCGCGGGCCCGGTGCGCTGGGTCGCCGTCACGCTGACGCCCAGCGTGACCGTGCGTCAGCGCACGCTCAACGTCGGCCTCAGCGAGAGCCTTTCGGTCAAGGTCCTCCAGCGGGCGGGCGACGACGCCGGCGCCGTGCGCTTCGACGGCGTCTGGCAGGTCCGCGTGGACGCCGCCGACGCGGACAGCCCCGAAGGGTGGGGCCCGGAGCGCGTCCACGGCCCCATGCACCTGTGGTTCCCGGGGAACCGGATCGGCGCGGAGGGGACAGCGGCGCCGCTGCCGCGCGCCGCCGGGCTCGACACCTTCCCGCTGTGGGGGATCGACGACGTCCTGGACACCGACCTGCTCCCCGCGCAGGTGATCGACCATCCGCAGTTCCCCGGGCTGCGCGACCTCGGCGAGGGATCACGCCAGGCGCTGGAGGGCTTCCTCAACGAGCAGCTGAACCGGGGCTCGCTGCACCTTCAGCGCGACCGCGGCGTCATGTCCCCCCTCCTCACCGACGACCAGGGAACGGCCCTGGGCCTCCTCCGCGTGCGTGCCGTCGTCACCCCCGGCGAGCCCACCGCTCAGACGGCCGAGGGAGACAAGTCGCTCGAAATCCGCTTCACGCACAGCACCGGCACCGACCGCACGGCGCGCGCGGTCAGCGGCGCGGGGCTCTCCCTCAACGTGGCCCCCAGTTTCACCGGCAGCACGGCGCCCGGTCATCCCGGCGCGGCCAGCCGCTGGGGCGGCCGGGTGTACGCCAAGTTCCTCGGGTCCTGGCAGTCGGGGGACACGCTCACCACGACGTCCAAGGCCGGACTGATGCACGGGCTCACGGCGTCCAGCGGACAGTTGCTGACCCCGGCCGCCGTCACCTACGAGTTCACCCTCCTGCGCGCCGGTGGCGGGACGCAGGGCCCCGTCCATGTCGAACGCGGCGCGGAGAGCGTCCAGCTCCGGCTGCTGCCGGAGGACACCGCCGAGGGAGTCCCGCCCACGGACGAGGAGGCCCGCGTCCTGCCGGACCACCTCGACGCCCTCGCCGCCATCGGCTACACGGCCGTGCCGCTCGCCCTCGACGGCGTGGACGAGATCTTCGACCGTGCCGAGGCGCGGCTGCGGGAGCTGCACTACCTGCCGCCGCTCGAACACCAGGTGTGGGAGGGGCGGCTCCAGGAGAGGCGCGCGCGTGCCCAGCTGGCCAACCTCCAGCGCTTCGAGCAACTGCGTTCAAGCATCGGCCGCGCCGCGGCCCTGCCGGACGCCGTCGAAGGCGGGCGGCCGCTGTGGCTCGAACTGCCCACGACGGCCGGCACCACCCGCGCCGAACTGCGGCTGCACGTCACCCGGGACCGGGTGCCGCGCGCCGGGGGCACGGAGGTGCCCGCAGCCCGTCACGAGCGGCGGCTGCCGGGGATCGGTACGACCGCCACCGGCTCGCACGAGGCGCGTGGCACCCGGGAGCGCTCCGCCCAGCTCGGCGGTGGCGCGGGATTCGGTGGGGGCCCCCGCCAGCCGGCCGGCGACTGGTCCGTGGACTACGGCGGCGACAGCGTCCTGAACCGGACGTGGGCCCATGCCTCGTCCAGCGGCTCCGCCGTCGCGACCGAGCAAGCGGTGGGCAACCCCAGCGACGGTACGGAGCTCTTCTCCGTACCCGCCCGCGTGGCGCTCGACCTCTACGAGGGCACGTCGCCGGAGCCCGTCGCCCGGTTCGCCGAGACTCCCGCGCCGCCGGCCGCGCCCCTGGAGCGGATCGCCGCCGCCCCGGGTGCGGAGGAGGACGTGCCGGGCATCGACGTCCCGCCGGGCACGGAGACCGCCCCGCTGAGGACGCTCCCCCCGCGCACCGCCGCCACCGGCGCGGCAGAGGCCGAGGAGGCGCGCACCGAGGAAGAGTCCACCGGCAGCGCCGAGGTGACCGAGGTTCCCGCACCGGTCCACGCCCCGCCCGGCACCGCGCCCGCGACCGTCCGCCTCGCCGTCACGCACCCCCGCACGGAACCGGACCGCGACCGGGCCCCGGCGACCGGGACCGGCGCGGAGGCTCCCGCGGCACCGCGCGAGGTGCCGGAGACCCCCGCGTACACGATCCGGGCACCACGCACCGGTCCGGGGCAGGACAACGATCGCCACCGGCTCGGCCTCGTCGACGCCGAGGGCAACCCGCTGCCCGGCGTCACCAGGCTGCCCGACGACGCCACCGCCGACGTCTTCCGGGCCTCCGAAGCGATCCAGGAGGCACTGCGCCTCATCGCCGCCGGCACCTACCCGGGACGGCCCGACCCCGGCGTCCTCGGCCGCGTGACGGCGGCCTTCTCCCGCGGCGCCGCCGCCCTGCCGGGCGTCTCCTCGGTCGGCGCCCACCTCGTCGGTGAGGACCCGCGCGACCGGGGCGCCTTCGCCAACGAGAGCGCCTACCAGCAGCTCCGCGTGGCGAGCCTCCTCGCGCGCGCCCACCAGATCCTCAACGGCGTCTACACCGCGGAGGGAATCGTCCTGGCGGGGCTCGGCGCCGACCGCCACCTCGCCGTGGACGTGGAGGGCTACCTGCACCGCCCCACGGTGCGGAGCGCGTTCGCCGTCTCGGGCCAGAGCGACGTCAACGCGACGGACCTCGCCGCCACACGTCGCACCCGGAGCAGCGCCGTCACCGGCAACGCCGAACTGACCGCCCTGCGCAGCGCCCCCCGCCCGACGCCGCAGGGCACGGTGGCCCGGATCATCCAGGGCAACGTGGCGGGCACCGTCTCCCGCACACACCGGAACGAGCACTTCGACGACATCGCCGCCACCAGCGCCACCACACGCGGCGGCACGGAAGGAGCGGGACAGCACCTCGTCACGACGGACCTCACCCTGCTGCTCACCATCCGGCGCGGCACGGCCAACGTCGTGGGCAACGCCGTCGGGATCGGCAGCGCGCAGGACATCACGCTCGCCATCGACCTGCCGCGCGCCGTCCAGTTCCGGCTCTCCCCGACGCAACTGGTGCGCGAGGCGCGCTGGTTCACCGGCGTCGACGGCATCGAGATGCCGGCCGTCCCGGAAACGACCGTCCCGCTGCCCGACGACTTCGCCCGCACCCGGACCCCCGGCTTCGGCGCCGTCCTCGCCGTCACCCCCTTGGACGGCGCGATCACCCGCGGGCTGGACCGCGACCGTCTGGGACGGGAAGCGGCGCGACTGGTGGAGCGCGTGGCTCCGGGCGTCACCCGGCCCGGCCACATCGCGCACCTGCCGGGCGTCGCCTCCCGCATCGCGGACCTCACCGCCCCGCCGGGGCTGCGTGCCCTCGTGGCGCGCGGCTCCGTCAGCCTGTGGTTCCGCTACGGGGCACGGGCCGACGCCCGCCTGGTCGAGCTGACCCTGAACGCCGAGACCGAGGCCCAGACGCCCGCCCTGCGCGGTGTCCGGGGACGTCCCGGCATGGAGAAGGCAGGTGTCGAGCAGCAGTCCACGCACGCGCCGGAGAACAGGATCGAGAGCGACACCGTCTCGCGCGTCGTCACCGGCCTGCTCGACCTCGGGCTGCGCGCTCCGCGCGGGCATTCCCGCTACATCGACCGCTGGTCGGCCCTGCCTTCGGCGAGCCGCACCCACGCGCTGACCCGGCGCTCCGACCGCACCGCCGACGAGCGCTTCTGGCAGCGCACCGACAGCGTCGCGGACTTCGACCGCGTCGGTTACCGCCTCACCGCTTCGGTACGCACCGCCCTCATCCCCACGGACGTCTTCGAACTGCTGGGCGGCCTGCTCGGCCGGGGACTGACCGCGGTGGCACATCGCGGCGAGCGACCCGTCCTCCAAGCCGCCCTGGACGGCTTCCTGCGCGGGGTGCCCGCCCAGGAGGCCACCGTCCCGGCCGACGTGGCGCTCCGCTTCGCCGCGGCCGACACCCGCGCCCTCCCCGCCGGGGAAGGAGCGGCACCGGCCGGCGCCGAGTGGACCCCGCTCCGCCCCCGCGTGAGCGAGGAGGACCCGCGCCTGGCGCCGGCGAGCGCGGAGGCGTCGCGCGCCCTGCGGGCCCATCCGCGGTTCGTGCCCACCGGGACCACCCCGCTCAGCCACTTCAACGCCTTCCCCGAGCTGGCCGAGGCGATCCGCGCCGTCGCGCCGGGCGTCGAGGGGCACTGGGGCCTGACGGCCGACAGCAACCCGGACACGGCCAACGCGCGCCTCACCGAAATCGCCCACGCCGGACGCGGCGCGGCGCTCACCGCACCCGGCACGGCGGCCGGCCTCCATCCCCGGATGCCCGGCAGCTGGCCCCTCGTGAGCGGCAACAGCTCGCACGTCGCGCTCCAGGTGGAGGTCTACGACCCGCGCCCCTTCACACCGGGCGCTTCGGACGTCGCCGCGGACAGCGCCAGGGCTCGCACGAGGGTCGACGTGAGCACCGAGAGCAGCAGCCAGGGCCTCGAACTGGGCCAGCGCTTCGCGCTCAGCGCCGATCGCGGCAACAAGCACGTGCCCGGGGGCAGCCAGCCTCTGCTCTCGCGGCAGCCCGTCACCCGCAGCACCGACAGCAACGTCACCACCGGCGGCCAGTACCGGGTCAAGACCGGCACCGCCTCGGAGGGGGACACCTACACCCACCTCGCGCACGCCGACGTCGTCGTCACCGTCACCGGCCCGCGGGGCGTCCGCTACGTGACCGGCAGCGCCACCGTGCGCGCGGGCGAACGCGACCTGCTCGGCTACGGGGTCGTCACCGAACCCTCGCAGCCCTGGGCGTACGACATGGACGTCCTGCTGCGACAGCAGCGCCCCGCGCCCGCGACGGCCCCGGACGACGCCGTGGCCGTCCCACGGCGCGACGCGGGCGGCTCCCGCGCCTGGACGCGTGAGCCGGTCACCGAGCTGCCACGCGTGCTCGCCTCCGGTCTCGCACCGGAGCCGGACGGCGCGCAGCTGTGGGTGGATGTCGGCGAGGACCCGGACGGTTCCGTTCTCGGCAGGGCCCTCTACGTGGGCATCCGGGTGGCGGAGATCGCCGGCCGGCGGGTGGAACTCGCCGTGCGCGGTGCCACCGGGCTGCGTTTCTGGCCGATCGAGGCCGACGGTTCGCTCTCGGACGTGACCGCTACGACGAGGGCGGGATGGGAGGAACTGCGCACGGCCGGCAACACCTACACCGCCGAGACCGCGGCCGAGGCCACGGCCCTGGCGGAGCAGCAGCCTCTGGAGGCCCGCCTCGACGCCTTGCGCGCGAACGCCGCCCGGACCGCGCACGAGAGCGAGCGGCTGAACCGCCGTGTGGAGGAGGCGCGCACCTCGCACGAGGAAGCCCTGTCCGCCGAGAACGGCGCACGCGCCCGGCGAGGGGAGGCCGAGGAGCGACTCACCGGGGCTCTGCGGGCCGTCACCACGGGTGAGGCCGAAGTGAGGGAGGCCGAGAACGTGCTCCGCGCGGCGGACGAGCGGGTCCTCCGGGCGCGTGCGGCCGCCGCCCCCGCACCGGACGGCCCCCCCGCGCCGGACGCCGCCGTCGACGCCCTGCACGCTGCCGAGCAGGCCCAGCGTGAGGCGTTGCGCGCGTTGGGCGGCAGCGAAGGCGCGCTGCGGGCGAGCCGCGAGGAGGTCGTCCGTCGCACCGCGAGGCTGGAGAGCCTGGAGGCCGAGCTGCGGGCCGCCGAGGAGATCACCGCGTCCGGTCGGCTCGCTCTCCACGAGGTCCGGGAGGACCACCGGCGAGCCGTCGACAGGCACGGGGAAGCCGTGCGTGTCCTCGACGCCGTCATGGAGGAACTGCGCCGCCTGCGGCAGGAGCAGAGCGAGCACCGCCTCCTGGCGCAGCGGGCGTGGCAGAGTCTCGGGGGTCTCGCGGGCCGCTTGAGCGCCGACCGCTGTGCGGAGCTGACGGGCGGGTCCGGCTTCCCGCTGGACACCCTGACGCCAGGTCCTCGGGGGAGGTGAGCACGGCCCGTCCGGCACAGGACGTGCGAGGGCCCGGCCGGGAACTCCCCGGCCGGGCCCCTACGGAGAGCCGGCGCCGTTCAGTCCGCCTTGCCCGCCCTCAACTCACCACGGTCCAGCGGCTGTCGGCGTCCGTACCGCATTTGTCGAGCTGGAGCTGGGCCGCGCGTTTCGTGGAATCGTCCTTGACCTCCATGCACAGGTTGTCGCTCGCCAGATTGCGGATGCGCACCGTGCCATCACCCACCGGGTCGAGCCACCACTCCTGGTTGTCGGGGGTCGCGGTGTTGCAGACCCCCTCGACGAGGGCAGAGGCGGGGGAGAGGCCCTTGTAGCCGGGCAGGTCGATGCACAGATCGTCCTTGACGTTGATGAAGGACACGAGGTCGGCACCGCCCGGCCCCTCGCCAGCGCGCCGCACGACCATGCTCCACACCTGGTTGTCCTTGGCACTCCCATCGCAGTAGTACTGCATGATGCGGGAGTTGACCTTGCCCTTGCCGTAGCCGCTGACGTCGGCGCACATGCCGCTCTTCGCGTTCTTGAGCAGCACGCGGGAGTGCCCCGCCGCCAGCAGCTTGTTGACCGTACCGGCCGCCTTCTTCTCGGCCTTCGGCGAGGGCGAGGACGAAGGCGAGGGCGAAGCCTCGCGCGGCGGCGCCGCGACCACCGCGGCATCGCTCCCGCGCGCCGGAGGATCGGCGGGCTTCGCCGTCTCCTTGGGCTTCTCGCTCGGCGAGGCCGGCGCGGAGGGCGAGGTGGGGACGATCCGCCGCTGCTGGGCGGCCTCCTCAAGAGCCACCTTCTCCTTCGCGTCCTGGTCGGACTGGTAGCTGCGCCAGGCCCCGAGGCCCATCGTGGCTCCGGCGGCGAGCGCGAGCACGGCCGTCGCCCCCGCGACCTTCGTGCCCACCCGGGAGCGGTCCCCCGGTTGCTGGGCGGTCTTGGTCAGCGCGTCGACGAAGCGTGCCCGCTGCCGACGTTTCGAGTCGTCCTGTTCTGTATCGCTCAACGTTCGTCCCCAAGTCAACGATGCTTCCAGTTACCGATGGCCGGCCGCCTGCTTCCGTGCCGGACCGCCTTGCACCATCATTCCCGGCCGCGCCTTCCGCGCCTTCCGCGCCTTCCGCGCCGTCCCTGCCGGGCCGCACGCCGGGGCGGGGGGGCCCGGCGTCCGTGGTCCAACGGTCGGTTCACCGGACCTCGACTCCGTACAGCATCCGCTCGCGCAGGAGTTCCGCGGCCTTCGCCAGTGCCTCCGCGTGGCGGCGTCGGTAGGTGCTGAAGGAGAGCCGCGCGCGGCTGGCCGCCGCCCGCTGGCTGCGCCGCTCGCCCAGATACGTGATCTCCAGGACTTCGCCGAGTTGTGGCTGCCCCGCGTACTCGGACAGCCGTCGCACGGTCTGGACGAGCACCTCGCGCAGCGCCACCGCCTCTCCTCCCGGCGGCACCAGACGGGTCGCCAGCAGCGGGCTGTCGGCGAGCAGCCGCAGGTCCTGCGCGTTGCGGTAGGCGTCCTTGACGGCTTCGACGAAGACCGGCCAGGCCATGTCCTCCTGCGCGGGGCCGCTCGACGGGGCGTTAAGCGCCGTGGGGTCGTCGGTGAGCAGCCGCTCGCACAAGCTCTCCGCCCACGCGGCGAAGCCCGTGCCGCGCCAGTCCCGCACGTACGGAAGTACCACCTCGCCCTGCCGGTCGGTCACCGGCTCCTCGGCCCGCTGCCCGTACAGGCCGAGGAGCGTGGACAACCCGGACTGCCTCAGGGGGACGCACGTCCAGCTCACCGCGAGGCGCGGCACCGTGGCCCACAACGTGGTCAGCGCGAAAGCCGTCGCTGCCGGGGAGCCGGTGCTCCACCGGGCGAGGAGTATTCGCTCGCCGCGTCGCAGCGGCGCCTGTTCCCGCGTACGGGCAAGCGCCGCCTCCGCGACCGGGTCCTCGGGCAGCCCCGTCGCCCCCGGCTCCAGCCAGGGGGCGCAGAGGACGGCGGCGAGGGCTCCGCCCTCCTCGGCGATCGAGAACGCGGACGGCTGGCGTTCCCACCAGGCGCGTGCCGTGGCGGCCGCCGCCGCGCCGTGTTCGGTGCCGAGGGCACGGAGGACCGCGTCCTTGTCCTCGGGGCGGGCCGAGCGCAGGTGAAGCCGGTCGGACCCCTCCCAGTCCACGGCTTCGCGCACCGCACGGCTGAGGCTGCCCAGGTGGGTCAGGCCCGCCCCGAGTGCCCAGCGTCCGCCGGTGCGCTGCGTCAGCCGTTCCGTCAGATGCGTGTGCAGAGCCCGGTACAGGCGCTCGTACCTCTCCAGGCCCCGCCAGCGCAGGTCGGCGAGCAGTGTCCGGCGCACGAGCGGGTGCGGCAGCAGCCCCTCCGCGGTGCTCTGCACGAAGGAAAGGCCGCGCAGCCAGTCCCCGAGCGCGTGAGCCTCCGCCACCGGCACGTTCAAGGTGTGCCGGATGAGTTCCTCGGTCGTGACCCGCGCCAGGGCCAGCACCGCGAGGGCGTCGCTTCTGGCAGGAGTCGGGCTCTCGCGCAGCAGCAGGCGCAGCAGTTCGCCCACCAGCTCGGGCGACTCCTCCAGCGGGCCGCTCGGTCCGGTGCCGTCGGCCTCGGCCTGCTGGCGGGCCTCGGCGAAGAGCGCGAGCGCCAGGGGAAGCCCGTACGCCGCCCGTATCAGCGGGGGAACGGACGCTTCGGGCACACATCGGTCACGCAGGAGTGTTTCCGCTTCGTCGTCGCTCATCGGGCCGAGTACGGCCGTGTGGAGCACTTCCCACCACTGCGGATCGGTGCGCCACTCGGCCGAGGGCGGCCGCCGGGCGCCGACCAGGACCGGGCGCCCGGCGGGCAGTCCGGGCAGGTAGACGTCCCGGAGCCACGCCTCCAGCGGGCCGAGCAGTTCCGCCGAGTCGATGACGAGCAGTTCGGGGTCCTCCGGCCCGCCGGGCGCCCGCAGCGCGCTGAGGAAACCTTTCGGCGTCGGCGCCGTACTGCGCATGTCCACGAGGCGCACCGCCTTGCCCGCCTCCCGCGCCTCTGCGACGAAGAGGCGCAGCAGCGTGCTCTTGCCGACACCCGCCATCCCGTGCAACCACAGCACTCGGCAGTCCGGCGACGTCCCGAGCAACGAGTCCCGCAGCAACTGCAACTCGGCCACCCGGCCGGTGAAGAGCCGCTGCCGCCGGGCCGAGGCCATCCCCGCGCGGGGGTCGGCCGGTCGCACCTGGGGGGAGAGGGCTATGTGCATGGTCCACCTGTCGGACTGCTCCGGGCGCCGCAGAAGCGGGGCCCGAGGAGTGGGGGAGGGGAGAACAGACGCTGCTCGAAGGAACTCGCGGGAGGCCGATGGCGCGGCCCTCCACCGCGGAGCGCCCATGGCATGGCGCTACGGGCACACAGCCACCGGACTGACCCGCCTCGCGGGCCCGTCCCGACGCCGCCACTCCCGCCCGTGTCCGAGAACCCCATGCGTCATGGAAAGGACCGTACCTTCTGCCGTGCCCCTCTTCCCGCTTGGTAAACCGATTAAGTATCACGGGCGCAGTCCGTTTTCTGCCCGGTTCGCCCCGGACGGGCGGGGGCCGCGACCCCGGCGGGCGCGGACCGAGTAGCGCCGCCGGGAAGGAGCGGGGGCGGGTCGTCGACGGAACTCCGCGAAGGCCCTGGCGGCGGGCCTCGGGGGGCTTCCCGGAGCAGTCACGTCGGGGCCCATGGAACCGAGCGGAACAACGGGGTGGTCCGGGGCCCCGGACGGGGCAGCCGGCCGCTCGCACCGCCGACCGAGGGAATCCACCGCCGCGGGTGAGCGTGACGAGAAGAGACCACGCGGCGGGGGGCTGGAGCGCGCCCCATACGAACGCGATCTCCGCGTCGACCTTCGGCTGGAGCGGTTCACCGACTGGTACGCATGCCCGCTCCTCGACCCGCATGTCCGCGAACAGCGGCCCCGAAGTCCGGTTGTTCCATGCCCGGTTGCCGCTGCACGGCGGGGGAGGTGAGGCCGATCGCCCTCGGCCGCGAGCGCGTTTCGGAGGCCGTCCGCGGTCCCTCGCCGTTCACCCGACCGCGCTCCTGGCGGCCACCGGGGCTCAACCCGTGCCGGGCCGCTATTCGGCAGCAGCGACCGGCTCGGCATGGGCGTCGAGCGCGTCGAGCACCGCGTCGCCGTGCGCCCTCGCCCACTCGGTGAGCGCCTGGATCGGTTCGGTCAGCGTCGCCCCGAGCGGGGTCAGCTCGTACTCGACACGGGGCGGGACCTCGGCGTAGGCGTGGCGGCGGATGAGCCCGTGCGTCTCCAGCCGCCGGAGAGTCTGGGTGAGCATCTTGCGGGAGATGCCGCCGATCAGCTTGATCAGCTCGCCGTGGCGCACCGGGCCCTCGCTGAGACCGGCGAGCACGACCACCGTCCACTTGTCGGCGATGAGCTCGACGGCCAGACGCGCCGGGCAGTCGGCGAGGAAGAGGTCACCGGGACCGAAACCGCTCATGGCGCCCAAGGTACCCGCCTCGCAGGCACCCGCTGGTTCCTGTGGGAGACCTAGCTTGGGTGCTCCCACCAGAACCAGGAGAGTCATGCGAGTCATCACCCAGCAGACGCTCGGCGGTCCCGAGGTGCTCAGCATCGTGGACGCGCCCGAGCCCCACCCCCTTCCGACCGAGGTGCTCGTCCGCGTCAAGGCGATCGGGCTGAACCCGCTGGAGGCACGCCTGCGCGCCGGCGAGTTCCCGCTGCTCGGCAGGCCACCGTTCGTCCTCGGCTGGGACATCAGCGGTGTGGTCGAGGAGGCGCCGCAGACGTGGCGCTTCCGGCCCGGCGACGAGGTGTTCGGGATGCCGCTGTTCCCCCGGGCCGCGAGCGCCTACGCCGAGGTCGTCTCGGCGCCGGCCCTGCACCTGGCACGCAAGCCGGAGTCGCTCTCGCACGTCGAGGCGTCGGCGCTGCCGGTCGTCGGGCTGACGGCGTGGCAGGGCCTGGTCGACCTCGGCGGCGTGAGCGAGGGCGACCGCGTCCTGGTCCACGGCGGTGGTGGCGGAGTGGGCCACGTCGCGATCCAGATCGCGAAGGCGCTCGGCGCGCACGTGATCGCGACCGCCAGTGGGAGCAAGAGGACGTTCGTGGAGGGCTTCGGCGCCGACGAGGTGATCGACTACACGCGGGCCGATTTCACCGAGACCGTCCGCGACATCGATGTCGTGCTCGACACCATCGGCGGCGACACCGCGGCGCGGTCGCTCGGCGTACTCCGCCCCGGCGGTCACCTGGTCACCGCGGTCGCGGAGGAGGACGGGGAACTGGCCGCCAGGTACGAGGCGGCAGGCATGCGCTTCAGCGGCGTCGCGGTCGACCCCGACCCGTTCGCCCTGCGCGGTCTCGTCCAACTCGTCGAACAGGGCAGGCTCCGGGTCCACGTGCAGGAGACGTTCCCGTTCGAGCGCGTCGCCGACGCGCACCGGTTGCTCGACGGCGGTCACCTCCAGGGCAAGCTCGTCCTTACGGTCTGATCCCCGTGCGGGGCCTCGCGTGAGCGAGGCCCCGACGAGCCGTTGCAGGACGGAATCCGCTCCCGCTGCCCGGTACATGCGGGCATCGGGCCGCCCCAGTGCGTAGGTCCGCGTGGTACCAGGCGCGTCCAGCGGTCCGCCGCCTGCCGCACCGTGTTCGGACGGAACCGCCGCCGCTCCGGCGTCGTGGGGCGTCGACCCGCGTGCCGAGCAAGGCGGGCGCGGTCCGTTCAGCGCACGCGGCCCCGGGGCTCCAGCCTCCCGGGCGGCAGTTCGGGCGCGTCCAGCCGCCTCCCGTCGTACCCCTTGACCTCCCCGAACCGCGACCCGCGCGTCCAGTCCTCCCGCGCCCGGGTGATGTCGTCCTGCGACCTGCCGATGAAGTTCCACCACATGAGCAGTTTCTCGGCGAAGGGCTCACCGCCCAGGAGCATCGCGCCCGCGTCCGACACGGCCCGCAGCGGCAGGCTCGTGCGGCCGCAGCCGAGGTAGAGCATCGACCCCGGCACGACGGGCACCCCGTCCACGGACAGCTCGCCCGACATCGCGAGGACGCCGTACTCGAAGTCGGGGTCCAGCGGCAGGCTCGCCTCGGCCCCCTCGCGCAGCGCGAGGTCCGCGCCGACGAGCGGCGAGTACGTCGTACCGGGCGACGTCGCCGAGTCGAGCGTGCCGAGGACGACGGTCGCGTCGAGGCCCGGCGCCGTGACGTGCGGGAGGTCCGCGTGGTGCTCGAAGTGCGCGGCCACGTGGCGCGCCTCCTCGGGCAGCGCCACCCACAGCTGGGCGCCGTGCAGGTAGCGGGCGTGCGGGCGGGGGCTCTCCTCGGAGTGCGAGATCGCGTTGCCTGAGGTCATGAGGCCCAGCTCGCGCGGCCTGATCGTCTGGAGCGAGCCGAGCGAGTCGCGGTGCAGCACCTCGCCCTCGTGCAGCCAGCTCACCGTCTGAAGACCCATGTGCGGGTGCGGCGGAACCTGCATCCCGGGCTCGTCCGCGATGTCGTCGGGCCCGTAGTGGTCGACGAAGGCCCAGGCGCCGATCATGCGGCGGCCGAGGTTCGGCAGCAGCCGCCGTACCTCCGTCGACTCGCCGAGCGGCACCCGACGCGGGCTCAGCAGCTCGCGCACGGGAGCCGCGCGGACGTCCTCGCGGCCTCCGCACGGCTTCGGCACGGGGTGGGTGTCCAGATTGCTCATACCGCCCAACCTAACGGTCCCCACCGCACGCCACCCGGACGGTCCGCCCGAACGTGCCCGCGCCCCGCGCCCCCGCTGGAATGGGGAGGTGAGTGCCACCCCCGCCACCCCCGACGACTGCCTCGCCCGCAACGAGTGGATCTGCGGCACGTACCTGACCACCCGGCGGCACGTGCTGCTCGACGCCCTCGCCCAGCACGTCGAGCTGACCGCCGCCGCCGTCGGCATCGCGCTCCTCATCGCCGTCCCGCTCGCCGTCCTCGCGCGGCGGCTGCGCTGGGCCGCCGGGCCGGTGCTCGCGCTCACCACGGTGCTCTACACGATCCCCTCGCTCGCGATGTTCTCGCTGCTCCTGCCGGTGTACGGGCTCTCGGCGACCCTCGTCGTCGCGGGCCTCGTCCTGTACTCGCTCACGCTCCTGGTCCGCAACCTCCTCGCCGGACTGCGCGCCGTGCCCGAGGAGACGCGGCAGGCCGCGCGCGGCATGGGATACGGGCCGCTGCGTCTGCTCCTCGCCGTCGAGCTTCCCCTCGCGCTGCCCGCCGCCTTCGCGGGCCTGCGCATCGCGATGGTCTCGGCCGTCTCGCTCGTCACCGTGGGCGCCATCGTCGGCTTCGGCGGCCTCGGCAACCTCATCTACCAGGGCATGAACACCTACTTCAAGGCCCAGGTGCTCACCGCCTCGGTGCTGTGCGTCCTCCTCGCGATCGCCGCCGACCTGCTCCTGCTCCTCGTCGGCCGCCTCCTCACCCCCTGGACCCGCGCGTGAACGTACTCGGCGACACCTGGGACTGGCTGAGCGACCCCGCGCACTGGTCGGGGGAGAACGGCATCGCGCACCGCCTCGCCGAACACGTCCTGCTGACCCTCGTCTGCCTGCTCATCAGCTGCCTCCTCGCGCTCCCCGTCGCCCTCGTGCTGGGCCACATCGGGCGCGGCGGCGCCCTCGCCGTCAACCTCGCCAACATCGGCCGCGCCGTCCCCACCTTCGCCGTCCTCGTCCTCCTCCTGCTCACCCCCGTCGGCAGACTCAGCGAGGGCCCCACCGTCATCGCGCTCGTCCTCTTCGCGGTGCCGCCCCTGCTCACCAACGCCTACGTGGGGATGCGGGGCGTGGACCGCGAGGTGGTCCGGGCCGCGCGCGGCATGGGCATGACCGGGTGGCAACTGCTGTGGCGCGTCGAACTCCCGCTCGCGGCCCCGCTCGTCCTCACCGGCGTCCGCATCGCCGCGGTCCAGCTCGTCGCGACCGCGACGATCGCCGCGCTCGCGGGCGGCGGCGGCCTCGGCCGCATCATCACCGCCGGGTTCAACCTCGCCTCGACCCCGCAGGTCGTCGCGGGCGCCGTGCTCGTCGCCGTCTTCGCGCTCCTCGTCGAGGGCGCCTTCGCGCTGGGGGAGCGGTGGCTGCCGGTACGGGAACAGGAGGCCGCCCGGTGACCCGCGGCCCGCGCACCGCACGGCCCCGCAGCAGGGGAGCCGCCGCACTGCTCACCGCGGCGCTCGTCCTCACCGCCTGCTCCACGGGCCCCTCCCTGGAGAAGCGCGACCAGGTCACCGCGCCCCCCGGCGACAGCAAGCAGCTCACCATCGGCTCGGCCGGTTTCACCGAGAGCGACCTGCTCGCCCACATGTACAAACTGCTCCTCGACAAGGCCGGGTACCACACCCGGCTGCTCACGGTCTCCAACCGCGAGCTGTACGAGCCCGCGCTCGAATCCGGGCAGATCGACGTCGTCCCCGAGTACGCGGCCACGTTCGCCGACTGGCTGAACGCCAAGAAGAACGGCGCCCACGCCAAGCCCGTCGGCTCGCCCGACCTGGACCGCACGATGCGCCACCTGCGCGCCCTCGCCGCCGCGCGCGGCCTCGACGTCCTCGACCCGGGCAGGGCGGTCGACCAGAACGCGTACGCCGTCACGCGCGCCTACGCGGACAAGCACCGCTTGCGCACCCTCTCCGACCTCGGCCGCGCGAAGCTCCCCGTCCGCATCGCGGCGGGCGACGAGTGCGCGACCCGCCCGTACTGCGCCCCGGGCCTGAAGAAGACCTACGGCATCGACCTCACCGCGATCGACCCCAAGGGCCTCGGCACGACGCAGGCGAAGAAGGCCGTGCAGGACGGCCGGGACCAGCTCGTCGCCACCACCACGACCGACGCGACGCTCGACGAGTTCGGTCTCGTCCTGCTCCGTGACGACAAGAAGCTCCAGAACGCCGACTACCTCGTCCCCGTCGTCAACCGCTCCCGCGCCGGCTCGCGCCGCGTCGCCACCGCGCTCGGCCGCCTCAACAAGGTCCTCACCACCGCCGACCTCGCCGACCTCAACCGCCGCGTCGACAGCTGGCGCCGCCTCCCCGAGGACGTCGCCCGCGACTACCTCGACCGCCACCACCTGCTCTGAACCCGTCAGGAAGGCAGCCCGATGACCGAGGAGACCTCCGAGCCGCGAGGCCGCGGCGCCGCGCTCACCGATCTCGCTCGCATCCTCGCGGGCGGCCTGTGGTTCCCCCTCCTGTTCTTCTTCGGCTTCCTGCTCTGCTACGCGCTGCCCTTCCACAACCCCACACCGCACGACGTCCGCGTCGCCGTCTCGGGCCCGCAGGCCGCCCGCGAGATCCGCGCGGGCTTCGGCAAGGCGTCACCCGGCGCCTTCGACGTCGTCACCGCCGGCTCGCCCGCCGAGGCGCGCCGCAAAGTGCTCGACCGCGACACCGAGGCCGCCTTCGCGGCCGACGCCGCCCGCCCCACCCTCTACCTCGCCAAAGCCGAGGGCGCCCTCCTCGAACAGGCCGTCACGACCGCCTTCCGCACCGTCGTCGAGCGCGGCGGCGGACAGCTCACCACGGTCGAACTCGTCCCCACCGCCTCCGGGGACACGAGCGGCACCGGGCTCTTCTACCTCACGATGTCCCTCAACATCTCCGCCTACATCGCCGTCATGATGCTCATCCGCGCCCACCTCACCCGGCGCGGCAAACTGCTCACCCTCGTGTGCCTGTCCGCCTTCATGAGCGTCGTGGCGTATCTGATCGGGCGCGGCCTCGACATCGTCCCCGGCGAACCGCTCGGCATCCTCTACCTCTTCCTGCTCTCGCAGGCCGTCGCCTGGGTCACCTACGGGCTCGTCCCCTTCGTGAAGCAGTTCCTCCCCGGCGTCGCCATCACGCTCTTCGTGCTGCTCTCGATCCCGTCGAGCGGCGGCGCCATCCCCTACCAGATGGTCCCCGCCTTCTTCCGTGCCCTGCACCCCGTCTTCCCGCTCGGCAACGTCATCGAGGCGCTGCACGGCATCTTCTCCTTCGACGGCAAGGGCGTCCTGCGCCCGACGCTCGTGCTCTGCGCGTGGCTCCTCCTCGGCCTGCTGCTCGTCGCGCTCGGCGCCGTGCTCGCCCGGCGCAAGGAACACGAGCACGCCGGGGCGGCGGCGCCGGAGGCACCCGTCGAGGACCCGGCCCTGGAGGCCCCGGTGCCGCATGCCGTCACCCCCGGCGCGCACGACCCCTTCGGCGAACGCGCGGTCGTGCTCGGCGGCGAGGTCTTCCACGACGACGGCCGTCCCGTGCCCGGCGTCTTCATCACCGTCCTCGGCCACGACGGCCATCAGCTCCTGCATACCGTCACCGACGAAGACGGCCGCTGGGGCGCGGCCGGACTGCCCGAGGACTGGGTCACCGTCCTCGCCCTCGCCAAGGGTCACCGTCCCGCGGCGAGCCGCGTCCTGCCCCGCGAGGGCCACGTCACACGCCAGGACTTCGTCCTCGCGACCCCGAGCGCCCACGCGGTACCGAGCGCCTGACGCCTCCGAGGGGGTACGGGGAGCGGCGGCAGAAGGGGGTACGGGGGAGGGGGCGCTGTGCGCATCGGGACGCCGTCCCGTCTCGCGCCGCCGCCCCGCCCTCCCCGTGCCGCCCCTCAGGCGTCCGCCACCGACGCGAAGTCCACGTCGCCGCGCTGCACGCCGCGCGCGTCCGCGTCCACCGAGCGCCGCAGCGCCTCGTGGAGCTTCCCCGGGGTCAGGACGCCGAGGAAGCGCGCCCCGTCCAGGACCGCGATCCAGCCCGCGTCGTGCTGGAGCATCTCGCCGAACGCCTGCTTGAGCGGGGCGCCCACCGGGACCCACGCGTTCATCCGGTGCGCCAGCTCACCGACGGCCCGTTCCCCGCCCCCGCTCACCTCGTCCACCCCGACCCAGCCGTGCAGCTCGCCCGCCTCGTCGAGCACCACCGCCCAGCGCGCCCCCTCGGCCCGCAGCCGCGCCGCGGCGCGCGCGGCCGGCTCGGACTGCCGCACGAGCGGTGGCTCCTCCAGGTCCTCGGGCCTGATCTCGGTCACCGAGAGCCGCTTCAGGCCCCGGTCCGTGCCGACGAACTCCGCGACGTACGGGGTCGCGGGGCGCCCGAGCACGGTCTGCGGCGTGTCGAACTGCTCGATGCGCCCGGGCCCGTACACCGCCATGCGGTCCCCGAGCCGCACCGCCTCCTCGATGTCGTGCGTCACGAACAGCACCGTCTTGCGCAGGCGCCGCTGGAGGTCGGCGAACTGGTTCTGGAGCCGCTCGCGCACCACGGGGTCCACCGCGCCGAAGGGCTCGTCCATGAGCAGCACGGGCGGATCGGCCGCGAGCGCCCGCGCGACCCCGACACGCTGCCGCTGCCCGCCCGAGAGCTGGTGCGGATAGCGCGGACCGTACGTCTTCGGGTCGAGCCCGACGAGGTCGAGCAGTTCCGTCGCGCGCTCCCTGGCCCGGCCCCGCTTCGTGCCGAGCAGCGTCAGCACCGTCGCCGTGTTGTCGAGCACCGTGCGGTGCGGGAAGAGGCCGGCCTGCTGGATGACGTAGCCGATGCGGCGGCGCAGCGCGACGGGGTCGACGTGCGCGATGTCCTCGCCGTCCACCTCGATGCGCCCCGAGGTCGGCTCGACGAGCCGGTTGACCATCATCATGGTCGTCGTCTTGCCGCACCCCGAGGGTCCGACGAGGGTGACCAGCTCTCCCTCCGCCACGTCGAGGGAGAGGTCCTGCACCGCCACCGTTCCGTCCGGGTACCGCTTGCCGACGCCCTCGAAGCGGATCATCGGGCGCCGCGCGGCCGCCGTGGCGCTCATTTCCCGCCGAGCGGTACGTGCAGGCGGCGCGGCTCGTGCACCCCCTCGGCCCGCTCCGGTCCGATACCGCTCGTCGCCGACGGCCCCGAGACCCACGTGCGCGGCCGGTGCGCGTCGAGCCGGGCGAGCGCCCACGGCACCGGGGCCGCGAGCCGCCCGGCCGTGCGCACGACGCCCGGCACGAGCGTGATCCGCCGCCGTCCCCGCCCGTGCCCCGCGACCGCCGCCGCACACCCCGTCCCGGCGACCGCCGCCGCACCCGTCACGACCGCCGAGACCGCGTTCCCGCTGCTCACCGCCATTCCTCCTCCCGCGTACCGCTTCCGGTCCCGCCCCACCGGTCGCGGAAGGGCTCCACCGGTCACCGGGGCGGGTTCCCGCTGTCCGTCCAGGCCCGCCCGGGGCCCGGTGGGCGAGACGCCTTCCTCCGCGCGCGGGAAGGGCGGCGTGCCGAGGAGGATGCCTCCCGGTCTCCTCGGGGCGGGCTGAAGGATGCTCATCCAGCGGCTCCTCTCATGTACTGGACAGGATCTCCGCGAGGGGGACGGGGCGCATCCCGGCGTCCATCCGGCTCATCGTGTCCCCGAGGTGCGGGAAGCATGAGGTGCCGGCCGCGCACCGCGCCTGCGCTCCGGCCGTCACCGCGCACTCCGCCCCGGTCGCGGCCCCGCGCCGCCGACACGTCCGGCCGCGAAGGCGCCCCGAAGCGAAGGCGCCCCGCCGCACGGGCCCGCACCTACCCGCCCGCTCCCTGAGCCGATCGGGCGCCGCGCCCGGGCGCGCGGGCTCCGGTGCCGCCGCTCGCCCGTCCGTACCGGCCGAGCCGGGGGGCAGGTCACCCGGGCCGTGTGCTGAACTGGGAGCGACCAGGCCCCACCACCCCGGCAGGAGCACCATGGGCGCCACGTACCGCCAGCCCGGCGTCGTCCTCACGGACCGCATGTTCACCGTCCCGCTGGACCACGAGCGACCGGACGGGGAGCAGATCGAGGTCTTCGGCCGGGAAGTGGTCTCGACCGAACAGGGCGGTGGCGAGCGGCCCTGGCTCCTCTACCTGGAGGGCGGCCCCGGCAACGCGGCGCGCCGCTTCGTCGGCCGCGAGGCGTGGCTGGGGCGTGCCCTGAAGGACTACCGCGTCCTCCTCATGGACCAGCGCGGTACGGGCCGCTCCACCCCGGCGAACCGGCAGACGCTCCCGCTGCGCGGCGGTCCGCGCGAGCAGGCCGACTACCTCACCCACTTCCGCGCCGACTCCATCGTCAGGGACGCCGAACTGATCCGGCAGAACCTCACGGGCGGCGCCCCCTGGACCGTCCTCGGCCAGAGTTTCGGCGGCTTCTGCGTCACGCGCTACCTCTCCAGCGCCCCCGAGGGCCTGAGCGCCGCACTCGTTACGGGCGGCCTGCCCTCGCTCGACGCCCACGCCGACGACGTCTACCGCGCCGCCTACCCCCGCGTCGAACGCAAGGTCGCCGCGCACTACGCCCGCTACCCGCAGGACGTCGACCGGGTGCGCCGCGTCGCCGAGCACCTGGCCGAGCACCGCCCCGTCCTCAACGGCGGCTACCGGCTCACCGTCGAGGCGTTCCAGTCGCTCGGCATCGTGCTCGGCGGTGGCTCGGGCAGCCACACCCTGCACTACCTCCTGGAGAACGCCTTCGTGCGCACGCCCACCGGGCTCCAGCTCTCCGACGCCTTCCAGGAGGCCGCGCAGGCCGCCCTCTCCTACGCGGCCCACCCGCTCTACGCCGTCCTGCACGAGTCGATCTACGCCCAGGACCACCGCCCCACCGGCTGGGCCGCCGAGCGCGTACGCACCGAGTTCCCGCAGTTCGACGCCGAGCGCGCGCTCGCCGGCGACGCCCCCGTCCTCTTCACGGGCGAGTCCGTGCACCCCTGGTCCTTCACGTGCGACCCCTCGCTCTCACCGCTGCGCGAGACCGCCGAACTGCTCGCCCAGCGCACCGACTGGATCCCGCTCTACGACGCGGGGCGGCTCGCCCGCAACGAGGTCCTCGTCGCCGCAGCCGTCTACCACGACGACATGTACGTCGACACCGCGCACTCGTTGCGCACCGCGCACGCCATCAAGGGTCTGCGCACGTGGGTCACCGACGAGTTCGAGCACGACGGGCTGCGGCAGGGCCCGGTGCTCGACCGGCTGCTCGCACTCGTGCGCGGGGACGCGTGAGCACGCGGCGGGCGGGCGGCCCGGCGGACGCGGGACCCGCCGCCGGGGCCGGTTCCGCCGCCGAAGCCCTCGCCGAGGACGGGGACGAGGCGTCCGAGCAGATCCTCGCCGGGGTCGGCGAGCGGCTGCGCGGGCTGCGCAAGGAGCGCGGCATGACCCTCGCCGCGCTCTCCACGAGCACGGGCATCTCCGTCTCGACGCTCTCCCGCCTCGAATCCGGCCTGCGCCGCCCCACCCTCGAACTCCTCCTCCCGCTCGCCCGGGCGCACCAGGTCGCGCTCGACGAACTCGTCGGCACCCGCCCCGTCGCCGACCCCCGCGTGCGCGCCGAGCCGATCGTCCGCCACCACCGCCGCATGTACCCGCTCAGCCGCCGCCCCGGCGGCGTCCAGGCGTACCGCATGGTCATCGAGGGCGGCTCGCGCGATCCCGAGCCGCGCACGCACGAGGGCTACGAGTGGATGTACGTCCTGCACGGCAGGCTCCGTCTCGTCCTCGGCGAGCACGACCTGGTCCTCGGACCGGGCGAGGCCGCCGAGTTCGACACCCGGGTCCCGCACTGGTTCGGGCTCCTCGACGACAACCCGGTCGAACTCCTCGTGCTCTTCGGGCCGCAGGGGGAACGGATGCACGTACGGGCGCGGCCGAAGCGGAAGACGGCGGACTGAGGCAGCCCCGGCGGCGGGCACCGTGCCGGGGGGTCTCCCGCTCGGCGGGCACGTGCGGCCGGTCTTCCGCTCACCCTTACCGACCGCTTAGTATGCCGCTCCACGGGTGGTCAGGCGGCAGCGGGCGCGCAAGCGCCGTGCCGGCCGGGCGGCCAAGGCGCGAGACAGGCGGGAGCGGGCCATGCGGGCATGGCAGGTGGCGGAGACCGGCGAACCGGAGCAGGTCATGCGGCTCGTCGAGACGGAACGGCCCGAGCCGGGGCAGGGACAGCTCCTCGTGGAGGTGCTCGCGGCCGACGTCAACTTCCCCGACGCGCTGCTGTGCCGGGGGCAGTACCAGATCAGGCCGCCGCTGCCCTTCACGCCGGGCGTCGAGCTGTGCGGGCGCACGGAGGACGGGCGCCGCCTCATCGGCACCCCCGTCCTGCCCCACGGCGGCTTCGCCGAGTACGCGCTCCTGGAGGAGGCGGCGAGCCTGCCCGCACCGGACGCCCTCGACGACGCCGAGGCGGCGGCGCTGCACATCGGGTACCAGACCGGCTGGTTCGGGCTCCACCGCCGGGCGCGCCTCCAGCCCGGCGAGACGCTGCTCGTGCACGCGGCGGCGGGCGGCGTCGGCAGCGCGGCCGTCCAGCTCGGCAAGGCGGCGGGGGCGAGCGTCATCGGCGTCGTCGGCGGCCCCGAGAAGGCCGAGGTCGCCCGCGCGCTCGGCTGCGACCTCGTGCTCGACCGGCACGCGGACGACATCATCGCGGGCGTCAAGGAGTTCACGGGCGGCCGGGGCGCCGACGTCGTCTACGACCCGGTCGGAGGCGACGCGTACGCGAAGTCCGCCAAGTGCGTCGCCTTCGAGGGCCGCATCATCGTCGTCGGCTTCACGAGCGGTTCCATCCCCGCGCCCGCGCTCAACCACGCCATGGTGAAGAACTACGCGATCCTCGGGCTGCACTGGGGGCTCTACGGGACGTACGCGCCGTCGGCGATCGCCGAGTGCCACCGGGAGCTGACCCGTCTCGCCGCCGAGGGCACCATCAAGCCGCTCGTCTCGGAGCGCGTCTCGTTGGAGGGCGCCGCCTCGGCGGTGCGACGCGTGGCCGAGGGGCGCTCGACGGGCCGGATCTGCGTGCTCCCCTGAGCCGAGGGGGGCGACCAGAGGGCCGCCGTGCGGTGTTCTGCCTGCCGCCCCACAGGGCGCCCGCGTGGCCGGGTGCACGTGGGCCCGCGCCGCCCGTGCCGTGGCCGCGATCCGGCCCTCCCGCCCCCGCTCAGCCGCGCCGTCTCCCCAGCCGTTCCCGCAGCCGGGCGGCGCGGGGGCGGGGGCGGGACTCGTCCGGCGCCGCGGGGGCCGGGACCCGTAAGCCGAAGTACGAGTTCGCGCCCCGGCTGCGGGCATCGATCTCGACGGCCGCGAAGCGCAGCGTGGCGGCCTCACCGTTCCGGGCGCGCACCACGTGCAGGGCGAGGGTGCCGTCGTCGTCCACGCCGGGGTGATCCGCGCCCTGCCGCGCGGGCCCGTCCACGCGCCGCATCCGGGCCGCGTCGACCGACTCGGCGAGCAACTCGTACTCGGTCGCCTCGTCGTGCCAGCGCACCTCGACGAGATCCCCCGCGAGGAGCTTCTCCGCGAGGAGGAGGTGGCCGTTGATGTCGTTGCTCCAGGCACGGACCGTCTCGGGCACCGCCCACGCGCGCTCGGCTGCCTCCACGAGCGTGCCCGGGGGTAGCCACGGCGCGTCGGGGCGCGGGTCGAGCATCCGCGAGAGCCATTCGGCGCGCTCCCGGAGCCAGTTCACGGCGAGGGGCAGTGAAGGGGCGCGGTAGGTGCCGAGCGGGACGCCGACCCTGGCCCCCGCGCTCATGCCATAAGCGGTGAGATGACACACGAACTCTTCGTGCACAGCAGGCAGTCCTCCGCGTCGGCAGCCGCGATTCCCTCGCCGTCTGTGATTATTCCGCCTCACGCCCTTCTCATTCCGCTCAATTCCCGCCACATTTGCACGGCAATTGCCGAGAGCCGTGGACGACGCGGAAACCGCGAAAACCGGTGGCTGCCGTCTCGCTGACCAGGCGTGAGGTGACGGGTCTTGCGGAATCCGGGGAGCGGATGCCTGCATTCCGCCGCTAAGTGTTGTCCCGTAAATGATCTTCAGGTTGCCTCGGTCATGGCTGGCCTCTGTACGGCCCGCTCGCTTATCCGGCGAGGGCGAGGTTGTGCATGCG
>NZ_JOGO01000069.1 GCF_000719475.1 Streptomyces sp. NRRL F-5630 | reverse complement strand
GGCCTGGGCGGAGCCTCGGGGCGGGGCGGGGGGGCAACGAGGCGGAAGGCCCGAGCCGCCCACGCCCCCACGCGCCGTTGACGCCCCCCGCCCCGCGCGGTTCCCCTGGACACGAGGTACGCCCCCGATCCAGGAGGACCCATGCCCGAGACCCCTGACGAGACCCCCACCCCCGCCGAGGGCAAGACCCTCCCCCTCCTCGGCGCCTGCGGCTGCGGCTCCGGCTGCGGCTGCGGCTGCCAGTCGGGGGGACCGTGCCAGTGCGGGGGCTGCTCCGGCTGACCTGCCGCGTCGCCCGGCGGACCGGCCGCGATACCGCTCTGCCGCGCCCGCCCCCGCGAGGCCAGAGGTCTCGCGGGGGCCCGCACCGCCGCGAACGGCTCCCCCTTCTGCCCGACGTCCAGCGCGGGCCGCCCCCGCGCGACCTCCCACTCCCGTCCGCCCAGCACCAGTGCCCTCATGGCGGCCAGCCCACGGCCGGGGCGTGACCGGGGTCACCGCTCCCCCGTACCAGCCGCCGCGGGCTCCGCGCGAAAATGGGTGGTACGCCCATCGAGCCACGATCGGGGGAGCCGGAGCGGAGCCGTCCATGCCACACATCACCGTCGACTACACGGAACGGCTGGACGACACCCTCTTCGACCGACGCGCCTTCGCGAAGGAACTCGACCCGCTCGTCGTCACGGAGTCGCAGTCCGCGGGGGTGGGCAAGATCTTCTTCCGGCCCGCGCCGCTCACCTTCGTCTCCGGCGAGGAGCACCCGTACGTGCACGTCACGGTCGCGCTCCTGCCGAACCGCTCGCCCGCGCAGAAGGCGCACCTCTCGGACGCGGTGCTCGCGCTGCTGGGGCGGTACGTGGCGGGCGGGCCGCATGTCGTGACGTCCGTCGAGGTGCGGGACCTGCCGGACTCGTACCGCCTACGAGTCTGAGTCCCGCAGGCCCACGAGGTCCCGCAGGCCCACGAGCCGTCGTTCCCCGGCGCCCCCTTGCCCGTCGCCCTCCGTCACGAGCAGGTCCTGCCGTCCGTCACCGGTCTCCACCGCCCGTTCCGCGAGGACGGGACTCTTGCCGAGACGCCGCCAGGGCGCGGAGCCCAGGCCGTGCGCCGAGCCGCCGTGCAGCACGGTGAGCGTGTCGGTCTCCAGCCAGCGGTCGGGCGCGGCGCGGACGGCGAGGTCGTCGCAGCCGTCGCCGTCGAGGTCGGCGGTGAGCACGCCGAGCCCGAAGCCGCCGCGCGGGGCGCCGCCCTCCAGGACGACGGGGTGGGCGCGGTCCTTCCCGTACACGACGAGGACGCGGCCCCGCCGGTTTGCGAGAGGGGACTCGCCGTCGTCGTCGGGGACGCCGCTGTCGCCGATCGCGAGATCGGGGAGGCCGTCGCCGTCGTAGTCGCCGACGGCGACGGCGTCGCCCGCGGGCAGGACGCGCGCCGCGCCGAAGCCGCCGCCGCGCTTGCCCGGGAGGAGGTACGGGGTCGCGTGCGCCCCGGGTGCGTACTCGATGAGGTCGTCCACCCCGTCCCCGGTCGCCTCGGCGGCCACGAGCGTGAGGCCGGAGGCGAAGGCGGGACGGACACTGTCGGGCGTGCGGCGCACCTCCGTACGGGCCGGGCGGCCCTCGCGCGTGAACGGCCCGTACAGGACGACGAGTTCCGCGTGATCGCTGCCGACGCGGAGCGAGGCGAGGTCCGGGTGGCCGTCGCCGTCGAAGTCACCGGTGACGGGCGGGTGCGCGGTCTCGGCGTCCGGTGCGTAGGGGAAGCGGAGGCGGGTGGGGGCGGCGGCGTGCGGGCCGCCCCAGCGGACGGCGGGGCGCGCGCCGGTCACGATGTCGTCGGCGCCGTCCCCGTCGAGATCGGCGACGGCGGGAATGCCCGTCGCGGAGCCGCCGACCGGCTCCTGCTGCCCGCGCAGACCGAAGTCCTTCTGCGTGAAGTAGGCGGTACGGGCACCGGCGCCGCCCCCGTACCGCACGTATATCCGCCCCGTCTCGACACCCGTGCTGCCGTCCCCGCCGGTCTCCAGGAGGAGGTCCCCGTGCCCGTCGCCGTCGATGTCGGGCCCCCGCTCCGGCTGTCTGGCCTCCGCCTGGCACGCGCTCCCCTCGACGGTCCGTGCGAGGCCGTCATTGGCGGAGGCGGTGCCGACGGCGCCGAGCACGACAACACCGGTCAGAGCGAGGGCGATCCGAGAACGTTCCATGCCCCCCACCCCAGCACGAGCCGAAGAACTCGTCACCACCGACGCCGAGTCACCACGTCTCCCCGCCCGGGACGTACGAGGTGACCTACGTCAACCGCCCACTCCACAACGGTGCCGTCCCCTTCCCCGGGGACGGCACCGTGTGCGGGGCCGGGTTACTTGCGGCCCTGGTTCTTCACCGCTTCGATGCTCGCCTTCGCCGCCTCCGGGTCGAGGTACGTGCCGCCCTTCTTCACCGGCTGGAAGTCGGCGTCGAGGTCGTAGGCGAGGGGGATGCCCGTGGGGATGTTCAGGCCCGCGATGTCGGCGTCCGAGATCTGGTCGAGGTGCTTGACCAGGGCGCGGAGGCTGTTGCCGTGGGCCGCGACGAGGACCGTGTGGCCGGCCTGGAGGTCGGGGACGATCGCGTCGTACCAGTACGGGAGCATCCGGACGACGACGTCCTTCAGGCACTCCGTGTCGGGGCGGGCGTCCGACGGGATCGTCTGATAGCGCGCGTCGTTCGTCTGCGAGTACTCGGCGCCGGCCGCGAGCGGGGGCGGCGGGACGTCGTAGGAGCGGCGCCACTGCTGGAACTGCTCCTCGCCGAACTCGGCGAGCGTCTGCGCCTTGTCCTTGCCCTGGAGCGCGCCGTAGTGCCGCTCGTTCAGGCGCCAGGAGCGGCGGACGGGAATCCAGTGGCGCTCGGCGGCCTCCAGGCCGATCTGCGCCGTGCGGATCGCGCGCTTGAGGAGCGAGGTGTGGACCACGTCGGGGAGCAGCCCGGAGTCCTTCAGCAGCTCGCCGCCGCGCAGGGCCTCCTTCTCGCCCTTCTCGGTCAGGTTGACGTCCACCCACCCGGTGAACTGGTTCGTCGCGTTCCACTCGCTCTCGCCGTGGCGGAGCAGGATCAGCTTGTACGGTGCGTCGGCCATGGCCCCGAGCGTAATCCACGGGTACGGCCCGCGCCGCGCCCGCCCGGCGCCTTCAACGGCCTGCTCGAACGGGCGCGGCGGGGCTCTTCCGTACGGTCGCCGCGCGGCCCTTTCGGCGCCCTCGCCGGGAGCCGCCGACGATTGACGGGCGGCGTCAATCCAGTGGCTCCGCGCGCCCCCGCTTCGTACGGTGTCGATGGCCGTTCGGCCGCTTACCGCAGCTTGTCCCGAGGGGGTCCCATGTCGTCCGTCGCACGGGTGCGCAGCGCTCTGCGCGAGAGCGTGTCGGGGCTCCCGCCCGCCTTCTGGTGGCTGTGGACGAGCACGCTCATCAACCGGCTCGGCGGCTTCGTCTACACGTTCATGGCGATCTACCTGACCGTCGAGCGCGGTTACTCCGCCTCGTACGCGGGTCTCGTCGCCGCTCTCTTCGGGCTCGGCGGCGTCCTCGCCTCGCTCGTCGGCGGGGTGCTCACGGACCGCTGGGGACGGCGGCCCACGATGTTCACGGCGCAGGCGGGGACGGCGCTCGCGGTCGCGGTGCTCGGCTTCGTCACGCACCCGGTCGCGATCGCGGGTGTCGCGGCGGTGGTCGGTTTCGTCAACAACGCCTCGCGGCCCGCCGTGCAGGCGATGCTCGCCGACCTCGTCCCGGCAGAGGACCGGGTCCGCGCGTTCGCGCTGAACTACTGGGCGATCAACCTCGGCTTCGCCGTCTCCTCCGTCCTCGCCGGTTTCGTCGCCGAGTACAGCTACCTCGCGGGCTTCCTCGGGGAGGCCGCCCTCACGATGGCCTGCGCGGTCGTCGTGTTCCTGAGGCTGCCGGAGACCCGGCCGGAGCGCGCGGCGGAGGACAAGGGGCGGCGCGAGGACGAGGTGGGGCTGCGGACGGTGGCGCGGGACGGGCGCTTCATGGCCGTCGTCGGGCTGTCGTTCCTCGTCGCGCTCGTCTTCCAGGAGGCCCAGGTCGGGCTGCCGATCACGATGGGGCGGGCGGGCTTCTCCCCCGCCGACTACGGCAGCGCGATCGCGCTCAACGGCGTCCTCATCGTCGTCCTCCAGCTCCCGCTGACCCGGTTCATCCAGCACCGCTCCCCCGGCCGCCTGCTCGTGCTCTCCTCGCTCCTCGCCGGGTACGGGCTCGGGCTCACCGCCTTCGCGGACTCGATGGCCGTGCTCCTCATGACCATTACGGTGTGGACGCTCGCCGAGATGGTCAACGCGCCGACCCAGACGGGTCTGGTCGTCCAGCTCTCGCCGGTCCGGGGGCGCGGGCGCTACCAGGGCGTGTACGGGCTCTCGTGGTCGGCGGCGGCGCTGGTCGCGCCGCTGATGGCGGGGGCGATGATCGACCACCTGGGGGCCGGGTGGCTGTGGGGCTCGTGCGCGGTGCTCGGGACGGTGGCGGGGGCGGGGTACGGGATCGTCCTGCGGACGGCGAAGGGGGCGGGTGAGCCGGGACCCGCCTCTCGGGGCTCCGCCTCGGTCCCCGCTCCCCGCCCGCCGGAAGGGGCTGGACTCCCGGGCACCCGGGCGCCCAGCCCCTGAGGTCGCTACTTCGTGAAGTACAGGTACTTCCACGGGCTGTACGCCGTGCTGTTCACGTTGTCGCCCGAGCTGTTGTTGAGGTACGCGGCGCGGATGCGGAAGCGGAGGCCCGCCTCGTCGGGGTGGCCGAGGTTGAAGACCGTCTTCCCGCTCGTACCGAGCGCGAAGTAGTCGGTGGCCGTGTCCCGCCACTTGCCCAGGTAGTAGAACTCCATCTCCAGGCGCTGCTTGCGGCCCTTGTAGTAGTTCATCTTCGTCGTCGCGAACGCGTCCTTGTTCTTGTGGTAGTACGCGTACGTGTGCGAGCCGATCCTGCCGTTCTTGTACTGCTTCGACAGGCTCAGCGAGACCTTGGCCTTCGCGTAGGCCGTGACCTTGACGGACTTGGGGGCGTAGCGCGAGTCGCCGGTGAACTTCGCGGTGAGCTTCGTGTCGCGGGTCATGCCGACGGTCGCGCTGAGGTCGCCCTTGGAGTTGACCTTGGCCTTCTTGACGAGCTTGTTGGGCTTGTCGCTCCCGTACGGGTCGGCCCACAGCTCGACGGTGCGGTTCTTGTACGTGGAGCCGAGGTGGGCCGTGAACTTCACGTCCGCCCCGTACGCGTAGACCTTCTTGTTGTTGTTGAGCTTGAGCGCCGGCGTGGCGCGCGAGACCTCGACGCTCCTGGACGCGCTCGCCGCCGGGTGGTCGGCGTCGCCCGCGTAGGAGATCTTGTACGTGACCTTGCCGCCCGCCGGCGGGGTGTCCGTGAAGCTGAACGCGCCGCCGGTGCCGAGGGACTTGGCGCTCAGCGTCTTGCCCTTCGGGGAGTCGAGGTCCGTGCGGACGACCTTGAGCGGGGTGCTCTTGGGGAGGGCGAGGGCGGACTTCAAAGTCCCCTTGATGGTGAGGGACTTGGCGCGGGCCGCCTTGGCGGGGGCGGAGACGGTGAGGGTGGTGGGGTATGTGCGGGCGCTGTCGAGGAAGTTGATCTGGGTGCCGCCGCCGGGCATGGAGCTGAGGGCGAGCAGCCGCTTGCCGCCCTCCACCCACAGGAGGGAGTCGGCCCCGGTGCCGACCGACGTGGTGTCCTTCACGACGGGGCGGACGGCGGCCGGGCGGGCCGGGTCCTGCGGGAAGACGTGGAGCTGACCGCCGTCCCCCCAGGTCGTGGCGGCGACCGCACCGTCCGGGGCGCCCGCGACGGCGTACGGCGAGTCCCGCGTGAACGGGTACGTGCGGGCCTTGACGAGATCCGGGAGCCGGTAGGCGACGAGCGCGTCGGGCCCGCCGCCACCGACGAGGAGCGAATGGCCGCCCGCGCCGAAGGTCACATGGCGGGCGTCGTTCCCGGAGTGCTCGGTGGAGACGCGGAGTACGGGGCTCGCGCCGGTGACGTCGTAGGTCGCGAGCGTGGACGTTGCCCCGTGGTGCGTCACGACGAGGAGGGCGCCCGGGTCGGCGGGATCGGAGTACACGCGGCTCGGCTCGTCGCCCACGTCGAGGGTGTTCAGGGTCGCGGCGGGCTGCTCGGCGCCGAGATCGACGGAACCGATGCCCTGGTAATGGCTGAACCACAGGCGGCCCCCGGCGAAGGCCAGTCCGCCCACGGAGCGCTGACCGGGCACCGGGTACTCGGCGGTCTTGCCGAGGCTCGCCGTGTCGTAGGCGGCGAGCGTGCCGGAGTCCGTGAGCACGGCGTAGAGGGTGCGGCCGTCGGGGCTGAGCTGGAGGTCCGCGACGTGCTCGGTGCTGCCGAGCGTGGTGACGTTCCTGCCCTGGGCGTCGGTGACCTTGATGCCGTACTGGGTGGCGAAGAAGAGGTGGTGGTGTGCGCTGTCCTCGGCGACGTCCGAGACGTAGACCATGGTGGTGCGGACGGCGGAGTCGGCGGCTGCCGAAGGCGCGGCCGTCAGGGCCGCGGAGCTGATGAGGGCCGCGAGCGCGGTCGCTGCGGCGAGAGTGCGGGTACGCACGGTGTTGTTCGAACCCCCCGGAACGAAGTGAGTGGCCGTCGTGGGAACGCGGTCCGCGCCGCACGGAGTTGTGCGGGGATTGTGGGGTTCCTGTAACGGTGAGCGGATCCTAAGCCATGGCCCGGACATTCCGCGCGGGGGATACCGCTCAGGCCCCGCGCCGGAACAGCCCCGCCCACAGGAAGTCCGCGCCGAAGAGGCCCTCGTCCAGGTCCGGGACCCGCATCGGGCGCAGCTCCTCGCAGGTCAGCGAGGCGGGCGCGGTCGCGAAGATCGCGCGGAGCGCGTCGGCGGGGTAGGCGAGGCCGCCGTGCAGAGAGCCCGCGAACTCGCCCCGGTAGAAGGCGGCGTCGGGCAGTTCGGAACCCGAGTGGGGGTGGCCGCTCGCGAAGCACGGATGGCCAGGCGGGAGTCCCGGGCGTCAGCCGCGCGGCGCGTCCGAGGTGGGGCTTGGCCCCTCGCCCGGGTCTCCGCCCTTCTTCTTCTCCCCCGTCAGCCGTCCGAACGCCTCCAGGTTCCGTGTCGACTCGCCGCGCGAGACGCGCCACGCGTACTCCTTGCGGATCGCGTCGGCGAAGCCGAGTTCGAGGAGGGTGTTGAAGCTGCCGTCCGCCGCTTCGAGCACCGAGCCGAGGAGGCGGTCGAGTTCGCCGGGGGTGACGGCGCAGAGCGGGAGGCGCCCGGTGAGGTAGATGTCGCCGAGGTGGTCGATCGCGTAACTCACGCCGTACAGCTTGAGGTTGTGCTCCAGGAGCCAGCGGTGCACGGCGGGCTCGTTGGCGTCGGGGTGGCGCACGACGAAGGCTTGCACGGAGAGGGTGTGCTTGCCGATCAGGAGCGAGAGCGTCGTGGAGAGCTTGCGGGTGCCGGGGAGCTTGACCACGTAGGAGCCCGGCCCGGGGCTCTCCCACTCCAGCTCCGCGTCCTCGAGGAAGGCGGTCAGGACGGCGTCCGGGCTCTCCGCTGCGCTCATGTGCTCGTACCTCCCAGGTCAGACGTGCTGCGAGCGTACGCGACGCCTGCGTTCCTGCACGGCGGCGGCGTACACGTCCGCCGTCGCGGAGGCCGCCGTGTCCCAGCCGAACGACAGCGCGTGCCGCGCCGCCGCCTCGCCCATGCGGGCGGTCAGCTCGGGGGCGTCCACGAAGCGCGCGAGGCGGGCCGCGTAGTCGGCGGGGTCGTGGCCCCGTACGAGGAAACCGGTCACGCCGTCCCGTACCGCCACCGGGAGGCCGCCGACCGAGGCGGCGATCACCGGCGTGCCCGCCGCCTGCGCCTCGATCGCGACGAGCCCGAAGGACTCGCTGTAGGAGGGCATGACGAGGACGGACGCGGCGCGGAACCAGTCGGCGAGCTGCTCCTGCCCGACGGGCGGCTGAAACCGTACGACGTCGCTGATGCCGAGCCGCGCGGCCAGCTTCTGGAGCCGCTCGGGCTTCGCGAGGCCGCTGCCGGAGGGGCCGCCGACGACGGGGACGAGGAGGTGGCGGCGCAGGTGCGGACGCTCGCCGAGGAGGTGGGCGACGGCGCGGAGGAGGATGTCGGGCGCCTTGAGGGGCTGGATGCGGCCCGCGAAGAGCGGGATGAGGGCGTCCTGCGGGAGGCCGAGGCGGGCGCGGGCCGCCGCGCGGCCGTCGTGGGGACAGAAGCGGTCGAGGTTGACGCCGGGGTGCACGACGGCGACGCGCGCGGGGTCGGCCGCGTAGTGGCGGACCAGTTCCTCGGCCTCCTCGTCGGTGTTCGCGATGAGGCGGTCCGCGGCTTCGACGACCTGCGTCTCGCCGATGACCCGGGCGGCGGGCTCGGGGGTGTCGCCCTCGGCGAGCGCGGCGTTCTTGACCTTGGCCATCGTGTGCATGGCGTGCACGAGCGGCACGCCCCAGCGCTCGGCCGCGAGCCAGCCGACGTGGCCGGAGAGCCAGTAGTGCGAGTGCACGAGGTCGTAGTAGCCGGGGCGGTGCCCGGCCCAGGCGCGCATGACACCGTGCGTGAAGGCGCACAGCTGCGCGGGCAGGTCCTCCTTGTTGAGGCCCTCGTACGGTCCCGCGTCGACGTGCCGCACGAGGACCCCGGGGGCCAGCTCGACACACGGTTCGAGTCCGCCCTCGGTGGCGCGCGTGAAGATCTCCACCTCGATGTCGTGGGCGGCGAGGCGGCGGGCGAGCTCGACGATGTAGACGTTCATGCCGCCCGCGTCACCCGTACCCGGCTGGTGCAGGGGCGAGGTGTGCACGCTGAGCATGGCGACGCGGCGCGGGGCCCGGCGGCCGGGACCCGGCAGGCGCAGACGGCCCGCCTGCGCGGCGAGCCGGCCGGTGCCGGCCCTCCCGCCGGGGGCGGTCGGCCGGAGCCCGAGCCTCGACACGTATTGGCTCACGGGGCGTCCTCCTTGCGGCGTGCGGTCGGCTGCGGGGCTTCGCCGTGCGTCGCCCCGCACGTGACGTCGTCGTCCGCGCGAGGCTCGGTACGGCGCGGGGCGGGCTCCCCACGCCGTAGGGGGCCGCCTCGCGGGCCCGTGCCCCGTCCGCCTCGCGCGTCCCACGCGGTACGGGCGGAGAACAGCCCTCAAGCGGGAACACCGGACGTGCGGAGTCCATTTCCCCGGGGAGGGCAGCGGCCGTTTCTTTACCCAACCCTGACCGTCCGGTGATCAATACTGACGGACAGCGACCGCCCGGGCGCCTTTGCCCGCTTCCGCACCTCCCCGCTCCCCGTACCCTCGGAGCCATGAACCCGCGCCCGTCCCCCGCCCGCCCGGTGGGAACGGTGACGCGCGGGACGACGAACCCGAACCGGCTGCGGCGCATGGACCGCTGGATCGCGCGCACGCACGGCCCCGCGCTGCGCCGTGCCGCCTCCCCCGTCGCGGTCGACCTCGGCTACGGGGCCGCGCCCTGGACGGCGGTCGAACTGCTCGGACGCCTGCGCGCGGCGGCTCCCGGGGTGCGGATGTACGGGGTGGAGATCGAGCCCGCGCGCGTGGCGGCGGCGGCCCCCTACCGGCGCGAGGGGCTCGACTTCCTGCACGGCGGCTTCGAGGTGCCGCTCCCCGGGGGCGCACGGCCGCTGCTGGTCCGGGCGGCGAACGTGCTGCGGCAGTACGACGAGGTGGAGGTCGCCGGGGTCTGGGAGCGGCTGTGCGCGCGGCTCGCGCCCGGCGGGCTGCTCGTCGAGGGGACGTGCGACGAGATCGGGCGGCGGCACGTGTGGATCGCGCTCGGCCCCGAAGGCCCCCGCACGGTCACTTTCGCGGCCCGCCTCGCGAGCCTGGACCGCCCCTCGGACCTCGCCGAACGCCTCCCGAAGGCCCTCATCCACCGCAACTTCCCCGGCGAGCCGGTCCACGCCTTCCTGCGCGACGCCGACCGCGCCTGGGCGACGGCGGCCCCGTACGCGGCGTACGGGGCCCGGCAGCGCTGGACGGAGACGGCACGGACGCTGCGGGCGGCGGGGTGGCCGCTGGTGGGGCGTGAGGAGCTGTGGCGCGAAGGGGAGATGACGGTGGCGTGGGGGGCGGTGGCGCCGAAGGGGTGGGGATGAGGAGGTGGCAGTGAGGGGGCCGGGGTGAAGGAGGCGGGGGCGACGGGGGCTCCTGCGGAGAAGCGAGGGAGGGGGGCGGCGGATTCACAGCGAACCGGCGCTTCGTGCCTCTGTCGCCACACGGGGGCGGCATGGCACGATTCGGGTGGGTTACTTGCGGTAAGGGGCCTTTGACGGCCGGATACGCCGGACAGGCGGGGCTCCGGACAGGCGGGGCTCCGGACAGGCGGGGCTCCGGACACGCCGGGCTCCGGACACGCGGACGGGCGGGGCTGAGGGACAGGGGGCGGGGACGTTGAACCGTGACGTGAGCGCGGCACAGGGCCGGGTGCGGGACGAGGACGGGGCCGCGTCCGTGGGGACGGGGGCGCCGGGCGCGGGAGTGGTGGCGCCGGGGGCGGGGGCGCCGGGTACGGGAGCGGGGGCGTGGGGTACGGGGGCGGAGGCGCCGCGCCGCCGGAGGGGAGGGCGTCGGCTGCTGCTCAGCGCGCTCGCCGTCGTCGGCGCCGCCCTGGCCTTCTCCGCCCCGCGCCCCGGCCGCTCCGTCACGGTCGCGGGCGTCGGCTCCATGCACATCCTGGGCGCGGTCCGCCCGGACCCGGAGGCGGCGGCCAAGACGGAGCCGCAGGACGGGAAGAAGACGAAGACGGACGCGAAGAAGGACACGAGGAAGAGCGCGGACGAGGGCGCCGGGCACGGTTCCGGACACGGCGCGAAGCTCGACACGACCGGTGCCGCGAAGCAGGGCGCGGCAGCTTCCACGAAGGGTGGCGCCGCGAAGGACACCACGGCGGACGGAAGCCCCGCCCAGGGCTGAGCCCGGTCCCGTGACCCACGCCACGAACTCCCCGCCGGTTGCACCCTCCCGGCGTGACCTTCGTCGTGCTCTCGGCGTGCCGGCCGGAATCCGTCGTACTGGGCGTACTTGGGTTTTCGGCCGGTGCGGCGAGAGTGCGTACCGGGCGTCGCGCGGCAGAGGCGGGATTGAAGACAGGCCCTAGGGTCCCCGTCGTTGGGTCGCCGTTCGGCGTCCCGTCGTGGCCTCGGAGGGAGGCGAAGGAAGCCGATGCCCGCACCCGGGAAAAACGGAAGCCGGCCAGGACCGGCCCACGTGGCGCAGTCCACGGCTCCCCGCACGCACCCCGAACCGGTCACCGTGGGTGACCACCCCCGCGCGGGCCTCTACGGCGCCGGGCTGCTCGCCCATGGCACGGGCCTCACCGTCACCCCCGTGCCGCCCGCCGGGGACACCCCGGCCGAGCCGGGCGAGGGCGAGGGCCCCGGAAAACCGGACCCGCGCCAGGAGACCGCGTGTTCGGACGCCCCGCCGTCCGCGACCCCCGCCACGGGCGGGGGCCATCTCACGCTGCTCCTCGTCGAGAACGACCCGGCGGGCGCGCTCAGCATCCCCGAGATGCTCGACGCCTCCGGCAAGCCCGTCCGCGTGCGGACCGCGCGCAACCTCACCGAGGCCGCGCGGCTCCTCACCGACGACGTGCACTGCGTGCTGCTCGACCTGAACCTCCCGGCGCCCGGCGACGACGACCCGCTCGCCGTGCTGCGGCGCCTCCTCGCCCTCGCCCCGCACCACGCCGTCCTCGCCCTCACCGCGTCCGAGGACTTGGAGGGCGGTACGGAGGCGGTCCGCGTCGGGGCGCAGGACTTCCTCGTGCGCGACGAACTCGACGCCCGGGTCCTGAGCCGCGCCGTGCGCTACGCCGTCGAGCGCAAACGCGCCGACACCGCGCAGCGCCAGCTCACCGAGGGCCGCCTCCGCGCCCAGGAGAACGCCCGCCTGGAACGCGGACTGCTCCCGACCCCGCTCCTCGAAGGCGCCCCGCTCCGCTTCGCCGCGCACTACCGCCCGGGGCGTTCGCGCGCGCTGCTCGGCGGCGATTTCTACGACACCGTGCGCACCCCGGACGGCACCGTGCACGCGATGATCGGCGACGTGAGCGGGCACGGCCCGGACGAGGCGGCCCTCGGCGTCGAGCTGCGCATCGCGTGGCGGGCGCTGACGCTCGCCGGACTGAGCGGCGACCGGCTCCTCGCGACGCTCCAGGAGGTCCTGGAGCACGAGCGGGAGGACGAGGAGACCTTCGCGACGCTCTGCGCCGTCGACATCGCGCCGGACGGCCGCAGCGCCGCGATGTGTCTCGCCGGGCACCCGGCTCCGGTCGTGCGACGGGGCGGCGCGCGCGCCGAGTTGCTGCCGCAGGAGCCCTGCGGGCCCGCGCTCGGCCTGCTCCCGCGCGGGCGCTGGCCGCGCACGCAGGTCGGCCTGGGGCCGGAGTGGTCGCTCATGCTCTACACGGACGGCCTCATCGAGGGCCGGATCGGCGCGGGCAGCCTCCGGCTGGGGCAGGAGGGGATGCTCGCGCTCGTCCGGGAGCACCAGGGCGCGGGACTGCACGGCACGGAACTCCTGGAGTCCACGGTGCACGCGGCCCGCGACCTCAACGGCGGCGAACTCACCGACGACGTGGCGGCGATCCTCCTCGCGCGCTGAGCCCTGCGCGGCGCTCGGACGCCGGGCCCGGCGCGCGCCTCAGGCCATGGGGTCCGCTCCGTGGGACTCGGCTCGCGGGGCTCCTCCCGGGGGCTCAGCCGGTGGGCCCCTCCGGGCCCGGCCCCCGGGAGTCAGCGTCCGCCGTTGTACGGGCCGTACGGGCCGTCGCTGCTCGACCCGCCGCGCCGCCGTCCACCGCCCGTGACCTGCTTGAGCGCCGGCCGTACGTCCACGACGTACACGATCGCGGCGACGAGGCCGATGATCGACAGGAACGACATGGGGCCGATGCCGAAGATGAGCGCGACCGCGAGCGCCAGCCCGAGGATGACCGCCCAGAACGGCTTCGTCTTCTTGTCGGCGGCGCGGTACGCGTCCTCGCGGCGGAAGAGGCTGTCGAAGAACGCGTAGGCGCAGAAGAGAGTCAGCGCCAGGGACAGCAGGGACAGGAAGTTGCCGAAGCCCTGCATCAACACGATGGCCACCGCCCGGTTCGTTCGGTCGTTCTCTTACGTAGTCCGCGTGCCTGCCGCGAGCGGCCGGTACGGCGTGTGACTCTCCACCGTACCGGCTGCCACCGACAGGGCACCCGTGCGCGAAGGGGCGCGCCCGCCGGGCGCGCCCCCGGCTACTCCCCCGCGCCGCCCGCGCTCCCCGCCTCGTCGCGCCCCTCGGGGGTCTCCGCGCGGGTCGGCGCGGGGGTCTCCGGGCGGGTCGGCGCGGGGGTCTCCTCGGCGCTCTTCCTGGCGGGCGGCGTGGCGGCGGGCTTCTTGGCGGCGGCCTTCCTCGCGGCGGGCTTCGCTGCGGGCCGGGCGGCGCGCCGGGGCGCGGCCTTGCGCGGGGCGGGCGGCTCCTCGGCCGGAGCGGGCGCGGCCTCCGGGGCGGCGTCGGCGGCGGCCTCGGCAGCGGCGGCCTCGGCGGCGGCGGCCCCGGGCGCGGGCTTCGTCACGACGACCGGCTCCACCGGCTCCACCGGCCCAGTCGGCTCGGCCGACTCGGCGCGATCGAACGGCTCCCCGCGATCGAAGGGCTCGGCGCGGTCGATGGGCCCGTCGGGCTCCGGGTCGACGGCGACGCGCGGGGCGCTGGGCGCGGGGGTCCCGTCATCGTCCCCGGAGCGCGTCCCCGTGGCCGTACCGCTCTCCTGCCCGTACCCCTTCCCCTCCTCGCCGCGCCAGCCGCGTACCGCTTCCTCGCCGCGCTCGGCGACCTTCTCGTACGTCTCCCGCGCGCGCACCGCGTACTCGGCGGCGAGCCCGAAGCCGCGCAGCGCGATGCCCTGCGCGCTCTCCTGGATCCGCTTCAGCTCCGCCTCGCGGCTTTCCCGCGAGGAGAAGGCGGAGACGACCTCGGTGACGGCGGCCCGCGCGACGGCCTGCGCCTCGCGGGCACGGGCGACGGCGCGGTCCTGGATCTCCTTGGGGTCGCTCTCGCGCACCGCCTGGACACGGGCGGGCGCCTCGGCGCGGATCTGGTCGAGCAGGGCGGGCAGCCGGAGCGCCTGCTGGACCGCGAGTTCGGCGGTACCGGCGGCGAAATAGAGGGGGGTCGGGTCGGTGAGTGTCGTGCGCAGATCGTCGGTGATGGCCATGGCGTGGTCCTCCCGGAACACGAGTGAGGGTGAGTGCCTGGCAGTACGGGTGCCGGTCAGTCGTCTTCCACGGGGACGCCGTTCTCCCTGCGGAAGGAGTCGTAGATCTGGAGCAGTACTTCCTTCTGGCGCGCCGTCAGCGTGGGGTCGGCGAGCAGCACGGCCCGGGTCTCGGCCTCGGCCCGTTCCCGCTCGTCGAGAATCCCCGCCTGCACGTAGAGCGTCTCGGCGGAGATCCGCAGGGCCTTGGCGAGCTGCTGGAGGATCTCGGCGCTGGGCTTGCGCAGCCCGCGCTCGATCTGGCTGAGATACGGATTCGACACCCCGGCCGCGTCGGCGAGCTGGCGCAGCGACAACCGCGCCGCCCGCCGCTGCTCCCGCAGGAACTCCCCAAGTCCCCCCACATCAAGCGAAACCATGCCCCGATGCTGCCCCACCTTGCTAACTATTGCAAGCGCCCTGCTAGCGGCGGCTAGCAGCCGAGGCCGGGCAGGGGTGAGACAGCGCGATAGATGTCGCATTTGCGCGATAACTGTCGTCATCCGGGCCCGGCCTCTCGGTGCAGGCGTACTCAGGACGCCCTTCACGGGTCACCGGGAAGCGGCGTTGCCTGAGGGCTCCGCCAGGGTGCTCGTCGTGGACGAACCGATGGAGCCTGTCCACGATCAAGATCGTGAGCTGGGGATGGTGGTCAACTGCGCACCCACTGGTTTGGCGCACACGAAGCCGTGGTCCCGGATGCTCAGCCGTTCTTCCACCTGGCTCGCCCTTGAACACTCAAGCCTCGCAGCATAGTCCGGCCCAGAGAGGGCGCTTTTGAAGGAATAGGCCGAAGGTGATGCACATCACCTCAAGGTCACCTATCATTGCCTCTCATCGCGTCAAGAGACAGACAAGTCCTGGGGGATACATGAGTTCAAGCGCCACTCGACTCACTTGCTTCGCACTCCTCTCCGCCATGGAAGAGGATCTGCGAAATGCTATTCTGGGGGCGCATGAGGAAGGTGAGGATCCCCGAGTCGCCCTGGGCGTAGACAGTTACGATCGAGCGGCGATCCGCATTACACGAGAAATGGGAGCCAAAGCGCAACTCTCAATAGCCAGCTTGGTTCCCTATCTAGATTTTGCTGAATCGTATGAAGTTCTTTCCAAGAAAAAGAAAGAGCTCCCTGAGCAGGCTCAAGAGTCTCTGCGCATTTTTGCACCCTATCTAGGGCAGTTGACGCAGGTTCGAAATAGGGTTGCACACACGCGGCCCATGGAAATCGACGACCTAGCAGTCGTGCATGACGTAGCCAGAAACGCCTTTTCCGTGGCGTCGAGCTTCTGGGTTCACCTTAGCGGTACGCTTTCCAAGCTCCAGACGGACCCTGCATACGTCCTGGGTCTGACCATTAACCTAGTAACAGATCCAGACACCGCCCCTCAACACAACCTTCCGGCGCCAGATTTTGATGAGACTGGATTCTTTGGTCGCCGAGCGGAACTCGATCGAATAAAAAAAGCAATTAAGGGCGCCTATCCGGTGGTTTCCATCCTGGGAGATGGTGGAATTGGCAAGACATCTATCGCGTTGAAGGCCGCATACGAGCTGCTGGATGATCCCAAGAATCCGTTCGAAGCTCTCGTTTGGGTAACCGCGAAAGCAACCATGCTTACGGTGAACGAGATCCAGCGAATCAGTGGAGCCATCGAAAATTCTTTGGGCCTCTTCGCCTCTGCGGCCGAACAGCTAGGAGGGGCTGAAGCCAAGCGGGCAGCCGACCCAGCTGCTGAGGTTCTGTCGTACCTGGAGCATTTTAAGGTGCTCCTTATCCTGGACAACATGGAGACCGTTCTAGATCAGAGGCTCCGTGACTTCTTGCTCGATCTCCCCATGGGGAGCAAGGTAATTATTACCAGTCGGATCGGATTGGGCATCGAAAACCCAGTCTCCTTGAAACCGCTGTCGAATGATGATTCGACTCGACTTTTGCTGAAACTTGCTCGCGTTCGTAATGTTGATGCTCTGCAGGGGCTCCGCCCTCACTCCTTGAACGGCATGGTGCAAGCCATGAAGGGGCACCCGGCTTACATTAGATGGTTCGTGGCCGGCGTGCAGTCGGGTCTGCGCCCTGAAGATCTACTGCGCGAGAATGATCTTCTACTCGACTTCTGCATGTCGAACGTATATGGACACCTGAGCGAGAGCGCTCGTTCCGTCCTGCGGTCGATGCAAGTGCTCCCCGGGAGACGAAGCCAAGCCGAGCTGGCGTTCCTCAACGAATATTCTGCGGGTGAAATCCAAACAAGCTTGCTGGAGCTGATGTCCACAAACTTTATTCAAATGCAAGGCACGTCAACGGATCAAGCCACAGAATCTACTTACCAACTCGCAGATTTTGGTAAACAGTACCTGGATAAGAGGCATTCGGTAGGATCGCTACAGCGAGTTATGTATGAGGGGCGGAGCCGAGAGCTTTCGGACCTCGGTATGAGACTTCAGGCGGAAAGTACAGCATCCCCTTACGATCCTCGAACTCTTGATGTTCAAGGGCCGGGCCATTTCAGCACCGCCCGGCTCCTCCGTGATGCCTTGAGAAGTTACGATCGAGGTGAGGCTGATGAGGCGTTGCTAATCTGCCACGAAGCACAGATGCTATCGCCGGGATACCACGAGTCATGGCGCATTGAAGCCTACATCCAGACTGGCCTACGCGACGTAAGCTCAGCTCGTGCTGCATACGAGCGGGCGAATGAGATTGCCCCTGAATCAGCCACATTGTGCTACCTATACGGGTCTTTCCTTGTAAACGAGGGAGTGGATCCTGGCTTGGGGCTTAAACTTCTGCAGAGCGCCGCTAAACTTGCGCAAGTCCCGCCAGCGGTGGCGAATGAGATTGCGTGGGCCCATATTCAGTTGGGTGATTTCGACGCGGCAATCACCAGTGCATCACACGCCATTACGTTGAAGCCGGACTCATATGAAGGTTCAGTGGCGATGGCTATTGGTATGCGGGCTGGCGTCTATGAAGCAGAAAAAAGAGTCACCAATGCTCAATATGAATCTGCAGTGGAGATAATTGAGGCAGCGGCGAATCTCGCAGATTCGGGCCGGAGCGAGATGCTGGTCGGCGAACCAGCGGACCGAGCGGTGCAGTTGATCGATTTGAGCGAGCGTTTGCTTCGGAGGATGGATGATGACTTTCTAATTGAGAGTCTCGAAAATTTTTCAGCTCGGCTCAAAGATCGGTTGCGAGCAACTGATCCGGCGCTCGTAGAGCGGCGCGTGGGGACGGTTACGCGAGTCCTCCAAGAGAAGATGTACGGGTTCACGCGGTCATGGGGGAGAGACTACTTCTTTCATGTGAAGGAGTTGCTGGACGAGGGGGAGTGGTCCTATCTCGATTCCGGCTCATCCATTGCCTTCTATCCCGACGAAGGGCAGAAGGGACTTCGAGCTACAGCCGTGCGCTGGCTAGGCTGAATCAAGGTCGCGGATGTGCCCTGGCCAACATCTAGCTCGCCGACTCTCATTTGATGACATTGGGGTCAGCTGAACGGCCGGGGAAGAATCACTGGAGTCACATGGGCAGGCCACCTGGCCACTGCAGCAGCGCACTGGCTGGCGCAAGTCGCAGAGCCGGCCCTTTCCCAGACAGGGAGTTCTTTCCTCCCGAAACGATCGAATCGGATTCGCCTCTTGCGCCTGCTCCCATTGAGAGGACGGCTCCGCCGAGCGGCTGCAGTTCTAGAGTGTTGCAGCCGTCTGTGCCCGAACAGCCCGGACAGCGTCCACTCAAGCTGTCCGGACTTTTAGTTAAGACCGTCCTAAATGGTCAGTTTTTCGGAGCCGTTTGTAGCAGCAGAGGGCTGCGGCCAGTCCGAGGAAACCAGGTAGTTGCCAGGGGCGCGCTCGTAGCGGTGGTTGAGCCGGCGGTAGCCGGTCAGCCAGGACATGGCGCGTTCGATGACCAACCTCAGGCGGCCGAGTCGCTCGCCGGACTCCACTCCCTTGCGGGCAATGCGGACGCCGATGTGCTTGCCCCATAGCCATCGCCGCAGGTGAGGCACGTCGTACGTCTTGTCAGCAGGGAGGCGTTGAGGCTTGGACTCGTTCGCATGGGATTCGTGTCCCATGTGGAAATGGGACACCATCGGCTTCAGGGCGAGGCTGTCGTGGATGTTGACCGCGGAGAGCCCGACGCGTAGGGGCAGTCCGTTCGCATCCGACAGGACATGCATCCTGGAACCGGGCCTACCCCGGTCCACGGGGCTCGGACCTGCAAGTTCGCCCCCTTTTTAGCGCGGACATGGGCCGAGTCGAGGACCGCGCGCGACAGATCGAGCAGGTCCTGGCCATCCAGGAGCTGGCGTACCTTCTGATGCAGCTGCCCCCACACCCCGGCCCGGGACCAGATGAGGAACCGGCGATGCACGGTCGACTTCGAGGCCCCGAAACACGGCGGCAGGGCCCGCCAGGCGCAGCCACTGACCAGCACGTAAATGACCGCAGCGAAGACCGCCTCGTCATCGATGTTCGCAACCCCACCGCCCTGCGGACGCACTCGCGTCGGTGGCAGCAGCGGCCTCGCGGTCTCCCACAGGCCATCCGGAACTGTCTCCACATGTCCCGCACAACTGCCAACTGACCATGTAGGACACGGCCTTAGACCATGCCCTGCGCGGCGAGACGGATGCCCTGTCGCACTGAGCCAGTCGCCTTCCCACTACCACTCGTTCTCGTCCGTGCTGTCGGATTCTCATTCATGACCCTTCGCGTGGCCGCCCCTGCCCTCCTCTCATGGCTGGCCAGAGCTCCGAGAGATCAAAATTTGGATGCGTACAAGCCGGTTCGCATTCGTATACTCGTGCGAGTCCATGGAAGGGAGGCGGGACAGTGAAGCTTGCTGAGGCACTGGCAGAACGCGCGGAGGCAACGCGCCGCGTAGAACAGCTGCGAGCGCGCGTCGTCAGCAGTGCGCGGTACCAGGAGGGGGAGACACCCGCCGAGGACGCGGCTCAGCTGTTGGCTGAGGCCAGTGAGGTGCTCAATACCCTGGAAGCGTTGATTCGACAGATCAACCGGACCAATGCCACGGTGGAGATGGGTCCGGACGGCACGCTCACCGATGCGCTCGCGCGCCGGGACATCCTGCGGTTGCGTCACTCGGTGGTCACCGCAGCGGCGGACGCGGCCGCGGGTAAGGGTGACCGGGGATACGGCCGACAGCTCCGGTCCGAGCTGACGATGCTTTCCGCGCTTCCGGTCGCGGAACTGCGTAGTCAGGCGGATGCACTCGCCCGGGAGATCCGCGAGGTCGATGTGCGGATCCAGCGTACGAACTGGGAAGTCGATCTGATGGACTGAGCAGTCCAGCTGTCCGGGACGATGTGGAGCGGGTAGCAGCTTCGGAGGCGTGCACACACCGAGGGCTGGCGGTTTTCCAACCCACTCCTGGCGCGTGAAGAGCAACGCGGGGGTTCGACTCCCCATCAGACAGCGCAGCTCAGCACCGTGTACAGGTAAAGGTGCACATAGCACAGCACATCACCACGTGCAGATCCGAGACTGCGAGGGCGGGTTCGGGGCTTTCCACATCGCGGCACTCATGGAGGACGATGTTCTCCGGCTGCTGCCAGGTCGTTTGAGACCGCTGTCCGCAGGCGTTCCCAAACGACCTGGCAGGCTCGTTGGTCAACCACTCGCCGCACGCCGGACGTTGCGACAGGAGAGCGGGTGGGCCAAGCCCTGGGAGAGAGGCTGCATCCCTCACCGCCAGAGCGGAGTCGACACTCCCCGCTGCCGTCGGGAGATGTGAGCTTCATGCGGAATCCCTTTGCCGCGCGACATCTTGTGGGCCTGCGACGGGAACGTCTCCCTCTTGATCGTAGGGACTGGGGCCGCGTGAACGACTACCTGACCAACCCGCCAGGCCGTCGCCTTCGCCTTCGCCTTGTTGGTTCCAATTCCTGCTGAAGAACATGGTGCGTGACCGTCCGGCCTGACTCAAGTAAGCGAGGGCAGCTGCGGACAGCAGTGGGGCCCCAGGAAGCACACCCAACTCACCCAAGCGATTCGGGCGGCGAGAGCTTGCGTGGCCACAACCACTCGCTACCTCTACCTCACTCGGCACGGTGAAGCGTCAGAGGACGAGACGACGCTGACGGAGAGCGGCCGGCGCCAAGCCGTTCTGCTCGGTGAACGGCTCCGGAACACCCCGCTCTCGGCGATCTACCACGGTCCGCTGCCCAGGGCGGAGCAAACGGCCCGGCTGATCGGCGCACAACGGGGCGACACCCCACTGCACCAGTCAGAGTTAGCAGGCGACTACATCCCCCACCTGCTGAAGAAGGACGAACTGCCGCCGGATTCGGCCGACGCCATGCTCACCTTCCTCGCCCTGGTCCCGGAGGAAGAACGCACCCGCGGTCCGGCACTGGCCTGAGAAGCACTCGCAGAGTTCACGGGTCCGGCAGACGGCGATCGTCCCCGCCATGAACTGGTCGTCACGCACAACTTCCTCATCGGATGGTTGATCCGAGCCGCCTTCGACGCACCCGAATGGCGCTGGATGGGCCTCGACCACGGCAACGCAGCTCTGACCGTCATCCGATACGCACCCGGCAGGCCGGCCTCCGTGCTGTTCTACAACGACATGCGGCACCTGCCCGCAGAACTGCGCTGGACCGGATTCCCGCCCGAACTGCACCTCTGACCAAGAAGGCCGTTTGCTCAGATTTGAGTGAGACGACCTCGCGAAACCAGTCGCACTCGAAGCCGGGCGCACTCGAAGCCGGGCGCCGCAGGTCGGGGCACCGTCTCACGCGGACTTGTCCGAGACCGGACAACAGGTGCCGCGAGGGCGGGCGGTCCCGCTGCCGTCGGGCTCTCGCTCCTCGGGCGGGGGAGGGCGTGGGAGAGTGGGGTGATGAAGACCATCGGGTTGATCGGCGGCATGAGCTGGGAATCGACGGCCGAGTACTACCGGCTGCTCAACGAGCGGGTCCGGGAGCGGCTGGGCGGCCTCCACTCCGCCAAGTGCGTCCTGTACTCGGTCGACTTCGCCGAGATCGAGCGGCTGCAGGTAGCCGGGCTCTGGGACGAGGCCGGCGACGTACTCGCCGAGGCCGCCCGGTCCCTCCAGGCGGCTGGTGCGGACCTGCTGCTGATCTGCACCAACACGATGCACAAGGTCGCCCGTCAGGTGGAGGCTGCGGTGGACGTTCCGCTGCTGCATCTCGCCGACGCGACGGCATCCGCGGTGCGGACCGCTGGTCTGCGCCGGGTGGGGCTGCTGGGCACCGCGTTCACCATGGAGCAGGACTTCTACCGCGACCGCGTGGCCGGGCACGGCCTGGAGGTCCTGGTGCCGGACGCGGACGACCGGGCCCTCGTCCACAAGGTGATCTACGAAGAGCTCTGCCTGGGCATCGTCAGGGAGGAGTCCCGCGCGGCCTACGGCGAGGTGATCAGCCGGCTCGTGGCCTCCGGCGCGGAGGGCGTCATCCTCGGCTGCACCGAGATCGAACTCCTCATCGGCCCGGAGCACAGCCCGGTCCCTGTCTTCCCCACCACCCGCCTGCACGCCGAGGCCGCCGTCGCCGAGGCGTTCGCGCCCGGGCAGTAGCCCGGGCTCGCACTTCCTCCGCCGCGCCCGGCCACCTGGACCTGCCCAGCCTGCCCACAAGCTCCTCCACCCGACCCCGGTCCGCCGGACGAGCGGAGCGGTGACGACAGCCCCGCCTCCGCGCACAGGCCCCGGGTAAACGCCTCGCCCGGCGCGACCCGGCGCCGGGATACTGCCGCCATGGCCGTCGCCGAGCAGTTCGCCCGCGTCCCGGCCAGGTGTCCCGCCGCGTGCCGCCGGGCGTCGGTGTGCGGCCGTGGCGTCGGCGGACGGGGACCCTCCGGGGGCGGACTCGCCCGGCCGGGGAGGGGCACCAGGAGACGGCCGAGCGGCTCCAGCCCCCCACCCCCGGTGGGGACGGCCCTTCACCCATCGATCCGGTGGTACCGGCCCCGGCCCGTCGAGAGGATCACGTATGACCAGCCGATTCACCGAACTCGCCGTGGACTGCGTCGATCCGCGCGCGCTCGCGCGGTTCTGGTGCGAGGTGCTCGGTTACGAGGTGTACGAGGACGAGGGCGGCGAGTACGTGTCGATCGGCGCGCCCGGGACGGGGGCCCGGCGCCCCGGGGACGCGCCGCCCTCGCTCGCCTTCGCGCGGGTTCCCGAGGGCAAGGCGGTCAAGAACCGGTTGCACATCGACGTCAATCCGAGCGATCGCGAGCAGGCCGCCGAGGTCGAGCGGCTGCTCGCGCTCGGGGCGCGGCACGTGGACGTGGGCCAGGGGGACGAGGTGTCGTGGGTGACCCTCGCCGATATCGAGGGAAACGAGTTCTGCGTGCTCGCGCGGCGGGTGGAGTGACGGCAGCACCGCTCAGCCCTCCGCTTCCCCCTCCTTCCGGACGATGCAGAAGGGGTGGCCCGCCGGGTCCGTGAGGACGCGGGCGCGGGCCGGGTCGTGGGGCTGGTGGCCGGGTACGGCGGCGCCGAGGGCGAGGAGGCGGGCCTCCGTCTCGGCCAGGTCCTCGTCGACCTCGTAGCAGAGGTGGACCTGCTGCGGGACGTCCTGCCCCGGCCAGCTCGGCGGCCGGTAGTCCTCGACGGGCTGGAAGCCGAGGACGAAGCCGTCGGGTCCGGTGAGCGCGGCGAACTCCGCACCCGACTCCGGGTGCGGGGCGAGCCCCGTCGCCTCCCGGTAGAAGGCCGCGAGGGCGAGCGGGTCGGCGCAGTCGAGAGTGATGGCGACGGGACGCAGGTACGGGGGCACGGGGGGACTCCTCGGCGGGGGCAACGGAACGGCTCCCCGGTCGGCGGGAGGCTCCTGGGCCGGCTGCTCCCCGGTCGGCGGGGCGGGGCTCTTCGGTCGGCGGGGGCGCCCGGGCCGGCCCCGGTCCCCCGGTCGGCGGGGGCTCCCGCACGGTACCGAGGAGGCGCCCGGACCGTACGGGCGCGCCCCCGCGACCGCCGTACTGACGTGCGCCCAGGTGGCGGCGTGTCAGGTGGCAGCGGACTCGTCCAGGCCGTCAGGGTGTGGGACGAATCCCACGAAAGGGGCGCAAGGTGCCTGAAATCACCAGCCCGTACGCGACCGGCACGCCGTGCTGGGTCGACCTGATGGCGAAGAACCAGCAGAACGCGATCGACTTCTACGGCGACCTGCTCGGCTGGCAGGGGCGGCCGGGGTCCGGCGGGTACGCGATCTGCGAGCTGCGGGGGAAGGCCGTGGCCGGTATCGGCGCGGTCCCCGAGGACCAGCCGGAGACGCCGAACGTCTGGACCACCTACTTCGCGGCCACCGACGCCCCGGCGACGCAGGACACGATCGCCGGTGCGGGCGGCTCGCTCCTCGCGCCGGTCATGGACGTCGGCGACCTGGGCCGGATGCTCATCGCGGCCGACCCGCAGGGCGCGGCCTTCGGCGTCTGGCAGGCGGGCGAGTTCGCCGGGGCGCGGCTCGTCAACGAGCCGGGCACGCTGATCTGGAACGAGCTGCACACGGCCGACGTGCCCACCGCCGCCGCCTTCTACGGGGAGGTGTTCGGCATGAACTTCGAGCCGGTGGAGGGCGTCGAGGCGTACTGGGCGATCAAGGTCGCGGGGAAGACGGTGGGCGGCGCGACGCAGCTCAAGAACGATCCGCCCGGCACCTCGGCGCACTGGCTGACGTACTTCTCCGTGGACGACGTCGACTCCACGGCGGACGCGCTGATCCGCCGCGACGGCACGGTGCTCGCGGCGCCCTTCGACATGGTGGCGGGCCGGATGGCGGTCGTCGCCGACCCCGAGGGCGCGCGGTTCGCGCTCATCAAGCCGCCGTCGCGGTAACGGCACGGCGCGCGCGGGACCGGGGTCCGGACGTGGGGCGGGGTGACGGGACGCGGGGCGGGGCGCGGGACGAGGGCGCGGGGGCGGCTCCGCGAGGTGACCACCCGCTCACCTCGCGGGACCCCTTCGGGGCTCGTCCCGGCACCGTCCTGGCCTCGTCCCGTGGGTCGTTCAGTACGGGGTGCGCACCCCGAACACCTGCCGCAGCCGGGCCATGTCCGCCACGTCGTGCGGCCTCGGCTCGTAGCCGGTGTGGAAGAGGACCTGTTGCGCCACCGAGAGGCAAGGGACCGGCGTCCCCGCGATCGTGCCCGTCACGAAGCACTCCGCCCGGTACGGGAAGGGGCGGCCGGGCTCGAAGGACTCCTGCCGGGCCGAGCCGTCGGCGGCGAAGACGAGCGGGTGCAGGTCGGCCGCGCGGCCGTCCGGGGCGGTCATGACATGCCGTACGGGCCGCTGGTCCTCCGTCTCCGCGAAGCCGTCCGCCCCGAGCGCGGCCACGACGGCGGCCTCGTCCTGACGCCGGTAGGCGAGATCGACGTCCTGGTGCGTCCGGGTCCGCTCACCGAGGAGCGCGTCGATCCCCCAGCCCCCCGCGACCCACACGGGCGCGTCGGCCCGGCGCAGCAGAGCGAGCACGGCGAGAACCTGCTCGGCGGTCATCACCCGGGCAGGGTAAGCGCGCGGTCACGACGGGGCGAGGGGATTTCGCACGGGGGGCCGACGCCGGGCTCGGCTGTCCTCGCCCGCCTCCCCCGTGACGCCCAACTCTCCGCCCTGCGGCAGATCCTGACCCGCGAGAAGTCGTCGCGGAGGTCGTGCGCCGCGCGGCGGGCGCGGGCTGCCCGGCTGGTACGTGAGGGCGGGCTGCGTCCGCGAGGGGAAGGCGGCGCGGTGGCGGGAGGCGCGGCCGGAGCTTCGGGTGCGCGCGGGGCCGGAGTCGGCCGCGTAGCTCACTGCTTGCCCGCGCCCACGGGGTCCACGACGAGGAGGCCGGGCTTGTCGGCGCCCGCCTCGATGCTGAAGCCGACCGAGAGACGCTGCGTGTGGGTCTCGTTGGGCGGGGTGACGTCGACGGCGTTGATGAAGACGCCGGAGTTGCCGCTCCGGCTCGGCGGGTAGTGGAGCGTGAAGCGGGTCGTGTCACCGGACTTGAGGGTGACGGCGGGCGGCGTCATGGCGCTGCGCTCGGCGCTGAGCGGCGCCCCGGCCTCGTCGGAGCGGATGTCGATGCCCGGGAAGCCCTTGAGCGCGCAGGCGTCGCCGCTCGTGTTGCGCATACTGACGACGAGGGTGCCTTCGCCCATGCCGTGCGCCGTGTCGAAGGCGAGGTTCTCGGTCTTGCAGGCCCCGGCGCTGATCTGGCCGCCGTCGCTGCCCTGGGACACGTCGGCGCCGGAGGAGGCACCGGAACCGGAGGAGTCGTTCGCGGAGCCGTGGGAGGTGCCGGCCGCCTTGGCCCCGCCCGTGGCGCTGCCGCCACCCCCGGAAGCCGCGTCGGTGCCGGAGCCGGTCTGCGGGCGGCCCGTGGCGGCGGACGAGGAGTCGCCCCCGGCGGCGTCGTCGCCGGAGCCGCCTCCGCAGGCGGTGAGGGAGAGCCCCGCGAGGAGCGCGACGGCGGCGAGGGGGAGCTTCTTGACCCGCATGGGACTTCCTTCGTTCGTTCGGTGCGCCTTTCCGGTCAAGAGGATCACGGGACCGCCCCGAACCGTTCCGCCCCTCCCCCCTCTCGTACACGCCTGTGACACGCACCGCCCCCCCCACCACCGATGTGACGCGCCCACGCTGCCACGGCGCCGCCCGACGGGGCCGGTGGGGCGGAAAGCCGGCATGTGGAGGCGTCCACGTGAGAGCGACTTTCAGCCTGACCGGTCGGCAGAGGGTGTGCGCAGCGCGATCATGGCGACGTCGTCATCGTTGTCGCTGGGGCGGACCTGGTCCAGAAGCTGGTCGCAGAACGGGTTGAGGGGGCGGTGGGCGAGGGAGGCGGCGTGTCGACGCAGCCGGTCGAGTCCGCGATCGATGGAGTGGTGCCGGGACTCGACCAGCCCGTCGGTGTAGAGCAGGAGGGTGGCTTGGGGCGGCAGGACGGTGACGGCGTCCGAGCGAGATCTGGTGGCTCCGGTGCCGAGGAGCATGCCGTGCGCCTCGTCGAGGTAGCGGGTCCGGCCGTCGTGAGTGACGAGCAGGGGCGGCGGGTGGCCGGCGTTCGTCCAGCGCAGGCGCCAGAACTGGTCGTCACCGCGTGTGAGCGTGGCAAGGATCATGGTGGCCACGGGTACCTCGGCTATGTGCATCACCGCCTCGTCGAGCTGTGTGACGACGGCACTGGGCGCGGCCTCGGGGTGGGACCAGGCGAAGGCGCGCAGCATGTTGCGGATCTGCGCCATACCCGCCGCGGCGTCGAGATCGTGTCCGACGACGTCGCCGATGGCCAGGGCGTGGACGGGCTCGGTCAGGGCGAAGGCGTCATACCAGTCACCGCCCACGGAGGAGGCGTCCGGAGCGGGTACATACCGCGCGGTCATCTCCACGCCTGGCAGGACGGGCAACTGGGGCAGCAGGTGGCGTTGCATGGTCTCGGCGACCTTGCGCTGACGCTGGTACAGGCGCGCGTTGTCCAGTGCCAGGCCCGCCCGGCGGGTGAGGTCCTCCAGCAGCGGCAGGTCGGCGGGGGTGAAGGCGTCAGGACGCTGCGCGCGCCCCAGGGTCAGGGCACCGAGAACGTCGCGCAGGCCCCGAATGGGGGCGATCAGGGCGGAATGCATACCTGTCGCGGTGAAGAGACGCTGCTGCTCGACCGCGATGCCCGAATCGGGCGGACCCTGGTAGGTGGCAGGGCCGGCGAGGGAGGAGGAGGCACCGCGCAACGCCCGGGACAGAGGCATCGGCGACTCCGCGGGCACCGGGGGCATCGGCCCTCGCAGGTCCTCCCGCTCGATGAGAACGCCGTCCTTGTGCTCCATCACGAGAACACGTCGCACCTCGTCACGTTCGGTGAGCAGGTCGAACACGGCCCAGTCCGCGAGCCGGGGCACGGTCAGGGCCGCGAGTCGGCGCAGTGCCTCGTCCACGTCCAGGGTGGAGGTGAGCTGCGTGGTCGTCTCCGCCAGCAGGGCCAGGCGGTCCAGTTCCGTCAAGGGCACGGATTGCTCACCGTCGCCGGGGCGCACGTCCGGCTGCTTCGGCTCGTACAGCAGCGCCAACGCGCCTTCGCCACCCGGATCGGGGGTGTAGGGCGTGACCAGCCAGGACAACTGGACGAGAGTTCCGTCCCCCCGGACGAACCACTCCCCGTCGCCCTGCCCGGTGTCCCCCGTGAGGAGCGCTTTTCTTATCCGGCAGCGCGTACGCGGCATCGAGTGCCCGTATCTGTCCCGGTGCAGCAGGTCGTGGGAGTCCTGGCCGACCAGCGCGGAGGCATCCCGGCCCAGCAGGCTCAGCGCCGCGCTGTTGACAGCGACGATGAGGCCGTCCTCGTCGACTGCGACGGCCGGCGCCCGCAGGTTCCGCAACGTTTCGTCGAGCAGGGCGCCAGAACGCGCCTGCCACCGGGACGGGGGACCATCGCCCCTGCCCGGAGCGGCGAAGCCGTCCATGCGCCTCCTCTGTTCAGACCCGCGTCGCACCGTCGGCGTCGGTCTCGCCTGGGTCACGGCGGCCGAGCACGCTGAGCACGACGCTGTTCTCATGAGCGGCACGGGGGACCAGCTCCGCCGTGTCCTCGGTCACGCGCACTCCTCAGATGGAAGACCCTCCGGTCCATCATGCAGGAACCACCCGGCCGCCTCGACCAGCGCATTCTGTTAGAGGCTCTCACCGCCTCGTCAGGCCCACGGTCTTCACAGCCTTGCTGACGGACGTGATCGGCCGGCGCTGACCGCGCAGCGACCTCGTGGCGCGGACAGCCCTCGCCTATGACCGCGCCCGCTACCGACGGCTTCCACGCCCCCCTGTGTGCGGCTGCTCGTGCGCTTGGGGGCGGGCGGGGGACGGGTGAGCGCGGGGGCGGTGGCGGCGCCCGCGCCGTTTCGCCGCCGGGCGCGGGCCCGCCCCCGGGGACCCCCCGGGGCGTCCGCTCCGCCCCCCGGGTGCCGCGGTCCCGAGCGGCACGCGTCCGGCGCCCCGCGCCCGGTCTCACTCCCCTACGGTGTGCCTCGCGCACTCGCGGACGACGTCGCCGAGGCTGCCCGTCTCCTCGTACACCGCGCGCTGGCGTCGTGCGCCGTTGCCCTCGTGCAGCAGGCGGGAGGTCTCGGCCTCCGCGAGGTCGAGGTCGCCGTTCTCCTTGAGTGCGTCGCGCGTGTGGGCGAGGAGCGCTTCGACGACCTCGCCGGGGGTCGCGGGCGTGAGGTGGACGGGGTGGAGGAGGTCGCCGTCGAGGCCGGAGCGGGCGGCCTGCCAGGAGGCGAGGCGCAGGACCGCGGTGGGGACGGGCGCGGGCGGCACGCGCCCGGCCGCCTCGTGGGCGGCCGTGTCGACGAGGGCGCGGCACAGGGCGGCGAGGAGCGCGGGGGTGCGCGCGTCAAGGCACACGTCGGCGACGCGGATCTCGACCGTGGGCCAGCGGTGCGAGAGGCGCGCGTCGAAGTAGACCATCCCCTTGTCGCGCAGCACGCCCGTCCCGAGCATCGCCCGCACCTGGTCCTCGTACGCCTCCGGGCTGCCCGCGATGTCGTACGGGCCCGCCGAGGGCCAGCGGTTCCAGACGCGGGCGCGGTGGCTGCCGTAGGCGGTGTCCTTGCCCTGCCAGAACGGTGAGTTGGCGCTCAGGGCGAGGAGCGGGGGGAGCCAGGGGCGGATGCGGTCCAGGACGGCGACGCCCTCCGCGTCCGAGGCGACGGAGACGTGCACGTGGCAGCCGCACGTCAGCTGCTCCTGGGCCAGGGCGCCGAACTTGTCCGTGACCCAGCGGTAGCGCTCCCCGTCATTGACCTGCGGGCTCACCGGGAGCGGCGAGGTGGCGAGCGCCGCGACGCGCGCGCCCGCGCGGCGGGCGAGGGCGTCCGTCGTGGTGCGCAGGCGCTTGATCTCCTCGGCGAGCTCACCGACGTCGGCGCGCGGGCTCGTCGCGAACTCGATCTGCTGGCCGTGCAGTTCGCTCTCCACCGAGGTCTCCCGGGGGGCCGCGTCGGCCGAGGCGAGCACCGCCGCCGCTCGTGCCTTCGGCTCCCCGGTCCCCTCGTCCACGAGCAGAAGTTCTTCCTCGACGCCGACCGTCCGCACCAGGCACCACCTTTCCACTGTTCCGCCGTTTGTTTCCGTCACCACCGGTTGCCCCGCGCGGGGGCATTTGAAGCGGCGGAGTGGCGGCGCGCTCGGGTGAGGTGCGGGCGGGCCTGATCAGCCCTCGCCCTGGCCGATGCTCCCCATCGGGCCGATCACGACGGCCTGGCCCTTGTCGCCGTCCGAGACGGGCAGCGAGGGGCGGCCCGGCCAGGAGAGCTTCACGGAGTGGGTCTCGTCGGGCGGGGTGACGGTGAGGCCGGTGACGCGGACGCCGCTGCCGCCGCTCTTGTTGACCGGGTACGTGAGGGGGGCGTACGTCTTCTCGCCCGGCTTCAGCACCACCGGGCGGTCCGGGACGGACGCCTTGCCGCCGCGCTCGGCGGAGAGCGCGCCCGCGTTGGTGCTCAGGTCCGCGCCCGCGTAGGCGTTGAGGGAGCAGGGGGCGCTCCCGCTGTTCTCGAAGGTGAGCGCGACGGTGGCCGGGTCGTCGTCCCCGATGGTGGCGTCCGAGGCGGAGATCTTGAGGTCGCTCGTCAGGCACTTGCCCGTCTTGGCGCTCGCGTCCCCGCCCGAGGCGCCGGAGGAGCCCGAGGCGCCCGAGGCGCCCGAGGACGAGCCGGAGGAACCCGACGAGCCGGAGGAACCCGAGGTGGCCGGGGAGTCGCCGGTCGAGGCGGAGGACTTCTCCGCGTCCTGCCCGCCCGTCGGCGCCGAGGAGCCGGCGGCGGTGTTCTCCGCCGCGGCGGCCTTGTCGTCGCCGTCGTCGCTCTGGCAGGCGGTGAGCGAGAGACCGGTGAGGACAGCGAGGGCGGCGAGAGCGAGCTTGCGGGAGTGCATACGTTTTCCTCCGTCGAGGTGTGGGGGTGCGAACCGCTTACCTGTACGGGGACCCCGTGGACGTCCCACCCGTTCCCGCCGTCCCCACCTCGCGACGGCGTCGTGACAAGCCCGGGACAGACCACCCCGGAACGCCACCCGCACGGCCGCACGGCCGCACCGCGCCGCCCGCCGCCGCGCCACCGGGACCGGCGCCCCGCTCCCCCCGTGGAAGGGAGTTGAATGGGCCCATGACGACCGACGAGGCAGCCATGCCGGATGACGCAGCAGCCATGCCCGACTGGGAGAAGCGGTTCCGCGCCCCCCGTGTCTCCCTCCCCGAGTGGGCCGAGGACGCCCCGGACCGCGCGCTGTTCGTGTCCAACGCGACCGGGACGTACGAGCTGTACGCGTGGGACCGGGCCAACGGGGCGCAGCGGCAGGTCACCGACCGCGAGAACGGCACCACCGACGGGACGCTGAGCCCGGACGGCGAGTGGATCTGGTGGTTCGACGACCACGACGGGGACGAGTTCGGGGTGTGGCGGCGGCAGCCGTTCGCCGGGGGCGAGGACACCGAGGCGCTGCCCGGCGTCGCCCCCGCCTACTCCGCCGGGCTCGCGCTCGGGCGGGACGGGCGGACCGTCGTCGTCGGCAGTTCGAGCGACGAGCACGGTTCGCTCGTCCACGTCGTGCGCGACGGGGGCGCGCCCGTCGAGGTCTACCGGCACCGCGAGTCGGCGGGCGTCGGGGACCTCTCGTACGACGGCGGCCTCCTCGTCGTCGAGCACACCGAGCACGGGGACGCGATGCACTCCGCGCTGCGGGTGCTGGAACTCGGGGAGACGGGGGAGGTCTCGCGGACGGTCGCCGAACTCGACGACAGCGAGGGCGGGACGAAGGAACTCGGCCTCTCCGTCATGGGCTTCGCGCCTCTCGCCGGGGACTCCCGGCTCCTCGTCGGCACCCAGCGCGAGGGCCGCTGGCTGCCGATGATCTGGGACCCGGTCGCCGGTACCGAGACCGCGCTCGCCATCGACCTGCCGGGCGACGTCAGCGCTGACTGGTACGAGGACGCGTCCGCGCTGCTCGTCGCGCACAGCCACGAGGCGCGCGGCGAGCTGTACCGCTACGACCTCGCGCGGCACCGCCTGGACCGGATCGAGACCCCGCGCGGCACCGTCTCCGGGGCGGGCGCGCGCCCGGACGGCAGCGTCGAGTACCTGTGGTCCTCGGCCGCCGAGCCGCCCGTCGTCCGCTCCACGACGAGCGGCGTCGTCCTCGACCCGCCCGGCATGAGGGCCCCGGCCTCCGTGCCGGTCACGGACGCGTGGGTGGAGGGCCCCGGCGGGCGCGTGCACGCGCTCGTGCAGACCCCGCAGGGGGACGGTCCCTTCCCGACCGTCTTCGAGATCCACGGCGGCCCCACCTGGCACGACAGCGACGCCTTCGCCGCCGGGCCCGCCGCCTGGATCGACCACGGGTACGCCGTCGTCCGGGTCAACTACCGTGGCTCCACGGGGTACGGGCGGGCCTGGACCGACGCGCTCAAGCACCGCGTCGGGCTCATCGAGCTGGAGGACATCGCGGCGGTGCGCGAGTGGGCGGTCGGCTCGGGGCTCGCGGACCCCGAGCGGCTGATCCTGTCGGGCGGCTCGTGGGGCGGCTACCTCACGCTGCTCGGGATCGGCACGCAGCCGGACGCGTGGGCGGCGGGCGTCGCGGCCGTGCCGGTGGCGGACTACGTGACGGCGTACCACGACGAGATGGAGGCGCTGAAGGCGATGGACCGCACGCTCTTCGGGGGTACGCCCGAGGAGCTGCCCGAGCGGTGGGCGGCCTCGTCGCCGCTCACCTACGTCGACGACGTGCGCGCGCCCGTCTACATCTCCGCCGGGGTCAACGACCCGCGCTGTCCCATCAAGCAGGTCGAGAACTACGTCGACCGGCTGGTGGCGCGGGACCACCCGCACGAGGTCTACCGCTACGACGCGGGGCACGGCTCGCTCGTCGTGGACGAACGCGTGAAGCAGGTGCGGATGGAGCTGGACTTCGTCCGGCGGTACGTGCCGGGGGCCTGAGCCGCCGTCCGTGGTACGGGGGCGGGCGCCCGGCGTCCCCGCCCGCCCCGTACCGTGGGGGTGTGTACCGGTTCCTGCTGACTCCCCGGTGGTGGGGGATCCACGTCTTCGTCCTCCTGGCGATCCCGTTCTGCGTCTTCATGGGGTCCTGGCAGCTGAGCCGCTTCGAGGACCGGGTGGACACGCACAAGGACGCCGAGGCCACGGCCGAGGCCCACGCCGACGGGGCGGCCAGGCCGCTCGCTGAGGTCCTTCCCGTCACGAGCGAGACCTCAGGGCAGCGCACCCGCGCCACGGGCCGGTACGTCGAGCAGCTCCTCGTGCCCGACCGCGGGCTCGACGACCGCGACGGCTACTACGTGCTCGGGCTCCTGCGGACCGGCGAGGACAAGGTCCTGCCCGTCGTCCGCGGCTGGCACGAGGGCCCGGCCCCGGCGAAGGCCCCCGCCGCCCCCACCGGCACGGTCACTGTGACCGGGGCGCTCCAGCCCTCCGAGGACGCGCGCAGCACGGGCGTGCACGCGTCCGGCGGCCTCCCCGCCGGGCAGGTCGGCATCATCGGCGCGGCCTCGCTCGTCAACCTCACCTCGTACGACGTGTACGACGGCTGGATCACGCTCGACCGCGCGGAGGCGGGCCTCACCCCCGTCCCCGCGAAGACGCCGGAGGGGCACGGCCTGGATCTCAAGGCGTTCCAGAACCTCGGCTACACCGGCGAGTGGTTCGTGTTCGCGGGGTTCGTGGTCTTCATGTGGTACCGGCTCGTGCGCCGCGAGGCGGAGGCCCGCAGGGACGCGGAACTCGGCATCGCGGCGGAGGAGGAACCCCAGCCGGAGCCGGAGCCGACGAGGGTCTGAGGCGGCGGATCGCCTCCCCTCGCGGGCGGGCTCGGCTCAGGCCCTCTCGTCGGCCGGCTCCGCTCACGTCTCCTCGCGGGCCGATTCCTCCTGCTCCACGTTCGGGCGCAGGGCGTCTCCGCTCTCGCCCGGGTGGCGCGGGTGCGCGCCCCCGACGTCCTCGGCGGCCTTCTCGGCCTCTTCGCGGATCTCCTGCGCGGCCGTGCGGGGTGTCTTCCCGTCCCCGGGCTTCTCCTGCTTCGCGTCGTGCGGCACGTGGTGCTCCTTCCGCTCGTCGTCGTAGCCGGTCACCGAGGGGGTACCCGGCTCCCGCGCGCTGACACCCGCGCCCGCGGCACGCGTGCCCCCGTACCGCTCACTCCCCCTTGCGCCACCCCATCCCCGGCACCACCAGCGGGCCGCCCGTCACCGGGTCCGGGACCACGACCGCGTCCAGGCCGAAGACCTCCCGCACCAGCTCGGCCGTGATGATCTCCGCGGGGTCGCCCTGCGCGATGATCCGGCCCGCCTTCATTGCGATCAGGTGGTCTCCGTAGCGGACCGCCTGGTTGAGGTCGTGGAGGACAGCGACGACCGTGCGCCCGCGCTCGTGGTTGAGGCGGCGGACGAGGTCCAGGACCTCGACCTGGTGGGCCATGTCGAGGTACGTCGTCGGCTCGTCGAGCAGGAGCAGGTCCGTCTCCTGGGCGAGGGCCATCGCGATCCACACGCGCTGCCGCTGGCCGCCCGAGAGCTCGTCGACGAGGCGCTCGGCGAGCTGGGCCGTGCCGGTGCGCTCCAGCGCCTCCGTCACCGCGCGCTCGTCGTCCTCGGACCACTGCTGCCACCACTTCTGGTGCGGCTGACGGCCGCGCGCGACGAGGTCGGCGACGGTGATGCCGTCCGGCGGCTGCGGGGTCTGCGGCAGGACGCCGATCGTGCGGGCGGTCTCCTTGCCGGGGGCGCGGGCGAGGTCGGCGCCGTCGAGCAGGACCGTGCCCGCGCGCGGCTTGAGGAGCCGGCCGAGCGCGCGCAGGAGCGTGGACTTGCCGCAGGCGTTGGGGCCGACGACGACGGTGACCTTGCCGTCGGGGATCTCGACGTCGAGGTCGTCGACGACGACACGGCCGGTGTCGTAGCCGAGGCGCAGGCCGCGCGCGGCGAGACGGGTGGCGGGAGCGGCCACCGCGGTGGCGGGGGGTCGGCTCACGAGGGAACACCTCCGGTACGGCCGCGGGTGCGGATGATCAGCCACATCAGGTACGGGGCGCCCACGGCCGCGGTGAGCACGCCGACCGGCAGTTCGACGGGCGAGAAGAGGCGGCGGGCGAGCAGGTCGGCGACGGTGACGAGGAGCGCGCCCGTGAACGCCGCCGTGAGCAGCGGGATCTGCGCGGTACGGGTCAGCCGCCGCGCGATCTGCGGGGCGAGGAGCGCGACGAAGTCGACCGGGCCCGCGGCACCCGTCGCCACCGAGGCGAGGACGACGCCGATCACGGTCAGGCCCAGACGGGTGCGGTTCAGGCTGATGCCGAGCGCGGTCGCCGTGTCGTCGTCGAAGGAGGCGCCGCGCTGGGCGCGCGCGGCCCACACGGTCGCGGGGACGGCCACGAGCAGCGTGACGACCAGCGGCCACGCCTCCTGGTAGCCGCGCCCGTTGAGCGAGCCGGTGAGCCACACCTTCGACTGCTGGGCGACGAGGTAGTCCCCCTTCGTGAGCAGTAGCTGGATGACCGAGCCGAGCGCGACCGAGACCCCGATCCCGATGAGGACGAAGCGCGAGGATCGCAGCCCGCCGCGCCAGGCGCAGACGTGGACGAGGAGCGCGGCGGCGAGCCCGCCCACGATGGACACGTACGGGAGCTGCCCGGCCGGTACGAGGCCGAAGCTCATCGCGGCGACGGTCGCCGCGCCCGCGCCGTGCGTGACGCCGATGACGTCGGGGCTCGCGAGCGGGTTGCGCGCGACGGTCTGCACGAGCGCGCCCGCGACGGCGAAGGCCGCGCCCGCCAGGAGCCCGAGCACGAGCCGGGGCAGGCGCAGGGTGCCCACGACCAGTTCGGCCTGGCTCGGCTGCCCGAGGAGGACCCGTACGACCTCGCGCGGCGCGACCCAGAACTCGCCCCAGCACAGCGAGAGCACGACGGCGGCGGCGAGGAGCACGGCGAGCGCGGTCGCGACGAGGACGGTGCGGCGGTGGACGAGGAAGCTCGCGCGGCGGCGCCGGACGAGGAGGTGGCCGACGGGGCGCAGGCCCGGCACGGGGGTCGTGCTCATGCCGAGACCGCCCCCTTGCGGCGCACCAGGACGATGAGGAAGGGCACGCCGATGAGCGCGGTCATGACGGCCACGGGGACCTCCGAGGGCGGGAAGAGGACGCGCCCGACGACATCGGAGAGCAGGATCATCGCGGGCCCGAGGAGCGCCGCGAGCGGCAGCACCCAGCGGTGCGCGGTGCCGACGAGGGCGCGCGCGATGTGCGGCACGGCGAGCCCGGTGAAGGCGATCGGGCCCACGGCCGCGACGGCGGCCCCGGTGAGGACGGTCGCGCCGAGCGCGCCGAGGACGCGCAGGAGGCCGACGTGGTGGCCGAGGTTCTTCGCGGCGTCGTCGCCGAGCGCGAGCGCGTCGAGACCGCGGGCCATGGCGAGGACGAGGAGGGCCCCGGCGAGCAGGAAGGGCCAGATCTGGCCGATGATCTCGCTGCCGCGCCCGTTGAGCGAACCGACCTGCCAGTAGCGGAACTCGTCGAGCGCGCGGGCGTTCGTCGTGACGATCCCGGAGGTGACGGAGGCGAGCAGGGCGTTCATCGCGGCGCCAGCGAGCGCGAGCCGTACGGGCGAGGCGCCGCCGCGCCCGCTGCTCGCGACCGCGTACACGCCGGCCGAGGCGAGGCCCGCGCCCGCGAAGGCGAACCACACGTACCCGGTCAGGCTGTGCGCCCCGGCGAAGGCGATCGCGCACACGACGCCCACCGAGGCGCCCTGGCTCACGCCGAGGACGCCCGGCTCGGCGATCGGGTTGCGCGTGACGCCCTGCATGACGGTCCCGGCGAGCGCGAGGGCCGCTCCGGCGAGGACGCCGAGGACGGTGCGGGGCACGCGGAAGGCCCGTACGACCTGCGCGTCGTCGCTCGTCCCGCCGTGCAGGAGCGCCGAGAACACCTCGCCGGGAGCGACCTGACGGCTGCCCACGGCGAGGCTGAGGAGCACGGCGAGCAGCAAGATCAGCGTCCCGGCGAGCAACCACGCGAGGCGGCGCCGGGTGGCGGGCACGGCGCGGGGGGCCGGGCCCGGACGGGGCGCGGGACCGCCCGGACGGGGTGCGCGGTCGCCGGTGCCGGCCGCGGGACCGCCGGTCCGGGGTTCGGGCACTCCCGGTCGTGGGGCGCCCGCCCCGGTGCGTGGGGCAGGTGACCCCATGGCGTACTTTCCCTCCCCTGCTGCCGCCGCCCGGCCGTCGCCGCCCGGCCGTCCGGCCCTCGCTGGTGCGGCCTCAGGCTGTCAGGTGCTCCGCGAGATCGTCCAGCACGGCGTTCGCGGCCGTGACGCCGAGGCCCAGGTACCAGGTCTCGTCGGGGACGTCGAAGGCGTGTCCGTCCTTGACGGCCTTCAGGTTCTTCCACAGCGGGTTGCCCTGGGCCTTGGTCTTGTCGGTGGCCTTCGGGTCGCCGTAGACGCCCGTGAAGATCCAGTCGGCGTCGGCCTTGTCGATGTTCTCGGCGCTGATCTCGGCGGCGAGGTCCGGGATGTCCTGGTTCTTCGGGCGCGGGATGCCGACGTCCTTGAGGATCGTGCCGATGAAGGAGTCGTTCGCGTAGAGGCGGATGACGCCGTCGGGCAGGTAACGGACCATCGAGACGGTCGGCTTGTGGGCGCCGAGCTTGTCGCCGAGGGACTTCGCGCGCTTCTCGTAGGCGGCCAGGTTCGCCTTCGCCTGGGCGGTCTTGTCGAGCGCGGCGGCGTTGAGGAGGTAGTTCTCCTTCCACGTGAACCCGGGGCGGATCGAGAAGACGGTCGGGGCGATCTTCGACAGCTCGTCGTAGGAGTTGGCGGCCCGGAGCCGGCTGCCCAGGATCAGGTCCGGCTTGAGGGCGGCGATGGCCTCCAGGTTGAGGCTGTTGATGGTGCCGACGTTCTTCGGCTTGCCCGCCTTGCCCTTGAGGTACGAGGGCAGTTCGGGCGAGCCCTCGGTGGGCGCGAGGCCGACCGGCTCGATGCCGAGCGAGACGACGTTGTCCAGCTCGCCGACATCGAGGACGACGACGCGCTTCGGCGCGGACTTGATCTCGGTGCTGCCCATCGCGTGCTTGACGGTGCGCGGGAACTGCCCGGCCTTCGCGTCGGTGCCGAGCGCGGCGGTCTGCGCGGCGGCGTCCCCGAAGTCCTTGCCGCCCTGCGCGACGGACTTCGAGTCCTTCGTGCCCGCGGCGGCCGAGCTGTCGCCGCTCGCGCTCTTCGCGTCGCCGGAGTCACCACCGCCGCACGCCGTCAGGGACAGGGCGGCGACGACGGCGAGAGCCGCCGCTGCCGTGGAACGGCGCCGAAAAGACATGGGGTCCTCGCTGTGGTTCAACTGTCGAGCACATACGTAAGGCTTACAAATAAGTAAGGCTTACCTTATGCCCACAACCCGCGACAGCCGAAGGGGGGCCGGGGGAAGAGGCCCCGGCACGCGGCGGGACGGGGGCGAACCGGCGAGGGCAGGGCAGGGCGGGAGGCGGCGGCGCGCGGGCCGGGAGCGGCGGCGACACCACCCGGCCGCCCAACCGCCTTGAGGGGCGCGAGGTGGGCGAGGGCGAGCTGCCCTGACGGGGGGCCGCCTTGCCGTCAGCCGCCGTCTGCCGCGCTCAGCCGCCGTCTGCCGGGAGGAGGCCCGTGCGGTAGAGCGTGCCGGGGCAGGAGTCGGGGATCGTCGTGTTGGTGACGGGGCCGCCCGGGGCCGCGTTGTGCGTGACCTCGACCGTGGCGGTCGGAGGGGTGTCGTCGACCGGGACGCGCCGGGAGAACTGGGTCGTGGTCTGGTCGAGCGGCGCCGCGTTGTCGGGGGACGAGCCCGAGCCGCCGCCCTCGGCGGGGGGCTGGGACGGATCGACCGGGGGCGGGGACGAGGGATCGGGATCGCCGGGGGCCTGCGTCGGGCCGCCGCTCGGACACGTGGCGTCCGGTACGAACGCGAACCGCACCTCGTACGACTGCCCCGGATCGAGCAGCAGCGCCTGGACCGACCGCGAGGGGCCGGGGAGGCCCCCGGCCGCGTCGCCCTCCTGGTGCTGGACGACGGGCACGGTCGTACGGGCCGCGCCGCCGAGGACCACGACCTGCACCTCACCCGGCGAGGTGACGGCGCACTTCTCGCCGGAGATGTTCGCGACGCGGAAGCTGCCGTAGACGGTGCCGTCGGCGGCCGGGGAGCCGCGGTCCGCCGCGGCGTCGCCGAGTTGCGTCGGCTCGCAGCGGGGGGCGTCGGCGAAGACCGTACCGGCGGAGGGGTGCGTGCCCGGCTCCGGTGCGCCGCTCCCGGTGTCCCGGTGCCTCCCGCCCGCGGAGGAGTGCGGCGAGGCGCTCCGGCCGCCGTTCTCCTCGTGCTCGTCGCTCTCGTGCCGCTCCGTCCCGGCCGAGTACGGGGTGCGCGCGTCCTGGCTGCTGCCCGCCATCGCCGGGTCGGCCTCGTGGCCCGGCGCCGCGGCGACGTGGACGGCGGCGGGGATCGCCGTACCGAGGAGGACCACGGCCGCCGCGACCCCGACGAGCGTCTGCCGCTTGCGGGCCCGGCGGGCCGGCACGGCGGCCTGGAGCCGGTCGAGCGCCCCTTCACCGGGCGTGAGGCCGCCCACCGCGCCCCGGAACAGGGCGCGCACGTCGTCCTCGTCGAAGGACGGATCGGGCGCGGCGGGGGCTGCCGGGACGGGGTCCTCCTCCGGGGCGGGGTCCACGGGGGCTGCGTCCGCTGACGGGGAGTCCGCCGACCCGGGACCGGCAACGGGCGTCTCCCTCTCGTCGCCCCCTCCCGGCTCCTCCGAAGCTCCTGCCGCCCCCGGTGTCCTGCCGCCGCTCACCGCCGTGCCCTTCTCCTCCCGGGGCCCCTCCCGCCGGGCTCCGTCCTCCGGGGACCCCTCCCGCCGGGTCCCGTCCTTCCTGGTGCCCTCGCCCGCCGTCACTTCACGGCTCCCATCGCGACGCGCAGCGCGGCGATCCCGCGCGAGCCGTACGCCTTCACGGAACCGACCGAGACACCGAGCGTCTCGGCGACCTGCGCCTCCGTCATATCGGCGAAGTACCGCAGCACGAGCACCTCGCGCTGCCTGCGCTGGAGCCCGCGCATCGCCTTGATGAGGTCGTCGCGCTCCAGGAGGTCGTACGCCCCCTCCTCCGCGCTCGCCATGTCCGGCATCGGCTTCGAGAGGAGCTTGAGGCCGAGGATGCGGCGGCGCAGCGTGGACCGCGAGAGGTTCACGACGGTCTGGCGCAGGTAGGCGAGGGTCTTCTCGGGATCGCGCACGCGCTTGCGCGCGGAGTGCACGCGGATGAACGCCTCCTGCACGACGTCCTCGCACGAGGCGGTGTCGTCGAGGAGCAGCGCGGCGAGGCCGAGCAGCGAGCGGTAGTGGGCGCGGTACGTCTCGGTGAGGTGGTCCACGGTCGTGCCGACCGCCGGGGCCTCCGTCTCCGTCTCGTCCGCGGCCCGCTGCCGCGGAACGGAGGGCCTGGTCAGGGGCATCGGCGCGATCACCGGCATGCTGCCGGGAGCGCGGACCGGCCTGCGGCGGCCCGGAGGACGCAGCGGGAGGGGCGCCACGCGCGCCGTCGTGAATTCGAGAACCTCAGCCACGGTTGTTTGACACCGCTGCCCCCCTCGGGGTTGTACGGCGATCCGAGACGTCGCCGACCGGCCCCTTCCGCCCCCCTCACCCTCACCCGCACCCGCTTCTTCCTCCCCGTGTCGGAACACCCCCGTGCTCACGCCCCCCTGCGCGCCCCTCGCGTCGTGGGGACCGTGCGGCGTTCCTGATGTGGGGGGAGACGTCGGGCCCACCGTGCGCGGTTGCGGGAGAGCGAACTCGCATCGTCCGTGGTGGAGGCGAGGCGGCACAAGGGCGACCGGGGCACAGTCGCACACGGGAACGTCACGACTTCGTCACAACGGGCCCCCATTTCGGGCGGAGAGGGACGTACGGCCCGCGCCCGTCCCTCCCGCGCGTCCCCGGGCGTTCGCCCTGATCAGCGCCCGCTCACGCCCCGTCAGCGGGCTCCCACGACCAGCTCGGCGATCTGCACCGCGTTGAGCGCTCTTCCCTTGCGCACATTGTCGGCGCACACGAAGAAGTCGAGCGCGTGCGGGTCGTCGGCGTCCGCGCGCACGCGCCCGACCCACGCGGGGTCGGTCCCCGCCGCGTCGACGGGCGTCGGGTACTCGCCGTTCCCGGGGTCGTCGATGAGGACGACACCGGGCGCCGTGGCCAGGATCTCGCGGGCGCGCCCGGCGGAGACGGTGTGCTCGAAGCGGGCGTGGACGGTGAGCGAGTGGGTCGTGACGACGGGGACGCGCACACAGGTCGCGGAGACGGGGAGCGCCGGGAGGCCGAGGACGCGGCGGGGCTCGTCGCGGAGCATCCGCTCGGTCGTGGTCCAGCCGTCGGCGGCGTACGCGCCCGTCCACGGCACGACGTTGAGCGCGACGGGGTCGGGGAAGGGCCCGGTGTCCCGGCCGAGCACGCGGCGCACGTCGCCGGGCACCGTGCCGGGGCCGGGAGTCCCCGCGCCGCTCGCGCGCCGTTCCTCGGCGACGAGCGTCCCGAGCTGGCCCCACAGCGCCTCGGTGCCCGCGCGGCCGGCCGCGCTGACGGCCTCGTACGTAGAGACGACGAGGCCCGTGAGGCCGAACTCGCCGTGCAGCGCGCCGAGCGCGACGATCATGGCGAGGGTCGTGCACTGGGGACCCGCGACGATGCCGCGCGGCCTGGCCCGTACCGCGTGCGGATTGACCTCGGGCACGACGAGCGGCACGTCCGGGTCGGTGCGGAAGGCCGCCGAGGTGTCGACGACGACGGCGCCCGCCTCGACGGCGCGCGGCGCCCACTTCTCGGCGACGTCCTCGGGAACGAGGAACAGCGCGAGGTCGACACCGTCGAAGACGCCGGGCTCCAGGGCGCGGACCCGGTTGGGCGTGCCGCGCACGCTCAGGACGCGCCCGGCGGAGCGGGCGGAGGCGAAGAGCCTGATCTCGCCCCAGATGTCGGCGTGCTGGCTGAGGATGCCGAGAACGGCGCCACCGGCGATTCCGGTGGCGCCGACCACGGCGAGCACGGGCCGCCCGGTCACGGCACCTCCGTGCGTGCGCCGTGCGGCCCGTGCGGGTGGGTCATCGCCCGGTGCCCCCGTAGACCACGGCCTCGTCGCTGTCGCTGTCGAGGCCGAAGGCGGTGTGCACGGCGCGTACGGCCTCGTTGACGTCGTCGGCGCGCGTCACGACCGAGATGCGGATCTCGGAGGTCGAGATCAGCTCGATGTTGACGTTGGCGCGGCTCAGCGCCTCGAAGAAGGTCGCCGTGACGCCCGGGTTGGTCTTCATGCCGGCGCCGACGAGGGAGATCTTCGCGATCTGGTCGTCGTAGCGCAGCGACTCGAAGGCCACGGTGGTCTTGAGCTTCTCCAGGGCGTCGATCGCCTTGCGGCCCTCGGCCTTGGGGAGGGTGAAGGAGATGTCGGTGAGGCCGGTGGACGCGGCGGAGACGTTCTGCACCACCATGTCGATGTTGACCTCGGCGCCCGCGATCGCGCGGAAGATCGCGGCGGCCTCGCCCGGCTTGTCCGGCACCCCGACGACGGTGATCTTCGCCTCGGAGGTGTCGTGCGCCACCCCGGAGATGAGTGCCTGCTCCATCGCTTCGTTCCCCTGCGTTCGGCCGACCCACGTGCCCTGGAGCCCCGAGAAGGAGGAGCGGACGTGGATCGGGATGTCGTACCTGCGGGCGTACTCCACACAACGGTGGAGCAGCACCTTCGACCCGGAGCTTGCCAGCTCCAGCATGTCCTCGTAGCCGATGTGGTCGATCTTGCGGGCCTTCTTCACGACGCGCGGGTCGGCGGTGAACACGCCGTCGACGTCCGTGTAGATCTCGCAGACCTCGGCGTCGAGGGCGGCGGCGAGCGCGACGGCGGTGGTGTCGGAGCCGCCGCGGCCCAGCGTCGTGATGTCCTTCTTCTCCTGGGACACGCCCTGGAAACCGGCCACGATGGCGATGTTGCCCTCGTCCACGGCCGTACGGATACGGCCGGGCGTGACGTCGATGATGCGCGCCTTGCCGTGGGAGCTGTCGGTGATCACCCCGGCCTGGCTGCCCGTGAAGGACTGCGCCTCGTGCCCCAGGTTCTTGATCGCCATGGCGAGCAGTGCCATGGAGATCCGCTCTCCCGCGGTCAGCAGCATGTCCATCTCGCGGCCGGGAGGCATCGGGGACACCTGTTCCGCGAGATCGATCAACTCGTCCGTCGTGTCACCCATCGCGGACACCACGACAACGACCTGATGGCCGTTCTTCTTGGCTTCCACGATCCGCTTGGCGACCCGCTTGATGCCTTCGGCATCGGCAACGGATGAGCCTCCGTACTTCTGCACGACAAGGCCCACGTGCGCGCTCCTCGGTAGTCAGTCCTGCGATCGGCTCAGTTTAGCGAGCGGCCGGTTTTCACCCGGTACGTATCGGCTGCTGAGACGCCCTGCCCAGCCCCCGAACCGCACACGGCACCCGGTGCCACTCCCTACCGACCTTGCCCAGGCCACCGCCGAGCACTCGGATTGTGGGACAGCTCACTCCGACGCCACGGGGCAGAGATCAAGCCCCTCCGGCGATGGAGGAGCGGGGCGCGGGGCGGAGCGACGCGAACGGGGCTCTCGGCGTGCCGGCCGGAATCCGTCGTACTGGGCGTACTTGGGATTTCGGCCGGTGCGGCGAGAGTGCGTACCGGGCGTCGCGCGGCAGAGGCGAGATGGAAGACAGGGCCTAGAAGTTCCCCCGCTTCTCCTGCTCCCGCTCGATCGCCTCGAACAGCGCCTGGAAGTTCCCCTTCCCGAAGCCGAGGGACCCGTGCCGCTCGATCATCTCGAAGAACAGCGTCGGCCGGTCACCGAGCGGCTTCGTGAAGATCTGGAGCAGGTAGCCGTCCTCGTCGCGGTCCACGAGGATGCCCCGCTTCTGCAACTCCTCGATCGGCACCCGTACTTCGCCGATGCGGGCGCGCAGCGCGGGGTCCTCGTAGTACGAGTCCGGGGTGTCCAGGAACTCGACGCCCTCGGCGCGCATCGCGTCGACGGAGGCGATGATGTCGTTGGTCGCGAGGGCGAGGTGCTGGGCGCCCGCGCCCCCGTAGAACTCCAGGTACTCGTCGATCTGCGACTTCTTCTTGCCGGGCGCCGGCTCGTTGAGCGGGAACTTCACGCGGTGGTTGCCGTTGGCGACGACCTTGCTCATGAGCGCGGAGTACTCGGTGGCGATGTCGTCGCCGATGAACTCGGCCATGTTGGTGAAGCCCATGACGCGGTTGTAGAAGTCGACCCATTCGTCCATGTGGCCGAGTTCGACGTTGCCGACGACGTGGTCGAGCGCCTGGAAGACGCGCTTGGGCGCGCCGGGGCGCCGCACGTGGGTGGAGGTGCGGGCGACGTACCCGGGCAGGTAGGGGCCGTCGTAGCCGGAGCGGTCCACGAGGCTGTGCCGTGTGTCGCCGTACGCGGCGATCGCCGCGACCCGCACGGTGCCGTGCTCGTCGGTGACGTCGTGCGGCTCTTCGAGCACGCGGGCGCCCTGCGCTCGGGCGTGGGCGACGCAGCGGTCGACGTCGGGCACTTCGAGCGCGATGTCGGTGACGCCGTCGCCGTGCGCGCGCTGGTGGTCGGCGACGGGGCTCGCGGGGTCCACGGCGCCGTTGAGGACGAAGCGGATGGCGCCGCTGCGCAGTACGTACGAGTGGTGGTCGCGGTTGCCCGTCTCGGGCCCCGAGTACGCCTCCAGCTCCATGCCGTAGGCGGACTGGTAGTAGTGCGCGGCCTGGCTCGCGTTCCCGACCGCCCACACGATGGCGTCCCACCCGGTGACCGGGAACGGGTCGGCGTTGTCGTCGTACTCCACGAGCCCGACGAGCTTGCGCAGTTGGGGGAGGTCGAGTTCGGCCAGTCGTTCCTGGTCGGTGAGGGTGTCCTGGATGCTCATACGGGCCAGGACAGCCCTCGCGCGGGGGGCGCGGCAAGAGGACGCGCCCACGAGTGGGCACCCTGTTCACCTTGCCCAGTCACCCGGGGTCGGGGACGGACAAACTGTCCACCCAAACCTGCCGGACGTGTGCACTTAGCGGAACAGCGCTCGGGGAGCGGCGCCCGCGACAGCCCGGCCCGGACCGGGGCGGCGGCGCGGGACCGGGCGGCGGCCGGGACCGGCGCCGGACACCGTGAGGGGCCGCGCGCCCGCCGCTATCGTGGCGGGATGACCGAAGACGCCGTCCCGCCCGAGGAGTTCGCCCGTCGGGTCTTCGCCGCGCAGCCCTTCACCCGCTTCCTCGGCGCCGAACTGGTCTCGGCCGCGCCGGGCGCCGCCGAGATCCGCCTCGCCAACCGCCCCGACCTGCGGCAGCAGCACGGATTCGTGCACGGCGGAGTCCTCAGCTACCTCGCCGACAACGCCCTCACCTTCGCGGGCGGCCTCGCCCTGGGCGGTGACGCCCTGACGGCCGAGTTCAAGGTCAACTACGTGCGCCCGGCGACGGGTTCGGTCCTCGCGGCCCGCGCCGACGCGGTGGCGACGAGCCGGAGGCAGGCGGTGTGCCGCTGCGAGGTGTGGTCGCTGGAGGAGGACGGGGAGGAGACCCTGGTGGCGGTCGCCCAGGGCACGATCGTCTCGGCGCGGACACCGGACTCCGGCCCCTCCTCGTAGCGCTTCACCCGCGCGGCGGAGACAGCTTCTCCGCACCGGCGCGCAAGCGCTCCTCGTACCGGGCGAACGCCCCCTCGTGCGCACCCCCCACCGCCAGCTCCTCGGCCAGCACGTACGCGCCGGCCAGCGCCTTTCCGGCCCCCTCACCGGCGAGCAGCGAGCCGCCCCACGCCGCGTCCCCCACCAGCGCGAACCGCTCGTGCGACCACGCCCGTATCCGTATCTCGCCCACGACGTCGACGTGCAGGTCATCGGCCCGCCACATCGCTCGCATCAGCCGGGGCAGGTGCCACACCTGCTCGGGGAAGTACCCCCGTACCAGCTCGCGCTGGGCCCACGGGTCGCCGAAGACCGTGTAAGGCGGGTCCTCACGGGTGAGGGTGAGACAGGCGTGGGCGGGCTCGCCCGGTCCGTAGGCGGTGAGGCGCGCGCGGCGGCCCGGGGCCTCCCACTCGACCGTCTCGTGCGCGAGCCCGAAGTCGTTCGGGAGTGAGAAACCGGCGAAGACCTGGCCGGAGTAGTGGTGGAAGGGGCGCTCGGGGCCGAAGACGAGACGCCGCGTGTTGGAGTGCGGGCCCTCCGCTCCGATCACGAGGTCGTACGTGCGGAAGTCGCCGCTGTCGAAGGCGACATGGACCGCCTCGCCGTCGTCGTCGAGCGTCGCGACCGAGTCACCGGCCAGGACCTCGGCCCTCCCTTCGAGCGCGCCGCGCAGCGCGGCGAGGAGGTCCCCGCGCCGGACCCGGAGTTCCCCGCCGACGGGCCGTACCGTTTCGCGCACCTCCCCCGCCGCGTCCAGGCGCGTGGTCAGCCGCTGCCCGACGTGCGCGGCGCGCAGGGCGGGGAGGAGGCCCATCCGCTCCGCGACCTCGCGCCCCGCTTCGCCGAGCGTGACCGCGTGTCCGCGACCGGGCGCGAAGGCGGAGGCGGCCTTCTCGACGACGGTCACGTCGAAGCCGTGACGGCCGAGCCAGTACGCCAGCGCGGACCCGGCGATGCCCGCGCCGGAGACGAGGACGCGGCGGGGAGAGGACGGCGGCATGTCGCACCCTTCCGGCAGAAGATACGTACCTTAGGTATCCTTATGTCAGCCGCACGGGACCGCTGCCCCGCTCGGCCTCCCCACACTATAGATACGTAACTCAGGTATGCAAATGGAGGCGATCATGACCCCCGAGTCCCCCGGGGCGCCCGCCGCGAGCGGAACGGAATGGTGCGCGGGCCCTCCCCAGTCCGCCGCGATCTCCGGCTTCGTCTTCGCCCTGCCGAGGCTCACGCAGCTCAACGCGGCCTTCACCAAGGGCAGGCTCCCCGAGCGGGCCGCCGAGGCGTCCGGACTGCACCTCGACAAGCCGGCGATGGGCGTGCTCTTCACCCTGCGCACCTCCGACCGCGCCCTGCGCATCGGCGAGATCGCCGAGCGCATGGCGGTCGTGGGCCCGCACGTCACGCGACACGTGCAGGTACTGGAGAAGCGCGGCCTCGTGCACCGCGTGACCGACCCGGAGGACCGCCGCGCGAGCCTCATCGAGCTGACCCCGACGGGCCGCGAGGGCATCGAGCGCTACGGCGCCTCCCTCTTCTCCTGGTTCACCGACGTGCTCGCCGACTGGCCCGAAGAGGACCGCGACGAGCTGACCCGCCTCCTGTCCCGCCTCGCGAGCGACGTCTCCGACCGGATCGCCCGCCTGGACGACGCACCGGAGAAGTAGCGGAGCCTGGGGGCCGCCGGACCGGCGGCCCCCAGGCCGCGATCGCCCGACCAGCCACTCCGTGCTTCCACCGGAAAGGTGAACGGCACGGACGGCGGGTTGACCACATCCTCCGGCAGCCCGCGCCTGGAGGCCGTACAGCACGGACACGTCACCCCGTACCCCGCGACGAAGCCCCCCGCCGTGCCCTCCTGGGCGCCGGTGGCCGTCCGGGGCGTCAGACGGTGGCGCGCAGGAAGCGGGTCCAGCTCGTGGCGGAGAAGAGGAGCGCCCCGCGGGAGCGGTCCTTGGTGTCGCGGACCGCGGCCGAGCCGGTGGGGGTGGCGGCGTGCTCGACGCAGCCGTTGTCAGCACCGCTGTACGTGCTCTTGTGCCAGGCAAGGCCGTCCAGTTCGGTCACAGGGGCCACCGGGCGGGATTCCCGCGTCATCGCGCTCTCGTTCCTTGATCATGTCCTGCATGTAGCGCCGTGAGGCCGCAGGGGGCAGCGCCGCCGCTGTCAGCTCGTCCCACGAGGAGCGGTACACCTCGACGTCGGATCGGCGTTCGAGCAAGCTACCACCGGTCAGGTGCTCCAACCACACGACGTCCACGGGCGGTTCGCCGCGCTGGCTGAAGATGTTGTAGGGGACGTGCTGGTTCGTCGGGAGGGACGCTTCGAGCGGGAGGATCTGGAGCGTGACGTTGGGGCGGTCCGCGGCTTGGACGAGATGCGCCAGCTGACCGACGACGAGTTCGCGGTCGCCCGTGATGCGGTGCAGGACCGACACGTCGATGACCGCGCGGAAGCGGAAGTCCAGCTCCTCGTTCAGGCGTTCCTGGCGTTTCAGGCGCACCCGCACCAGGTCCTCCGCTCTGACCGGCCGGTTGTTCGCCTCGAAGATCTGCCGCATGTACGCCTCGGTCTGGAGCAGGCCGGGCAGGACGCTGCTCTCGAAGGAGCGCATCTGCTCCGAGTCCGCCTCCAGGGTCAGGAAGTCCTTGAGGGTGTCGTAGAGCAACGGCCCCTCTCCCGACCACCAGTCCCGCTTGTGGATCTGCTTCGCCAGCCTCCGAACGTTATTGCGGTATTGCTCGTCCTCGACGCCGACCAGATTGAAGAAGGTCGTCAGATCGAGTGGTCGTATACCGCGTTTCCCGTTCTCGATCTGGCTGATCTTGGGCTGGCCGCATTCCAGGGCCGCGGCCACGTCGTTGACCTTCAGCCCGGCCTCCAGGCGGAGGCGGCGGAGTTCGGCGCCTAGGCGGCGGCTGCGCATCGTCGGCATGTCGCTCTGAGCCATGGCGACATGATGAGCTGCTGTTTCACAGGGCCACAAGGCCCCGTGGCCAACTCATCCCTTCGAGTGATGAGTGCGGCGGAATAACTTGCCTCAGGGAATGGGTACGGTCCACTCTCGTAAGCGCGGAAGGCTCCCCGTTCCGCCAACTCGCCCGCCCCGCTGGAGGGTTCATGCTGGCCGCCACTCTTCCCCTCCGGTACTGGTGCCGGTGCGAGCGGACGCCGGCGCCCTCGGCGCCGCGCGGGATTCTCGCACTGACGCCGGGGGAGGCGCTGGAGTGGGTGCGCGAGGGCGTACGGGACGTCGTCGCGGAGCTGACGGCCGAGGAGTTCGACCGGGCGTGGTCGTGGCTCGGGGACCACTGGCGGCGCACGGAGGCGGACCGGCGTTCACTGCGGGCCGGGCTCCCGTACGCGCTGCGGCTCGGCGGACCCGAGGCGCTGTGGACGTGGACCGTCCACCCCGTGCAGCCGCTCCCGCTCCTCGACCGGCGCCTCGCCACCGCCACACGGCGCCTCGCGCAACCGGCCGAGAGGTGACCGCCGCGCCCGGCGAGGTGCCACCGGGCTGCCGCCTCTGAGGCCGCTCGCCCCGCCCACCTCGACGGGTGGGGAGGCGGTGGCACGGGACCGGTGGGGCGGGCGCGCCCGCCGCCTCCACCGCTCAGCGCAGCTCGTGGCCCAGGATCTCCGCGCGCATCACGCGACCCGCCTCCTCCGCCAGCTCGTCCTCGCCGACCAGCTCCTGGTCCGTGTCGAGGCCGTCGAGCGGGGTGAGGGGCTGGTTGAGGCGGACGTGGGCGACGAGGGACTGGAGGGCGCGCAGGGCGGCGGACGCGCTCGGGCCCCAGTTGGTGAAGTACGAGAACTGCCACCACCACAGCGCCTCGGAGACCCGCCCGGCGCGGTAGTGCGCGAGGCCGTGGCGCAGCTCGGTGACGATGCCCGAGAGGTCGTCGGAGAGGCGGTGCGCGACCGGGGCCTTGCGGGGCTCGTACGGGTCGAAGACCTCGGAGTAGACGTCGACCGGGTCGAGGAGCGCGGCCAGGCCCTCGCGGAGCCGGTCGCTGTCCGGCTCGTCGCCGAGGTCGGGCTCGTACCGCTCGTCGGGAAGGATGTCCTCGTACGCGCCGAGACGGCCGCCCGCGAGCAGAAGCTGCGAGACCTCCAGGAGGAGGTAGGGGACGGCGCTGTCCGGGTCGTCGCCCTTGGCGATCTCGGTGACCGCGAGGAGGAAGCTCTCGATCTGGTCGGCGATCTGTGTGGAGAAGTCGGCGGGGTCGGAGCCGTCCGCGCGCACCACCTGTGCGAGGGGCGCGCCGGCTTCCGGCCTGCTCGTGGTCTCAGACATCGAGGAGTCGTCTCCCTTCGAAGGCCCGGCCGAGCGTGACCTCGTCCGCGTACTCCAGGTCACCGCCGACCGGGAGGCCGCTCGCCAGCCGTGTGACGCGCAGGCCCATGGGCTTGATCATGCGGGCGAGGTACGTCGCCGTGGCCTCGCCCTCCAGGTTCGGGTCCGTCGCGAGGATCAGCTCGGTCACCGTGCCGTCGGCGAGACGGGCGAGCAGTTCGCGGATGCGCAGATCGTCGGGGCCGACGCCCTCGATGGGGCTGATCGCCCCGCCGAGCACGTGGTACCCGCCCCGGAACTCGCGCGTCCGCTCGATCGCGACGACGTCCTTCGGCTCCTCCACGACGCAGATGACGGCGGGGTCACGGCGCGGGTCGCGGCAGATGTTGCAGCGCTCCTCCTGGGCCACGTTCCCGCAGACCGCGCAGAAGCGGACCTTCGCCTTCACCTCCATCAGCGCGTTCGCGAGCCGGCGCACGTCGGCCGGCTCGGTCTGGAGGATGTGGAAGGCGATCCGCTGCGCACTCTTGGGACCGACGCCGGGGAGCCTGCCCAGTTCGTCGATGAGGTCCTGGACCACGCCTTCGTACAACGGATCGCCTTTCCTGTGTCCGCGCCGGGGCACGCGGTGGTCGCGCGCCGGTCCGGAGCGGACGGTCGTGTCTCACGGTAGGGGGCCCGGAGGGCCCGGGGGAACCCGCTTCGGTGAAGATCCGGGTTCCTTCGGGGTGGACCCCTGAGGAGACCTCAGGGGTATCCCTGAATCACCCCCGGTGTTTCCCCGGGTTCAGAGGGGCAGGCCGGGGATGCCGCCACCGCCGAGCCCCTGGGCCAGCGGGCCGAGCTTCTGCTGCTGGAGCTGCTGCGCGTTCTCGTGCGCCGCCTGCACGGCGGCGACGACGAGGTCCGCGAGGGTCTCGGTGTCCTCCGGGTCGACCGCCTTGGGGTCGATGACCAGGCCCTTCAGCTCGCCGGAGCCGTTGACCGTGGCCTTCACGAGGCCACCGCCCGCCTGCCCGTCGACCTCGGTCGCCGCCAGCTCTTCCTGAGCGCGGGCGAGGTCCTGCTGCATCTTCTGGGCCTGCTGGAGCAGCTGCTGCATATTGGGCTGGCCACCACCGGGAATCACGATCAGCTCTCCTGGCTGCTGGGTCGGGCCGTGCGGTCGCACGGCCCGTACGGGGTCGTACGGCTGACAGGGCGGACTCGTGCGGCGCTCGCGATCGGCGTACCACCGCCGCCGGTTCCACCCGCCCCGAGCCTACGTGAGCAGCGTGCCCCATGCCCCGGCACTCTTTCGAGTGATCCCCGACACGGTCCTCTACCTGACCAGACCGCTCGTCCGGGCGGAAAAGGTTTGGATCGGCGCTCCTCGCCACTCGCCCGGCGGTAGGAAGGAGCCTTGCACCAATCGCACCAATCGCCCGCGGAACGCGGCGCGGTACCGCAGGCAGAGGGAGTGGACGGGTGAGTCAGCCGGACATGCAGCCCGAGGGTCCCCCCCAGGACCCCCGAGCGCGGCGGGCCGGGCGAGGGGGCCCCACGGCCTCCCGCCCCGACCTGACCGGGCGGCCCTTCCCGCTCGGGGACTGGGGCGAGCCCGCCGAGCGGCTCGACGAGCTGTACCAGTGGGTGGAGGCGGGGGCACTCGCGACGGCCGAGTGGTACCTGCACGACCGCTACTGGAAGCGGCACCTGGCCCGGCTGCTCCGCCTCGCCGCCGCGCTCGGGGTCATGACGGGGGCCGCGCTGCCCATCCTCGACCTGGCGGGGGCGCTGACGGGGCTCGCGCCGTGGGGGTACCTGGCGCTGCTGCTCGCGGCGGGGTGCGTGGGGCTCGACAGGTACCTCGGGCTCGGCTCGGGGTGGATGCGGGACGTGGCGACGGCGCAGGCGGTGCAGCGCCGGCTCCAGATCCTCCAGTTCGACTGGGCCTCGGAGAGCGTCCGGGAGGTACTGGGCCCGGCGGAGGGCACGGCCTCGGAGGCGACGGAGCGGTGCCTGTCGGTCCTGCGGCGCTTCACGGAGGACGTGACGGAGCTGGTGCGGGCGGAGACGGCGGACTGGATGGTGGAGTTCGGCACGGGACCGACCCCGCTCGCCACGCAGTCGGCACCGGGCGCGGGCCCCCTGGCCGGACGGCCGGACCCCCTGCCGCAGGGCCGCTTCCCCCTCCCCCCGGGAGCGAGGCCGAACATGCCGAGGCAACGGCCGCCGGAACCGAGGTAGAAGGCGGAGCGACGCCCGCGCCGGAAGGCCCCCGGCCCGCGGAAGCCGAACCCGCCGACCCCGGAAGGCAGCCCCGCCAGCACGCTCCCGGGAACGCCCTCGGCGTCGAGAGCCGGACCGAAACCCCGAAGCGGAACTCGGGCATCGGAACGGCCCCGCGAGAGCCACCGCAGGGCACCCGACAAGAGCCGGGGAAACCAGCCCCGGAGCGGCGCCGGGAGAAGCAGCAGAGCGGGCCCGGAGGCGCGGGGGGACCCTCAAGAACCGGGGCCCGGGGGCGGCAGCCCCCGAAACCGGGGCCTCGGGGCCGCAGCCCCCGGCTCGGCCCGCCCCTGCGAGGGGACAGGCGCAGCCCCCGGCTCGGCCGACGCCCCTGCGAGGGGGTCAGCTGAAGACGATCATCGACCCCTGCGCCAGGCTCCTCGTCGCCGCCGTGTGCAGCCCCAGCCACACGTGGCGTTCGCGGGCGAAGGGGCTGTCGTCCGGAGGTGGGGGCGCGGCCGGTTCCTCCAGGTCCGTCGGGCCCGGGGGCGGCGGGGGCGGGGCCGGTGGGTTGGCCGGGTCGATGCCCAAGTCGGGGCCGACCAGTTCCAGTTCACGCAGAAGTCCGTGCGCGGACCCCAACGGGCCGCCGCCCGCCAGGAGTTCGTCGTTCGCCAGCGGGGCCGGGAAGTCGAGCGGCACGTACGCCCCCGCGTGGTCGTAGTGCCACACGAGGTGCGACTGCTGCGCCGCCTCCTCGAACATCTCCAGCAACTGCTCGTAGTCCCCGCCGAGTTCGTCGACCGGCGTCACTTCGAGCCCGCACAGCTTCAGCAGGTAGGCGCGGCGCAGGAAGTGCAGCGCCTCGTAGTCGAAGCCCGCGACCGGGGCGACGTCCCCGCTCAGGCCCGGCATGTAGGCGTACACGGGGACCGGCGGCAGCCCCGCCTCGCCGAGCGCCTTGTCGTAACTCGCGATCTCCTGGGCGAAGGGGTTGTCGGGGCTGTGGCACAGCACGTCGACCAGGGGGACGAGCCACAGGTCACAGGCCAAGAGACGTCTCCTCGCTCTCCACGGGCGGGCGGGTCCCGCAAGCGTAGTGCGGCACGGGGCGTCCCGTGCCCCGGGCCCCGCGATCCGCCCGCACCGGCGAGACACCGGCGACCACCGGCCCGTGCGACACCCGCTTCACACCCGTACCGCCGTGACGTCCCCTCAGAACCCTTACTTCCGCACCCCGTTGCCCGTCCCGCCGCTCGCGAGCGTCTCGACGAGCCGCAGCGACTCCTGGTTGTAGGTGGCGATGATCTCGCGGGCCGCCTGGACGTCCCCGCCGAGCAGCGTCTCGACGAGGCGGCCGTGCCCGGTCCACAGGAGCCCGCGCAGGTCGTCCTGGCGGCGCAGGAACGGGACCGTGCTGACCCAGGACTGCACGCGCAGACGGTGCAGGAAGTCGGTGAGGTACGCGTTGCCGAAGACGGCGCTCAGCTCGCGCCAGAACCGCAGGTCGTAGCCGATGAGCACGTCGAGGTCCCCGGCCGCCGCCGCGCGCTGCGCCTCCTCGCCCCTGCGCCGCACGGAGGCGAGGACGCCTGGGGCGGCCGCGAGCAGCGCCTCGGCGGCTCTCCCGCCGAAGACCGCGTCCGAGATGAGGCAACGCGCCTCGATCATGGTGCGGAAGTCGTCGAGCGAGAAGGTGTGCACGCGGAAGCCCCGGTGCTGCACGGAGTCGAGCAGCCCCTGCGCGGAGAGGTCCACGAGCGCCTCGCGCACCGGCGTCGCGGAGACCCCGAAGCCCTCGGCGATCTCCTTGACGGTGAACTCCTGCCCGGGAGCGAGCCGTCCCGAGAGGACCTCGTCCCGTAAGGCGTCCGCGATCTGCTGCCGCAGCGTGCTGCGCGTGACCACGCCCGCGCCCTCACCACCGCGCATCCCACGTCCTTCCCACCCGGCCCCCCTGCCGGAGCCCGTCATGACACGCCGGTCACCCTACCCGCGGGCACCGCCCCCGCATGAATTCACATGGGAACGAGCGAGGTCAGGACAGCGAAGACGGCGGGCGGGGAGCCAGGTCCGGACCACACGAACGGCCCAGCCCGCGCTTCTCGGACTCCTGGACCGGCTGTCCAACACCCCCGCGCGCGTTATCACGGACCTGCACGAAACCCTGGTGGAGAACGACCTGGCCCTGGCCCTGCTCGGCAAGTCCCCGGCACAGCGCGGGCCGGCGGCGAGCTTCGTGTACCGCTGGTTCACCGATCCGCGGGCACGCGAGAGGTACCCGCAGGAGGATCACCCGCACCACTCCCGGGTGTTCGTGGCCCACCTCCAGGCAGCGGCCGCCCGGCGCGGCCGGGACGCTGAGGTCGCGAAAATGGTCGCCGCGCTACGCCGCCGCAGCGAGGAGTTCGCAGCCCTCTGGGACACCCACGACGTCGCGGTGCGCCGCATGGACCACAAGAAGATCGTCCACCCCATGCTGGGCGTCATCGCACTCGACTGCTACAACCTCCTCAGTGAGGACGGACGGCAGCGTCTGCTGTGGTTCACCGCGCAGCCCGGAAGCCCGGGAGCCGAGCAGCTAAAACTGCTGTCTGTCCTGGGCACCCAGGAGTTGAGCGTCACGGAGGGCATGGCACCGGAGAGGTCGTCCGCCTCGGCCATGACCCGGCCTCGGCTGCCCGGCAGCCCCTCGACGCACCGCTCGGCTCCCTCGCCGGGACGGGGGTGACGCGGGTCTTCCCGGAGAAGATCTCCACCCGCGCCACCCGGCGCCCTGAGCGGGAAGCCGCCGTGGACTCGCGGCGGGAGCCGCCGTGAGACTCGCCGGAGAGATGGGCTCCTCCGGCGTTGCCGTGACCCCTGGTCGTCCACGCGACCGCTCTCGGTTCCCGCCCCCTCCGTCCACTCCGCCCCGGACGGCGAGCCGAACCATCAGGGAGGAGGGGACCACCCTCAGCCCACGAACCCGTCCGCCACCCGCAGCGCCGCGTCCAGGGCCGCGAAACCCTCCTTCAGCTCCTCCTCCGTCACGTTCAGGGGCGGCACCACGTGCGTCCTGTTCATGTTCACGAACGGCCACAGGCCGTGCTTCTTCGCCTCCGCCGCGAAGGCCGCCATGGGGGCCGCCGCCTCACCGCTCGCGTTGTACGGGACCAGCGGCTCGCGCGTCGCGCGGTCCCGTACGAGTTCGAGCGCCCAGAACATGCCGAGGCCCCGCACCTCGCCCACGCTCGGGTGGCGCTCGGCGAGGTCCCGCAGCGCGGGCCCGACGACCTCGCGCCCGAGCCGCTCGGCCCCCTCGACGATCCCCTCCTCCTCCATCACGCCGATCGTCGCGACCGCCGCCGCGCAGGCCAGCGGGTGCCCGGAGTACGTGAGGCCGCCCGGGTACGGCGTACGCGCGAAGGTGTCCGCGATCCGCCCCCCGATCGCGACTCCGCCGAGCGGCACGTACCCCGAGTTCACGCCCTTCGCGAAGGTCAGGAGGTCCGGCACGACGTCGAAGTGCTCCGCCGCGAACCACCGGCCCGTACGCCCGAAGCCCGCCATCACCTCGTCGAGCACGAACACGATCCCGTACTGGTCGCACAACTCCCGCACCCCGCGCAGGTATCCGGCGGGCGGCACCATGATCCCCGCCGTCCCGGGCACGGTTTCGAGCACGATCGCGGCGATCGTGGAGGGGCCCTCGTACGCGATCGTGTCGGCCAGGTGCTGGAGCGCGCGCTCGCACTCCTCGGCCTCGTTCGCGGCGTAGAACGCGGTGCGGTAGAGGAAGGGCGCCCAGAAGTGGACGGTCCCCGCCGAGCCCTGGTCGTTCGCCCAACGGCGCGGGTCCCCCGTCAGGTTGATCGCCGCGGCGGTCCCACCGTGGTACGAGCGGTACGCGCTCAGGACCTTCGGGCGCTTCGTGTGCACCCGTGCCATGCGGACCGCGTTCTCGACCGCCTCCGCGCCGCCGTTGGTGAAGAAGATCTTGTCGAGGTCGCCGGGCGTCCGCTCCGCGATGAGCCGCGCCGCCTCGGAGCGCGCCTCGATCGCGAAGGCGGGCGCGAAGGTCGTCAGCGCCGCCGCCTGCTCCTGGATCGCCGCGACGACCTTCGGGTGCTGGTAGCCGATGTTCGTGAAGACGAGGCCGCTGGTGAAGTCGAGGTAGCGGCGGCCCTCGTAGTCCCAGAAGTACGAGCCCCGCGCGCCCGCGACGGCGAGCGGGTCGATGAGTTCCTGCGCGGACCACGAGTGGAAGACGTGCGCGCGGTCGGCGGCCTTGACGGCGGCGCCCCGCGCGGGGTCGGGCCGGGGGACGGAGGGCGCCTGCGGGGCCTGTGCCTGCGGAAGCTGCTGCGGCTGCTGAGCGGTCATGCCGCCAGGCTAGGAGACGGGGGCGGGCGGCCGGTACGGGCGATGCGTCGCCGGGGCGGGCGGCGGGGGCGACACAGTGTCGTACGGGCGGCCGCCGTCGGGCCGGGGCCCGTCCCGACGGCGGGTGCGCGTCGAGCAGCGCGACGCGCTCCGTACGGCAGGCGGCGATCCCCGGGCGCGCGACCGTCCCGCGCCCCGCCCCGCCGCGTCCGACGCGCTCAAGTCCCCCACCCGCCGGCGCTATCGTCGCCGCCATGACTGACAGCATCCGCCACCTGAGCATCCACATCGACCGCACCCGCGACGACGTCTACGCCTTCGCCTCGAACCCGGAGAACCTGCCCGCCTGGGCTCTAGGCCTCGGTGGCTCCCTCGTCCGCGAGGGGGACGAGTGGGTCGCGTCGGACGCCCCGATGGGCCGCGTCACGGTCGCCTTCGTCCCGCCCAACGACCTGGGCGTCCTCGACCACGACGTGACCCTCCCGGACGGCGAGGTCTTCAACAACCCGCTGCGCGTCATCACGGACGGCACGGGCAGCCTCGTCGTCTTCACCCTCCGCCGCCCGGCCGGGGCGACGGACGCCGAGTTCGAGCGCGACGCCGAGATGGTCACGGCGGACCTGGCCCGCCTGAAGGAGCTGCTCGAATCGGCGTAACCCTCCCGAGCGAGCAGGGCAAGCGGGCAAGCGGTCCCGCTCTCCCTCGGAAGAGGCCGAAGGGCCCCTCCGCGAGCCGAGCGCACCGCGCCCACCTCGTGGAGGAAGCCCCTGGGCCTTGGCGTCCTACAGGAACGAGTTGATCTGGATCGTCTCGTCGCGGCCCGGGCCGACGCCGATCGCGGAGATCGGGGCGCCGGACATCTCCTCCAGCGCCTTCACGTACGCCTGCGCGTTCTTCGGCAGCTCGGCGAAGGACTTCGCCTTCGTGATGTCCTCGCTCCAGCCCGGCAGGTACTCGTAGACGGGCTTCGCGTGGTGGAAGTCGGTCTGGTTGTACGGGACCTCTTCGACGCGCGTGCCGTCGATGTCGTAGGCCACGCAGACCGGGATGCGCTCCCAGCCCGTGAGCACGTCGAGCTTCGTGAGGAAGAAGTCCGTGAGGCCGTTGACGCGGGTCGCGTAGCGGGCGATCGGCGCGTCGAACCAGCCGCAGCGCCGGTCGCGCCCCGTCGTCACACCGCGCTCGCCGCCGATGCGGCGCAGCGCCTCGCCGTCCTCGTCGAACAGCTCGGTCGGGAACGGCCCCGCGCCGACGCGCGTCGTGTACGCCTTCAGGATGCCGATCACGCGGCTGATCTTCGTCGGCCCGATCCCGGAACCGGTGCAGGCACCGCCCGCGGTCGGGTTCGACGAGGTCACGAAGGGATACGTGCCGTGGTCGACGTCCAGGAGCGTGCCCTGACCGCCCTCCATGAGCACGACCTTGTCCTCGTCGAGCGCCTTGTTGAGCACGAGCGAGGTGTCCGTGACGTACGGCCGCAGCGCCTCCGCGTACTCCAGCAGCTCCCCCACGATCTGCTGGGCGTCGATCGCCCGGCGGTTGTAGAGCTTGACGAGCATCTGGTTCTTTATGTCGAGGGCCGCCTCGACCTTCTGGAGCAGGATCGATTCGTCGTACAGGTCCTGCACGCGGATACCGGTGCGGTTGATCTTGTCCGCGTACGTCGGACCGATGCCGCGGCCCGTCGTGCCGATCTTCCGCTTGCCGAGGAAGCGCTCGGAGACCTTGTCCATCGTCACGTTGTAGGGCGTGATCAAATGGGCGTTTCCGCTGATCAAGAGCTTCGACGTGTCGACGCCGCGCTCATTCAGCCCGCTCAGCTCGGAGAGCAGGACCGCCGGGTCGACGACGACACCGTTGCCGATGACAGGCACGCAGGTGGGCGAGAGAATGCCGGAGGGGAGCAGGTGGAGCGCGTATTTCTGGTCGCCGACGACGACCGTGTGGCCGGCGTTGTTGCCGCCCTGGTAGCGCACCACGTAATCGACCGAGCCGCCGAGCAGATCGGTCGCCTTCCCCTTGCCCTCGTCACCCCACTGAGCACCGAGCAGCACAAGTGCGGGCACAGGCGTACACCCCTTCCGGGTGGGGCATGTCCATGGTCGGGGCGTACGTGGTTACGACGTACACCGTCTTCCGGTACGTGCCGCGCCGGAGAGTGCGCGGGCGTGTACCGGCGACCGTCATCGGCCGCGAGCCGTCGGACCGGTGCCCCGGAATAGACGAAGCCCCTGGCGCAATAGCGCAAGGGGCTCTTGCACAAAGATGCTACCCGACTACCCGAGGAAGGACAGCGGTGCCGGCTCCGGAGCCCTCGGCGTACGCAAGCCCCTCCCTGCTGCTCGTGATCGACCCCACAGCCCGCCGTACGGACGGCGAGTCCGTCCGCATCGCCCGCGACGTCCTGAACGCGGGAGCGGAAGTGAAGGTCTGTCTTCCCGAAACGACGGAGGAGTACGCGGACGCGGTCCGCCGGGCGGGCCGGAGACCCGTGGTCGTCGTGGGCGACGAGACGGCACTGGTCCGGGCGGTGGGGGTCCTCTACCGGGGGCGGCTGCTGGGCAAGGGCGGCGGGAGCTCGCAGGGCCGCCGGGCGGGAGGCCGACGGGGCCGGGAGCAGGTGGTGGGGTGGGTACCGGTTTCCGCCGGGGACGGCGCGGGGGCCGCGCTCGCCCGCGCGCTGGGGGTACCCGCCGATCCGGTCGCGGCGGCGCGGGCGGTGCTGGAGGGACGGCCGGTGGCACGCGACCTGCTGGTCGACGACAGCGACGGCGTCGTCCTCGGGGCCCTGGTTCTGCCCGTGCCCGGCCCGCGCGGCAGGAGCGGCGCACTGCGGCGCCTCGGGGTGCGGGCCACGGGCGGGGCGGTCGCCGGTGCCATGCCCCGGTCCGAGACGGAGGTCCCCCGCTCCGGGACGGGCGGGACACCGCCGGGCGAGGAGACGGAGCCGGAGCGGCCGGACGGGGGACGCGGCTGGTGGCGGCGGATACCGGGGCTGCGCGCGGCCCCGGACCAGGTCCCGGGCGCCACCGCACGGGCCGGGCTGCGGGTCGAGGCGGACGGGGAACTCCTCGCCGACCTCGCCACCCCGCTGCGTTCCCTCACCGTCACCCCCTCCCCCGCCCGCGCCCCGCTCGGCCCGGTCGGCGCCACCTCGGCCGCCCCCCGCACCGACACCACCGGCTACGCCGGGGTCCGCCTCGTCCCCGCAGCGGGCGCGGCCGATCCCGTCCTCGCCCGCGCCCGGACCGTCACCGTCTCGGGCCCCGACTTCCACTACCTCGTCGACGGCTCCCCCGCCGGCCCCGTCCGCAGCCGCACCTGGACGGTGCGGCGAGGGATATGGAGCATCGTGGTGACCTGAGCCCCGCACCACGGGGCCCGCGCGAGCCGCCCGAGCGGCCCGCCGGGGCCCCGCCGCCGTGGCCCGGACGCCCCCTATGCCGGCTCCACCAGCCTGTTCTCATACGCGAACACCGCCGCCTGGGTGCGGTCCCGCAGGCCGAGCTTCACCAGGATCCGGCTCACGTGCGTCTTCACCGTGGACTCGGCCACGTAGAGCTTCTCGGCGATCTCCTGGTTCGACAGGCCGCGCGCCACATGCACGAGGACTTCCGTCTCGCGCTCGGTCAACTCCCCGTAGGCGCCCCCCGGATGAGGGCTCACAGGGCCGCGCAGGACGGTCTCGGGGACCCGGGCGAACTCGGTGATCAGCCGCCGGGTCACGCTCGGCGCGAGCAGCGCCTCGCCCCGGGCGACGACTTCCACGGCCTCGGCGAGCTGACGTGCCGACGCGTCCTTGAGGAGGAAGCCGGAGGCCCCGGCCCGCAGCGCCTGGTACACGTACTCGTCGAGGTCGAACGTCGTCAGGACGAGCACCTTCGTCCCCGCCGGGCTCGCGACGATCTCGCGGGTCGCCCCGATGCCGTCGAGCCGTGGCATCCGGATGTCCATGAGGACGACGTCCGGGGCGAGACGGGCGGTCAGCTCGACCGCCTCGCGCCCGTCGACCGCCTCGCCGACGACCTCGATGCCCGGCATCGCCCCGAGCAGGACCGAGAAGCCCTCCCGGACCATCATCTGGTCGTCGGCGATCAGCACCGTGATACTCATCCGCTGCCCTCCCTGGGCGCCGAGTCCTTGCGGAACGACAGCGTGGGCGCCGCCGCCCGGTCACCCGCCCCGTCCCACGCGCCGGGCGCGGAGGTGGGACGAGCGGCGGGGGGAGGCGGTGGGGTCCGCGTCCCACCGGGCCCCGCCTCCACGCCCTGCGCCGGGCCCGTTCCCTGCTCTCGCCCCGCACCTGCTCCCGGCCCCTGCCGAGAGGTCCGCTCCGCAGCCGGTCGTCCCGCCTCCGGCGCCTTCTCCGGCACCCGTTCCGCCTCGGGTTCCGCCGGGACGGGAATCCACACCGCGACCTCGAAGCCCCCCGACTCCGTGGGCCCGGCCGTCAGTTCGCCCTCCAGCATCGCGACGCGCTCGCGCATCCCCGTGAGCCCGTGCCCGCTGCCGCCGGTGACCGGCGCGGGGACCGGCGCGGAGGCCGGCGCGGAGACCGGCGCGGAGACCGGCGCGGAGACCGGCGCGGAGGCCGGCGCGGAAAGCGGCCCGTCCGCACGAGCCGTTGCCTCCCCCCGGGTCTCCTCGTCCCACGCGCCCTCCCCGTCCGGGCGGACGGGCGGCGCCCAGTTGAAGACGCGCAGCCCGAAGCCACCGAGCACGTACGACAACTCGACCACCGCTTCCGCACCCGGCGCGTGCCTCAGGGTGTTGCTGAGCGCCTCCTGCACAATGCGGTACGCCGACAGCTCGACGCCCTGCGGCAGTTCCCTCACCCGGCCCGTGACCAGCTTCGTCACCTCCAGACCGGCCCCCCGCACGTTGTCGAGCAGCGCGTCGAGGTCGGCGAGCGAGGGCTGCGGGGTGTGGGGCAGTTCGGCGTCCTCGGCCCGTACGACGCCGAGCACGCGCCGCAGTTCGGTGAGCGCGACCACCGCGTTCTCCCGGATCGTCGCGAAGGCCGCGACGAGTTCGGGCGGCGGGTCGACGACCCGGTAGGGCGCGGCCTCGGCCTGGATCGCGACGACCGACATGTGGTGCGCGACGACGTCGTGCAGCTCGCGGGCGATCGTGGTGCGCTCCTCCAGGAGCGTGCGGCGCGAGCGCTCCACGAGGGTCACCTCTTCCTTGCGGGCGACCTCGGCCGCCTTCTCGGCGACCTCCGCCTCCTTCACCGCGACCTGCTGGCGCGCCTGCCACCAGCCCCGCAGCGAGGCCGTGACGAGGAGCGCGAGAGCGCTCAGGAACAGGTAGGCGCCGATGTTCCCCTCGTTGCCCCTGTTCAGCACGCCGTTGAGCCCGAACGCGAGGAACGCGCTCACCAGCCACATGCTCAACGCCGTGCGGGGCCGCGCCTGCCAGGCGCCCACCACCAGGGTCACGAAGGCGGCGCCGAACGCCTCCAGGCAGAGATCCAGGGAAGCCGGCAGCAGGCACAGGGGAAGGGACAGCCACCAGGCGCCGACCGGCCGGAACATCGCCAGCAGGACGAGGCACGCGCCGACGGGGCCCAGGAAGGCGCCGTACGGAGCGGTCGCCGAGATGGCGAAGCACACGAGCGCCGCGAACCCCACCACCGCCTGCGGCAGCCAGCGCGTCCACGCCCAGCGCGCCGACCGCCCCGGCACCTCGCGCACGGGCAGTGGCCGGAACGCGAAGGCATCCGCGATCAGGTCCTCCCGCATGACACGTGTCACGAACTCGGCGATGCGCCGTTCCGTCGCGAGGCCGGGAGCGGCGCTCCTCCCGTCCGGAGCCGAAGTCTCATTCATGCCCCCCACGCTAGGGCGCCAGGCGTCTTGGGACGTCCCTCGCACGTATCCCCTTCCGCCGTCCCCCTCAAGGAGGACCCGGGCGACTTGGGAGGGATCACGCCCGACGCGTCACCCCACCGGTCCGCCTCGGGGCGGCCCCGGAAACAGACCCGGACGGAGCCTGGCGGCGCGTACGCCCGGCGGGAGGCGGGCTCCTGCGAGTCCGGCGGGAGGCGGGCCCCGGACGAGCGACCCGCTCCGTCTCGCGCGCCCCCAACCCCCGCTCTCACCAGGCGAGTTGAGCGATCTCCTCCGCCACGACCGCCGAGGCGTCGGCAGCCGGGTCGACGAGGGCGTAGTGGCCGATGCCTTCGAGCAGCGTCATGCCCACGGGTTCGCCCGCCGCCGAGGCCGCGTCGGCGAAGGACTCGGCGACGGCGGAGGGGACTTCGGTGTCGTCGCGGCCCTGCACGAGTGTCGTCGCGATGCCGGTCGGCAGCAGACGGGCCGGATCGGCGTACGGCAGGCGCTCGTCGAACGTCGCCGGACCACCGAGGAAGGGCTCAGCGGCGCCCTCGCACACGCCTCGTTCGCGCGCGAGCGCCAGGTCGGCGAGCGGTGCGAGCGCCACGACGCCGCGCAGCGAGGGGGGTTCGGCGCGGCGCCACGGCGCGTCGGCCGGGAGGACGTGGCGCGCCGCCGCCCACAGCGCGAGGTGCCCGCCCGAGGAGTGCCCGCACAGCACCGTGCGCGCGGGGTCCGCCGCCGGGAGTGCCTCGCGGGCGAGTCGGGGCAGCGCGTCGAGCAGCGTCGCGATGTCGTCGAAGGTCTCCGGCCAGCGCCCGGGGCGGGCCTTCGCGCCCTGCCCCGGCAGCCCCGCTCCCCTGCGGTACTCGGCGAGCGCGACCGCGAAGCCGCGCCGCGCGAGCAGCCCGGCGAACGGCGTCAGGTGCGCCCTGTCGTACGTGGCCCGCCAGGCGCCGCCGTGCAGGACGAAAACGAGGGGGTGGCCGCCGGGACGCCCGGGGCCGCGCGGGGCGTAGAAGTCGACGAGCTGGTCGGGGTGCTCGCCGTAGGGGAGCGTGGCCTCGGGCGGTACCGCGGGATGCGCGAAGAGCGAGTCGGCCTCGGCGGCCTCGCGGGCAACGGCGTCGTCCGGCATCTGCGACCTCTCAGCGTTCGCGGTCCACGGTCCTGGCCCACGGACTCCCGTGCCCCAGGCGCGTCCACGGGTATCCCGGGGCCTCACGGGCGGCCCCCTCCGACCGGCCGGGACGCTATCAGGCGGGTGACGTGCGCGGATACGGGTGTGAGGTGATCGTTGCGGGCTCGGGGCCCGCCCTGGTGCCGTTCCCGCCGCGCACGGCGGCCTCGCGCACACACCGTGCACGGACGGGAACAGCACGAGACCGTTTGACCGCAGGAGAGCGGGGCAAACCTCAGCCTTGCGGCAATCCACCCGAAAGGGGGGAATCGGCGGGCCGAAGCCGGTACGCGGCGCGGGATTCCCCGGCGGGGCCCCGCCCCTCCACACCACGGAGCCCCCGCCGGACGTCAACCCGCCGCTCGGCGTGCCCCCGCCGCAGGCCGCCCCGCCGACCGATTCCCCTCCGCCGGGTGCAGCCAAGCCGTCCGACGCGCCCCCCCCGGGCTCAGCCCGCCGCGCCCAGCTCCTCCGCCAGGATGCGCGCCGCGCGCTCCGTGTCCGCGAATCCCACGTACAGCGGCGTGAAGCCGAAGCGGAGGATGTCCGGCGGCCGGAAGTCGCCGACGACGCCACGCGCGATGAGGCGGGGCATCAGCTCGGCGGCGAGCGGGGTGCGCAGCGCGAGCTGACTGCCGCGCTCCTCGTGCGCCGCCGGGGTGACGGACTCCAGGCGCCCGGGCGGCACATAGCGGTCGACGCACTCCAGGAAGAAGTCCGTGAGCGCGAGCGACTTGGACCGCACGGCCGCGAGGTCCACGCCCTCCCACACGCCGAGCGCGGCCTCCAGGGCGAGCAGCGACAGGATGTCGGGGGTCCCGACCCGCCCCGCCGTCGCACCGTCCGCACGCGTGTAGGCGGGCCGCATACCGAAGGGCTCCGCGTGCGAGTTCCAGCCCGGCAGCGGCGAGTCGAAGGCCGCCTGGTGCGCGGCGCGCACGTACAGGAAGGCCGGGGAACCCGGTCCGCCGTTGAGGTATTTGTACGTGCAGCCGACGGCCAGGTCGACGCCGTGCGCGTCGAGCCCGACAGGCAGCGCGCCCGCGCTGTGGCACAGGTCCCAGACGGCGTACGCGCCCGCCTCGTGCACGGCGGCGGTGAGTCCGGGCAGGTCGTGCAGGCGCCCGGTGCGGTAGTCGACGTGGTTGAGGAGCACGGCGGCGGTACGGGGACCGAGCCGGCCGGGCACCTCGGCGGGCAGCACGGGGACGAGGCGGTGACCCGTCAGCCGTACCGCCGCCTCCGCGATGTAGCCGTCCGTCGGGAAGGCCGAGGAGTCGACCAGGACCTCGTCGCGGCCCGCGCCCGCGAGCCGGACGGCCGCGACGAGCGCCTTGAAGAGGTTGACGCTCGTCGAGTCGCCCACGACGACCTGGCCGGGCGCCGCGCCGACGAGCGGCGCGATCAGCTCGCCGACCCGCTCGGGCGCCTCCCACCAACCGCTCTCCGTCCACGAGCGGATGCCGAGCGCGCCCCACTCGTGCCCGACGACGTGGGCGAGGCGCGCGGGCACCGCCCTGGGGAGCGCGCCGAGCGAGTTCCCGTCGAGATAGACGACGTCCTCGGGGAGCGTGAACCGCTCGCGCACGGGCCGCAGCGCGTCCTCGGCGTCGAGGCGGTGGGCGGTGGCGCGGAGCTGGGCGGCGTGGGGGCTCTCGACGGTCATGCGCTCGGGTTCCGTGGTCTCGGTGTCCGGGTTCCGGGGGTTCGTGGGCGTGCCGCCCGTGCTGGGGTCGGTGCCCGTGGTCCCGGTGTCCGTGGGGTCGGGGTGCGGGTGCTCAGACACGGCCGCGCGCCGTCCACAGCTCGGGGAACACGCTCTTCGCGGCGCGCTTCTCCAGCCACGCGACGCCCGCCGAGCCGCCTGTGCCCTGCTTGGAGCCCATCGCGCGGCGGGTCGCCGTCAGGTGGTCGTTGCGCCATCGCCACACCAGCTCGCCCACGTCCGTGAGCGCCTCGCCGAGCCGTACCTCCTCACCGCGCTGGTCGCCCTGGTAGATCTCCGCCCACACCGCCTCGACCTCGTCGGACGGCTCGTAGCGGCGGCTCAGGTCGCGGTCGAGCACGGAGGGCGGCACGGGGTGGCCGCGCCGGGCGAGGAAGCGCAGCGCCTCGTCGTAGAGGCCCGGCTCGTGGAGCGCCTTCTCCAGCTCGGCGTGCGCGCGCGCCGTGCCCTTGTGCGGGACGAGCATCGCCGCGGACTTCTCGCCGAGCAGGAACTCCAGGCGCCGGTACATCGCCGACTGGAAGCCCGAGCCCTCGCCGAGCGCGCCCCGGTAGCTGTTGAACTGCGCGGGGGTGAGCCCGGCGAGCGGGAGCCAGGAGGCGTTGAGCGCCTCCAGCTCGCGGCGGGAGCGGCGCAGCGCGTCGAGCGCGCGCGGCAGGTCGTCCTCGCGCAGCACCCGCGCGGCGGTCTCCCACTCGTGCACGAGGACGGTGAACCACAACTCCATGACCTGCGTCGTCACCAGGAAGACCATCTCGCCGGGGTCCTCGGAGCGCAGCTCCTGGAGGTGCGTGAGCACGTCGGCGTGGACGTAGTCCTCGTACGGGGTGCTGCCCGCGAAGTCGAGGTGCGGGGCTTCGGGGGCGTTGTCCCGGGGGTCCGGGGTGCCCGCGGCGTCCGTGCGGCCGGCGGGGGTCACGGTGTCCGAGGCGGTCGCGGTGTCCGAAGCGGTCACAGGGCTCGCGGCATCGGAGGCGGTCGCGGCGTCCGAGGCGGTGACGGGGCTCGCGGCGTCCGCGGTGTGCGGGTCGTTCGGGGTGTTCAGGGGGTCGTACGACATCGATCTCTCCGGTGGAGACGGCTGCCGGGTAGCGGTCCGCCCCCGCCCGCGCTGCGCGCCCGCCGTCGTCGTACGGCGTCCCGGCGGAGGGCTCCGGTCCCCTCGGGCCCGTGCTCCGCTCGTCCGGCACGCGTGTCCGGTACGCGGACGGGCCCACCCGCATCCTCCGTCCCCGGGGCGGGGGACGGCAAGGCGGGAGGGCCCGTACCGGAAAGAAAGGCCGCCGGGAGGTCAGCCGAGGGTCTGCGCCGCGGTGGGCGAGGAGTCGCGCAGGAAGTCGGTGCAGCGCTCGTACTCCTCCTTCTCGCCGATCGCCTGGGCGGCGCGGGCGAGGGCGTGCAGGGCACGCAGGAAGCCACGGTTCGGCTCGTGCTCCCACGGCACCGGGCCGTGGCCCTTCCAGCCGTTGCGGCGCAGCGCGTCGAGGCCGCGGTGGTACCCGGTGCGGGCGTAGGCGTACGAGGCCACGGGGTCGCCCGCTTCGAAGGCCTCGTCCGCGAGCAGGGCCCAGGGGAGCGAGGAGGCCGGGAACTTCGCGGCGACCTCGGTGGCGGGGGTCCCGGAGGCGAGCAGCTCACGCGGCTCCGGCTCCTCGGGCAGATGGGTCGGGGGCACGTCCCCGAGCAGGTTCTGGTGAATGGCCATGGTTTCCAGTCTGCCTGACGGAAGGCGCGGCCCCGCCCGCCCCGGCGGCCCCCGTCCGCCCGCGAACGGGCCCCGTACACGCGCGAACGGGCCCGTACGCCCGGCAACGGGCCCCGTCCGCCCGCGAACGGCCCCCGTACACGCGCGAACGGGCCCCCGTCCCGTACGACCGAAGCCGCAGGGACGGGGGCCCGCCCGTCACCGCCGGGTCAGACGCTCAGGCTGTGCCCCGCCGAGCGCAGCGTGCGGGCCGCCTCGGTGACGCGCTCGGCCATACCGGCCTCGGCGAGCTTGCCCCAGGTGCGGGGGTCGTACGTCTTCTTGTTGCCGACCTCGCCATCGACCTTCAGCACACCGTCGTAGTTGCGGAACATGTGGTCCGCGACCGGGCGCGTGAAGGCGTACTGCGTGTCCGTGTCGAGGTTCATCTTGACGACGCCGTTCTCCAGCGCGGTCTCGATCTCCTCCTTGGTGGAACCGGAACCGCCGTGGAAGACGAAGTCGAAGGGCTGCTGCTTGCCGTACTTGGCGGCGACGCCCTCGCTCAGGTCCTTGAGCAGCTCGGGGCGGAGCACGACGTTGCCCGGCTTGTAGACGCCGTGCACGTTGCCGAAGGAGGCGGCGAGCAGGTAGCGGCCCTTCTCGCCGAGGCCGAGCGCCTCGACCGTGCGGATCGCGTCGTCGACGGTGGTGTAGAGGTTGTCGTTGATCTCGTGCGAGACCCCGTCCTCCTCGCCACCGGTCGGGGTGATCTCGACCTCCAGGATGATCTTCGCGGCCTTCGCCAGCGCGAGCAGTTCCTGCCCGATGGCCAGGTTGTCGTCGAGGGTCTCGGCGGAGCCGTCCCACATGTGCGACTGGAAGAGCGGGTTCTGACCGGCCTTGACGCGCTCGGCGGAGATCGCGAGCAGCGGGCGGACGTAGCCGTCGAGCTTGTCCTTCGGGCAGTGGTCGGTGTGCAGCGCCACGGTGACCGGGTACTTCTTGGCGACGACGTGCGCGAACTCCGCGAGACCGACCGCGCCGGTGACCATGTCCTTGCTGTACTGACCGCCCAGGAACTCCGCACCCCCGGTGGAGATCTGGATGATGCCGTCGCTCTCGGCCTCGGCGAAGCCGCGCAGCGCCGCGTGCAGGGTCTGCGTGGAGGTCACGTTGATGGCCGGGTAGGCGAACGTGCCTGCCTTCGCCCGGTCGAGCATCTCGTTGTAGACCTCGGGGGTTGCGATGGGCATGTGTCCGCTCCTTGTGATGTGCGGGTGTGTGCAGTGACCCTGACCTGGGGGCGACGCCGGTGTCGGCCGGGTCCATCTTTCCAGACGTACCGTTTTGCTCCCAGCGAGGAGCGGTGGCGTGAGACGACGAAGGCGATGTTTCACGTGAAACATGAGGGGCCCGGTGTTTTCCACGCGAAACACCGCCTTCCGGCGAGCAGCGGAGGTCAGGGGCCCGAGGGCCCCACGGAGGGCCCGCTCGTCAGATGAACGGCGTGCTCACCGGAGACCGATCGCCCTCCGGGACACGCCCGCGGAGACCGGCTCGTCGGAGGCTCGGCCCCTCAGAGGCCCAGCTCGTTGAGCGCGTAGGCGTACAGGTACGGGACGCCCGCCTCGCCCGCGATCTTCTCGCCCGCGCCGGTGTCGCGGTCCACGATCGTGGCGACGGCGACGACGTGGCCACCGGCCTCGCGCACGGCCTCGACGGCGGTGAGCGGCGAACCCCCCGTCGTGGAGGTGTCCTCGACGACGAGCACGCGCCGTCCCGTGATGTCCGGGCCCTCGATCCGGCGCTGCATCCCGTGCGTCTTCGCGGCCTTGCGCACCACGAAGGCGTCCACGCGCTTCCCGCGCGCGTGCGCGGCGTGAAGCATCGCGTCGGCGACCGGGTCGGCGCCGAGGGTGAGCCCGCCGACCGCCTCGAAGTCGAGGTTGTCGACGAGGTCGAGCATGACCTCACCGACGAGCGGCGCGGCGGCCCCGTCGAGCGTGACCCGGCGCAGATCGACGTAGTAGTCGGCCTCGATGCCCGAGGAGAGCGTCACCTTGCCGTGCACCACGGCCTTGTCCTTGATCTGCTGGAGCAGCTCGGAACGTGCGTCAGTCATGGGCACGAGCTTAGAGGGGCACCGGAGGGCGAGGCGCCGCCGCATGGTGGGGGCGGTGGGGCTGGCTCCACGGGGGAGGGCGGACGGGGCCCCACGTGCGGGGCGGTAGGGCTGGCTCCACGCTGGGGGCGGTACGGCTGGCACGACGGTGGGGGCACGGGACGGGGGCGCTCCACGGTGAGGGGTGGTACGGGGCGCCGCGCGGGGCCCGCCCCCCGTCCCGGGTCAGAGCAGTCGCCAGCTCCAGGTCGTCGACGCCTCCAGCGGGTCGATCGGGGTGATGAGGCGCGGGTGCGTGTTGAGGCCGTTCGGGGGGCCGGTCTGGGGCTCCACGCAGACCCAGTCGGCCTGTTCGTCGTAGACCACGACCCACTTCTCCGGGCTGGTCACGGTCAGCTCCAGCTCGCCCGGCCAGGTGAGCAGGACCGTCACGCCGTCCGGCATCCCGAAGCAGTCGTCCCACGGCCCCGGCAACGGGTCGATGCGGCGGCCCGTCGGCAGGTGGTCCGCGCCGCGCTCCTCCTGCCAGCCCGGCTGGAAATCGATCCTCACGTCCTGGCCGCCCTTGCCGAGGTTCCGCCGGAACCACGGGTGCCAGCCGACCTGGCCCGGGAACGAGTCCCCGTAGGTCTCGATGCCCATGCGCAGCGTGAGGGCGTCCTCGCCCAGCTCCATCGTCTGCGTGACCCGCCCGGTGTACGGCCACGGCTCGGCCAGGTCGTACGTGAACGCGGCCGTGGGCCGGCCGTCCTCGCTCTCCGGGGCCGGCGCCGTCGACCAGCGGTGGTCGCGCGCGGTGCCGTGGATGGCGTGGGGATCGTCGTTGAGCGGGAGTTGATGGGTCGTCCCGCCGTTGGTGAAGCGCCCGTCCCGGGTGCGCCCGCAGAACGGGGCCATCGGGAAGGAGCCGTAGCGATCGCCGGGCCGCAGCAGTTCGTACTCCCCCACCCTCAGCGAACCGAGCCGGGCGCCGAGGTCCGGGCGCACGGTGAGGGAGGAAGTGCGGGTGGTCAGCGTCGTCTCATGTGCGGTGGTCACGGGGTGACCTTACGCGGGGCGCGGGGCACCGAGGAGATCGCCCGCGCGCAGCGCTCCCGCGCCCGCGCCCCGCGCTTCACCCCTCAGTGCCTGCGACGCAGCGCACGCCCCGCCACCACCACCGAGGCCACGACGAGCGCCGCCACCGGGGCGGCCCACCGCAGCGTGTTCGCGGTGGAACCCGCGCCACCGACCGCTTCGGGCGCGTACCGGCCCCGGGGCGGCGCGTGGTCGACCTCCTCCGCGCTGCGGCCGATCATCGTCCGGCGGGCATGGGCGGCCTCGGCCGGTGGTTCCCCCTCCTCGGCGCCGAGCCGTGCTTCGTCGCGGCCCAGCGAGGACGGCGGGACATCGGTCTCGAAGACGGAGGCGGGGGTGTCCGGCACAATGCCGAGGAGGTCGTCGTCACCGGACTCGGACGTGTCCCCCGAGTCCGCGGTGTCGGCGGAGGCGGACGTGTCCCCGGCATCTACGGCCTCCCCCTTCGCGGCGTCAGCGGCGTCAGCGGCCTCCGGGGCACCGGTCCCTGCGCCGTCCCCCGCATGGGCGCCCTGCGGCGCATCGCCCCCCGCACCCTCCCCCGCATCGGCGGCCTCGGCCCCCTCGGCCCCTGCCGCGTTTTCGGCCCGCGACGCCTCCGCAGGCTCCACAGGCTCCGCGTCGTCCCCGCTCTTCGCCGCCTCCGCGTTGTCCGCCCCCTCAGCCGTGGCCGCGCCCTCCGGTTCCTCCGGTCCCTCCGGCCGCTCCGCCGACCGCGCGCTCTCCGGCCCTTCGTCCTCCGGCTGTTCGCCCGTCCCGCTCGTCCTGCCCGTCCCGTCCGTCATCGCGTCCTCCCCGAACGCCGTGCCCGACTCTTCCTCCGTACCGGCTTCCCCGCCGGCCCCCGCACCTGCCGCACCGGCCGCCTTCGCCCCAGGCTCCCCAGCGCCCGGCCGCGCACCGCCCGGCCCGGCACCGCCCGGCGCCTCGGCACCGCGCTCCACGTCACCCGGCCCCTCCGCCCCCGTCTCCCCGGCCTCCGCCCGCCCCGCG
>NZ_JOGO01000068.1 GCF_000719475.1 Streptomyces sp. NRRL F-5630 | reverse complement strand
ATGAAGACGAGGGTGACCATAGTGGCCTTGGGGATGGTCTTCGCGGCGCGGCGGCGGGCGCCGCGAGGGGTGCGCGCGGGCCTGGGTCGTACGGGGCGGGGTCGTACGGGGAGGGCTCGTTGAGGCCCGGGTCGTGGGGGCCGGGTTCGTGGGGGCTCTCGGACGGCTCGTGGTGCGGGTCCGTGTGCCCGCCCGCGTGGCGCTGCTCGCTGTGGGGGCTCTCGTGCGGGCCCCGCGTGCCGTCCGTCTCGTACGAGCAGTACCGGCATGCGTGGTGTTCGGGGGTCCCGGTGAGGGGTGTCATGTGTCGCTCACCCGCCCAGGATCGATCCGAGGTCGGAACCGGAGCCGAGGAACATGCCCGTCGCGATGAGGATCATCGTCGCGGGGAGCATGAAGACGAGGGTGACCATAGTGGCCTTGGGGATGGTCTTCGCGGCGCGGCGGCGGGCCTGCTGGGCGTCGGTGCGGCGCATGTCGTTGGCGATCTGGATGAGGGTCTCGGCGATCGGGGAGCCGAGTTCCTCGCCCTGCTGGAGGGCGGAGACGAACTGGGCGACCTGTTCGGAGTTGTTGCGGCGGCGCAGTTCGTCGAAGGCCTGGCGGCGGCTCACGCCCATGTCCATCTGCCGCAGGGTGATGCGCAGTTCGTCGGCCCAGGGGCCCTCGTACTTCTCGGCGACGCGTTCGAGCGCCTGGCGGAACCCGAGGCCCGCGCTGACGACGACGGCGAGGACGTCGAGGAAGTCGGGGAGGGTGCGGTCGATGACGTCGCGGCGTTCGCGCACCGCCTGCCAGATGGTGGCGTCGGCGGCGACGTGGCCGAAGCCGAGGGCGAGGAAGGCGAAGAGGGGGGAGCCGTAGCTCGCGAAGATCGCGGCCATGAGGAGGCCGAAGATCCCGTAGACGGCGCGGCGGGCGGCGTAGCGGTCGAGGGTGAGGCCGCCGGGGTTGCCCGCCATGTCGATGCGGCGGCGCTTGGCCTCGACGCGGCGCGGGCCCATGAGCCTGAGGACATAGGGGGCGAAGCGCAGGCCGAGGCGGTCGACCGCCGAATCGGCGGCCTTGACGCGGGTCGAGCCGACTTCCAGGGCGAGCGCGAGGTCGTCGGGAAGCTTGGTCTCGCCGCGGTACATGCGCAGGCCCAGGAGGACGCCGCCGACGCCGGCGGCCATGAGGAGGGCGAGGAGCACGCCGAGGGTCGCGGTGCTCATGCGGCGGTCCTTCCCGTGCGGCGGGTCCGTACGCGACGTGCCGGGCGGTGGCTCATACGTCGATCCTTCCGAGGCGGCGGATGACGAAGAAGCCCACGGTGTAGAGGCCGAGGGAGAGCAGGATGAGGAACTGGCCGAGCCCCGAGCCGGTGACGCGGTGGAGGGCGCCGTCGTTCTGGGCGTTGACGAGGAGGAGCGAGCCGAGGCCGAGCGCGGGCACGGTGAAGGCGGTCGCGTTGACCTCGGAGAGCATCGTGCGGACCTCGCGCCGGGTCTCCTTGCGCTCCTCCAGGGTGACCGTGAGGTTGCGCAGGGAGCCGACGACGGTGCCGCCCGCTTTGTTGGAGAGGACCAAGGTCGTGACGAGAACGACGAGTTCGCGCGAGGGAAGGCGGCGCGCGAGCTCGTCGAGCGCTTCGTCGATGGAGCGGCCGAGCGCCAGTTGGTCGGCGACATGGCTCAGTTCCTCGCCCGCCGGGTTCTCCATTTCCTCGGCGGCCATCGCGAGCGCGGTGCGCAGGGCGAGTCCGGCGGCGGTGGCGTTGGCGAGGAGGCGGGCGACGTCGGGAAGCTGGCTGATGAACGCCTCTATCCGCTTGGCGCGCTGCCAGTTGAGGAAGGCGTACGCGGACCAGGCGCCGACGAGGGCCGCGAGGGGGCCGAAGAAGGGCGCCAGGACGGTCGCGGCGACGGTCCACAGGAGGACGAGGCCGACGAGGGCGTAGAGCGTGAACTCGCCTGCGGAGACCGGGAGTCCTGTCGAGGAGAGGCGGCGGTGCAGGGCGCGGCCCGCGCGGGTGCGGCGGACGGCGCGGTCGAGTCCGGCGAGGCGGCGGGAGCCTCTCGTACGGGTGCCGAGGTGGCTGTCGCCCGCGAGGCGGTCGACGAGGGCCTCGCGGTCGGCGCGGCCCTGCGCCCACAGGCGGGCGGCGGCGACGAGGAGGACCCCGGCGAGGAGCGTCGCGCCGAGGGCGAGGAAGGCGGGACCGTTGCTCATGCGGGGGCCTCCTCCCGCGAACGGCGGACCGCTCGCGTGGTGGTGGGACGGGTGTCGCGGGGGCGCTTGCCGCAGGGGCGGGCGGCGCGGGGGCCGCCGTCACGGGGGCGGGCGGCGCGGGGATGGGCGGCGCGGGGGCCGCCGTCGTGGGGGCGGGCCGGTGTCATCCGCGTGCCTCCCTGGTGTGCCGGGCGAGTACGTCGTCGGGGGCGACCCCGTAGGCGGCGGGGATCCCCTCGCCCGCGAGGTGCAGCTTCTCGGCGACCGAGCGAGGCAGCGGGAGGTGCCGGTAGGCGCCGCGCACGACGCGGTCGGCGGAGAGCGGGGCCGCATCGAAGCGGGTGACGGTGGTGATGCGGAAGGGGTCGTGGCCGCGCGAGGTGAGGAGCGCGATCTCGGTGATCTTCCGGGAACCGTCCGCATGGCGGCCCAGTTGCACGACGACGTCCACGGCGGAGTTGATCTGGTCGCGCAACGCCTCGAAGGGAATGCGGACTTCGGACATCGATCCGAGGGTCTGGAGGCGCATCAGGGCGTCCTCGGCGGAGTTGGCGTGGACGGTCGCGAGGGAGCCGTCGTGGCCCGTGGACATGGCCTGGAGCATGTCGAGCGTCTCGCCGCCGCGTACCTCGCCGACGATGATGCGATCGGGGCGCATCCGGAGCGAGTTGCGTACGAGGTCGCGGATGGTGATGCGGCCCTTGCCCTCGACGTTGGGCGGCCGGGACTCCAGCCGGATGACGTGGGCCTGCTGGAGCTGGAGTTCGGCGGAGTCCTCGATGGTGATGATGCGCTCGTGGGCCGGGACGATGCCGGAGAGCGCGTTGAGGAGGGTCGTCTTGCCGGTGCCCGTACCGCCCGCGACGATGATGTTGAGCCGGGCGCGGACGAACGCGGCGAGGAGCAGCAGCATGTGTTCGTCGAGCGAGCCGAGGCCGATGAGTTCGGGGAGGGTGTAGACGCGCGGGAAGCGGCGGATGGTGAGGGTCGCGCCGGTGAGCGCGAGCGGCGGGATGATGACGTTGACGCGCTCGCCGCTCGGGAGGCGGGCGTCGACCATCGGATTCGACTCGTCCACACGGCGGTTGACCGTGGAGACGATGCGCTCGATGGTCTGCATGAGCTGGTCGTGCGAGGCGAAGCGGAGCGGGAGGCGCTCCACACGGCCCGCGCGCTCGACGAAGATCGCGTCGGGTCCGTTGACCATGATCTCGGTGATCGAGGCGTCTTCGAGGAGCGGTTCGAGGATGCCGAGGCCGAGCGCCTCGTCGACGACACGCCGGATGAGGCGGCTGCGTTCGGCGGTGGAGAGGACCGGGCCCTCGCGGCTGATGAGGTGGCCGAGCACGCGTTCGAGGCGGGTGCGGCGCTCGCTCGCGGAGAGCGCGGACATCTCGGCGAGGTCGATCTCCTCCAGGAGCTTGGCGCGGTACCCGGCCACGAGGCGGCCGTCTTCGAGCACGCCCTCGTCCTCGGGCGCGGAGATGCGGGAGCGCAGGCTCACGGCAGGGCCACCTCCCCGGTGTCGTCGTTGGGCATGGTCGCGGAACGCGTAACGGTCCAGCCGTTGCCGACGAAGGGCAGCAGGGTCGGTACGTGGACGGCGACGGTGTACGTGGTGGTGTCGCCGCCCCCGCCGGGTGTGACGGTGGCGTCGAGCCCGTCGGTCATGGCGGCGCGCGCCGCGGCGACCCCGTCGCCGCCCTCGGCCTGCGAGGCGACGCGTGCCCCGGCGCGGGCGCCGGTCCCGGCCTGGTTCGCGGCGAAGCCGACGAGGCCGAGCTGGATGGCGGCGAGACCGACGAGGAGCAGGACGGGGAGGAAGCCGGCGAATTCGAGGATGGAGCTGCCGCGGTCGTCGTGGGGGCGGACGGCGTGGAGACGGGCCGCGCGGGGACGAATCGCCCGGGGGCGGATCGCCCGGGGGCGGATCGCGCGGGGGCGGCGGGAGCGGTGCTGCGTGCCCGTCGCGGCGGGACGGCGCTCCGCACCCGTGCGGATGCCGTGGAAGCCGGCCGCCCTCGCGCACCCCGTGCCCGTCATCGGTCCCCCTCCGTGGCCGCGCCCGCCTTGCCCTTGACGGTCCAGCCGCCGTCGACGCCGGGGAAGAAGAGCGGGACCTCGGCCTGGACGGTGGTCCGGTAGACGTCGCCCGCGCCGCCGCAGTCGATGGCGGCGCCCTTCCAGGCGCCGGGGAGGTGGCGGGTCGCGGCGGCGCGGCAGGCTCCGGCGCCGTCCCCGCCGGCCGCGACGGCGGCGGTGCCCGCGCGGGCGCCCTCGTCGGCGGCGTTCGCGGCGAGGCTGAAGGTGTACCCGTACAGCGCGCACTGCCACATGAGGCCGATGACGACGAGGACGAGGGGGAAGATCCCGGCGAATTCGAGGGTGACGGCGCCGCGGTCGCTCCGGCGGGCGAGGGCGCTGGACGCTCCCGTGTGGGCGCCCTTCTTGCGGCGTCGGCCGCCGGTGGACTGCTCGGGGACCTGGACGAGACCGAGTTCGGCCGCGAGGGCCCACAGTCCCTGCCGCACGGTGCCGCGCGCGTCGAGTTCGTGGACGCGGCCCGCGTCGATGGCTCCGGCGAGTTCCTTGTAGGCGGCGGGGACCGTGGTGCGCGCGGTGCGGGTGCCGGTGATGCGCGAGACGAGGGCCGTCTCGATCTCGCCGGAGCGGGTGTGGCGGTTGAGGACGGTGAGGGTCTCCTCCGCCTTGCGGATCTGGAGGCGTTCCCACAGGCGCACGGTGCGTTTGGCGGCCCGTACCGCCATGACGTCCGGTGTGACCAGCAGCAGTGCCTGGTCGGCGAGTTCGACGGCGGCGGCGCTCGCGGCGGTGAGCTGGGAACCGCAGTCGACCACGACGAGGTCGTGGCGCGAGCGGACCGCGCCGAGGATCTGCCGGGCCGCGCGCTCGGTCACCTCCTCGCCGCGCTCGCCTTCGGCGGGGGCGAGGAGGAGGCCGAGGCCGCTGGGGTGCGGGAACATCGCGTCTTGGAGGACGCGCGGGGTGAGGTCCGCGATTCCGGCGAGGTCGACACTGGAGCGGCGGAACTGAACGTCGAGGAAGGCGGCGACGTCGCCGCACTGGAGGTCGAAGTCGACGAGGGCGACGGTGCTCCCCGACGCCTGTGCGGCGAGGGCGAGTTGGACGGCGGCGAGGGTCGTGCCGACGCCGCCCTTGGCACCGCTGACGGTGACGACGCGTCCGCCTCCCGAACCGCCGCCGCTCTCGGGGCCGCTGCCGAGGTGGCGGCGCATCCCGGTGGCCCACTCGGCGGCGGCACGGACGCGTTCGGAGAGGGCGTCGTAGGTGAGGGGGAGCGGCAGGATGCCGCGCGCGCCCGCGTCCATGGCGGCGGTGAGGACGGTGGTCCCCGTGTCTGCGGTGACGAGGACGACGCCGACCTGCGGGAAGCGCCGCACGACCTCGTGCACGAGGTCCAGCGCCGGGACGGGGCCGACGCGTTCGTGGACGAGGACGACCTCGGGGAGTTCGTCGAGCGACTCGGCGGCGAGCCGGCCGAGCGCGTCGAGGAGCGCGGTCGAGTCCGGTACGGGCAGGGCCGGTTCGGCCTCGGGCAGCTGGCTGAGCAGGGAGACGAGGGAACGGGCGAGGTCGGGATCGCCCGCCACCGGGAGGATGCGCGTGCTCATGGCCGCCGCCTCACTTGTCCTTGTCCAGGGTGTACGTGCGGTCGGGTCCCGCGGCGGCGGGCGGCTGCTCGCCCGCGCCGACGAGCGCGAGCCGCACGTGGGTCGCGAACGACTCGGCGTAGGCGACGCGTTGGGCGTCCGCGGTGCCGAGTCCGAAGGTGATGGGGACGGCTTCGGTAGAGCGGTTGCGATTGTCGTCGTTGTTCTGGTCGAAGGGAGTGAGCTTGCCGACGTCGAGGACCTGGGCGCGCTCGACGATGAGCCGGGACTCGTCGTTCTGACTCTCGTTCCGGCCCTTGAAGGTCGCGTAGATGTTGACCGACGAGCCGGGGGTGATCTTCCCGGCGACTCCGGTGGCCGCGTCTATCATGATCGCGATCTCCTGCTCCCCCGCCTTGAGCGCGGGCCGGTCCACGATCATGTCGTCCTGGAGCAGCGAGCCTTTGTGGAGTGTGGTGACGGCGATCTTGCCGCGCAGGGCGCCGAGGCGTGTGACGGCGGTGTCGGGCAGCCAGCGTGCCGGGATGGACACCTTCTCGAACTGCGAGGCGTCGAGGCTCTTGTACGGGGCGATGTCGTCCTTGAGCCGGTAGGCGGTCTTCTCGTCCCCCACCTTGGAGTTGACGTTTCTGACGACCCCGAGCACCCCGACGAGCGCGATGAGGGCGCACACGGCGGAGAGCACCATCAGGACGGCGCCTCGGCGCTGGCGTGAGTTCATGGCCGGAGTTACCTCGATCGGGGCGGGAGTCGGGTCGGGAGCGGGGAGTGGCGGCCCGCACCGGGCGGGTGCGGGGTCCGGGGGTGCGGGCGGGAGTGGACGTGTTGGGGGCGTGGGGGCGTACGGGGCCTTGGTCGTGCGGGCGGGGGTCTGGCGTCGGGAGCGGGCGGGTTGAGGCTGTGCGGGCGCCTGGGGTCGACGGGCCGCCGGGGGCGAGCCCCGTACCGCGCGCCTCTGGCCTTCTGGTCAGCGGTACGGGGGGTGCGGCGAGCCCGGGCGGTCGGGCGGGTCCGTACCCGGCGCGGCGGCGGCTCGCGTCGTGCCCGAGGGGGCGACGGGCCCCAACTCGCCCGGCGGGCCCGGAAGTCCCGTGTCGGGGCGGGGACCGGCGTGCGGGAGCGCGGCTGCCGCGCGGCGGGCGGCGGGGAGGTCGCGTCCCGGATCGCGCGGTGTCTCGTGACCGGCCTCACGGGCCCCCTCGCGCCCGAGCTCGCGGCGGGGCTCGCGGGAGGCGACCGGGGCGCGGAGGGCCGGCGGGGTGAGGGGGGCGCCGCAGAACCCGCAGCGGTCGCCGAGGAATTCGAGCCCGCACCAGCGGCAGCGTTCGCGGCGCACGGAGGAGACGAGCTGGTAGAGGACGGAGATGTCGGGGATGCCCGCGGCGAACTCGGTGAGCTTGCCCGTGCCCCACCAGGCCGCGGAGTCCTTGGGGAGGGGCACTTCGGTGACGGACTGGACCTGCCAGCTGCGGGCGAGGGTCTCGCCGAGCCAGGTCGAGGGACGCTCGCCGTGGGCGAGGTAGAGGCGGGTCGCGAAGTCCGGGCCGGGGAGTTCGGCCCCGGGCACGGCCTTGACGAGGCGGGGTTCGGGGTGCGCCTGGACCGCGTACTGCGTGCCGGGGAGCCAGGAGCGGGCGTGCGAGCCGAGCGGGACGGGCACGCGGTCGAGCCGGGCGAGCGAGCCGAGCACGGCGCCCGCGTGCACGTAGTGGGCGAGGAGGCGGGCGGCCGAGGCGAGGACACCGGGGGTGAAGTCGCAGACCGAGAGCTGCCGCAACTGGAGTGCCACAAGGGCGAGTCCGAGCGGGGGCAGATCGAGCCCGACGAGGGTGACGCGGTCCGCTTCCAGGGCCGCGCGGGCGGTGCGCACCCGGCGGATCGCCTCGGGGTCGGCGGCGCTGGAGTGCAGCACGATGAGCCAGCCGTGCTGCTCCAGTAAGGCCTGGAGTTCGGCGAGCGACGCGGCGAGCGGGGCGCCCGTGGCGGCTCCGAGCGGGACGGCGCCGGGCGTGTGGCGGTCCGGCGAGGGGAGCACGAGATCGCTCCCGGTCACTGCGACAGCGGTCGGCACGGTCCCACCCCCTAACCCTTCCCCGAGCGCGTACGCGCGCGAGCGCGCGAAGCCCGGTCGAGCGGCAGGCCGCCCCTCGCTCCTGCACCATATCCAGCCGCAGCACCCTCAACACCCCACTTCGCAGGGTTCGTAGCGCCTTACGACCGCGCGGGGTTTCCACGGCCGAAAGCCGGATCTTGGCCGGAAAGTGCGGTTACAGCGGTGGAGTTGGGCTCATTGTGACGACTTGCCCGCCCGCATCGGTCGGTCGCGTGACCGGATGTGCCGCACGGAATGGGGCCTTCGGGCCCTTGCCGAAACGTCCGTCCCCACGCGTCGGAGAGCTGCGGAGGACGCGCGACCCAGCGTGGGGGCGCGGAAGGCCGGACCGGCGGACGGGAGTGGGGAGGGGCTGCGACGGGGCAGTGTGCGTCCCGTACCGGCGACGAGAAGTCCCGTACCGCCTCTTGACAGCGCTTATTGGTCTGGACCAGCTTGGAGGGCGATGGCGCCCCACCGTCATCAACTCCCCCCACAGGAGGCTCTTCCATGCTGCATTCCCCCCACCACCGTTCCCCGCGCGCGGGCCGCGGGCGCGGCGGAGCGCTCGGCACGGCGCTCGCCACCGTCGCGGCGCTCGCCCTCGGTGCCACGGCGCTCACGGCCGGCATCGCTCCCGCGAGCGCGGCGGAGCAGGAGGCGGCCGTACCGGCGCACGCGCTCACCGGCTATTGGCAGAACTTCGACAACGGCGCGACGGTCCAGACGCTGGCGGACGTCCAGGACCAGTACGACATCATCGCGGTCGCCTTCGCGGACGCGACCGCGACACCGGGCGCGGTCGACTTCTCGCTCGACTCGGCGGGGCTCGGAGGCTACACCGAGGAGCAGTTCAAGGCGGATGTGAAGGCGAAGCAGGACGAGGGGAAGAGCGTGATCCTCTCGGTCGGCGGCGAGAAGGGCACGGTCAGCGTCAACGACGCCGCCTCGGCGGAGGCGTTCACGGACTCGCTGTACGCGCAGATGCAGGAGTACGGCTTCGACGGAGTCGACATCGACCTGGAGAACGGCCTCAACTCCACCTACATGTCGCAGGCGTTGCATGACCTGGCCGCGAAGGCGGGCTCCGGCTTCGTCCTGACGATGGCGCCGCAGACGATCGACATGCAGTCGACGTCGAACGAGTACTTCAAGACGGCGCTGGACGTGAAGGACATCCTGACGGTCGTCAACATGCAGTACTACAACAGCGGTTCGATGCTCGGCTGCGACGGAAAGGTGTACGCGCAGGGCACGGTCGACTTCCTCACCGGCCTCGCGTGCATCCAGCTCGAAGGCGGTCTCGACCCCTCGCAGGTCGGTATCGGCGTCCCGGCCTCGGCGAGCGCGGCGGGCGGCGGCTACGTCGAGCCGAGCGTCGTGAACGCGGCACTCGACTGCCTCGCGAAGGGCACGAGTTGCGGCAGCTTCAAGCCGGACAAGACGTACCCGGGCATCCGGGGCGCGATGACGTGGTCCACCAACTGGGACGCGACGGCGGGGAATTCCTGGTCGGACGCGGTGGGGAAGCACGTACACGGGCTGTAGCGGGAACCGCGCGGAGGCAGGCGCGAGCCGTACGGAGGCAGGGGCGAGCGGTTGTCGCCGTACCTCCGCACGGTGGCCGTGGCCGCGCGGGCGTGGCCACGCGGATGTGACGTCCGTGCCGTTGCGCGAGGGCGGGGTGGCGGGCCCTGGGGGCCGGCTGTCCCGCCCTCGGCGTGGGAGCCGGCTGTCCCGCCCACGGGGTGGGGGCCGGCTGTCCCGCCCTCGGCGTCACTCCTCGAAGTGCGCGTCGAGCGCGGCGTCCAACTCCTCTGTCCAGCGGCTCAGCGTCGCCTTGTCCGGCGCCTGGACGTCGTGCGGGTACCAGCGCTCGTCGGGGGTGTGCACGGTGACGGTGAGGCGGCGGCCCATGCGCGAGGTGCCGTACTCGACGGCGGCCACCTCGCTCCAGGTCCACTCACAGGCCTGGTCGTCCAGCGCGTAGCGGACGCCCTCGCGGTCGAGGGTCACGGAACCGCGCCGGTCGGCGGCGGTGAACTCGGCCTCGGCACGGGAGTCGTCGTCCGCCGTGGCGGAGGCGTCCGCACCGTCCGGGTCCGAGTCGGCGGCGACGTCCGGGGCCGGAGCGGTGTCCGTGTCCGGGGTCTTGTCGTCGGCCGTTGCTTCGGCGGGGGTGGCGGCCTCCGGCTCGGCGTCGGCCTTCGTACGGGACTCGGTGCCGGCGGTTTCGGGCTCCGCGTCGGAGGTCGTGCCGGGCGCCGGGGCGGCGTCGGCCGGCTCCGCGTCCGGTGCGGGCGCGCCGGGGCGCGCCTCGGGGGCCTCCTCCGGCTCCGTACCGGGCGCGGCCGACCCCGTACGGGAACTCGGCACCGTGAGGCCGGGGATCAACGCCGGATCGGCGGCGGCGCCGATGGGCGGAAGGTTCGCTTCACTCTGCTTCTGCTCCACGGGGCGCAGTATGACGGACGCGCCTGTGGAACGCAGGTCCGGGTGCGCGGGACACACACATCCCACCCCGCACGGGCACCACGAAGGCCCCGCCTGTGGACAACTCGGCTGTTCCTGGGAATCCGCTCACTCGATGGGGTGAGGGGGTGTGCGGGTTGCTCGGGGTTGTCCACAGATTGGGGGCGGGTGGGGTGGGGGTGGGGGGTGCGGCTGGAAGACTTGATCGCGTGGAGGTGGCCCCCCCTTTGGGAGGGTGGGTCATGCGCTGGGGACGCCCCTACGCGAGGCCAACAGGCCGCGCACAGCCCCACCCCCCCGGCACATCGCCCCGCCTCCCGTACACGAAAAGACGCGACCGGAGACGGAACGACGACCGGCAGGTGACGGCGAGAGGCCGACAAGCCCACCAACTCCCGGAGGCCGGCCACACATCGCCCCACCCCGCGAGTCCCCCGGCGCCCGGCCTCCCCACGCGGCGCCACCTGACAACGCCCGGCCTCCCCACGCGCCCCCTGACAACGCCCGGCCTCCCCACGCGCCACCTGCCAACGCCCGGCCTCGCGACAACGGCTCCGCCCCGCGTCGTCCCGCCACGCCTGCCGCGCTCCGGGCTCAGCCGCTCAGTTGTCCAGCACGGCCAGCGCGTCGATCTCGATCAGCAGGCCCTTCGGCAGACCCACGTACACCGTGGTGCGCGCCGCCGGGGGCTGGGTGAGGCCCTGCTCCTCGAAGTAGGCGTTGTAGATCTCGTTCATCTCGGCGAAGTGGTCGACGTCGGTCAGGTAGACGCGCATCATCATCACGTCGTCCCAGCTCGCGCCGCCCTCCTCCAGGATGGCCTTGACGTTGGCGAAGGTCTGGAGGGTCTGCTCGCGCAGGGTGGGGCCCGCGGGCGTCGGGGCCTGGCCCTCGACGGCGGGGAGGAAGCCGACCTGGCCGGCGACCTGGAGGATGTTCCCCTTCTTCACGCCGTGGGAGAACTTCGCGGGCGGGACGGTGTGCGTGCTGGGGGTGAGGGCGGTCTTCTCGGTCGGCATGAGGGGTCAGGCTTCCTTGTTCGGCGTTTCACTGACGGCGACGGGCGCGCCCGGTTCGGGCGTTCCCGCGTACTCCCGGCTCACGACGTCGGCGGTGCGGCGCACGAGCGGGAGAAGACTGAGCAGGTCGTCCGCGCTGACGACGACGTTCGGCGCGGAGACGGAGAGGGCGGCGACCACGCGTCCGTCGGCGCCGCGCACGGGGGCGGCGACGCAGTTGATGGACTCCTCGTGGCCGCCCAGGTCGGTGGCCCAGCCCTGTTCGCGTACGCGCGCGAGTTCCTTCAGGTACGCGGCGGCGTCGGGGGTCGAACGGGGCGTGTAGCGCGGGTAGTCGAGGCGTTCGGCGACGGCGCGGCGCTCGGGTTCGGGGAGGTCGGCGAGGATGAGCTTGGCGACGGCGGCGACGGTCATCGGGACGGTCTTGCCGACGCGCGAGTACATCCGGACCGGGTAGCGGCTGTCGACCTTGTCGAGGTAGACGACCTCGCCCTCCTCGTGCACGGCGAGGTGCACGGTGTGGCCGCACGTCTCGCCCAGGCGCACGAGGTGCGGGTGCGCGATGCCGCGTACGTCCAGGTGCTCGACGGCCTGGGCGGCGAGGGCGAAGAGGCGCGAACCGAGCCGGTAGCGGCCGTCGTGCTGGCGGTAGACGAGGCCGTGTTCGGCGAGGGTGCGCAGCAGGCGCAGCGCCGTGGACTTGTGCACGTCGAGGCGTTCCGCGACGCCGCCGAGGTCGGCGGGGCCCTCGGCGAGCAGCGGCAGGATGCTCAGCGCGCGGTCGACGGTCTGGCTCATGCCCCGGCCTCGCTCGCGCCCGTATCCGCCCCCGAGGACGAACCGGCCCCGGCGGCCCCGCCGTCCGCCACGGCCCCACCATCCGCCGCCGGACCACCATCCGCCGCGGCCCCGCCCTCGGCGGCGTAGCGCTCCGTCCACCCCGGCCCCAGCGCGAGCCCGCTCCACGCCTCCGCGTCGAGCGCGGCGAGGCGGTCGGTGAGGGCGCGCGGCGGGGGCGTGGTGAGGTCGGCGGCCACGGTGAGGACGTTCGCGGCGAGCAGGTGCCCCTGCCGCAGCCGTGCCGCGACGGGCAGGTCGCGCAGGAGGCCGGAGAGGTACCCGGCGGCGAAGGCGTCGCCCGCGCCGACCGGCGCGACGACATCGACACGCGGCGCGGGCTCGTGGACCACGGCGTCGGGGGCGGTACGGGTGGCGGCGGGCACCTCGGCGGCCCGCAGGCCACGCGCCCCGTCCCCCGCACGCGTCACCCCGTCCCCCGCACGCGCTTCCGCTCCCACCGTCTCCCGCGTGAACACCGTCGCCCCGTCCGCGCCCTGCTTGACGACCAGCGTCGTCGGCTCGGGGAGCGCGTCGCGCACGGCCTGCGGGCCGCCGGTGATGCCCCACGCCGTCTCCGCCTCGTCCTCGCCGACGAAGACGAGGTCGGCGCCGCGCGCGAGGCCGAGCAGGACCTCGCCCGCCGCGGCCTTGTCGGGCCACAGGCTCGCCCGGAAGTTCACGTCGAACGAGACGAGGGGGCGTCCCGCCGCGCGCTCGGTGAGGGTGCGCAGGAGGGCGAGGCAGTCGGGCGAGAGCGCGGCGGTGATGCCGGTCACGTGCAGGACGCGGGTGTCGCGCAGCGTGTCGAGCGGGACGGTGTGCGGGGACATCGCCGAGGCGGCGGAGCCGGCGCGGTAGTAGACGACCTCGAAGGCGGCGTCGGCGTCGCGGTCCGCCGCGGTGCGGAAGTAGATGCCGGTGGGGCGGGCGGGGTCGCGTGTGACGGCGCTCGTGTCGACGCCGTACGCCGCTATCGCGTCCACGAGGTGCTCGCCGAAGCCGTCCGCGCCGACCCGGCTCACCCAGCGGGCGCGGTGCCCGGCGGCGGCGAGGGCGCAGGCGACGTTGGACTCGGCGCCGCCGATGGCGCGGGTGAAGGCGGGGACGTCGGCGAGGCGGCCCGTGGCCTGCGGGACGAAGGTCACCATCGACTCGCCGAGGCAGACGACCTCGGCGCCGGGCTCGCCGGGGCCCTGGGCCGGACCGGGGTCCTGGGCCGGTGCCGGAACGGTGGCCGCTGCGGTGTCGGTCGCGCTCACGGGCTGCCTCTCGTCGTACGTACGGGGTGGGAGCCCCTGGGCCGGTGCGGGGCCGGCGTCCACCCGCCTCATTGACCCCGGCTCGTCCAGGATGTTAGACACCAGGAAGCGAAATACGCAATGAGCGTTGCGTCCTGCGCAATGGATGACCGGCAGCACTCTCTCACCCGCGCAGGGGCACGCGCCGCCTCGGCCCCTTGGGAGTACGTCATGACCGCTGGGCACAGCCGCCCCGCCGCCCTCGAACGGCTCGCCACGACGCGCGTGGACAGCCGCTTCAAGGGGCTGCCCCCGGACGCGGAGGGGCTGACGGTCGCCGAGCTGGCCGGGCAGCGCAGAAACCTTTTCACCGGCGGCTTCACGACCCCTGTGCTCGCGCTCTCGGCCGAGGCCCTGGAGCACAACCTCGCGCTCATGGAGACGTACACCGAGCGGCACGGCCTCGACTTCGCGCCGCACGGCAAGACGTCGATGGCCCCGCAGCTCTTCCACCGGCAGCTGGAGCGCGGCGCCTGGGGCATCACGCTCGCGGTGCCGCACCAGGTGCGGGTCGCGCGGGCCTTCGGTGTGCCGCGCGTGTTCCTCGCCAACGAACTGGTCGACGCGGCGGCGCTGCGCTGGCTCGCGGCCGAGCTGGCGGCCGACCCGGACTTCGTGTTCGTCTGCTACGTGGATTCCGTGCGGGGCGTGGAGCTGATGGACGCGGCGCTCCGCGAGGCCGCCGCGGCCCTGCCCGCCGGCCCGTCGAGCGCGCGGCGCGTCGACGTCGTCGTCGAGCTGGGCGCGGGTGCGGGCGCGCGGACCGGGGTGCGGACGGAGGCGGAGTGCGCGGCGGTCGCCGACGCGGTCGCCGCGACGGGGACGCTGCGGCTCGTCGGGGTCGCGGGGTACGAGGGCGAGGTGCCCGACGCGGACCCGGAGCGCGTGCTGGCGTGGCTGCGCAGGCTCACCACGCTCCTCGTGGACTTCGACGCGGCGGGGCGGTTCACTGCGGCGGGCGCGGACGAGATCATCGTGAGCGCGGGGGGCAGCGCCTGGTTCGACGCGGTCGCGACCGCCTTCGCGGAGATCGGTGAACTGAGCGCTCCGGTGCGGAAGTTGCTGCGTTCGGGCGCGTACGTCTCGCACGACGACGGGCACTACAAGCACCTCACGCCGTTCAACCGCGTTCCCGGCGAGGGCGCGCTGCACCCCGCCTTCCGGCTGTGGGCGCAGGTCGTCTCGCGTCCGTCCGCCGAGCAGGCGTTCGTCAACGCGGGCAAGCGGGACGCCGCGTACGACCTCGACCTGCCCGAGGCGCAGGCGGTGCGGGACGCGCGCACGGGCGAGGTGCGCGGCGCGGAGGGCATCGCGGTGACCGGGCTCTCGGACCAGCACGGCTGGGTGTGCACGGAGCCGGACGCGGACCTGGAGGTCGGTGACTGGCTCGGCATGGGCCTCTCGCACCCATGCACGTCCTTCGACAAGTGGCAGCTGATCCCCGTCGCGACGGCGGACGGCACGGTCACGGAGTACGTACGGACGTTCTTCTAGGGCGTCTTCCATCTCGCCTCGTCGCGCGGCAGAGGCGAGATGGAAGACAGGCCCTAAGGCGCGTCCGCGACCTCCCAGCGCCCCCTCCCCCGGACAGGAAAGCCCTATGCCCGCAGCAGCACCCGCCCCCTCCCCCGGCCCCGCTCCCTCCGCCGATCCCGCTCCCGAACTCCTCGTGCGTGACGCCCTCGTGGTCGACGGTTCGGGCGAAGAGCCCTACCGCGCGGACGTGTTGCTGCGCGAGGGGCGGATCGCGGGCATCGGGCGGGAGGGGGGCGGGCGGCGCCTGTCGGCGGCGCGCACTCTCGACGCGGACGGCCTCGCGCTGGCCCCGGGCTTCATCGACATGCACGCCCACAGCGATCTCGCCGTGCTCCGCGATCCCGCGCACACGGCGAAGGTCGCGCAGGGGGTGACGCTGGAGGTCCTGGGCCAGGACGGCATTTCGTACGCGCCCGTCGACGAGCGCACGCTCGCCGAGGTGCGCCGCACGATCGCGGGGTGGAACGGCGGCGGGCCCGGCGACGACTCCGTGGACTTCGACTGGCGCACGGTCGGCGAGTACCTGGACCGGCTCGACCGCCAGGGCCTCGCCGTGAACGCCGCGTACCTCATCCCGCAGGGCACGGTACGGATGCACGCGATGGGCTGGGAGGACCGGCCGCCCACCGCCGCCGAGCTGGACCGGATGCGTCAACTCGTCGCGCGGGGAATGCGCGAGGGCGCGGTCGGCATGTCCTCGGGGCTCACCTACACGCCGGGGATGTACGCGAAGGACGCCGAACTCACCGAGCTGTGCCGGGTCGTCGCCGCGTACGGCGGCTACTACTGCCCGCACCACCGCTCGTACGGGGCGGGCGCGCTCGAAGCGTACGAGGAGATGGTCGCCCTCGCGCGCGAGGCGGACTGCCCGCTCCATCTCGCCCACGCCACCATGAACTTCGGCGTGAACAAGGGCCGCGCCGCGGAGCTGGTCTCGCTGCTCGACGGGGCGCTCGCGGCCGGCGCCGACATCAGCCTCGACACGTACCCGTACACCCCGGGCTCGACGACGCTCGCCGCCGTGCTGCCCAGTTGGGCGAGCGAGGGCGGCCCGGAGGCGACGCTGGCGCGGCTAGCCGACCCGGAGACCGCCGAGCGCATCCGGTACGACCTCGAAGTCGTCGGCTCGGACGGCTGCCACGGCGTGCCGATGGAGTGGGAGACGATCGAGATCTCGGGCGTCACGAGCCCGGAACTCGCGGACGCGGTGGGCCGGACGGTCGCGGAGTCCGCCGCGGCGCGCGGCCTCGCCCCGTGGCCGTACGCCCGGGAACTGCTGCTCGCGGACCGCCTCGGCCCGACGATCCTCCAGCACGTCGGGCACGAGGAGAACGTCCGCGCGATCATGCGCCACTCCGTCCACACGGGCGGCTCGGACGGCATCCTCCAGGGCGCGAAGCCGCACCCGCGCGCTTACGGCACGTTCCCCCAGTATCTGGGCGAATACGTGCGGGAGTTGGGCATCCTCTCGCTCGCGGAGTGCGTCCAGCACCTCACCTCGCGCCCGGCGGCGCGCCTCCGGCTCACCGACCGCGGCCTCGTGCGCGAGGGCTACCGGGCCGACCTCGTCCTCTTCGACCCGGCCACCGTCGCCGCCGGCTCGACCTTCGAGAACCCGCGCACGCTCCCCGTCGGCATCCCGCACGTCCTGCTCGACGGGCACTTCGTGCTGCGCGACGGTGCCCGTACCCAGGCGACGCCGGGGCGTGCGGTACGGGGGACGGGGCGGCGCTGAGTCCCCGGCGGGGGTGCTCCCGCGCCCGCCGGAAAAATCTTCGCCGCTCCGTGAACTTTCCGCCGGGAGCCGCCATCGAACTTGGTACACGCACGAGGAAAGGACGATGGCCATGACCGGCAGCCCGTACGAGATCACCGACACCGACTCCACGATCGGCAGCGCCGCGAAGCCCGGTCGCAAGGGCCGGATCGCGCGGCGCATAGCCGTCCCGCTCGCCGCGCTCGCGCTCACCGGCGCGGTCGGGGCCGTCACGATGGCGCAGGCCAGCGCCGCCGGGACGAGCGCGAAGGCCGCGACGCCGACCTGCTCGACCGCCGGGCTCAGCGTCTCGCTGAGCAAGCGCCTCGCGGGCGGGATGAACCACGCGGGGGCGGTCCTGGACCTCAAGAACACCAGCGGCCACACGTGCGCCCTGCGCGGCTACCCGGGCCTCGGGCTCCAGGACGCGAAGGGCAAGACGCTCGCGTCGAAGACGGAGTGGGGCAGCACCTGGTACGCGAAGGACCCGGGCAAGACGACGCTGACCCTCAAGAACGGCCAGCGCGCCCAGGCCGTCATCGCCTGGACCCACGCCAACACCGGCACCTCGGGCACCCGGCACGCCGCCAAGCTCGTCGTGACCCCGCCCGCCTCCACGACGCACAAGACGCTGAAGCTCGACGAGTGGGTCGACAACGGCCGCTTGAGCGTCACGCCGGTCGCGTACACGTACAAGGTGAGCTGACACGGGGTCGCTGGGCCAGGAGTACGGGGACGCGGCGGACGCGTACGGATGCGGGGCCGGGGCACGCCGGGGGGCGCGCTCCGGCCCTTCGCCGCGCCCGTCACCGCCCGGGCTGCCCCTCCCCCGCAGTGGGCGCTAGCCGTCGCCCGGTCCCCGGGGCCCGTCCCCGCTGCTGACGCGGCACCGCACCGGAGCCGCCAGAACCGGAATCATCGCCTCCGCCTCGATTCCGTTCCCCGAGGCGTGAGTTGGCTCTCGACGGGCACCCGGATCTCACGGAGAAAGACGCACGAGCCGCACGATTCCCGCAGGAAAGGACCGTACCGTGAGCAGCTACGGCAACCCCGCCTCCGGCACCTCCTACCAGAACCGCCCCGCGACCGGCACCCAGACGCCCGGCCTGGCGATCGCCGCCCTCGCGACGGGCATCGGCGGCCTGATCTTCTTCTGGCTCATCCCGATCCTCGGGCTCGCGCTCGGTGTGCTCGGCGTGGTCTTCGGCGTCATGACGACGCGCCGCGCGAAGGCGGGTGCGCCCGGCAAAGGCATGGGCACGGCGGGCATCGTGACCGGCGCCGTATCGATCGTGGGGGCCATCGCGTTCTGGGCGGTCGCCGTCGCGGTCCTCGCCTCCTGACCCGCGCCGCCGCACCCGGCAGCCGCCGCCACCGGCCCGGCGCCCCTCAGCGCGTAAGCCTCGCTTCCGGCGCGCAAGCCGCGTCCCCCGGCCTCGCCCCCGTCCCCCGGCCGCCCTCCCCCTCGGAGGGCGGCCGTTCCCCTGCCACCTCCCGGGTGCCTCCCTCCCGCCCGACGGGGCGCCATTGACCCCCCGATTTCCGGGGATTACTTTGACGCTGCACGTCGATCACATACGAGCACACCGTTCATGTACATGAACGCGACTGCGAGGACACCCATGCTGCCCGAGGGCCTGTACTCCTTCCCGCTCACCCCCTTCACCCCGCAGGACACCTTCGCGCGCGACGTCTTCGCCGAGCACGTCGAGCAGCAGGTGGCCGCCGGGCCCGCCGCGCTCTTCGTGGCGTGCGGTACGGGGGAGTTCTCGGCGCTCGACGCGGCGGAGCACCGCGCCGTGGTCGCGGCGGCCGTCGAGGTGACGGCCGGGCGCGTCCCGGTGTACGCGGGGGTCGGCGGCGGCCCGCGCCTCGCCGCCGCCTTCGCGCGCGGCGCCGCCGACGCCGGGGCCGACGGGCTGCTCCTCATGCCCCCGTACCTCGTCGAGTCCACCCCGGCGGGCCTCGTCGCGCACGTACGGTACGTGGCCGGGGCGACGTCCCTCCCGCTCGTCGTCTACCAGCGCGCCAACGCCGTGCTCGACCCGCCGTCCGCGCTCGCGCTGCTCGACCTTCCGACCGTCGCCGGGATCAAGGAAGGTCGCGGTGACGTGGACGCGATGCAGCGGATCATCGCGACCGTACGGGCCTCGGGGCACCCGCGTGCGGAGAGCTTCGCGTTCGTCAACGGACTGCCCACGGCGGAGGTTTCAGTGCCCGCCTACCAGGCGATGGGCGTCACGGGCTACTCCTCGGCGGTCCTGTGCTTCGCCCCGGACATCGCCGTCGCCTTCCACCGCGCGAGCACACGCGGGGACGCCGCCGCCGTGCGCACGCTGCTCGCCGAGTTCTACGTGCCGCTCGTGCGCCTGCGGGACCAGGCACCCGGCTACGCGGTGGCCCTCCCGAAGGCGGGCGCGCGGCTCGCGGGGCTGGACGTCGGCCCCGTACGGCCACCGCTGCTCGACGCCTCGGAGGAGCACGTCGCCGCGCTCCAGCACATCATCGCGCGCGGGCGGGCCGCGCTCGCGGGCATCAAGACGCCGGGGGTGGCCGCGTGAGCGCCGCCACCGCGCGCGGCCCGCGCGTCACGGAGGTCGTCGTCACACCGCTCGCCTTCCCCGACCCGCCCCTCCTCAACGCCTCAGGCGTGCACCAGCCCTGGGCACTGCGCACGCTCGTCGAGATACGCACCGACGAGGGCCTGTACGGGCTCGGCGAGACCTACGGCGACGCGGCGCACCTCGCCCTCGTGAGGCGAACCGCCGCCGCGCTCATCGGCCTTGACGTCTTCGACCTCGCGGACGCCTTCCGCCGGACCGCCGCCGCGCTCGACGGGGCGGCGGCTCCGGGCGACAAGCACGGCCTGATCGGCCCCGCCACGCGCGAGAAGACGCTGCTCCAGGTGTACTCACCCTTCGAGGTCGCGTGCTTCGACGTGCAGGGCAAGGCACTCGGCCGTCCGGTCTCCGACCTGCTCGGCGGGCGCTTCCGCGACGAAGTCCCCTTCTCCGCCTACCTCTTCTACAAGTGGGCGGGTCATCCGGGCGCGGCTCCGGACTCCTTCGGCGAGGCGCTCGACGCGGACGGGATCGTGCGGCAGGCGCGGGCCATGACCGAGCGCTACGGCTTCGAGTCCCTCAAGCTGAAGGGCGGCACCCGCCCGCCGGAGGAGGAGGTCGCCGCCGTGCACGCGCTGCGCGCCGCCTTCCCCACGCACGAGCTGCGGCTCGACCCCAACGCCGCCTGGACCGTGGAGACTTCCCTCAAGGTCGCGAGAGAGACGCGCGGGCTGCTCGAATACCTGGAGGACCCGGCCCCCGGCATCGACGGGATGGCGGCGGTCGCGCGCGGCGCCGACATGCCGCTCGCGACCAACATGTGCGTCGTGGCCTTCGAGCACATCGCCCCGGCCTTCACGAAGAACGCCGTACAGGTGGTCCTCGCCGATCACCACTACTGGGGCGGCTTGCGCCGTTCGCTCGAACTCGCTGCGATCTGCCGCACGTTCGGCGTCGGTGTCTCGATGCACTCCAACAGCCACCTCGGCGTCTCGCTCGCCGCGATGGTCCACCTCGCGGGCGCGGTCCCGGTCCTGGACCACGCGCTCGACACGCACACCCCGTGGCAGGACGGCACGGACGTCGTGGAGCACCCGCTGACCTTCCACGGGGGGAAGGTCACCGTGCCCACCACCCCGGGCCTCGGCGTCGCGCTCGACCGCGACGCCCTGGCCCGCCTGCACGAGAACTACACACGCTGCGGCATCACGGAGCGCGACGACACGGCGTACATGCGGCGGTTCGAGCCGGACTTCACCGTGGGACGGGCGAAGTGGTGAGCCGCGCCCCGGCGCCCCTCTCGGGCCACGCCTACCCGTGGGACGTCCTCGGCGACCCCGCCTTCCCCGCCCGCGTCCGCGCGACGGGCCTCCACTCCGTCACGCTCGCCGCCACCTACCACGCCACGCGCGCGGCAACGCCGCACCACCCCACGCGCCGCCTCGTCGACGCCTCCCACTCCGCGCTCTACCGCCGGGCTCACGACCCGGCGGCCCCCCGCTGGTCGGGGGCCCGGCTGCGTCCCGCCGCGCCCTCGTGGACAGGCGGGGAGCCCGACCCCTTCGCCAAAGCCACCAGCCTTCTGCGCGCGGAAGGTCTCTCGGTCACCGCCTGGCTGGTCCTCGGCCACGACTCGCGCCTCGGCACCGCGCACCCGGACCTCACCGTCGTCAACTGCTTCGGCGAGCACTACCGTTACGCGCTCTGCCCCTCCCATCCCGAGGTCCGCGCGTACGCGGCGGCGCTCGCGGCCGAGGCCCTCGAAGGGGTCCCCGTGGACGGCGTCTCGCTCGAAGGCTGCGGGCAACTCGGCGTGATCCACGGGGGCGTGCACGAGAAGACGGAAGGCGCCTGGACAGAGGCCGAGGCCCGCTGGCTCTCGGTGTGCTGTTGCGGGGCCTGCGCGGCGCGGTGGTCGGCACGGGCCCTGCGACCGAACGCGGTTCAGGCGGCGCTCCGCGAGGCCGTACGTGCCGGAAGCCCTGTACCCGACGACCTCGCGAGCGCGCTGCTCGCCGTACGCCAGGAGGCGACCGACGCCCTGCGCGCGGGTGTCCTCGCGGCCGTAAGGGAGCAGGCACCGGGCGCGCCCGTGACACTCCACGCGCACCCCGACCCGTGGGCCACGGGCCCCTCACCAGGACTCACGGCGCGGGCCGCCCCGGAGGTCGACGCGCTCCTCGTCCCGGTGTGGCCGGTGGGCGCGGCGAGCGAAAAGGCGATCAGAACGGCGACCGGCCACGGCACCCCCGTACAGGCGTACGTGACGGCGCTCCCGCCGGTGGCGGCGGACGAAGTCCCCGCACACGCACGGCGATTGCGCGCGGCGGGCGCGAGCGGCCTCGGCCTCTACCACCTGGGGCTCGCCCCGACGGCACGCCTGGAGACCCTGGGAACGATCGCGCGCGAATGGCAGCAGGCGGAAGGAACTACGGCATAACAGGCACCCAGTCCGTGGGGGAGGCGGCTCGCGGGGCGGGGGCGGCGGCGGGCTTCGGCGCGGCGGCCCCGGCCTGCGCGACGCTTGGCGTCGGAGGCGTGGCGGGGAGAAATGTCCCGCACGACAGGACAGTTGCGCGCGCTCGGCGCGCGCGTGGCGGCGGGAGGAGCGGACAGCCGTACGGCCCCTGTCGTGGTGGGCGCGGTCGCGGTGTTCGTGGCTTCCAACTTCCCGCTGACCTTCGGGGTGACCGGCGGCAACATGGCGTCGGCGGCGGGTTGCCGGGTCGGCGAAGGCGCGCCTGGAGAGCCGGAGACGGGATGGGCAGTGGCACGGGTGCTGGGCGCGGCGCTCCCGGAGGCCGTCTTCACACTGGCGGAGGGCGACCCGGACGTCTCGCTCGCGCTGGTGGGCCGCGGAAGTCCGGGCGGCCGGCTTCAGGGGCTCACTCACCGGGAGCCGCGCCTGATGGACGCGGCGGCGTCCCGCCCCGCCCGATCCCGGTCTACGCCGAAATGAGCACCCTGAACCCGGTGTTCGTCCTCCCGGGGCGACGGGGAACGAGGAGTGGGCGACGGCACTGGTCTCGCCGGTAACCCGAGCGATGGAGCAACCGTGCACAAGACCGTCGGGGTCTTCGGCACGGGTGGAGCCCCGCGCGTGCGGGGAGCAGATGTAGGACATATCCGCGTGGAAGTCGGGGTTGGGTGCATCCCCGCGCGTGCGGGGAGCAGTGCCCCTCCGAGGACATCACCGACGAGGAGGAGGGTGCATCCCCGCGCGTGCGGGGAGCAGCGCTGGGCGCCGTCCAGGGCCTCACCCACGCTGGGTGCATCCCCGCGCGTGCGGGGAGCAGTCTTGGTGACCTGCGGGTTTATTGCTGGTGGGGCTTCAGCTGTGCAAGCATTAAACCTTCGGACAATTCGGGCATATCTGGCGTTCTTGGCGGCGTGGTGCTGCACCAGAGAGCTTAGCCACCGCCGAAAGGGCCCGCTTCAGATGGCTGTCGGTTTCAGGCGGACGCTTCTGCCGGACTCGGGGGGCGTGGGCTCTCGCCTCCGCCAGGTCACCAGCTCGCCGCCCCGGCCCCGTCCGCCACCGCCGCGAGTCAGTTGCCGCCTCTTCCCCACGCACGCCGCGCCGAACTCGCACCGCACCCGCTTCCCCACCGCCTCTTCACGCGGCTCGGCACCCCACGGCCACGCCCACCCCTGCCTCCGGCCCGGGAACTCCCCCACCCGCTCCGGCAACCGCGCGCCCACGTCCCTCCCGTGACGCGAAGGGAGGCGTTCCTGGTGTCGGTCCGCAGTCGAAGTCCTCGGGGAGATCCAGCTCCACCATCCCGTTCGCGACGGAAAAGACGAAAGCGGAAGGGGCGCCGATGGCCTCCGAGAGGTGTGGCATGGGCGCATTCGACCATGCGGGCGCGACGAGGAGGGCTTGGCATGCGTTTCACCTCCCCCGCCCCGGCGAGCGCGACGCGTCGCCCCTCCGGCCGCGCCGAGCAGCGCTCAGAGGGCGTTGACGCCCCTCACCGGATGCGCCGGGCGAGGCGTTCCCCTGCCCGGGTCCGCCTCGCCCCACCCGCACAAGGCCCGACCGCTCCCGAGCGCCCCCTACTCGCCGCCCCCGAACCCATACGCCTCCGCGATCAGTTCGTAGGACCGTCGCCGTTCCTCGCCGCCGTGCGCGTTCGCCGTGAGCATCAGCTCGTCGGCGCCCGTGCGCTTCTGGAGGTCGTTCAGGCCCTCGCGGACCGCGTCCGGGGTGCCGTGGACGATGTTGGCGAGCCAGCCGTTGACGAACTCCTCCTCCATCGGCGCCCACGCGTGCGCCTCCGCCTCCTCGGGCGTCGGGACGAGTCCCGGGCGGCCCGTGCGCAGGCGGAGCATGCTGAGGGCGCCCGTCATGACCTGGCGGCGGGCCTCGCGTTCGTCCTCGGCGGCGAGCGCGGCGACGCCGATCAGGGCGTAGGGCTTGTCGAGGACGGCCGAGGGGCGGAAGTTCTCGCGGTAGAGGTCGAGCGCCGGGATCGTGTTCTGCGCGGCGAAGTGGTGCGCGAAGGCGAAGGGCAGGCCGAGCATGGCGGCGAGCTGGGCGCTGAAGCCGGAGGAGCCGAGGAGCCACAGCGGGGGGCGGTGCGGGGACTGCACGCCACCCGGCGAGGTGGCCTGGACGGGCCCGGGTACCGCGTGGATACGGCGGTAGGGGTGGCCGTCGGGGAAGTCGTCGTCGAGGAAGCGGGCCAGCTCGGCGACCTGCGCGGGGAAGTCGTCCGCGCCCTCGCCGGGGCGTTCGGTGCGGCGCAGGGCCTGCGCGGTCGCGCCGTCGGTGCCCGGGGCGCGACCGAGGCCGAGGTCCACGCGGTGGGGGGCGAGCGCCTCCAGCGTGCCGAACTGCTCCGCGATGACGAGCGGCGCGTGGTTGGGCAGCATGACGCCGCCCGAGCCGAGGCGGATGCGCTCGGTGTGGGCGGCGAGGTGGGAGAGGATCACGGCGGGCGAGGAGGAGGCGATGCCGGGCATCGAGTGGTGCTCGGCCACCCAGTAGCGGTGGTAGCCGAGCCGCTCGGCCGTCTTCGCGATCCCTACGCCGGTGGCGAGAGCCTCGCTCGCGGTGTGCCCGGCACCGACGGTGACCAGGTCGAGTACGGAGAGCGGTACGGGGGCGCTCCCCTGCGCGGTGCCTCGGATCTCGTCCACGTCGTCCACCGGTCATGCCTCCAGGTCGTGCGGGTGCTGCGGGTACTCCGCCGCACAACAGGAGGGGCCCGCCGGTTATTCCCGTACGGTCGCGGGGCTCAGCCGAGCACGGGCGGCTGGACGGTGAAGAGCGTGCCGAGCGCCGGTTCGCGCACCCGGCGCTCCGCGAGCCGCAGCGCCTCCCACACGCTCACCTGGTTCGCGGTGAGGACGGGGCGGCCGGCGGCGAGCTCCAGTTGCGGGATGTGCGCGGCGGTGCGCAGCGCCGTGCAGGCGAGCAGGACCCCGTCCGGGCCGGGCTCCGCCGCCTCCCGTACGAGCTTCGCCTGCGTCTCCGCGTCCCAGGCGGCGGCCTCGGCGGGGCTCGCGGGGCCGCCCGCGACCGCCCGGAGGACCTCGAAGCCGGCGGCCCGCAGGTAGGCGGCGAGGGTTTCGGTCTGTGCCTCGTCGTAGGGCGTGGCGAGGGAGACGCGCCTCATGCCGAGTTCGCTCGCCGCGTTCACGAAGGCGGCGGCCGTGCCGGAGGCGGGGGCGCCCGCGTCCTTCGCGAGCCGGTCGGCCTGGCGCACGGCCTCCCGCGGGCCTCCGCTCGCGCTGCCGAGCGTCGAGGCCCAGACGACGGCCTCGGCACCGGAGAGGCGCAGTTCCTCGGCGGCCTCCCCGGCGAGCGCCTCTCCCGGCCAGCCCGCCTCGCCGCCGCGTTCGGGGACGTGGACGAGCGGCAGCCGGATGTCGCTCGCGAGCGTCTGCTCGATGCGCGGGTAGTCGTCCTCCGCCGCGTGGCCGGGATAGAGAAAGCCGAGTGCGGTCACGTCACTGCTCCCTTGAGTACGGGTACGGGCCCCGCCCCGGGGGTACGGGGCCTTCGCCTTGCCTGTGTGCGTCTGCCCGCTCACCGCCCGCCACACCTGCCCGTACCGGACTTTTCCGGCCTCCCCTCCAGGGTCGCGCGGACCGGCGCGGCACGCACGGCGAGGGCGCGGGAGAGGCGCGGCGGCCGGCTCGTACGGATACGGCGCGAATACGGCGGGAGATAGATCCGTAAATCTCCCTTGTATGACAACAGGAAGGTCACCCTCAGGCCACCATCGCGTCACAGCCGCCAGGGCATCCGCATAGTTCCCGCCACCCGGGAAGGGGACCCCCTCGTATCCACGCGCGGTATCCATGCGCTGTACGACGCGGAGGTAACACACCATGGCCGAGTTCCCTCACCTGTCCCGCCGGGGCTTCCTGACCCGCACGGCGGCGGTCGGAGGCGCCCTGACCGTGTCCGGTTTCCTCGCCGCGTGCAGCAAGACGGACGCGGGCGGCTCGGGGGGCGAGACGGGCCTCGCCAAGCTCAGGAAGCAGGGGTACGTGAAGGTCGCCTACGCCAACGAGGCGCCCTACGGGTACAAGGAGGACGGCAAGCTGAAGGGCGAGGCCCCGACGCTGCACGCCGCGATCTTCAAGGCGCTCGGCGTGCCCGAACTGCGGCCCACCTTCACGGAGTTCGACGGGCTGATCCCGGGGCTCCAGGCCGGTAAGTACGACGTGATCAGCGCGGGCATGGCGATCACCCCGGAGCGCTGCGAGAACGCCCTGTTCTCCGAGCCGGAGTTCATCTCCCCGACCGCGATGCTCGTCAGGAAGGGCAACCCGAAGAAGCTCACCGACCTCGCCTCCGCGAAGGCGGCCGGAGCGACGCTCGGCGTCATGTCCGGTGCGGTGGAGAAGAGTTACGTGGAGGGCGCCGGCATATCCGGCGGCAAGATCAAGTCGCTCCAGAAGCAGCAGGACGGTGCGGACGCGGTGAAGACCGGCCGTGTGGACGCCTTCGTCCTCACCGGGATCTCGCTGCGCTGGCTCGTCAGGAACAACCCCGGCCTGGAGGTCGTGGAGCCCTTCGTGCCCGAACTCGACGGCAAGAAGCAGTACTCGCCGGGCGGGGCCGTCTTCCGCAAGGGCAGCGAGGAGCTGCGGGACGCCTTCAACAAGGAGCTGAAGAAGATCACTTCGGACGAGGCGGAGTTCGTGCGGCTGCTCAAGCCCTACGGCTTCGGCGCGAGCGAGGTGCCCCCGGCGAACCTCCGGACGGCGACGCTGTGCAAGGCGTGAGCTTCCCCGTACGGGCGCGGTCCGCCCCCGTACCGATCCCGGCAAAGGCCCCTGCTCATGGGTGACTTCTTCTCTTATTTCTTCGACCACTTCGACCAGGTCGGCTCCGGGCTGGGGGTGACGGCGCAGGCCACCGTCTACGGCGCGCTCCTCGCCTTCGTACTCTCCTTCGCCTTCGGCTTCATGGGGCGCAGCAGGTACACGCTCGTGCGCACCGTCGCGCGGGTGATCGTGGAGTTCTTCCGCGGGACCTCGCTCTACATCCAGTTGTTCTGGCTGTACTACGCGCTGCCGCCGCTCACCGGCTACGAACTCGACGCGCTCTTCTGCGGCGTCGTCGCCTTCGGCCTCAACTACGGCGCCTACGGCTCCGAGGTGGTGCGCGGCGCCCTCAACGCCGTGCCCCGCGCCCAGTTCGAGGCGGCGGTCGCGCTCAACCTGAGCCCCTTCCAGCGGATGCGGCGGGTCATCCTGCCCCAGGCGTGGGTGCAGATGATCCCCTCCCTGACCTCCCTGCTCATCATGCTGCTCAAGGCGACGCCGCTGCTGTGGCTCATCTCGGCCGCCGACCTGACGCAGGTGGTGCAGGCGATGCGGGACCGCACCGGCGCGACGGTTCCGGCGTATCTGACGCTGCTCGTCCTCTACTTCGTCTTCGCGTACGTGCTGACGCTCCTCATGAACGCGCTGGAGCGGCGCGCGAAGAAGCGGCTGGGGCGGCATGAGGGCGCGAAGGGCCTCTTCCGCGCCCGCAGCGCCGTGCCCGCCACCACGAGCACCGGGGGTGCCGCGTGACCCAGGAATGGAAGTGGGACGTCTGGGGGGACGTCTTCCCGGTCCTCCTCGACGGCTTCTGGATCACTCTGCTGGCGACCGTGCTCGGCTCGCTGCTCGCCGCCGTCCTCGGGCTGCTCATCGCGGTGGCGACGCGGGGGCCGGTCTGGGTCCGTGTCCCGGTGCGGGCCGTCACCGAGTTCATCCGCTCGACCCCGCTGCTCGTGCAACTCGTCGGCGCCTACGCCCTGTTCAACACGGTGAGCGCGCTCACGATCGGCATCGTCGTCCTCGGGGCGCACTACAGCACGTATATGAGCGAGGCGTACCGCGCGGGCATCGACGCGGTGCCGAAGGGCCAGTGGGAGGCCGCCCGCGCGCTCTCGCTGTCGCCGGGGCGCACCTGGCGGGCCGTGATCCTGCCGCAGGCGGTCCGCAACGTCCTGCCCGCGCTCGGCAATTACGCGATCGCCATGTTCAAGGAGACGCCCCTGCTCGCCGCGATCACCGTCGGCGAGATGGTGTACGAGGCCCGGGAGTACGCCTCGGCACACTTCGTCTACGCGGAGGTCTTCACCCTCGCGGGACTGATCTTCCTGGTGGCGAGCTACCCGACGTCGCTGCTGATGAGAAAGCTGGAGAACCGCCTTGGCCACTGAACCCGCGCAGCCGACCGACAAGCAGCCGACCCCCGCCGGGCCGTCCGGGGAGCAGGCAGTGCCCGCCCCGGACGCAGGACAGCCCGTCCCCGCCCCGGGCGAGGGACAGCCGGTGTCCGCCGCCCCGGGCGAGGATCAGCCGGTGCCCGCACCGCGCGCCGCGTCCGGCCCGCTCGACAAGACGGCCGCCGCCCCCGCCGAGGGCGCCAAGGAGCCCGGCGGCGCCGAGCTGATCCGCTTCGACAAGGTCGTCAAGCGCTTCGGCGACCACACGGTGCTCGACCACCTCGACTTCTCCGTCCGCAAGGGCGAGCACGTCACGCTCATCGGGCCCTCCGGCTCGGGCAAGACGACGATCCTGCGGCTCCTGATGACCCTGGAGCAGGTGAGCGAGGGCGTGGTGTGGGTCGGCGGGGAGCCGCTGAGCCACGAGCGCGCGGCGGACGGCTCCCTGAAGCCCGCCTCCGAGAAGTACCAGCGCCGGGCGCGCAAGAAGATCGGCATGGTCTTCCAGCAGTTCAACCTCTTCCCGAACATGAACGTGCTGCGGAACATCACCGAGGCGCCCGTCACGGCGCTCGGCGTACCGAAGCAGGAGGCGGAGGCGCGCGCCCGCGAACTGCTGGACCTCGTGGGGCTCGGCGACAAGGCGGACGCGCACCCGACGCAGCTCTCCGGTGGACAGCAGCAGCGCGTGGCGATCGCCCGCGCCCTCGCGATGAAGCCGGACATCCTGCTCCTGGACGAGGTCACCTCCGCCCTGGACCCGGAGCTGGTGGCGGGCGTGCTCGACGTCCTGCGGGACATCGCCCGTACGACCGACATCACGCTCCTGTGCGTGACCCACGAGATGAGCTTCGCCCGCGACATCTCCGACCGCGTCCTCATGTTCGACGCGGGCCGCGTCGTCGAGTCGGGGCCCCCGTCCCAGATCTTCGGCGAGCCGAGGGAGGAGCGGACGCGGGAGTTCCTGCGCGCGGTGCTCTGAGCTGCCCGGGAAACGTCCTGGGAGGGGTCTCCCGGCCTTCGGGGCCGCGAGGCCCCTCCTCCGCATATGCCAGAGCTATATCCCCAGGTCGCAAGCGTTCCGGCCCGTACCGTCGCGGGCTCCCGATCCGCCAAGTACCACCCCCGCGCGCCCCCTGCGCACTATCGTGAGCGGAGTCGGGTTTCGACCGGCCCACCACGCCGCCGCCAGGGGGACACCGTGCCTGCGACCTCCGTACCGCCCAGGACCCGCGCCCAGCAGTCGGTGCAGGACGCACTGCGCGTGCTCGAAGCGCTCTCGCGCCGTGCGGGCGACGCCCGCACGGCCGAACTGTCCGCCGAGACCGGGCTCGACGCGGACCGGCTCGGCGCGCTCCTCGCGATGCTGTGCGGCCAGGGCTACGCCAGCCGCCTCGACGACGGCGGCTACGTGACGGGCGAGTCGCTCTCGCTGCTCGGCGGCTCCTCCCTCAACAGCGAGTTCGCCATCCGCAGCCACCTCCAGGGCCTCCTCGACCGGCTGCGCGACGAGGTGAACGCCGCCGTGTACGTGGGCCGCTACGTGGACGGCGAGATCACCGTCACGAGCGTCGCCGACGCCCCCGAGACCCCGCGCGTCCACGAGTGGATCGACTTCCGCTCCACGGGCCACGCGAGCGCGGTCGGCAAGGCGCTCCTCTCCCAGCTCGGCCCCGAGGCCCGCCGCGAGCACCTCTCGCGCCACCGCCCGGCCCGCTTCACCGCCCGCACCATCACCGACACCCGCGCCCTCTTCAGCAGGCTGGAGGCGCGGCCCCCCGTCGTGCCCGTGCTCGACGTGCAGGAGTACGCGGTCGGCACGGTGTGCGCGGCGGTCCCGATGAGCACCGGCCCCACGGTCGGCTGCCTCGCCCTCTCCCTCCCGGCGCGGCACGCCCACCGCCTCCACGCGGCGGCGGCCGCGCTGAGCAGGGGCTCGACGCCGGTCCTCCTCTCGCTGACCCTCTGAGCCGCGCCCGGGAGCCGGCCCGGCGGTGACGGGGGCGGGGCCCATGGGACGGGGCAGGCGCGACGCGGGCCTGCGGGACGGGCCCCGGACCACGGGATGGGGCCGGACGGGGTCCGGACCACGGGACGAGACCCCCGAGACCACGGCGACCGCACGTGGTCGGGAGCACCCCGAAACCTTCGGTATGATTTCCGAGTCAGCAGGCGCCGCTAGCTCAGTTGGTTAGAGCAGCTGACTCTTAATCAGCGGGTCCGGGGTTCGAGTCCCTGGCGGCGCACCGACAGGGAAAGGCCCCCCGAGGAATCGGGGGGCCTTTCTCGTGCTCAGGACTTCGCCGTGAGGGCCACCGTCAGCGCTCTGACCATCGCCCGGCGCTCCGACGGGTCCTCCCCCAGCAGCCCTCGCGCCGTGAGCCCGGTCACCGTGCGTTCCACCGCGTCCAGCAGCGCCACGTGCGGGGCGGGTTCGGTGCGCAGGGGGCGGACGGTGTGGACCTTGAGGCCCACCGCCGCCGCGTCGGCGGCGACCCGTGCGGTGAGCGCCGCCTCGTCCCGTACCGCCCCGGCGGCGGACTCGACCGCGTCGCACAGGTAGTCCGCCGTGTTCTCCACCGCGAAGGCGGCGCGGGCGGGCGAGGCGACCTGCCACACGACGAGCAGCGAGACCCGCTCGCCCTCCCCCACTACGAAGGGCCCGCCGCGCCAGTGCCGCAGCGTGAGGTCCACGGGGACGCGGCGCGGCAGCGGGTCCGCCCACACGAGCCCGGTGCGCCGCACCGTCCCCCGGTAGCGCCCCGCGAGCGTCAGCACGTGCGCCGTACCGGGCCGGACCCGTTGCACTCCGGCACCCGCGTACACCGCGAGCAGTCCGCAGCCGAGCGCGAGGGCCGTCGCGGGCCAGGAGCCCGTGGCGGCGACCCGTACGAGCGCGGCGAGCGAGAGCGCGCCCGCGAGCATGGCGAGGAGGACCGCGGCCCAGCCCGGGAGCGTGCGCGCGCGCCGCTCCTCGGGCACCGAGGGGCGCGGCGCGGGGGCGGAGGAGGCCGTGTCCTCGCGCGCCGCCGGTACCGCCGGTGTCGTCGTCATCGCACGTCCCTGCCCTTTCCGCTCACGAGGTACTGCCACGTGCGCGGCCCCGGGAGCCCGTCGGCGCCGGCGCCGCGCCAGCCCTGCGCGCGCTGGAAGGCGGCGGTCGCGCGGCGGTCGGCCTCGGTCCAGCGCGGGCCGGGGCCGATCTTGTAGTACCGGCCCGCGCCCCGCGCGACGAGCATCTCGCCGAGCCGCGTCACGTGCGGCCCCCTCTTGCCGGGGCCGAAGGCGGCGGCGCCGGGGAAGGCGCTCGACCGCGGTCCCGCGCTGCCGCTCGCCAGGTTCTTCGGGCGGTACGGGACGTACTGCGCGGAGTTGGTCCAGTAGGCGTACGGCGTGGTCAGGCTGCGCGTGCGCGGCGGGGTCTGCTCGTACGCCGTGTACTTCGTGTGCGCGGCGTCCGCCCAGCCGCCGAAGAGCGTGACGTGCGAGCCGTTCTCGGGGTCCTGCGGGTTGTGGAAGAGGAGCATGTCCCCGGGCTGGAGCTCGTCCTTCGTGATGCGCTCACCGAAGGAGGCGAGGGAGCCCGTCCACTGATTGGAGCGCAGGTCCCAGGCCATGGAGATGAAGCCGGAGCAGTCCTGCCGGTAGCCGTCGTGGTAGGCGCTCATGCTGTAGGGGACCTTCGCGGCGAGCCAGGTACGGGCCCGGTCGATGATCTCGCCGCGCGTGACGGTGCCGGGCGAGGCCGCTCCCCCGCCGCCCCCCGGGTGCAGCGGCTGGCTGCTGCCCTGCGGGGTCCGCGGGCCGCCGGACGGGTCGTCCGGGTCCCCGTAGCCGCCGGGATGTTCGCCCTCCTGGGTCGCGGAGGGCTCGCGGGGCGCGGCGGCGGGGCGGACGAGCGCGGCGGAACGGGTAGCCGTCGCCGGGGTCCCCTGCCGGGCCTCGCGCGGCGCCGTCGCGAAGCCGGCGTGACGCCCCGTCCCGGGTCCCCCCGGCCTCGCGCCGCGCCTTCGCCTCGTCCGGACCGGTCGCGCCCCGCCCCAACGCGGGCGCACCCGCAGCACCGTCCCGGGTCTCTCCCGCCTTACGCCGCGCCTTCGCCTCGTCCGGACCGGTCGCGCCCCGCCCCAACGCGGGCGCACCCGCAGCACCGTCCCGGGTCCCCCCGGCCTCACGC
>NZ_JOGO01000067.1 GCF_000719475.1 Streptomyces sp. NRRL F-5630 | reverse complement strand
GGTGGCCTCCGGCGCGGGGGCGGAGGCGCGGGTGTCCTCGGGCTCCGGGGTCGTGGCGGCGGCCGGTTCGGGCTGCGGCGCGGGGGCGGGTTCCGGGGTGGGCCGCGCTGCCGGGGTGGGCTCGGCGGCGGCCTCGGGTTCGGGGGCTGCGGCGGCCTCGGGCTCCGGTGCGGGCTCGGGCTCGGCGGCCGGTGCAGGCTCCGTCTTGTTCTCGGGCTCGCTCGCGGCGGGGGCCGCGACCTCCGCTTCGGGCGCCGCCTCGGCCGCGCCCCGTACCGTCTCGGGCTTCTCGGTCTCCGGTGCCGCGTCCGTCTCGGGCTTCTCGGTTGCGGTTGCCGCCTCCGCCTCCGGCTCCTCGGTCTCGCGTGCCGCCTCCGGCGTCCGCGCCGCTCCCTCCGGGGTCTCCGGCTCCGCCGGTTCCGCGGGGTGCGGGATCGTGGGGCGGTCCTGGGCGCGGTCGAAGGCCGCCGCCACGAGGTCGTCGGCGAGGGTGGCGTCGGTGGAGCGGCGCTGCTCGGGGACGGGTTCGGGGCGGGGCTCGGGGCGCGGCTCGGTCTCGGCCGCGCTCGTGCGCGCGGCGGGGACCGTCGGCGCCGCGGGTTCCGCGTCTCGCGCGGGGGTCTCCCCGTGGGGCGCGGCGCTCGCCGCCTCCCCCTCTTCCGGCGCTCGCGGCGACTCCTGTCCCTCCGCCTCCGCCTCCGTCGGTTCCGCCTTCCGGCGTCCGAAAGCGTTCCGCAGCAGATCCAGAATGCCCATGCGCGCACCCCTTCGCGTCAGTTGGTTCACGGCTTGGTTCCCGGCGATCCGTGGCCAGGGCGGATACGTAAGGTTAGCCGCCCTCCGGGGCGGTCGACGGAAGGGTCGCAGGCCCCGCGACGAGGCTTCACTCCGGTACCGTCATGCCCGCATCTGTGTGGTTTTCGGACCGTCCGTCGGTGTGCTTACCGTCCCGCCCCCACCCCCTCCTGTCGCATACCGGCACGGCTGTGTCCGAGGCGGCGGCGTGCGGTGGTGAGGGTGCGGATGACGAGGGACGTAGGGGGAAGACGCCTGCTCCGGCGGGGGAGTGTCCGCGCGGGACTGGGGGGACGCACTCTCGGAGCGCTGTGGTGCGGGGTGCTGCTGGCGGCCGTGGGCGGGGGCGTCCCGGCGCACGGGGCGCAGCCGCTGTCGGTCACCTACGTGGCGCGGGACTGCCCCGACCGCACCGACATCGGGGCCGACAAGACGCGCGAGGATTCGCCGCCCGACCTCGGCCCGGACGCGCACCCCGCCGACGCCGGGACGGTCGTGACGAGCGCGAGCGTCATGGGCGACGACGGGGAGCAGCGGCCGGTGGGCCCTGGCGCACCGTTCGCGGTGCGGCCGGGGACGCGCACCGTCTTCCGCGTGGCGCCCGCCTTCACGCCCCCCTCGCCCGCCCCGTCTCCCCACCCCAGCGCGTCACCGCGCCCACGGGCCGCCTCGGGGCAACTCCCGCACGCGGGCGATGACAAGCCCTGGCTCGCCCCCACAGCCGGCCTCTCCTTCGCGCTGCTGCTCGGCGGCGGGGTGCTGTTGCGGCTGGCGTGGGTACGGCGGCCGGGGTACGAGGAGTGAGGGGGACTGCGCGGACACGGCCAGGGGCCTCGCGGACACGGTCAGGGGGCTTCTGCCGCCCTCCGGCCCTCCGTGTGCCATGAGCATCGCCTTCGGCAACCGGGCACGGGCGAGAGAGCACCAGCGGCTCTCACCTCTCCGTCGTCGCGAGTGCGGACCGGTGGCCGCTGCTCGGTGCGGCGCTGAGGGCCGGGCCGTCCGACGCCAGTGCGTGGGTGCACTCGGGTGGAGGGTTGCGTGTGGTGGCGATCACGCCGTCGAGCCGGTCCCGCGCGGCGAGGAGTTCGGTGATCCGTCCGCTGATCCGCGCGCGCTCGCTCTCCAGCTGATCCAGCAGGCTCGGCGACACCGTTCCGGAGTACACGCAGCGCAGCACCTCCCGCACCGACCTGCTCGGCAGCCCGGCGGCGAACAACTGCTGGATCAGGTGGACCCGGTCGACCGCGGAGTCCGGATACTGGCGCTGCCCGCCGGAGCTTCGCTCGGCCGGCAACAGATCCTGCTCCTCGTAGTAGCGCAGCGCTCTCACGCTCACCCCGGCCTGGCGGGCGACCTCACCGATCCGCATGTGTCCTCCGCTCTCCCGCTGGCGCGTCGACTTGCACCTCACGTCAACGTCAGGTTTTAGCGTAGTCGACGTCAAGGCATACCAAGCCATCCGGACGAACAAGGCAGGTCATCATGCGCGCAGCCCGCTACCACGAGTACGGCGGCACGGACACTCTCGTCGTCGAGCAGGCCCCGGACCCGCTGCCCGGTCCCGGAGAGATCCGCGTCCGTGTCGCGGCGGCCAGCGTCAATCCCGTCGACTGGAAGGTGCGCAACGGATCGGTGCGCGACTTCCTGCCGGTCGATCTGCCGGCGATCCCGGGGCGCGACGTCGCAGGTCGGGTGGACAGGATCGGCGAGGGGGTCAGCTCGGTCAACGTCGGTGACCGTGTCTTCGGCCTGGGCGGAGTGACGGGCGCGACGGCCGAGCTGGCGGTCCTGTCGGCCTGGGCGCCCGCCCCCGCCAACTGGAGCGACACGGAGGCCGCCGCGGCCGGCCTGGCGTCCGTGACGGCGCTGGGCGGCCTCAAGGCACTCGGCCGGCTGGAGGGGCGCACCCTCCTGATCGAAGGGGCCGCCGGGGGAGTCGGCGGCGCGGCGGTCGAAATCGCCCGCGCTCTGGGGGCCACCGTGATCGGGACGGCCAGTGAGCGCAACCACGCGTTCCTCACCTCCCTGGGCGCCCTTCCCGTGACCTACGGTGACGGCCTCGCGGAACGTCTCGCCGACCTGGCCCCGGGCGGAGTCGACCTCGTCCTCGATGCCGCCGCTTCCGGCTCCCTGGCCGATCTCGTTGCCATCGTCGGCGACCCGGACCGCGTGGTGACGGTCGCCGACCACGTGAACGCACAGCGCCTGGGAGTCCGGGTGGCCAACGCGGTCAACGACGCCACGCTCCTGGCCGAAGCGGGCGCTCTCGGCGAGCAGGGTCGCTACGTGCCGCGCATCGAACGGACTTACCCGCTGGAGGAGATCGCCAAGGCGCACGCTCACTCCGAGCGCGGACACGTGCGGGGAAAGATCGTGGTCACCATCTGATCCGCCTGCCGTACACAGCGGAGGCGGGGACGGAGCCGGACCTGACCGGGCGGCGGCAGGCCACTCGCACCGGAAGACCGCCACCGCGCGACCATCGACAGCTCGCGCATGTCACCGCTGCTCATAAGCGCGTGGAATCGCTCGGTCAGCGCCCCGGACCACGCGGAAGCGCCGCCTCGCCGCCCGGCCGCCCTCGCGCGCCGGCCGTTCGCCAGTCCTCCCCCCGGCGCACCGTGTCCTCGCACGACCCCCGCCCGCGTTTGCGTCGCCCCCGCCGCCCGCGCACGCTGAGAAGGGCCGTCCGTCCCAGCCGCCGAGGGGAGCCCCATGCCCACCATGCGCGCCTGGTCCCTCACCGCACCCGCGCCCGCCGAGACCCGCCCCCTCCGGCTCGTCGAGAAGCCCGTGCCGCGCCCCGGCCCGGACGAACTCCTCGTGCACGTCCGCACCTGCGGTGTCTGCCGCACCGATCTGCACATCACGGAGGGCGACCTCCCACCGCACAAGGAGCACGTCACGCCCGGCCACGAGGTCGTCGGCGACGTCGCCGCGCTGGGGGCGGAGGTCGCGGGCTTCGCGGTCGGCGACCGGGTCGGCGTCGCCTGGCTCCGTTCCACGGACGGCACGTGCCGCTACTGCCGCCGCCAGGCGGAGAACCTGTGCCCGGCGTCCCGCTACACCGGCTGGGACGCGGACGGCGGCTACGCCGAGTACACGACCGTGCCCGCCCCCTTCGCGTACCGCCTCCCGGCCGCCGTCGAGGACGCGGCGCTCTCGCCGCTCCTGTGCGCCGGCATCATCGGCTACCGCGCGCTGCTGCGCACGGACCTGCCCGAGGGCGGGCGCCTCGGGCTGTACGGGTACGGGGGCAGCGCCCACCTGTGCGCCCAGCTCGCCCGCGCCCAGGGCGCCCGCGTCCACGTCCTCACCCGCGGCGAGGCGGCGCGGGCGCTCGCGCGGGAACTCGGCGCGGTGTCGGTCGGCGGCGCCGAGGAGGCGCCCGCCGAACTCCTCGACGCCGCGATCCTGTTCGCCCCGGTCGGTGACCTCGTGCCCACCGCGCTGCGCGCCCTGGACCGCGGCGGCGTCCTCGCCGTGGCGGGCATCCACCTCAGCGACACCCCGCCGCTCGACTACGAGCACGAGCTGTTCTACGAGAAGGAGTTGCGCAGCGTCACCTCCAACACCCGTGCCAACGGGGAGGAGTTCCTGCGCCTCGCCGAGCGGTACGGCGTGCGCTCCACCGTCCACCCGTACCCGATGTCCCGCGCCCCCGAAGCCCTCGCGGACCTGAAGGCGGGGCGCTTCGACGGGGCGGCGGTGCTCGTCAACGACCTTTCCTGACAGGGGCTTTCACACCTGGTTCTCACCCCCGTCCACGTACAGGTTCGCCCCGAGCACGAAGCTGCTCCGCGCCGACGCGAGGAAGACGACCGCGTCCGCGACCTCCTCGGGCCGCCCGATCCGGCCGAGCGGCGTCCCGGCGACGAACCGCGCCCGCGCCGCGGCCGGATCGGCCGCCCCCGCGGTGACCGAGTCGAGTGCGGGGGTGTCGATCGTGCCGGGCGAGACCACGTTGACGCGTATGCCGCGCCCCTTCAGCTCGTTGGCCCACGTCCGCGCGAAGGAGCGGAGGGCCGCCTTGGACGCCGCGTACGCGCCGAAGGCCGGAACGCCGTCGTCGGCCCGCACCGAGGAGTTGAGGATCACCGAGGCCCCGTCGTTGAGGAGCGGCAGCGCGCCCCGCACGGTGAGGACGGTGCCGTACACGTTGACCCCGAAGATCGCGTCGAGGTGTTCCTCGGTCGTCTCCTCCAGGGTCGCGAACGCCCCCGCTCCCGCGTTCGCGAAGACGACGTCGAGGCCCCGGCCCCGCGCGCGCACCGCCTCGTAGAGCCGTTCGACGTCGGCGGCTCGGGACACGTCGCCGGCCACCGCCGTGGCCCGCTCGGGCCCGATCTCCGCCACGGCCTCGTCGAGCGCGGCCTCGCGCCGCCCCGTGACGAAGACGTGCGCGCCCTCCTCTGCGAGCCGCACCGCGCTCGCGAAGCCGATCCCCGTGCTGCCGCCCGTGACCAGCGCCGTCTTGCCTTCGAGCTGTCCCGTCCCTGTGTTCATCGCCTGTGACCTCCCATTTTTTTAGTACCGATCGGTACCGAATTGGTGATGAGGTGGACCGTAGCACATCTGTACCGAGTGGTTCGTAATCCGCCGGGTCCGGGGTTAGGCTCGGGGGCATGGAGAAGACGCGAGCGAAGGCCCCTCTCGGCCGCCCCCGGGGCTTCGACGCCGAGGAGGCGCTCGAACGCGCCATGCGGGTCTTCTGGGAGAAGGGCTACGAGGGCGCGGGCCTCAGCGACCTCACCGAGGCGATGGGCATCACCCGTACGAGCATGTACGCGGCCTTCGGCAACAAGGAGGCGCTCTTCCGCAAGGCCCTGGAGCGCTACACGCGGGGTCCGGCCTCGTACGCGGCGCGCGCCGTGCGCGAGCCCACGGCGCGGGCGGTCGCCGAGGCGTTCCTCGCCGGGGCGGTGGGGGCCACGACGAACCCCGGCCACCCGGCGGGCTGCCTCGGCGTGCAGGGCGCCCTGGCCACGGGCGAGCCAGGACGCCCGGCCCGGGAGGCCCTCGCGGAATGGCGCGAGGACGGCGTGGCCCTTCTGCGCGACCGCTTCCGGCGGGCCGTCGAGGCGGGTGACCTCCCGCCCAGCGCCGATCCCGGGGTCCTCGCCCGCTACCTCATGACCGTGGGGAACGGCATCGCGGTGCAGGCGGCGGGGGGCGCCGGACGGAAGTCGCTGGAGGAGGTCGCGGCGCTGGCCCTGGGGGCGTGGCCGTCGTAGTCCGTCCCGAGGGCTCGCGGTGAAGGGAAGGGCCACCGGATCGGCTGTCGCCGGGAGTTCAGGTCCGCATCGCCGCGAAGGCACCGACGAGCTCGGCGACGTACCGTTCCGGTACTTCGAGCATGGGGAAGTGACCGCCGCGATCGGCCTCGCTCCACACCCGTAGATCCCGGTAGCGCCGCTCGACCCAGGACCGGGGCAAGCGCTCCATCTCGCGGGGGAAGACGGTCACGGCCGCCGGGACGTGCACGGGGGTGGAGCGCTCGGGCGGGAAATTCTCCCAGTAGAACCTCGCGGACGAACCCGCGGACCGGGTGAACCAGTACAGCGACACGGTGTCGAGCAGCCGTGTCCGGGACACCGCGTTCTCCGGATGGCCGCCGCAGTCGGTCCAGTCGTGGAACTTCTCGACGATCCAGGCGAGTTGGCCCACCGGGGAGTCGCTGAGCGCGTAGGCGAGGGTCTGCGGTCTGGTCGACTGCTCCAGGGAGTAGCCGCCGCCGCGCTCCCAGAACTCACGGGCCTCTGTGAGACCGTCCCGCTCGCGCTCGTCGAGGTCGCCCTCTTCGGACGGCACGTCGACGTAGGGCGTGAAGGTGTGGATCGCCTCCACCCGTTCGGGATGCCGGACGCCCAGAGCTGTCGTCACCCGGCCTCCCCAGTCGCCCCCCGCGGCCGAGAAGCGCTCGTAGCCGAGCCTCTCCATCAGCACCGCCCAGGCGTCGGCGGTGCGGTCCACGGTCCACCCCGTCGTCGAGGGCCGGCCGCTCGGACCGAAGCCGGGCAGGGCCGGTGCGACCACGTGAAACGCCGGTGCGCCCGCGTCCGCCGGGTTCGCCAGGGCGTCCGCCACCTCCAGCGGCTCGACGACGGAACTCGGCCAGCCGTGCGTGAGCAGGAGGGGTGTCGCGTCGTGCCGAGGGGAGCGCACGTGCAGGAAGACGATGCCGAGACCGAAGATCTCGGTCCGGTGCGGCGCGTGCGCGTTGAACTCGGCCTCGAAGCGGCGCCAGTCGTACTCCGTGGCCCAGAACCGGGCGAGTTCTGTCAGGTAGGCCAGCGGCACGCCCTGACTCCAGTCGGCGGCCGTCCCGTCGGCGCTCGGGCTCACGGTCTCGCGCTCGGGCAGCCGGGACCGCCGCAGGCGGTCCCGCAGCTCGTCCAGCTCGCTGTCCGGGATCTCCAGCACGAAGGGTTCGATGTGATCGTTCACGGAGTGCACCACTTTTTCCGTCGTCCGCCGACGCGGATGCCACAGCGGCAGCCCTTGGCGTCATCGCGTGCCCGACAGCGCACCGAACCGGCGCTGCACGGCGCACGATCTGCCGCGGGCCACCGCCCTTGCCGAGCGGTCGGTCCGGGCACGGGGGCGGGCTCAGCCACTCACTCCCGCGGCGATCGGATCGCACGTCACCGCGCGTCCGGCCGCCACGACCACCCACCCCGGGGACCCCTGCGGCCCTAGATCCGCGACTTGCGGACCGAGTTCCAGGCCGCTCCGGCGAGGGCGCGGGCCGACCTCGGGACCGAGAGGTGTTCGTGCTCGCGGTACAGGGCCCAGTTGAAGGGGATCAGGGCCAGCTTGTTGGAGGAGAGCGAGCCGGCCTGGTGGGCGCGGTAGACCGCCAGGGGTTCGCGGAGGGCGCGGGCGTCGTGGCCGTCGCGCATGATCGAGAGCCACAGGCCGTAGTCCTGGCGCTTGGGCATGTCCGGCATCAGGCGCGTGCCCAGCGCGTTGCGGTCGTACATGGCGGTCAGGGCGCCGATGTGGTCCTGGACGAGCATGTCGCGGTAGTTCACGTGCTCCGGCGCCCACACCACGCGCCCGTTGGGCTCGAAGTCCGCCGCCTCGCCCGCGTGCCCGGCCTCCATCTTGTAGTACGAGGTGAAGGTGAGAGGCGTACCGGCCGTCGCGGCGAAGGCGAGCTGCTTCTCCAGCTTCGTCGGCAGCCACATGTCGTCGCTGTCGAGGAACGCCACGTAGTCGCCCTTCGCCCGCGCGATCGCGAGGTTGCGGGCCTTCGCCGCGCCGCCCTGCTGGGGCGCCGCCTCCGGCAGGACCCGCTCGTCCTGCCCCGCCATCTCCCGCAGCAGCTCCATCGAGCCGTCGGAGGACGCGTCGTCGGTGATCAGCAGCTCGACATCGGCGTGCGTCTGCCCCAGCACCGACCGCACAGCGGGACCGAGCGTGGCCGCCGCGTTGTGTACCGGCATGATCACAGAAACCAGGGGCACGGTCGTGCTCCTCACTCAGAGCGGAATCGGCGTTGTCGCCCCAGGGTACGTGGGCCTCCCGCCCCGCCGTACGCCCGCCCGAAGCGGGCCACCGCCTCCCCGGGCTCCCTTCCCGCGCCCACTGACCTCGCCTCCGGACGCTGGAACGCCCGCCCTCCCGAGACCGCCACCCTCGAAGCCGCCGGACCCGGTCTTCGTCTCCTCGGCGCCTGGTGGAGCCCGCGACCGCGCGGGCGGTTCGCGGGGCCCGTGCCTCGCTGCGTCAGCCTCTCCGGGGCGGCGTTCCGTGTGTCGTCGCCCGGTGGCGGGCCAGCAGGACGCGGCAGTCCGTCGCCGCGCTGTAGTCGAACACCGCCCGCGCCCTCCGCTCCCGCTCCGCCAACTCCGCGCAATTACCGCACACTTCGCCCTCCCGTCCCGTCGTCGTCACAGCCTGTCCCCCCTGCTCCTCGCGTTCGCCCGCGCGGTCCCCGCCCGCAGCCTCTCCTCCGGGCTCGCCGCCCGTACGTCCCCCGGCGCCACGCTCCACTCGCACCCGCCCCGCACCGGCCGCAGCCACCACTTCCCGCCCATCGCGCCCTGGAACTCCGCCACTTGCCCCCGCACCATGTCCACCACGAGCGCCCCCCGCTCCGGCGCCCCCACGTGCTGCGCCGCCACGTCCCGCTGCCGCGCCTCCGCGCCCCTGCTCACCACCGACGCCAACCTCAGTGCCTCGTGCGCCCCCAATGCCTCCACCCGCACTCCCGGCGTCTCCGCCCGCGCCCCCGCCCGCGCCACCTCCGTCTCCACCCCCGCCAGCCACAACGCCCTCCGCAGCAGGCCGGCCGCCCTCTCCGCCTCCTCCCACGGTTCACCGAACGTCGTCACCGGAGCGGGGGGCTCCAGCAGCAGCGCCAGATACGCCGCCACCTCCGGCCGCAGCGGTCCGCAGAACACGACCTCCCGCCCGTCCTCTTCCGCCAGACTGACGGGCACATCGAACCCTCGTGCCAGCAAGGCGAGATGAAGCGAGGAAGCGCACTCCGCCGCATCCGGCGGGGCGGGCGTTTCAGGTGTTGCCATCATGACCATGAATCCCTTGTGCGGTGGTACATCCGGATAAGAGAATTTCCTCAGCTACGGAGGGTGAGTACAGCGTCTCTGTGGGGTAGGTAGCAGCGCAATGGGTGACACGTGACACGGCGCGGCGTCACTGATCATCGGGGCAGCGAGAAAGGGCCCGCATGGCAAAGGTGAAGCGGCTCAGGAACGGCGAAGGAGCCGGTTCGGGGCGCTCGGGACCGGCGGTCTGGGGCCGCCTGGAGGTCCACTTCCGGACGCAGGCCGGTGTGACGCAGGCCGAGTTGGCGCGGGCGCTGAACGTGGAACGGTCCCTCGTGTCCAAGTTCGAATCAGGCGACCGGGTCCCGGACTTGAAGCACGCGGAGGACGCCGACGCGTTTCTCGACGCGGGCGGAGCGCTGGTGGAGCTGTGGAAGGAGACGGACTGGTATCCGCAGGTCGAGCACCCGGACTGGTTCGAGCGCCGGGCACGGATGGATGCGGAGGCGACGGCGGTCTACGTGTACCAGACGCAGACGTTTCCCGGTCTTCTTCAGACGTACGAGTACGCGCTCGCGCTGTTCGGCCAAGTCGAAGTGGACGAGGTTGCTGAGGAGCGAGTACGGGCCAGGCTCAGCCGTCAGGTCCGGTTCCAGAAGAGCGATGGCCCCACGCTCGTGGTGATACTGGACGAGAGCTGTTTTCAGAACGTCATGGGCAGCCCGGCAATCATGCACGCTCAATGCGAGCACCTGCTGAACGAGGCCAGCCGGATGCACGTGCATCTTCACGTTGTTCCGGCTTCGTCGCCGCATCTGGTTCCGCCGAAGACGTCAATGACCTTGCTGACGTTGCCGGATGGGGAGCGTTGGGTCTACTCCGAGTCTCTCGACTGTGGGCATTTCGTCGGTGACCCGAAAGCCGTCGCAAGGCACCAGCAGACCTATGATGTGCTACGAGCCGACTGCCTGTCGGTTTCAGACTCCGCAGCCCTGATCAGGGACGCGATGGAAAGGTACGACCGGGATGCCCAAGCAGAACCTCAACCCGCTCACGTGGGTCAAGAGCAGCTACAGCGGGAACGACGGCGGCGACTGCATCGAAATCGCGTCCGGGTTCCCCGGCCTCGTCCCCGTTCGTGACAGCAAGGTCGTGGATGGCCCCATCGTGACCGTCGGCGCGGCCTCGTTTTCGGCCTTTCTCGAAGGCGTCGTCAAGTCCCGCTGATCTGACGGGCGTTGTTTGAGGGCCACTTCCTCGCGGGTACATCCGCGCCGAGGTGGCCTTCCGCGTACCCGAGGGGAGTTCCGGCGTGGCGATGACCTGGAAGCGGAGCAGCTACAGCGGCGACAACGGCGGGGACTCCGTCGAAGTCGGCTTCGACTGGCGCAAGTCGAGCTACAGCGGGAACAACGGTGGCAACTGCGTCGAGGTCGGAGCCGTCTGGCGGAAGTCGACGCACAGCGGGAACGACGGCGGCAACTGCGTCGAGGTCGCTGCCCAGTGGCAGAAGTCCAGTCACAGCGGGAACAACGGCGGCGACTGCGTCGAGGTCGGCACCGTTCCCGCCTCCCCTCACATCCTCGTCCGCGACAGCAAGCGCGCCACTGAGCCCGGCACCCCCGTCCTCCATCTCACCCCCACCGCCTTCACCGCGTTCCTGGCCACCTTGTCGTCAAGGTGAGGTCCGGTGCCGGGTCCCTCCTTCGGGCGGGAAAACGGGGCGCCGACGTGAGGCCGCCACGCCGCCCCGAGGGCGAGGCCCGGGGGCTCAGGCAGCCGTGCGCGGGGCCGTGTGGCGGGTCAGGGCGGTGATGAGCGTCGGCCAGAGTTCGCGGGGGCGGTCGTGGCCCATGTCGGGGACGAGGAGGAGGCGGGCGCCCGGGACGAGCTGGGCCGTGCGACGGCCGCCGCTCGGGTCGATCAGGGTGTCGTCGAGACCGTGGATCACGAGGGTGCGGACGGTGAGGGCGCGGAGCCCGGCCGCGCGGTCGCCGCTGAGGATCATCGCGCCGAGCTGTCGCGCCGTACCGGCCGGGCAGTAGCCGCGGTCGTACGCGCGGGCCGCCAGCTCGCGCAGCGCCGCGAGGTTCCCGTACCGCCGCGAGGCCCAGACCAGTTCCCGGTCCGCCGAGGCGATGTAGCCCTCGCGGTCGTCCGGCCGTGGCGCGAAGAGCGCGGCCTGCGCCTCCGGGGTCGAGTCGCCGTAACCGGGCTCTCCCGTCGAGGACATCATCGAGGTGAGGCTCAGGACGCGGTCCGGGTGCTCGATCGCCATCGTCTGCGCGATCATCCCGCCCATCGAGGCCCCGACCACGTGCGCCCGCTCGACGCCGAGCCGCGTGAGCAGCCGCATCCCGTCCCCGGCCATGTCGCCGAGCCGGTACGGGATCATCGCCTTCGCCGCCTCGATGTCGCGCGCCTGGACCGCCGCGACGAACTTCCCGAGATCGACCGGGTACGCGTCGAACTTGGTCGAACGGCCGCAGTCCCGGTTGTCGTACCTGATCACGTACCGGCCCTGAGCGGCCAGTTCGCGGCAGAAGTCCTCGTGCCAGGAGATCATCTGCGCGCCGAAGCCGGCGACGAGGAGGACCGCGGGGTCGGCGGGATCGCCGAAGGTGTCGTGGGCGAGGGTGACGGGGCGGGTGGTGGCGCTCATGGGGGACAGCTTTTCAGGGGGGAGGGGGTCGGGGCACCCCGGTTGCCGTGACCGGGCGACGGCAGTGGGCGGGCGGACCGCCCGTGACGGGGCTCAGCCGGGCTCGGCGCCCGGCTTGTCCGGTACGACGACGAGGCTCAGGAGGTGGCGGACGCGGCCGTCGTCCGGCCCGTGGTGCGAGTAGCGGGCCGCCACCTCCTCCAGATCCCGTACCAGCGCGGCGAATTCCTCGTCCGTGAGCCAGACCGCCCCCTGGCGGTACATGACCCCCTCGCGGGCCGGTTCGCTGTCCTCGCGGGCGAGGTAGCGGTCGAAACCGGCGGCCAGGGCGCCGGTGAAGACCGTGAACGCCTGCCGGTGGTCCTCCTTCGTCATCTCCGGGCGCTCGTCGTCGGCGACGAGGGCCTTCTCCTGCCGCACGCGGTAGGTGCGCTCCACCGTGCCGCGCACCGGGCGCTCGCTCACCACTTCGAGAATCCCGGCCCGCGTCAGGACGGCGATGTGGCGGTACATCGTGGCCGTCGGGACGTCCGGCATCCGGGAGCGCAGCTGCGCGGTGGTCAAGTCCTCGGAGCCGACGAGGGTTTGGAGGATGCGCATCCGTACGGGGTGCAGGAGGAGATTCGCGGTGGGCATGAAGGCATGATCTCACGTCTGATAACGTTCTCATTATTGAGAGCAATAAGGGGGAGATCGTGCTCGACACCCGTATCAGCGATGCCCGGACCGGTTCCGGGAAGGCCCGTCCCGGTCCCGTGGACACGCACTTCAGCGTCACCGCCGACGACGGCGTCCCGCTCGCCGGGACGCTCACCCTCCCGGCGGGAACGGGCCCGCACCCCGCCGTCCTCGTCCTGCACGGCTCCGGCCCGCTCGACCGCGACGGCGACACCCCCAAGCTGCCCGTGCGGCTCGGACCGCCGCTCGCCGCCGCGCTCGCCGCAGCGGGGATCGCGAGCCTGCGCTACGACCGGCGCGGCGTCGGCGCGACCCCCGGCGACTGGCGCGCCTCGGGCTTCACCGACATCCGCGCCGACGCCGCCGCCGCGCTCCGCGCCCTCTCCGCCGACCCCGCCGTACGGCCCGACGCGCTCGCCGTGCTCGGTCACAGCGAGGGCGCCGTGCACGCGATGGGCCTCGCCGCACGTCAGCCGCGGGACGTACGGGCCGCCGTCCTCCTCGCGGGGTACGCGCGGGACGGCCGCTCCGCCCTGCGCTGGCAGGCGCGGTCGCTCTTCCGGGGGCTGCCCGCGCCCCTGCGCCTGCTGCGGCGGCCCGCCTTCGCGGCCGGGCGGCGCGTGCTCGCCCGCGTGCGGCGCGGCACCACGGACGTCATGCGCGTGCTGGGCGTGCCGCTCAACGCCCGCTGGATGCGCGAGAACATGGCGCACGACAGCCGCGACGACCTCGCGGCGATCCACGCCCCCGTCCTCGCCGTCACCGGGGCGAAGGACGTGCAGGTCAGCCCCGCCGACCTCGACGAGATGCGCCGCCTCGTCCCCGGCCCGGCCGAGATCCACCGCGTCCCCGACCTCACCCACGTACTGCGCCGCGACCCCGGGCGGCCCTCCGTGCGCGCGTACGGCCGGCTGCTGCGGGAGCCCGTCGACGCGGAGCTGATCGCCCTGGTGACGGAGTGGCTCGCGGAGCGGCTCGGGGCGGGGGAGCGGGGCGGTGCGGATGCCCCCGCCGGGCGCGTCAGCTGATGTCGACGGCCGTGCCGGGGGGCGGTGCGGCTCCTCGTGCTCCCCGGTGCCGCTCAGGTTGCCCCGGGCCCGGGGCGCACGGGCTCGGGCGCCGTTCCGATGCCGGGCCGTCATGTGCCGGTAGCCACACAGTGGTTGTGACGCCGCTCGCGTGTGCATAACTCCTTGTGCAGACCCCACACTTCTGCTCTTCCAAGGGAGTCCCCGTGCCCCACCTCACGCGACGCCTCGCCACGCTCGCCGCGCTCAGCGCCGTCACCGTCCTCGCCACGGCGGGGACGGCGCTCGCCGATCCGCCCGGTGCCCTGCCCGAGAACGCGAGCGCCCTGGAGAAGACGTACGAACCGGCCTACGACTACGACAAGGACGGCTGCTACGCGAGCACCGCGATCGGTCCGGACGGCACCCTCAACGGCGGCCTGAAGCTCGGCGGCGACGTCAACGGGCAGTGCAGGGACGCCTCCGACCTCGACAACGTCAACGTCTACGCCCGCACGAAGTGCGACAACGACTGGTGCGCCATCGTCTACGCCTCGTACTTCGAGAAGGACCAGGCCGCGCTGGGCCCGGGCAGCGCGGGCCACCGGCACGACTGGGAGCACAACGTGGTGTGGGTGCACGGTGACCGCGTCGCCTACGTCTCGACCTCGCAGCACGGCGGCTTCGCCGTGCACGCCGCCGACAGCCTCCCCTTCGACGGCACGCACGCCAAGGTCGTCTACCACAAGGACGGCATCAGCACGCACTGCTTCCGCGCCGCCAAGAACAACGGCGGCGACGAGCCGCCGGAGAACCACAAGGGCACGTGGCAGCGCCCGCCGGTCGTCGGCTGGGACGGCTACCCGCCCGGCATCCGCGAGAAGCTGACCTCCGCCGACTTCGGCTCGGCACTCCTCGGCATCCGCGACGACACCTTCGCCGCCCACCTGGAGAAGGCCCGGCCTGCGGACGTCCCCTTCGACCCGTACGCGTGAGGGACGGGCCGGACGCACGGGGGGCGGGGCGCTGATCCGGCGCCTCGCCCCGTGTCCCGGGGCAGCCCCCCGCGGCGCACCTCCGAGGGCGGGTGCGCGCACGCGGGGCGCGGTAGCGGCGCCGGTGCGCCGCTCCTTTGCCGGAACGGCAAGCATGTTTGCCTCTCGCGCCGGAGCTGCCGCACGGTGGTGGCACCGGAACGAGAGGTGGTGGTCGGGATGACCGAGGTACGAGGGCGGTACGACGCCGTGGTCGTGGGCGGTGGGCCTGCCGGGCTCGGAGGAGCGCTCACGCTGGCGCGGGCGCGGCGCTCCGTGCTCGTCGTCGACGCGGGCGAGCCGCGCAACGCGCCCGCCGAAGGGGCTCACGGGGTGCTCGGGCTGGAGGGCATCAAGCCCACCGAGCTGCTGCGGCGCGGCCGCGCGGAGGTGCGCGGGTACGGCGGCGAGATCGTCGCGGGCCAGGTGCGGGAGGTGAGGCGGGACCGTGACGGGTTCGTGGTGGCGTGCGCGGACGGCACGACCGTGCGGGCGCGGGCGGTGCTCGTCGCGAGCGGGCTCGTCGACGTGCTGCCGGAGGTCCCGGGGCTGCGGGAGCACTGGGGCGCGGATGTCGTGCACTGCCCGTACTGCCACGGCTGGGAGGTGCGTGAGCGGGCGATCGGCGTGCTCGGCACGGGCCCGCTGTCGCCGCACCAGGTGAAGCTGTTCCGGCAGTGGACCGACGACCTCGTCTACTTCCCGGACCGTCAGCCGGTGCCCGGGGACGAGTGGATCGCCGCGCGCGGCATCCGCGTCGTGCCGGGCGAGGTGGCGGGTGTGGAGAGCGACGCGGAGGGGCGGCTGAGCGGCGTGCGGATGGCGGACGGAACGTTCGTTCCGCGCCGGGCCCTCGTGGTCGCGCCCCGTATGGAGGCCCGCGCGGACTTCCTCGCGGGTCTCGGTCTCGCCCCCGTGCCGCACGCCTCCGGTATGGGCACCCATGTCCCCGCCGAGCCCACCGGGCGCACCACGGTGCCCGGTCTCTGGATCGCGGGCAACGCCACCGACCTCTCCGCGCAGGTCGGAGCGTCGGCGGCGGCCGGGGTCATGGCGGCGGCCCAGCTGAACATGGAGCTGATCGAAGCGGACACGGAGCGGGCGGTGACGGCCCACCGCGCCCGGCAGGTGTTCTCGCCGGAGTCGGAGGCGAAGGTGAGCGCGCTGGTGCGGACGGCCGAGGGCTGAGGCGCGGGCGGGTCCGAGGGGCGCGCCCGCACCGCGCGGCGGGCCCGCCCGACGGGCCGTCCGCCCGGCCGCGTACCGGGCGCTGCCTCGCGGCGGGGCTCCGTCGCCTGCCGCCCGCCCGTCGCGCACCCCTCCGCCCCGGCGGCCCCCAGGGCTGACGCCCCTCGCCCTGGGGGCCACCGGGACGGACGGTCGCGCGACGCGCGGGCGGGTGGACGAGTACGGCACGGGCGTACGGGGGCTGACGGGTCAACACACCGTTTTCGCGCGGGAGTTGACCCGGGCATGACGCGCGAGTCGTGCCGCCCCCGGGCCCTCTCCCGCTCGGCTTCTCAGGCGCTCGAACCCGGGCGCGCGATCATCAGGACCGTCACCGTCACCCACAGCAGGTTGAAGACGCCCGTGAGCATGCCGAGGCGCGGCGCCGCCCACGCTCCCGTCGCGGGCCCCTCTCCCGTCAGCGCGTACTCCTGGCCCGGCAGGACGGCCAGGACGAGGACGACGGCCGCGAGCGCCGTCAGCGCGATCGACGTCCCCACCCACGGGTCGCCGAGCACCCCCATCGTCGCACCGGTCGCGAAGCCGAGGAGGGGTACCGCGAGGGACACGGCGGCGTAGACGCGGCAGATGCGGTGCAGCACCCCGAGGCTCGCCGCGTCCGCCTCGCGGCGGTGGAACGCGGGGAACATGCTCGCCGCGACCGCCACCGGGCCCACCGCCAGGATCGCCGCGACGACGTGCAGGGAGAGGAAAAAGGTCTTCACGGAACGGTGACGCTACGGGGGGCCGCCGCTCGGCCCCAGAGGCAAAAGTGACACCCTTCGCCGACTTTCCGCCACACACGGGAAAGGGGCTTCATCAAGCCGTTCACCTGCGGGAACCACGCATCGTGGAAGGCGGGTGAGGAGGAATTCCCCCGGCGCGGCGCAGTACGTTCGTGCCATGCATACCGTCGCCGTCCTCGCCCTCGACCACGTGGTCCCCTTCGATCTCTCGGTCCCCATCGAGACCTTCGGGCGGACGCGGCTCCCGGACGGCCGGGACGCGTACCGGGTCGTGGTCTGCGCCCCGTCGCCCGGCGAGGAGGTGGCCACCGGGGCCTTCACGCTGCGTGCCCCGCACGGGCTCGACGCGCTCCGCACCGCCGACACCGTCGTCGTGCCCGGCACCACGACACCACTCGCCCCGCTGCCCGCCCCCGTACGGGAGGCGCTGCGCGAGGCGGCGGCGCGCGGGACGCGGATCGCCTCGATCTGCACCGGCGCCTTCCCGCTCGCCGCGACCGGGCTGCTCGACGGGCTGCGCGCCACGACGCACTGGGCCGCGGCGGCACTCCTCGCCGAGACGTACCCGGCCGTCGAGGTCGATCCCGACGTCCTCCACGTCGACAACGGGCAGTTCCTGACCTCGGCCGGGGCCGCCGCCGGGCTCGACCTCTGCCTGCACCTCGTACGGCGGGACTACGGGTCCGCCGTCGCCGCCGACGCGGCGCGACTCTCCGTGGTGCCCCTCGAACGGGAGGGCGGCCAGGCGCAGTTCATCGTCGCGCCCCTGAAAGCGCCGCCCCGGGGCGGCGAGTTGGAGCCCCTGCTCACCTGGCTCGAAGGGCACCTCGACGAGGAGATGACCGTGGAACGGATGGCGCGGCGGGCGGGGACGAGCACGCGGACGCTGATCCGGCACTTCCGGGAGCAGACGGGGACGACACCGTTGCGGTGGCTGCACCGGGCGCGGGTGCGGCGGGGGCAGCACCTCCTGGAGACGACCGGGTACTCGGTGGAGCGGATCGCGGAGCAGGTCGGCTTCGGCTCGGCCGGGGCGTTCCGGGAGCGCTTCAAGCGGACGACGGGAGTCAGCCCGCAGGGGTACCGGCGGGCGTTCGGCGGAGTGCGGGTGGAGTAGGCCCCGCCGCCGTAGGGGATCCGCCGCCAGGCGCGGCGGCGGCCCCGCGCGGCCGAGAGCCCGCCAGGCGCGGCGGCGCCTTCGCGCGGCCGAGAGCCCGTCAGGCGTGGCGGCGGCCCCGGACGGCCGAGGCCACCAGGCTCGCCACGCCCGCCGCGCAGCCGATCCCCACCAGCCACCACGAGGCCGTCGTCAGGGCGTGGGTGAGGGCGTCGTAGCCCGCGCCCGCCGCCGGGCGGGAGAAGCCGGAGGGGATGCTGTCCAGGGTCCGGTCCCGGCCCGCCATCAGCGCCAGGCGCAGGGCGAGGCCCGCGAGCGCGACCCCGAAGGCCAGGAACCCGAGGGCGCGGAGCCTGCGGTGGGCGAGCGCGACCGAGACCCCGCCGAGGACGAACGCGGCGATCGCGGGCCACGGCCCCGCCGTCTCGAAGGCGTGGAACACCTTGCGCGCCGTGCCCAGTTCGCGGGACTCGACGAACGTGATCGACGTGTCCGTGTCCGGGATGCGGTCCGCGTACGGGACGTGGTTGTCGATCAGCTGCTGTTTGACCTGCTTGGTGACCGGGCCCAGGTCGATGCGGATGTCCCCGCCCGACTCGCGGTCGCTCAGCGCGTCGAGCACCGCCCTGTGCGCGCCGCGCGCCGCCGCGTCCCACGCGTCGCGGAACGCCGGCGAGCCCGTGAAGGAGACCGCCGCCTCCCGCACGAACTCCCGCCCCTGGTCCTGGAGCGGCCCGAGATCGACCTGCCGCATGACCCCGTCCGTCACCGCGTCGGCGACCGCCTCGCGCACGTCCCGGTTCGACCCGAGCGGCGAGACGGCCTCCACGAAGGTGTCCGTGTCCCCGATCTCGTACTTCGCCCACACGGAGAGCGCCCCGGCCGGTACGCACACACAGGCCGCCACGGCGAGCACCACGGCGAGCACGGCCCGCACCACGTACCCCGCACCGCGCCCGCGCCCCCGCACCCGCGCCTCGCCCTCCGCCACCGCCCCGCCTCCCACACGCCTTCAAGATCCGTACGTCCCGCACCTACCCAGGCAACGCGCCCCCGCACGCGCGCGCCAGTCCCACGGGCGTACGGGTGAGGAACACGGACACGGTGCGGACCGGGCCGGGACACGACGGGGAGGCGGCGCGGGCGCGGCGGGGACACGCCCCCGGCCGGGCCAATGGGCATATCGGGCGATTGCCGCATGATCTGCTGCCGCAGCCGTCCGCCACCCCTGCACCGACCCCGACGGGATGCCCCCATGCGCCACCGTCTTGCCGGTACGAGCACGAGCGCCCTCCTCGCCGCGCTGTGCCTCGCGGCGCCCGCCGCAGCGACCGCCTCGCCGCCCCCGGTCCCCGGCTCCCTCACGCTCGTCGAGCGCGTCGCCGACGGGCCGGGCGGGGCCGCGCGGCCGGAGGAGTGGACGGTGGCCGCGCGCGGACCCGTGGAGATCGAGGGCACCCACGGCACAACCACCGTGACCGGGGTGGAGGTCCCGCCCGGGGACTACCGGCTCACCGAGTACGGCGGTCACCCCGGCTACACGTCGACACTGTGGCACTGCGCGGGCCGCACGGGCCCGCTGCCGACCGGCGACGGGAAGGTCACGGTGGCGGCGGGGGACACGGTGCGGTGCGTGGTGACGAACCGGCCGGTCGCGACGGGCGCGGGGGGCGAGGCGGGCCCGGGGAGCGAGGCGGGTACGGGGAGCGAGGCGGGTACGGCGAGCACGGCGGGCGTGGGGAGTGAGGCGGGGGCCGTGGCCGGCAAGGGGGCGGGGCTGCCGGGCCCCGGGGGGAGCCGCGCATCCGGGCCCGCGTCCGTGAGTACATCCGCCTCCGCGAGCGCACCCGCCCCGTCCGGCCGGTTCGCCGAGGCCGGGGACGGCGTGTTGCCCGGTGCGGGGCTCTTCCTCGCCGTCGTGTCGGGGGTGCTGTGCGCGGTCGGTCTCGGCTTCCTGCTCGTGCGGCGGCGGCTGCGGGACTGAGCCGGGCCGGGCGGGCGCCGCCTCTCTCAGAGGTGGGCGTCCGTCGGGACCTCGCGGGTGTGGAAGCGGTAGACGGCCATGAGGAACGCGCCCGCCGCGAAGAACACGCCGAGGAAGACGGACCACAGGATCGTCGGGTTCGACAGGCTGTGCAGGTACCCCATCGAGCCGCCCCAGAAGACGCCCCACACGAGCGCGCGGCGCACGCGCGGCAGCGCCGGGGTGATCTGCCGCAGGGCGAGGTAGACGAGGCCGAAGACGATGCCCGCGACGCACCCGTAGAGCACGTTGTAACCGGTCACCCCGTGCTCGTGGCGCGTCGTCACCGAGGCCCAGAGCCCGTAGCCGGCCGCGAGCCAGAAGACGTTGCTCGCCGTGACCGGCGTGATCCTGCGGGACGGGCGGTGGCGCTTCGCCGGTGCGGGAGGCTTCGAGGCGGGGGGAGCGGCGACATGGGCCATGGCTGTCTCCTTTGCGGTCCTTGTCTCCAGAGTCCTCCTCCGCCACGGGGCGGCAACCCGAATCGCCTCCCGTGGCGGCCCCCCTCCGCCCGTGTTTGGGTGGAGACGTGAGTTCTCGCCCGGTGCTGCGCTCCCTCGCGTCCCGCATGTGGGGCGGGGAGCCGCTGCGGCTGCGCGGGCACCGCGCCGCCTGGTGCGTACCGGCCGCGCTGCTCCTGCTCGTCGTCGGGCTGGACTTCCTGACCGGCGGCGGCTTCCGGATGATCACGTGGATCATCGTCGTGCCCGGCATCGCGGCGGCCCTGTGCGGCCTGTGGACGACCGCCTTCTTCGCGGTGCTCTCCACCCTCACCTACGTGCTCATGAACCTCGCCTGGTCCGCGCAGTACCGCACCGGCTGGCCCGACTTCGTCCTCGTCGTGGGTGGCGGCGCCGTCGCCCTCGCCGCCTGCGCGCTGCGGTTGCGCGCCTCGCGCTACGTCGGCCACCTCCAGGACATCGCCGAGGCGACCCGTTCCACCGTGCTGCGGCCCCTGCCGCCGCACTGGGCCGGTGTGGAGCAGGCCGCGATCTACCTCGCCGCCGACACCACCGCGCGGGTCGGCGGCGACTTCTACGACATCCAGCCCTCCCAGTACGGCACCCGGGTGATCCTCGGCGACGTCCAGGGCAAGGGCCTCAACGCGGTCACCGCCGCAGCCGCCGTCCTCGGCTCCTTCCGTGAGTGGGGCTTCCACGCCGCCGACCTCGCGGTGGTCGCCGAGCGCCTGGAGACCCGGATGCGCCGCTATCAGGCGTACAGCGCCGTGATGGGTCTGGCGGGCGAGGAGGACCGCTTCGCGACCGCCGCGCTCCTCGGCTTCCCGCCCTTGTCCGACGCCGACCCCCTCGACCAGGCGGCCCAGGCCGACCCGGCCAACTTCCCGCGCCCCACGCCGTACGAGCTGGAGATGGTCGACTTCGGGCACGAGGTGCCGCTCGCCGTGAGCCCGCGCGGAGTGCGCGAGATCCCGACCGATCCCATGCTCCCGCTCGGGCTCAGCGGCCTCGTGCGCGCTCCCTTCGTCGTACGGCGCTGTCGCGTGGCCGCCGACGAGACGCTGCTGCTCGTGACGGACGGGGTGACCGAGGCGCGCGGCGCCACGGGCGAGTTCTTCCCGCTCGCGGAGCGGATCGGGAGACGCGTCGGCGCCGACCCCGGGCTCGTCAAACCGATCAGGCTCGTCGCCCTCGTACGGGACGAGGTGCTGCGGTACACCGGCGGGCGGCTCGGCGACGACACCACGATCCTCGCCGTGCGCCGCGCGGGCGGGGGCGAGGGCCCGCGCGATCCACCGGCGCGCGGCGAGGACGAGCCGGGGCCCCGGACGTCCCCGGGCCCCTCCGACCCCAGCGCACCACCGGCGAGGAATCCCACGTAGCACGCCATCCCGCGACGAAGGAGTTCCCTCATGGCGGACACGATGAAGGCGGTCCAGTACCGCACGGTCGGCGCGGCCCCCGAGGTCGTCGAGATCGAGAAGCCCGAGCCGAAGCCCGGCGAGATCCGGCTCAAGGTCACGGCGGCGGGGGTCTGCCACTCCGACATCGCCGTCATGAGCTGGAGCGCCGACCAGCTCCCGTTCCCGCTGCCGCTCACCCTCGGCCACGAGGGCGCGGGCGTGGTCGACAAGCTCGGGGAGGGGGTGCGCAACGTCGCTGTCGGCGAGTCCGTCGCGGTGTACGGGCCGTGGGGGTGCGGGCGCTGCTCCAAGTGCCAGCAGGGCAAGGAGAACTACTGCCTGGAAGCGGCCCGCCTCGGTATCTACCCGCCCGGACTCGGCAACCCGGGCGCGATCGCCGAGTACATGATCGTGGACGACGCCCGGCACCTCATGCCGCTCGGCGACCTCGACCCGGTCAGGACGGTGCCGCTCACGGACGCGGGGCTCACCCCGTACCACGCCATCAAGCGCTCGCTGCCCAAGCTCGTGCCCGGCTCGACCGCCGTCGTCTTCGGCACCGGCGGGCTCGGCCACGTCGGCATCCAGCTCCTGCGCGCCCTGACCCCCGCGCGCGTCATCGCGCTCGACGTCAACGACGAGAAGCTGCGCCTGGCCAAGGAGGTCGGCGCCCACGAGGCCGTCCTCTCCGACGAGAACGCCGTCGAGAACGTCCGCAAGCTCACCCCCGGGGGCAGGGGCGCCGAGGCCGTCTTCGACTTCGTGGGCGTCCCGCCGACCGTCAAGGCGTCCGGCGCCTGCGCCACGATCGAGGGCGACGTCACGATCGTCGGCATCGGCGGCGGCAGCCTGGAGGTCGGCTTCGGGCTCCAGGCGTACGAGACCGTCGTGACCTCGCCGTACTGGGGCAGCCGCTCCGAGATGGGGGAGACCTTCGACCTCGCGCGCGCCGGGGCCGTGGACGTCCACATCGAGACGTACACGATCGACGAGGCGCCGCGGGCGTACGAGCGGCTGCACGACGGGAAGGTCCGGGGACGCGCGGTCATCCTGCCGAACGGCTGAGCGCGCCCTGTCACTACGACACCCGTGTAGAGCGCGCGTCACGGGACAGTCGTAGAGTCGCGGAAAACCCGTGGGGCCCGGCAGCACGCCGGGCCCCACCCCCCGCTTCCGTGTGCCCCGAGGAAAGGAACCCGAGGACCGATGGGTGAACCCCCGCGAGCCGTCCGCACCGCCCGCGCCCCGCGAGCCGTCCGCACCGCCCGCGCCCCGCGCGCCGCCCGCGCCCTGCCCGCTCACCCCCGGCGGTGACCGCGTGATCGCCGTCGTGCAGCTCCTCGTCGCCGCCCTCCTCATCCTCGCCTGCGCGCTCTTCGTCGCCGCCGAGTTCTCCCTCACCACCGTCGAGCGCTCCGACCTGGAGCGCGCCGTGGACGCGGGCGAACGCGGCGCCGAGGGCGCGCTCGCCGCCGTGCGCTCCCTCACCTTCCAGCTCTCCGGGGCACAGCTCGGCATCACCGTGACCTCGCTGGTCATCGGGATGCTCGCCGAGCCCGCCGTCACCGAACTCCTCCACGGCCCGCTCTCCGCGATCGGGCTGCCGCGCGGCGCCACCTCGACGATCGGCTCGATCCTCGGCGTCGGCCTCTCCACCGTCGTCCTCATGGTCATCGGCGAACTCGTCCCCAAGAACTGGGCGATCTCCCGGCCCGTGCCCGTCGCCCTCGCCGTCGCGGGCCCGCACCGCCGCTTCTCCGCCTTCTTCGGGTTCTTCATCCACAGCCTCAACGCGACCGCGAACTTCTTCGTCCGGCGCCTCGGCCTCGAACCGACCGAGGAACTCGCCTCCGTGCGCGGCCCCGAGGAACTCGTCGCGCTGGCACGGCACTCCGCCGCAGAGGGCGCGCTCGAACCGGACTCGGCCGAACTGTTCATCCGCACCCTGCACCTCAACGACCTCACCGCCGAGAACGTCATGACCCCGCGCGTCGAGGTCCAGGCCCTCGGCGAGGGGGCGAGCGCGCTCGACGCGGCGAACCTCGCGCACGCGACCGGGCTCTCCCGCTTCCCCGTCTACCGCGAGCACCTGGACGACGTGCTCGGCACGGTCCACATCCGCGACGTCCTCGCCCTCGAACCGGCCGCGCGTGCCCGTACCCGCGTCACCGACCTCGCCACGCCCGCCCTCCTCGTCCCCGACTCGCTCCCCGCCGACACCCTCCTCGCCCGGATGCGCGCCGCGCGCACGATGGCCGTCGTCATCGACGAGTACGGGGGCACGGCGGGCGTCGTCACGGTCGAGGACATCGTCGAGGAGGTCGTGGGCGAGGTGCGCGACGAGCACGACCCCGAGGAGACCGAGGACCTCCTGCCGGGGGCGCCGACCGCCGACGGCCGCGAGACGTGGGAGGCGGACGGCTCCCTGCGCCTCGACCAGCTCCGCCTCATCGGCCTGCACGCCCCCGAGGGCCCCTACGAGACGGTCGCCGGCCTCCTCGCGACCCGCCTGGGCCGCATCCCCGAGGCGGGGGACGTCGTGGAGCTGGGCGAAGAGGACGCGGGGGCGGAAGGCTGGGAGTTCACGGTCCTGTCGGTGGAGCACCACAGGGCCGAGCGGGTACGGGTCGTCAAACCGGCCGAGGACGAACCCGCGCACGTCGAGGAGGCGGGCCGATGAGCACGCGAGGCACTGACCAGGGGGACCCCCGATGACCGCCGTCCAGTTGCTCGTCGGGCTGCTCACGCTCTTCACCAACGCCTTCTTCGTCGGCGGCGAGTTCTCGCTCGTCTCCGTGCGCCGCAGCCAGATCGAGCCGCTCGCGCAGGCCGGTGACAAGCGCGCGGCCAGCACCCTCAAGGCACTTGAGCACATCTCCGCGATGCTCGCGACCGCGCAGCTCGGCATCACCGTCTCCTCGCTCGTCCTCGGCGCGGTCGCCGAACCCGCGATCGCGCACCTCCTGGAGCCGGCCTTCGAGGCGGTCAGCATCCCGCACGGCCTCGTGCACCCGCTCTCCTTCGTCATCGCGCTGACGCTCGCCACGTATCTGCATATGCTCATCGGCGAGATGGTCCCGAAGAACATCGCGCTCGCCGAGCCCGTGCGCACCGCGCTGCTCCTCGGCCCGCCGCTCGTCGCGCTCACCCGCGTCCTCAAGCCCCTCGTCTTCGGCATCAACAGCCTCGCCAACCACCTCCTGCGGCTCCTGCGGGTCGAGCCGAAGGACGAGGTCGAGTCCGTCTTCACCGACGACCAGCTCGCGCGGATGGTCGAGGACTCCAGCGAGGCCGGACTGCTCAGCGAGGCCGACCGCGACCGGCTGCGCGACGCGCTCGAACTCGGCACCCGTCCCGTCGGCGAGATCATCAAGCCGGGCGCGACGCTCGTCACGGTCGACAGCACGGTGACCCCGGCCCGGCTCGAACGCGTCGCCGCCGAGTCCGGCTTCTCCCGCCTCCCGGTGACCGGCGAGGGCGGCGCGCTCCTCGGCTACCTCCACATCAAGGACACGCTCGGCGTCACCGAGCGGGACAAGCCATTTCCGCGCGCCGCCTATCACCCGCTCACGCGCGTCCGTATCGACACGCCGCTCGACGACACGCTCACCGCGCTGCGCACCGACGACAGCCATCTCGCCGCCGTGACGGGCGAGGAGGGGCGCGTGCGCGGCTTCGTGACGATGGAGGACGTGCTGACGGAGCTGGTGGGGCCCGCGCCGGAGGGCTCCGGGGCGACGGCCGTCGGCTGAGGGGGAGGGCGGACTTCTCCCGGGCGCGGGCCCCTCGGACCGGTGCGCCGACGCGGCTTCGCGTACCGACTTTGTGAGGGGCCTGAGAAGTTGCCACGAAAGGTGCGCGGCTGAAAACGGACGCATCGCCTCCAGGGTGGGACAAGCCACACCCGGCCGCCTTGCACAGGGTGCGGTGGGGGTGACTAGTCTGCCGCTGATGCCTTCCACCGACATACTTCCCGCATTTCTGGTGAGACGCGTTCCGACCCGTCGGCGTTCCATCGGGGAGGGATTGTGAGCGAGTCCGGGCGCGGACACGGACAAAAAGGCGGTACGGAGCCGTCGACCGAGGGGCGCGTACCACTGCCTCCGGAGAACGCGGCGAGAGGTGCCCTGGCGACGGGCACGGGCAGCGACACCCTCGTGCTCAAGCGCGTGCGGGTACCGGCGGAACCGGCGGCGAAGCCCGCCGAGGCCAAGGGGAAACAGGCCGCCAAGCGCCGCGACCCCTTCTTCGACAACGCGAAGTACCTCGCGATCGTGCTCGTCGCGATGGGCCACGCCTGGGAGCCGCTGCGCGGGGACAGCCGGGCCGCGTCCGCGCTCTACATCTTCGTCTACACCTTCCACATGCCGGCGTTCATCATCATCTCCGGCTACATGTCCCGCAGTTTCGACATGCGCCCGGACCGGCTGCGCCGCCTCATCACGGGGGTCGCGGTCCCCTATGTGATCTTCGAGGTCGCGTACACGCTCCTGAAGCGCACGGCGGGCGGCGACCCGGACTACCCGTTCAGCCTGCTCGACCCCTGGTACCTGACCTGGTTTCTCATCGCGCTGTTCGTGTGGCGCCTGACGACACCGATCTGGAAGCTCGTGCGCTGGCCGGTGCCGCTCGCGCTCGCCATCGCGATCCTCGCGGCGATCTCGCCGGACATCGGCGACGACCTCGACATGCAGCGGGTCCTGCAGTTCCTGCCGTTCTTCGTCGTCGGCCTCAAGCTCAGGCCCGAGCACTTCCAGCTCGTACGCCGCCGCGAGGCCCGCCTCCTGTCCCTCCCGGTCCTCGCCGGCGGCGCGCTCTTCGCCTACTGGGCGGCGCCGCGCATGAACGCGGCCTGGTTCTACCACCGCGACAGCGCGCAGGAACTCGGCGCGCCCGGCTGGACCGGGGTCGTCATGACGCTCGCGCTCTTCGGCTGCTCGCTCGTGCTCACCGCGTGCTTCCTCGCCTGGGTGCCGCGCCGGCACATGTGGTTCACGGCGCTCGGCGCGGGGACGCTGTACGGGTACCTGCTGCACGGCTTCCTCGCGAAGGGCTCGCGCTTCGGCGACTGGTACGCGGCGGAGTGGCTGCACACCCCGGTCGGCGAGATAGCGGTCACGCTCATCGCGGCGAGCGTCATCACGGTGCTGTGCACGCCGCTCGTGCAGCGGCTGTTCAAGTTCGCGATGGAACCGGAGATGCGGTGGGCGTTCCGCCGGGACGCCGAGGAACTCGCCAAGCGGCGATGACCCCGCGGGGCAGGCGGTGGTGAGAGATTGTCGGCACCGACACGAAAGGGTGGACGCGATGCCTCTGAGTGGTGAGTACGAACCGAGCCCGGAGAAGTGGGTGCGGGAGCAGGTCGCCGAGTACGAGAGCAGCGGCGGGACGCGCGGCACGGAGATGCGCGGGATGCCGGTCATCGTGCTGACGACGCTCGGCGCGAAGAGCGGGAAGATCCGCAAGACACCGCTGATGCGGGTCGAGCACAACGGCGAGTACGCGGTCGTCGCCTCCAAGGGCGGCGCCCCCTCGCACCCCGTCTGGTACTACAACATCAAGGGCCACCCCGAGGTGGAACTCCAGGACGGCCCGGTCCGCAAGGACTACACGGCCCGCGAGGCCACGGGGGCCGAGAAGGCGGAGTGGTGGGACCGCGCGGTGGAGGCGTTCCCGGACTACGCCGAGTACCAGAAGAAGACGGACCGCCCGATCCCGCTCTTCATCCTGACGCCGAAGGACTGACGCGGAACGATGGCGAACCGCCCGTGCCCTTGAGGGGGCGCGGGCGGTTTCGTCGTACGGGGCGAGGGGACCCGCGCCCTCACAGCTCGCCGGTCTCCAGCACGAGGTCGAAGGGAGCCGGGAGGGGGAGAGGGGTGCCGAAGGGGTGGGGGCCTTCGACGCGGGTGTAGCCGAGCGGGCCCGGTTCGGAGAACAGCGTAACGCTGCGTTCCTGGCGGTCGACCAGAAGGTACAGGGGAGCGCCGTACTCGGCGTAGCGACGGCGCTTGACCACGCGGTCGGTCTCGGCGTCGGAGGGGGAGGTCACTTCGACGACGAGGAGGGTCTGGTCGGGCAGGAGGGAATTGGAATCCTCCACCAGGTCGTCGGGGACGACGGCGAGATCGGGGATGTACCAGTTGGGAGACCCCGGCAGGTCGAGGTTGCCGGAGCCGATCTCGAACCCCAACTCCAGACAGCGGGGGGAGATCTGCCGGCGAATCTTGTTCGCCGTCCGTTCATGGGGCCAGCTCGGCGACACCTGTGTGATGACCCCTTCGACGATCTCGGCGCGTTCCCCCGCCACATGCTGGACGGCGTACTTGAGCGCCTGCTCCGCGTCGATGCCCCGACCGTAGCCGGACGTTGCCTCGCCCATGCCGCACCTTTCGCGGACGCTCTACCAGGGAGCGTCAGAGTAGTACAAACCTACCCCTTTTCTTTCTGAGCATCCCAGACGATGACGGGAGGGCTTCACCCCCCGTCCCCCAGTGCCGCGTCCCCCTCGATCCCCCGCTCGACCTGCCCCGGTACGTCCGCCAGCAGATACAGGGACTCGTCGAAGACGGTCAGGACGACGACCACCATCACCGCGTGCGCGACCACGTATTCGATGAGGACCCCCGGCGCCACCTGCGCCTTCCGGTTGTCCTCGTGCGTGCCGATGGGGGCCGTCGCCGGGTGGTACGGGTGGCGGGCGAGCACCGCGAGGCCCCGTTCGAGGGTCTCCCTGCGGTCTGGTGAGAGCAGCGCCGCCGACTCGGCGCACTCCACCGTGTAGGTGACGCGGAATCCGTCCATGGCGGGAGGGTAACCGCTGCGGGTGCCGGTACTCGCGCCACTCCGGCTAATGGCACGCCATGCCCGGTGCACTCAGGGGGACTTGTGCCGTGTTGGGGGGCTGGGAAGGGCGCGTTGGGGGCTCGGGGGCCCGGTGCGGGGTCCGGCGGACGCCTCGGTGCGGGGTTCCCGGGCGGTGGGCCCGAGTGGGTCCCGGCGGTTGGTCCCGGTAGTGGGCCCGAGTGAGTCCCGGCGGTGGGTTCCTGGCTCTGGCGCCCACCGCCGGGAGTTCCTCGTGACTCACTTTCTGAGGTAAGCCTAGCCTTACTCGTCCGCGTTCTTCAACTCCGCGCGGCCGTCTCCTCCGTGCCGCCCCTCCCCGCTCCCCGTCCGCGCGGACCACCCCGCCGCCACCACCACGAGCGCGATCGCGACGCTCTCGCGCACGCCGAGCGGTTCCCCGAGGAAGGCGAGCCCGACGAGCGCGCCGACGGCCGGGGAGAGCGCGAGCAGGACGCCGAAGGCGCGCGAGTCGATGCGGCGCAGCACGGTCATGTCGAGCGCGTACGGGACGAGCGAGGAGAGCAGCGCGACCGCGCACCCGGGCAGCAACGCCCCGGGGTCGGCGCGGACTTGGTCACCGCCGTGCACGGCCGCGAGCGGCACGAGCGCGCACGCCCCGGCGAGCAGCGCGAGCGAGAGCCCGCCGAAGTCGGGGAAGAGCCGCCCGACGCGCTTGCTCAGGAGTACGTACGCGGTCCTGCACCCGGCCGCCGCGAGCCCGAACCCGAGCCCCGCGAGCGGCAGTTCCCCTCCCGGCGCCCCGAGCAGCAGTACCCCGCAGAGCCCGAGCAGCCCCGCCACGAGGTGCGCGGGGCGGCGCGAGAGCGCGACGGCGAGGAGGAGCGGGCCGAGGAGTTCGACGGTCGCGGCGACGCCGAGCGGGAGGCGGTCGAGCGCGAGGAAGAAGGTCAGGTTGTTGCCCGCGAAGACGAGCCCGAGCGCGCAGGCTCCGAGCCACTGCGCACGGCTGTACGTGGTGAGGCGGGGCCGCACGAGCAGCGCGAGCAGCAGCGCCGCGAAGCCGAGCCGCATCCCGGCAACCATCACCGGATCGACGCGCCCGTAGAGGGACTTGGCGACGGCCGCCCCCAGTTGGAGGCTGCACATCTGCCCGAGCACGAGGACCGGGGCGAATCGGGTGAGGGAGCCGGTCGCCCGCACGCCGGCGGGCGTGGAGGGCGGGCCGGTACGCGGCGGGGTGCTTCGTATGCCTGTACGCATGACCGCCAGCGTGGTGTCATGTCCTTGTGCAGTTCAACCATTACGGCGGCGAGGCTGCCCGCCTCGCCGCGGCCCTGGTCAACGCGGGCCCCGCGGACGACCTGGCCCCGCTCCTCCGCGCCCACGGCATCCACCGCCCGGCCCCGGCCCCGCGCGGCGTACGGGAGCTGCGGGCCTGGGCGGCGGCGTCCCTCGCCCCGTGCTTCGCCGCGTCGGGCGGCCGGCCCCTGGACCCCGAGGCGCTGGCAGTGCGCTGCGCCCACGCCAACTCGGCCCTCGAAGAGGCGGCTTCACTGCCCCGCATCTCGCTCCACGACGGCACCCCGCACCTGCACTACGGCCCGGAGGACCAGGCGACCGTGGGGCACGTGAAGGCGTCGACGGCGGCGGGGCTCGCGTACGTCATCTGCTCGTCGAGCGCGCACCGCCTCGGGCGCTGCGCCCGCTGCGACGCGGCGTACGTCGACACCTCGCGCGCGGGCCGCCGCACGTACTGCACCGTGCGCTGCGCGAACAACGACGCGGTGGCCCGTCACCGGGAACACGCCTGAGCCACGGGGCTGCGTCTCGCGGGGCGGGGCGGCCTGTGCGCGGGGCTGGCCGGGCGTAGCTGACGCCGCTGGCCGGTGTGGTCCCGCAGGGCGGCGGCATGAGCGGACGCCAGGGGGCGTGCCTCGGCGCTCAGTGCCCGGCCCAGAGCCCAGCACTCGGCGTCGTCGCCCCCCGGCGCGCCCAAGGGGCGCGCCACGCTCCTCACCGTTCGGCGTCGCCCGGCACCGGGGCGCCCCCGTCCCGCACCACCAGCCACGGCCGTACCTGCCGCCGCGCGTGGTGCAGCCGCGATTTCACCGTCCCCAGCGGAATCCCCGTCCGCTCCGAGATCTCCGTGTAGTCCATCTCGCAGATGTCCCGGTAGACCAGCGGCGCGACCAGATGCGGACTGTCGCGTTCGAGACGGTCGAGCGCTTCGAGGAGGTCGAGCCGCGAGCCCGCGATCACGCTCGTCGTACGGGGGTCGGGCCGCTGGTGCTCGTCGGCGGGGAGCGGCTGCTCGGCGGCCCGCCGCTTCAGCTCGCGGTACTTCTGCCGCGCGCAGTTCGCCACGATCGTGTACAGCCACGTACTGAACTTGCTGCGGCCCTCGAACCGCCCGATGTTCCGCGCCACTTGGAGCAGCACGTCCTGCGCCGCCTCCTCCGCGTCCTCGCGGTGCAGCAGGAAGCGCCCGCACCGCCGCACCACCTCGGGCTCCACCGCCCGCAGCAGCGTGTCCAGCGCCTGCGCGTCCCCGCCGGACGCCGCCCTCGCGAGCGCCTCGGTGTCGGGCACCTCCCGGTACCCGTACGAGCCCTGCCCGGCCTCGCTCATCGCTCCACCCCCGCACCCACGACCCCGTGCCCACCGGCACCGCGCTCACTGCCCCCGGCCCCGGACCGGCTACCCCCCGCCGCCGCCCCGCACACCCGCACCCCGTGCCGTGCGCCCCCGCGCCCCCCGGCCGCGGAAGAAATTCCGGTGCCGGAGGCAAAAGAACGGAGGGGCCGCGGAGCGTCGGAAGCCATCTGGGCATCATAAAAGGCATGCCCCCACCTCAGCGGATCGGCCGATACCTGGTGCAGCGCAGGCTCGGCTCCGGCGCCTTCGCCGTCGTCTGGCTCGCCCAGGACGAGCGCCTGCAAGCCCCCGTCGCCGTCAAGGTCCTCGCCGACAACTGGGCGGGCCGCCTCGACATCAGGGAACGCTTCCTGAGCGAGGCCCGGCTGCTTCGCCAGGCGGGTTCCGGGGGCGTCGTGCAGGTCTACGACATCGGCGAGCTGGAGGACGACCGGCCCTACTTCGTCATGGAGTACGCGGACGCCGGCACGGTCGAGGACCTCCTCATGGCCGGACCGCCCCCGCTCGCCGAGGCCCTCCGCCTCGTGGCGGGCGCCGCGACCGGCGTCGCGGCGCTGCACGGGGCGGGCATCGTGCACCGCGACATCAAGCCGTCGAACGTCCTGCTCAAGAGCCCCGGCGGCCCGGGACCCGTACGCGCCGGGACCGAACGCGTCCTCGTCGCGGACCTCGGCCTCGCCAAGAACCTCGCCGCCTCCTCGGGCCTCACCGTCGTCGCGGGCTCCGCCGGGTACATGGCCCCCGAGCAGTCCGATCCCCCGCCCGGCGGCATCGACGCGCGCGTCGACGTCTACGGCCTCGGCGCGCTCCTCTACCACCTCGTCACCGGTACGGTCCCGGGTCCGGCGGGCCGCGTCCTGCCCCCCACCGAACTGCGCCCCGACCTCCCCGCGGCCGTCTCCGCCCTCGCCCTCCGCGCCCTCGCCCCGGCTCCCGGCGACCGCCCGTCCGACGCCACGGAATTCGCCCGCGAGCTGGAGGCGGTGCGGGCCCGCCTCGCGGACACGCCGCCGCACGACGGGGTACGGGAGCCGGAGCACGAGGCGGCGGTACGGGCGGGACGCGGCACGGCGGGCCCCGGCGCCCCTGCTCCCGTCCCGGCGGCCCCGTCGTCTCCCGTACCGGCCTCCCAGACCCCCGCGCAGGCGACCCCGTCCCCCGCCCCGTCCTCCCCCGCCCCGCCGGAG
>NZ_JOGO01000066.1 GCF_000719475.1 Streptomyces sp. NRRL F-5630 | reverse complement strand
CCGCTACGAGCGCAAGGCCGAACACTTCCTCGCCTTCGTCGGCATAGCCGCAGCCCTCATCTGCCACCGCCGACTCACCAAATAAAACAACGTCTAAGGGCTGTCCCGTAAGCGATCTTGCTGATGGATGATCTTGGTCGTGTCTGGTGTGATCACGGCCTCGGAGGCGTCCTGGATGGCCCCGTTCACAGGGCTGAGCCCGCGTGCCTTCGGCAAGTTGGTAACGCAACTGCGCCGTGAAGGCGTGGACGTACCGGTCCGGGGCCGGCCTTGGAAGCTGCCCCTGGAGGACCGGGTGCTGCTGGTTGTCGCGTACTGGCGGACTAACCTGACGATGCGGCAACTGGCCCCGCTGTTCGGGGTGTCGAAGTCCACAGCCGATCGGGTCATCGACCACCTCGGGCCGAGGCTCGCCCTGCAGCCCCGCCAGCGGTTCGCTCGGGACGCTGTGCTGATCGTGGACGGCACCCTGGTGCCCACTCGCGACCACAAGGTCGCCGAGCAGTCGAAGAACTATCGCTACTCCACCAACCACCAGGTGGTCATCGACGCAGACACCCGCCTTGTAGTGGTGATCGGCAAGCCGCTGCCGGGCAACCGCAACGACTGCCGGGCCTGGGCCGAGTCCGGCGCCAAGGCCGCCATCGGCAACACGGTAGTGATCGCCGACGGTGGCTACCCGGGCACAGGACTGGTAATGCCGCACCGACGCAGCCCCGGCGAGGAACTACCCGCCTGGAAGAAGGCGCACAACAAGACCCACAAGCAGGTCCGAGCCCGCGTTGAGCACTGTTTCGCCCGCTTGAAGACCTGGAAGATCCTGCGCGACTGCCGACTGAGGGGGGACGGCGTACACCACGCCATGCGCGGCATCGCCCGCCTGTACAACCTTGCCTTGGGCTATCCGTGAGCATCTCCACTAGCGGCCTCGGATGCCGAAGGTGGAACGTCGGCGGATGCGACCGGCAGGCCGTACTCCTGCGGCCATCCCGGCCGCCATTTGGTGAGCCACTGGGCAAAGTCCTCGCGCACGAACAGAGGGTCCGCCGGCTTCAGCCGAATCTGGGGTCGCTCATCAGCCCACCACACCTCGAACTCCGACTCGGTGCCCTCTGTGGGCCAGCGCTCGGCTTCGCTTGGTAGCAGCAGCACGTCAACGAAGCCGTTTACGGGCAGCCCGATGTCCACGAAGATGCCGATCGCGCCGGGACTTGGCACCCGGACCACCGTTCCAAGGAAGCGTTGCCCGAAATGCAGTCGGCGACGTGTCGCCTCCCAGTCCTGTGCACTCACCACCCGGGCATCTTGCCAGAGCCGAGTCCCATACGGGACAGCCCTTAGGTCCGCCGACGTCGCATCGTGCCGACCACCGCCCGCCGCGGCCGCCCACGGCACCGGGCTGGGAACCTACCGCTGGATCGTCTGGGTCGTCGGACACAGCTTCGCGTGGCTCCACAACTTCAAACGAATCCGCATCCGCAGGAAATGGAGCGCCGACCCATACGAAGCCTTCCTCGCCCTCGCCTGCCGCCTCATCACCCACCGACAGACCAGCTCATCGTGTCAGCCATTGTGGGAGTTTGGTCACGTCCAAGGGCCGTCCCGTAATCCCTGGCGGGCGCACGACGACAGCTACGGCACCTCGCCGCGTTGTCGGAACGTCCGAATACATCCAGTATGCGAACGTCGCTCCGCCTTGCGATGCACCGCGTCTGCCGCCGCGCGCTGATCCACCAGGGAGTACGGGACAACCCTCAGGTCGATGACAGCTCGCGATTCCGCCCATGTCAGACTACGGCCATGAAGTCGATTGCCTCGCGTTCGCGCTTGCTTTCTGCCATTTTGGCATCGTGCTGCGTCTCTTTGGCCGCTTGTGGTTCCGGCTCTGACGGTGACTCGTCGCGTATCGGCTTCGTGGCTGGGGAGTCCGGTGTCTCTACCGTTCCTGAGGGAAAGCGTGGCAAACCTGTCGAAATCACCGGTAAATCGCTTCAGGGCAAGGCGCTCAACCTGGCTGACTACAGAGGCAGCGTTGTTGTCCTGAATGTGTGGGGCTCCTGGTGTCCGCCATGCCGCGCCGAGGCGTCTAATCTCACGAAAGCGGCGTCGGAGTACAAGTCCAAGAATGTCCATTTCGTCGGGATCAATACCAGGGACAACAGTCCATCTCTCCCTCTGGGCTTCGAAAAGACTTACAAGATTAAATACCCAAGCTTCTTTGATCCATCGGGTCGAATCATTCTGGACTCATTTCCGGCTGGCGTATTGAATCCGCAATCAATCCCCACGACTATCGTTCTGGACCGTGATGGAAAGATTGCAGCCCGCGCGATCGGTGCGGTAAGCGTGGGAAAGCTTAGGTTGATGATTGACCCGCTGGCTTCCTGAAGAATGTCATAAAGGGCCTCGGGGGCGGGTATTACTGGTTAGCGTATATTGTTGAGGGCTGGGCCTGTAGCGGGGAGACAGCCAGGAGCCTCCGAAGTTAAATGATCGGGCCGTTGTGCTATTCGCGGGAGCCAGGTCTTTCACATTCCCGGGAACAGGCGATCCAGCAGCGGTGCGGGGGATGGTGGCGCGTCACCAATTCGATGAAGCTCTGTGGGTACGGGGTGGAGTTGCCAGTTCGCCCTCACTCGCGGGAGCTTGGATGAGACGCGAGTCTGTCCTTCCTGATCAAGTAGCTGACCAGGGCAACGTCCTGACAGGGGAACGGCCAACAACCCGATTCGCCTCATTGGGTTAGCCGTTGTAAGCGCCTGCCGGTGCGTTGCCAATCACCTGGCGCGCCTCAGATGACTTCTTGAGCGAAGAGCACCATTCCACGAGGCGGGAATATGATCGGCAACGCAGGGGCAATCTCCAGAAGCCTTTCGTGATGGAATTTCACGGAAGGCAAGCAGGCCCCCTGCCGCCTATCGACCGGCAACGAGCGCCACGCCGGTACGGGGTTGGGGGGTGTTCTGAGTCCCTCATGAATCCATGTCAGAAGGCATTTGCGCGATCGAGGGCGGCGTCCAATACCACCGCACCGACGGCCCCGCCGAGCGCGGGCAGCGCGTCGGCGCCCGTCAGGATCGAGGTCTCGACCCCCACCTCCGCAGAAGAAGAATGCGCCAGCGTGGTCGGTGGTGCGAAGAACTCGGTGGTGCCTCACGCGCGGGTGGCCGAGGCTGAGTTCGGTGCACCCTCGACCCCGATCGCCGCGTGCCGCGCGCACCACGCTCAGCACCGCAACACCCACCCGCGCCGTGTCCTGTCACGTGGTGCTCGAATCGGCGAACAACGGCTTGGCGGAAGAAGAGTTACCACTTTCGAATCGCTCGGGGCGAGGTGCTCGCACGCGTTCGGACGGTGCACCGTGCCCCCGATGCAATCGCGCCTCATCGGAGAACGTTGATGCCAATGCCGCGAAGCGTGTGTGACGAGATAACGTCCGAGCCATGAGCCCTCTCGACCCCATGACCACGGCGCCGGATGTCGGAGCGATCGCACTCGTGGGCCCCGGCGCGATCGGCACCACCATCGCGGCGGCCCTGCACGAGGCCGGCCGTGCCCCGCAGCTCTACGGGCGCACCGCACGAGATCATCTGGAACTACTTCGTGGGGGAGGGCGCATCCTCGTGCCTGGCCCCGTAGGGACCGACCCCGCACAGGTCGACGGCCCCGTTGACGTCGTCCTCCTCGCGGTGAAAGCCACTCAGCTCGACGCCGCGTCACCGTGGCTCACAGCACTGTGCGGGCCGCGGACGGTCGTGTGCGTCCTGCAGAACGGCGTCGAGCAGCAGGCGATGCTCACCCCGCGCGTCGCGGGCGCGAACGTCGTCCCGGCGGTGGTCTGGTTCCCTGCCGAGACCCAGTCCGACGGATCGGTGCGGCTGCGCGGGGAGGCCCGCCTCACCCTGCCGGACACGCCCGCCGCCCGGATCGTGGCCGACGCGCTGCGGGAGACCTGGTGCGGCGTCGAACTGTCCACGAACTTCGCCTCCGTCGCCTGGCGGAAGCTGCTCCAGAACGCAGTCGCTGGACTCATGGTCCTGACCCGCCGCCGCGCGGGGATGTTCCACAGGGATGACACCGCCGAACTCGCGCTGGCATACCTCCACGAATGCCTTACGGTCGCCCGGGCCGAGGGCGCGGACCTGGACGACGGTGTCCCCGCTGAGATCCTGGCCCGCTTCCAGTCGTTCCCGCAGGACATGGGAACGTCCATCCTCGCCGACCATGAAGCCGGCCGGCCGCTGGAATGGGACACGCGTAACGGCGTCGTGCAGCGACTCGGCCGGGCTCACGGGCTCCCGACGCCGATCAGCGACATCATCGTGCCGCTCCTCGCGGCATCGAGCGATGGGCCGGGCTGATCCACGCGGGCCCGCCCTCCCGTCTCCTTCTGCTCGCCCTCCCAGCCGGAGCTCGGCGGTGTAGTGGGCACCGGCTGATCCTGCTGTCGGTGCGCCCCATCCTGGATTGCTGCGAGCCGCCGATCCGGTGCTGTCGACCACCTTCGTGTTGGGTTTCTGGGGACAGGGACTTCTGTCGAGCAAACGCCGGGTTGACTCGGAGACGCAGCGGGTTTACCGGGTGGTTGCGGTCGCCGCTGGTCGCGGTTGGCCTCGTGCTCGCCAGCCGGGCAGGCGCCAGGGTGGCAAGCGTTCTCGGAGTGATCGTCAACCGCAGCACGACCCTGCGACTGTTCGATCCGCTGCCCGAGCCGGAAGCCCTTCCGCCGCGAGTGGTCAGCGTCAATGAGTTCACCCCGCGCGAGGGCCGCGTCTACGGCACGGTACTGGTCGATGTCTAGACCCGACACGTCCTCGATCTGCTGCCTGTCGGGGAGGCACCCGGTCTGGTAATGGCTGGCCAATCAGCTTCCGCTGTCGAGGTGGTCCGCCGGGATCGGGCTCCGTTCTTCGCGGAAGGCGTCAGGTTGGGGGCACTTCAGGCAACTCAGGTTGCCGACCGCGGCACCTGTGGCGCGTCCTCGGCGAAGCCGCCGAGCGGGTTGCCCCCGTCACCGCCAGTCCGTACGCGCCAGCTTCCACCTCCTCCGGAAGGGAGTTTTTCCGGCCTGACTGGTGGCCGGGGTCAACGCGAGTTTCGCAGTGCGACGGTTCTACGATCGCTGTTCATGACGTCTCCCGACTGCTATGCGTGCAGCAAGGAAGCAGACTTCGACGACCTGCCACCTCGCGAGTGCGCGGTGTATGACCAGCACTGGCGGGTGGCCCACGCCCTCAACACCGCAGTGCCGGGCTGGCTCGTGCTACTGCCTCGACGCCACGTCGCTGCGGTTCACGACCTCACCAATGCTGAGGCATCTGCCCTCGGCGTGTGGCAGGTCAAGCTCTCCCGGGCTCTCCGGGGCGTCACTGGCTGCGCCAAGACCTACGTCGTCCAGTTCGCCGAAGCCGAAGGCTTCGCGCACGTCCACTTCCACATCGTCCCGCGCATGGCAGATCTGCGGCCAGAGCATCGCGGGCCCGCCATTTTCGGACTGCTTCGGCGACCTGAGCAGGAACGAGTGTCCGCTGACCAAGCAGACCAAATAGCCCACTCTCTTCGGGCCCAACTACAGGGGCGCCCCACGCTCAATAACTCGATCACGGAAGGGAGGCCAGAATCCGAAGAATGACGCCGGCGCATGGGACGTCCCGCCGCCCATGAAGGAAGGCGGGCCGTCGAGGTGGGCCGGGTAAAGGTCAGACCGCTTTGGTGGAGTGGGCAAGGTGTTGAGTGTCACCGAGGCTGACTACTTGGCGGTTGTGGAAGAAATCGTCCTCGCGCAGCGTGGTGATGCTGCCGGAGGGAGCCCGGAAACTGGCGTAACCGACAGCCTCGATCGGCATTTTGATCCAGGACGCCACGACGAACGTCAAGGAACCACCGTGCGTCACGACGATCTGGTGTTCGCACGGGCGTTGCAGAATCTCATCCATGGCCGCGTAGATGCGCTGCGCCCACGCAGCCTTGGTCTCGGCGCCCTCCACGCCCTCGTCGTGTTCCAGTCGCTCTCCGACAGCCGGCGGCGGAATGAACCGCCGGTCCAGCCACTCCTGGGGCCGTCCCCCCGCCTCTCCGTAGGACTTCTCCCGGAGTCTGCGATCCAGGACCGGCTTCACGCCGAACGCGGCGGCAACCTCCTCGGCTGTCCGCCGGGTGCGCTGCAAATCTGAGGAGAACAGCTCCACTTCGGCACTGCCTGGCACCTGGGCTCGCAGTGCCCGGGCGATGGAGGTCGCCGCCCGGACGCCGGCGGGCGTCAGTTGCGAATCATGCCAACCGCCGACAACTCCCTCGACGTGGTGCGTCGCCTCGGGATGGGTAACGACGTAAAGAGTGCGCATGGGGGCGTGCCCTTCCTGTAGGTAGCGTCTCCTGCCTGACTGAGTTCGTAACTATGGAAGAGATGGCTCAGAACGATCAAGCGGGCTCTTCGACGCGTGGTCGAGCCGCGCTGATGCCCGTGCGCCCGCTATGCCGCCTGTGTGTCGGTGATTGACGCGAGCGAAGGTGCGGTCTGAGCCCAGCCGTCGAGGGCCGAATTCTCAGGATGTCAGCGGGGGTCTTTGCGCATGCACCACGTGCGGGGACCGTTGTGGGGGAGCTGGACATCGGCCGTGACCTTGAAGCCGAGGCGTTCGTAGAACCGTACGTTCGGCTCGCTGGAGGTCTCCAGGAACGCCGGATGTCCGGCGCGCTCGGCCTCCTGGATGCCAGGAATCAGTACGGCGCTGCCGAGGCCGTTTCCCCGGGCCTCCGGAGCGGTGGCCACGGTCTCCAGGAACCATCCCGGCTCCTCGGGTCGGTACCGGGCCATGGCCGCGTCCGCGCTCTCGTAAGCAGCGGCCCGGTCCCCGCTGAGTTCGCCGAGGAGAGGTCCGAGTTCGGCGAAGGCAGGCGAAGGGTCCTGACCGGGAACGGCCCAGACGGCGACGGCGCGGCCTTCGTCGGCGACCCAGACCCGGCCGTGCACCATGCCGATACGGGTCAGGCACAGCTCCTGGTAACGCCGGATCCGCTCCTCATGACCATCCGCCGCGATCACATGCCGCGTGAAGGGGTAGTCGGCGAAAGCGCGGGCGAGGGTGTCGACCGCAGTGGGGACGTCGGCGTCGGTGATGGGACGTACGGAAGAGGCGCTCTGGTGCTGTGGCATGTTCACCCAACGATCTTGACAGCGGGCTGCTGCCTCGACCACGCAATTTGCCGGGCCCCTATGCCGTACGCGATGCCCGGGGAGACGATGACCTTCCGCCCCGGCGCCCCACCTCACGCCTGTCGTCAAAGACCGCGGCCGTCTGCCTGACTGGACTCCGCATCGTCGGATCTTCCTCCGGTCCGCCCGATGCTCCCCGGGGAATTGATCAGCCCCAGGTGAGCGGATCGAGGTGGAGGTAGAAGCGCAGGCGGTCGTGGTCGAGAGCGATGCCGTACCTCGCGGCGAAGGCCAAGTCTGCGGCCCGGGCCTGCTCCTCGTCCGTCCATGTCTCTCGCGCGTTGGCGAGCAGCAGTGCCAGGTCGGCGTAGCGGTCGGCCAGTCCGAGGCGGCCCAGGTCGATGAAGCCCGATATGTCCAGGGTCTGCGGGTCGAGGATGATGTTGGGCAGGCACAGGTCCCCGTGGCAGACGACCGTGTCGGTGGCCTCCTGCTCCCGTCGCCGCGGGACCTGCCGGGTGAGGCGGTCCAGCAGCTCCACGGTGGGCGTCTGCTGCTGGTCGACGGGAAGGAACTCGGGGTTGACGGCGCCACGGGAAACGACGTCACGGGCCACGGCGACCACAGCGTCCAGATCCCGGCGGAAAGGGCACTGAGACACGGGCAGCTCGTGCAGTCGGCGAACTGCGTCCGCGATGCGTTCCCAGGCGACTCGTAGTTTCTCAGCGGGCAGCTGATCAGCGGGTATGCCAGAGACTGCACTCGTCACCAGACAGGCGCCGGCCTCACCGGACCGCCAGTCGAGCACTCGGGGGCCGGGGACACCCTGACCGCTCAGCCATGCGGCCCGGTCGCATTCGGCTTTCAGCTCGGCCGCATCCGCTGCGGGCACGCACTTGGCGTATCGAGTGGCGTCCGCGCTGCGAAAGACAGTCGCTGCCGACTCGCCCGCGGTGACAGGCAGCCAGCCAACGTCCTCCACGCCGAGCACCACCGGCGACCAGGTCTGCGTTCCGCGGCGATCGCTCATGACGGGCACTCTAGCCAGCCCGGCATATGGGGTCAGGACTGCGGGACCTCTGCCCTTGTGCCGGTGTCCTGGCATTGGCGGGGCGAGCAAAAGACTCAGGGCCACGGCTCCGTCTCACATGGCTGATCTTCGAAGGGCTGCTCGCCCCCTTTCCCTCCCCTCGCGGGTCCTCCCGAGTGGGCTCGCGGCTTCTGCGGTCGAGGTGGACGACGACGTCGGCGGTGGGTGTGACAGGTGATCCCGAAGCGATGGCTGCCGTAGTCTTCGATCACCATGTGGTGTAGGACGCCATCCTCGGCCCCTGGAGGTCCGGTTGGCCTCCAGCCAGTCCCCTCGTCTCGGTCCTGAGTCGTGGCACCTTCCGAAGTGACCTGGCGAACATGCTCACGTTCACGACTCCTACCGCGCCGAGGGAGTCGTTCGCCACCGCCCCGGAACGGACGCCGCCACGTGCGTCTCTCCCACGCGCCCGGCTGCTCGTCCGGAGGCCGACTGTCGGCCAGGACGCGGGACTCATCCAATGTCGCCACATTGCGTACAGGGAGTAACAACCACCTTTCCGGGCGCCGATCAGTCTGGTCTCCTTAAACGCCGAGGCCGGGCTGAGCCCCCGTGAGGTCGCCAGGGACTGCGACTACCCTTCGGTCGCCGGCTGCCCGGCCTGGCGGCACTGCACGCCACAGCCGGTCCCGAGTCCGTCAAACACTACCAGTAACCTGCCTGTATGTCGGGTTCTGAGATGGCAGATGTGCTGGTGAGCGGGAAGCACGTGCGCGAGGCCGTGGCGCACTGCGTCAAGACGCTTTCCGGTGTTCCGGCTTCCCGGTGGGGTGCTCGTGCGGGCGAGCTGGAGTGGACGTGCTGGGAGAGCTTGGAGCACCTCGCGGACGACTTGCTGACTTACGCGCTGCGGTTCGGGCTCGACAACCCAATGGGCGTTCCGCGCGTTCCGCTGCGTCTGTCCCGCGACCGGGCCGCGGGGCCGGTGAACGTCATTTTCGGTGACACGGCGGCGGGTCCTGAGGGGCTGCTGACTGTTGTCGAGGCGTGCGGCGGTCTGCTCGCGTCGGTTGTGGACAGCACTGCTCCCGATGTGCTGGCCCCGCATGTCTTCGGCGCTTCCGACCCGGAGGGGTTCGCGGCCATGGGCGTCGCCGAGACCCTCGTCCACACGTACGACATCGCGTGGGGGCTCGAACGCGACGGAGTCCCGCCGGAGGACTTGAGCCGCCGGGTCCTGGTCCGGCTGTTCCCCGACGTATCCGTCACCGACGACGCCTCGTCCACCCTGTTGTGGGCCACCGGGCGCATCGGGAGCCCCGAGCGGCCGCGTCGCACGAGCTGGCGCTGGTACGGCGCGCCTCGCCCGTCCCGGTGACCGAGCTCGGGCCAGGCCGGCCGTGCGGAAGGGCCGTGTGCGCGTAGAGGAAGGAGCGTTCCCCGCAGAGCGCTGCAGTTCGCGTGGTCTGCGAGGAAGCACCGGCCGATAGGGGGCGTGAGCTGGGGGTTTTGTGCACGCCGGGTGTGAGGGGTGCTCGCAAAATTGAGTTGTCTGCCCCCCTCCGCCTGGTGAGTATGTTTGGGACAGCGCACGACATCGAGAGGCACCATGCACGTCACCGTCCCCACCTCGGCAGGCCGTATACGCGGACAGTGGAAGGGGGAAGTGGCGGCGTTCATGGGCGTCTCCTACGCGGCACCGCCGTTCGGGCCGCGGCGCTTGAGGCCGCCTGTGGCGCCGGAGCCGTGGACGGGGGTGCGCGACGCGTTCGTCGCCGGTCCCACCGCGCCCCAGCCGGGTTATCTTCCCGCGATGGCCGGTCTGCTGGAAGAAGCGGCGGCGCCGGGGGAGGACTGTCTGAACCTCAACGTGTGGACGCCGGCCCCGGGCCGCACCGGAGGACGGCTTCCGGTCATGGTGTGGATCCACGGCGGTGCGTTCCGCAACGGCTCCGGTTCACTGCCCTCCTATGACGGCACGCGGCTCGCCGCCGAAGGCGTCGTCTGCGTCACTTTGAACTACCGGCTCGGCGCGGAGGGGTTCCTCCTGCTGCCCGACAGCACGTCAAACCTCGGCCTTCTCGACCAGATCGCCGCGCTGCAATGGGTCCGCGACAACATCGCGGAGTTCGGCGGCGACCCTGACAACGTCACGGTCTTCGGCCAGTCCGCCGGCGCCATAAGCATCACCGCGCTCATGACCATGCCCCGGGCGCGAGGTTTGTTCCGCCGGGCGATCACGCAGAGCGGCGCCGGCCACCACAGCCACCCCGAGCACATCGGCCGACGGGTCACCGAGCGGCTGGCCGCCCTTGCCGGGGCGGAGCCGACCCGCGAGAGCCTGGCCGAGGTGCCACCCGAGCGGCTCATCGCCGCCGACGCGGCCCTGGGACAGGAGATCGCGCAAGCCACTGCTCCCGAGCAGTGGGGCGAGTCGGCAGGCGGCGGAACCACCGTGCTGCCTGTCGTCGACGGTGCCACCTTGCCGCAACGGCCGATCGACGCGCTCGCCGGTGGAGCGGGCCGCGACGTCGATCTGCTCACCGGGACGACGAGCGAGGAGTTCCGTCTCTTCCTCGTGCCGCTGGGGATCGGCCCGCGCATCACGGACCAGGTGTTGCAAGCGTTCCTCGCCGGTCTCGGTCTCGACCCGGCCGAAGCCCGAAAGGTCTACGCGCAACCCGGGGCTGCTCCGGGCGACTTGCTGTCCGCGGCCCTGAGCGACCACGCGTACCGGATTCCCGCTCTGCGCGTGGCCGAGGCGCGGGCCGCGCACGGTGCGCAGACCTTCGTGTATGAGTTCGCCTGGCCGTCGCCCGCTCTCGGTGGCGCCCTCGGCGCCTGCCACATGGCGGAGATCGGTTTCGTCTTCGGCACGCTCGACAATCCGCTCGCCGGTCCCGACGCGCCACGGGAGCTGTCCGCCCACATGCGGGCGGCTTGGACTGCCTTCGCCCGTACCGGCCGTCCTACTGGCACGGACACCCCTGGCGGCGGCGGGCTGCCGCACTGGCCCGCCTACGCCGGAGAGCGCTCCGTGATGCGTCTGGGCGGCGCGGGCACACCCCTCGTGCTCGAGGACCCTGCCGCGGAGGAGCGCGAGTTGTGGCGCTGTCTGCGCGAGGCCGTGCCGGGTGGCGCCTGACCGGCGCCCGTCCGCTGCTCCCGGAGCGCCCGGGCCGGGAGCGGCCCGTACCCACCGGTGCCTCCATGAGCGCCCGGTGGAGCCGCTACCGCGCCGGAACGCTGGCGACCTCGCGGTAGCGCCTCCGGACGCTCTGGGGAGGAGGCCGAGGGGAGGGGGCGGTCGCAGGTCAGGGGGCAGGGAGGCGGCGTGCGGTCACCGCCGGGGAGTGGCCGTGTCGTGACCGGCGTGCTGTCCGAGGCGTGGTCGCCATGACGAGACCAAGGGCAGGCAGCCCCGACCGCACTGTGAGGGAGGCCCTGGCCGCCTCGCCGTCCCGCCGTGGCGGCGCTCCTCGTAGGCGCGGCCGGCCCCTGGCACGCCTCCGGCTCTCGCCACGGCCTCGGGACACCTCCGGATGCCTTCCGCGACCGCGTCCCGCTCCTGCACGCGGCGGAGGCCGGTGACCGCTCACGGTGGCGCTCATGGTGCTCACCCGGCTGAGGGAGCACAGCACGGGCGGGCGAAGCCGAAGAAGGGGCGCGTCACTCGAGGATCAGCCTCAGTGCGGCGCCGTGCCCCGGTAGGCGCGGAGGAGGTCTCACGTCGGCCGTCTCCGGCACCGTGGCCTCCTCCAGCACCCAGCGAGGCGGCCGCTACCGGCTCACCCCGGACACCCCGCAACAACGGCCCACGCCTCACCCGTGTCCCCCCGGGGGTGAGACCGCTCTCGGGGGTGGTGCTGAGGCCACCCCCGTTGCGGTGGCTGGTCCTCCTGCTTCCCGAGCGCGGGCGGAGGAGGGTTGGTCCCGTCATCACGCGGCCGGCCGGCACGGTCGGACACCGACGGAGGAACGAGGGACCACGATGGCCAGTCATACGCGACGGAAAGTTCTCAAGGGTGCCGCGGTCGTAGCGGCGGCGGGGGGCGGTGTGCTCGGCGGGGGCGTCGGGCCCGGCCCGCTCACCACCGTGGCACGGGCGAATCCCGCTCCCCCGAAGAGCACCACGACCGGGTCGATCCCGTTCCTGGAAGGAGCCTTCGCACCTGCCACCGAGGAACTGACCGCCTTCGGCCTCGACGTCGTCGGCCGCATCCCCCGCGACCTGGACGGCCGCTACCTGCGCAACGGCCCCAACGCGCTGGGCATCGAGGACGTACGCGTCCACCACTGGATGCTCGGCGACGGGATGGTGCACGGAGTACGGCTGCGGGGCGGTCGCGCCGAGTGGTACCGCAACCGCTGGGTGCGTTCCACGCAGGTGGCGGCGAAGCTCGGCGAGACCTATCCGGGCCCGGTACCGCCGGACGACTTCGCGTGCAACACCCACGTGATCCCCTACAAGGGCCGTATCCTCGCGACGCAGGAAGGCGGGCCCCTGCCGTACGAGCTGGACGGCGAACTCAACACCGTGCGCCCCTACGACTTCCGCTCCACGCTCCGGGGACCGCTCGCCGCCCACACCAAGTACGACGCGACCGCCGACGAGTTGCACGCGATCGCTTACTACCCCACCTGGGACCATGTGCGGCACATCGTGGTCGACCGGACGGGCCGGGCCCGCCCGGCCACGCGGATCCCGGTCGCGGACGCGCCGATGATGCACGACTTCGCGCTCACCGAGAAGTACGTGGTGATCGTGGACGTCCCGATCACTTTCGACGCCGCCGCGGCGGAGGCCGGCGCCCTCGTGCCGTACGAGTGGAACGACCGGCACCCCATGCGCATCGGACTGCTGCCGCGCGCCGGAGGCACCACGCGCTGGTTCGAGATCGACTCCGTGTACTACTCCCACACCCTCAACGCCTACGACCAGGGCGACACGGTCGTGATGGAGTACATCGGCTTTCCCGCGCCGTTCTACGCCGCCGGGCGGGGCATGGGCGGGCCCTCCGCCACCGGGTCGCCGACGCTCGACCGGTGGACGATCGACCTGCGCACGGGCCAGGTCCGCAGCACTCGGCTCGACGACCGTCCGCAGGAGTTCCCGCGGATCAACGAAAGCCTCGTCTCGCGACGGCACCGGTACGCCTACACCGCGTGCGCGGCCGAGATGTGGCGCGCGTACGAGGCCGCCGACGGGGCGTACCCCGATGAGAAGTTCGCCAACTACCTGGTCAAGCACGACATGGCGCGGAGCAGCAGGCAACTTCACCGCTTTCCTCGGGGGGCTGCGGTCGGCGAGCCGGTGTTCGTCCCGCGACGCGGAGCACGGGACGAGGACGACGGCTACGTCCTGGCGTACGTGAACGACCCCTACCGTGGCGCGACCGACCTGGTGATCCTCTCGGCCCAGGACTTCGACGGCCACCCACTGGCCCGCATCCGGATCCCCGGCCGGGTACCGCTGGGATTCCACGGCAGCTGGATCCCGGACGCCTGAGCCGGCGCCGCTGCCCGGCCGGGAGCCGGACAGATGGCCTCCGCCCACCCGTTCGTCACAGCTTCGGTGGACGCCCGCGCGACTCGTGGAAGCCGGGCACGGCGACGATCGCGTGCCGCCGCCCTTCGGGGCGGGGCTACAGCTCCGTGTCTCCACCCGGCGGGGGAGTGCAGAGCATTCCGGAATCAGGGGGGCTGGGCGCGGCGCATCGGACACACCGGTACACGTGCCGAGGTGCGGTGCACTGAGCATGCGCCAACTTGAAGCGATGGTCCGCCTGTTGTGGCTGGTTCTGGGATGCTCATGCTGGTCGTGGGCGGCTGTCTGACAGGGTGGGACGCTCGTCAGGGGTTGATGTGGTGGTGTCTGCTCGCTGGGCCCGGCGGCCCGGAGCTGCCCGTCCCACACCCAGCGCCATCGTGAAAGATGGAGCCATGACGGGGGACATGAGCGAGATCGTTCTGAGCAAGCAGGAGCTTCGTGAGGTTGCCGCCTTCGCCGCGGCGTGCGCGGAGGCGGTGCTCGCGGTATTCGAGGCCGATCAGCCGGACGACTCGCGGCCTCGAGACGCCGTCAGCGCCGCGTGGGAGTTCGCTCGGGGCGGCGAGCGAGGGAGAAACCTCCGCGACACCGCGTCGGCGGCTCTCAAGGCGGCCAAGAACGCGGAAAGCGCGGCCGCGCGCGAGGCAGCGTGGGCGGCGATGTCTGCGGCAGGCGCTGCCTACTTGCATCCGCTGGCCAAGTCCACCCAGGTCAAGCACATCCTTGGAGCCGGCGCTTACGCGGCCAGAGCGGCCGAACTTGTCGCCGGCGACGACCGGAGCGTTGGCGCCGAGCACATTGAGCGGATGATGCTTCATGCGACCCCGGCGGTCGTTGACGTGCTCAAGCGCTTCCCGGTGGCGCCGAGTGGGGGCGGACGGGTTGGCGAATTGACGCGCATGCTGGATGCCGGTCTTCGGTCACTCAGCCTTGCTGAGTGACCCTCAGCGCCAGGCTGACGGGTTTGCGGGTTCGCGGGGTCCTGGCGGGCGATCAGACCGGGGTCGTGGGTCGGGAGAAGGGCCCGCCCGGCCGTGGTGCGCGCCCGGTGCGGTGAGGCCGGGGGACCTCACCGCGGTGGCGTCCAGCGGTGCGGCGCGGTGATACGTGGGAATGCACCAGAGGCGTGCGCAGGCACGGCGTGCTGCGCTACCGCCGTCCCGAAGGTGTGGCTGTGCGGTGGTCGGCTGCACCGGCGTCGCCTGCTTCGACCCAGCGGCCTCCCGCCGGCGCAGGGTGTTGCAGTTCGTCCTGCTGACCGAGCTGCGCCGTGCGGACTCGCTGGACCTGGATGACTGCGCCGTGGAGGCTCGCATGTCCGGGCTCTCAAAGGGAGGCATCTCGGCCCCTCGCCAACTCGCATGCACCATCATCTGCTTGCGTCGACTCCGCCCCTCAAGATGAGCCACGCGCCAGGGTGGCGGGCTCTGAAGGCCAGCCGAGAACGGTCAGCTCCGGCCACTGCCGCCGCCAGCGGGCCGTCTTCGTCTCGTACACCTGGCGCGGGGCAAGCACGGGATTGGGCCGGACAACGAGATTGAACACGTCGGCGAGGGCCGTGCGGTGCGTAGACGCGCCACTGCCCGCCTGGCTCCAGGCGCACGCCCAGGCAGCACGTGGTAGCCGCGAAGCTGTCGATGGCTGCCTCCGTGGAGGTGTACGGGGCGCACGCGACGCCGAACTTCTGCTCGTACCAGAGATGGACGCGGGCCTCGTTGCGGACCTCAACGTCTGCCGGCAGCCCAGCGAAGGCTTCGGCAGGCTTGATCACCCGGCCCTCTGCCTCCCACGACAAGTCGTGGTCGTCGAAGCAGAAGACGTCATAGTCCTTGATCCCGCTGGTGGGGTGCCTGTCCGTGGCCACGTTCCAGAGGGTCTGGAACAGACACCCTGCCGTCACGTACCAGTCACGCAGCGCCAGTCCAGCCGTGCGATGCAATACCTCCAACAGCACCTCGTTGCGGGACAGCACAGACTTCAGGGCAACGAGCTGCTCGTCGAGCGGAAGGCGACCAATCACCGCTCACACCTACCACGTGACAGGCCGACAGCGCCTGCACGCACGGTAACTCCTTGCCGCGATCGCAGGCGATTGGGTGTCGAGCGCGGCGCGCGGCCCTGGGTGGTGGGGCGGGGGTCGGGTCAGGCGAGTTGCCAGAGGTGGGTCATGACGCGGGTGCTGAAGCGGAGGCTTTCGAGGGGGACGCGTTCGTCGGTGGCGTGGAAGAGGCGGCCGTAGTCGAGGTCGTGGGGGAGTTTCAGGGCTTTGAAGCCGTAGCAGCGGATGCCGAGGTGGGTGAAGGCTTTGGCGTCGGTGCCGCCGGGGTTGCAGTAGGGCACGGGGTGGCCGTGGGGGTCTTCGGTCTGTATGGCGTGGCGCATGGCGTCGACGAGGGGGCCCTCGAAGGTGGTTTCCATGGCGATGTCGTGGTTGATCCACTGCCGGGTGATGGTGGGTGGGAGGAGCCGGTCGATGGTGTCGAGGAGCTCTTGTTCGTGGCCGGGCAGGAAGCGTGCGTCGATGCGGGCGGTGGCTTTCCCGGGGATCACGTTGGTCTGGTAACCGGCGGAGAACATGGTGGGGTTGGCCGAGTTGCGCAGGACGACCTGGATGAAGTCCGCGACGGGTCCCAGGCGGGCGAGGCTGTTCTCGATGTCGTTTTCGTCGAAGTGGGTGCCGTAGAGCCGGGCGGCTTCGTGGAGCAGTGCGCGGACGGGTTCGATCAGCCGGATGGGGAAGGTTTCGCGGCCGATCCGGGTGACTGTGTGCGCGAGGTCGGTGACCGCGTTCTCGTCGTTGGGGGAGGAGCCGTGGCCGGCGCGGCCGGTGGCGGTCAGTTCCATCCAGGCCATGCCGCGCTGCGCGTTCTCGATGGGGTAGAGGCGGCGGGTGTCGTCGATCGCGAAGGAGAATCCGCCGCCTTCGCCGATCGCTTCGGTGACTCCGGCGAAGAGTTCCGGACGGTGTTCGACGAGCCAGTGAGCGCCGAGTTTGCCGCCGGCTTCTTCGTCGGCGAGGAAGGCGAGGACCAGGTCGCGTGAGGGTTTGGTGCCGGTGCGGGCGAAGTGGCGGGCGGTGGCGAGCATGACCGCCAGGGTGTCCTTCATGTCGATCGCGCCACGGCCCCAGAGGTAGCCGTCGCGGATCTCGCCGCTGAAGGGCGGTACCTGCCATTCGCGGGCGTCGGCGGGGACCACGTCGAGGTGGCCGTGGAGGAGCAGGGCACCGCGATCCCGGTCGCGGCCGGGGATGCGGGCGATGACGCTGGCCCGGCCCGGTGCGGACTCGATCAGCTCGGAGGCGATGCCTGCCTCGGCGAGGCGGGCCACGACCCATTCGGCGCTCGCGCGTTCGTTGCTGGTCGGGTTGGAGGTGTCGAACCTGATCAGCTCGGCGCACAGGGTGATCGCCTCGTCCTGGGCCTCCTTTGAAGCCGGGACAGGTGCGGTGCCGGGTGTGGCGCTGGATGTGGTGCCGGACGTGGTCTCGGGTGTGGTGTTCATGCTGCTCCCACGGAGGTGGTGGTGCGGGTGGCGGGGGTAGTGGGGTCCTGCTCGTCGGCGAGGTGGGAGGTGCCGTAGGGCTTGATCCAGCCCAGCAGGCCCAGGGCGCTGTAGAGGACGAAGGCGGTGGCGAGGGAGTTCAGGGCGGGGATGCCGCCGTCGTAGAACTTGCCGACGCAGAACGCGGCGATCCAGATGGCGATCGACATCGGTACCCAGGTGGGGGAGTGCGCCGGCAAGGTCTGGGCGTGCCGGGTCTCGTCGAGTGGTGTGCGCATGCGCTTGACGACCCAGTACTCGGCGACGATGATCCCGCCGATCGGGGGGATGGCGACGCCGAGGATCGTGAGGAACTCGGTGAAGTGGCTCATGATCCCGGCCGCCGACAGGACGGTGCCCGCGATGCCGAGGACGATGGTGACCGCGCCGCGGTGCACCCGCTTGTGGAAGACGACCTGGAAGAAGTTGACGACGCCGAGGGAGGAGCCGTACAGGTTCCAGTCGTTGATCTTCGCGGTCGACATCAGGACGACGAGCACTCCGAAGGCGCCGGAGGTGGAGAGCACGATGTGCGAGACCTCGTTGCTCTTGACCAGGTGGCCCAGGAGCACGCCGGTCAGGCCGACGATGTACTCGGAGAGGATCATCGAGGAGGCGCTCTGCAGGAAGACGTGCGAGCCCTTGCGGTTGTAGCGGGTCATCTCCGGGGAGACGATCGCGCCCGTCATGTAGCCGCCGGCGATGGCGGTGGCGGCGACGGCCAGCGGGATCGTGTCGCCCGGCGGCGGCGAGTGGACCAGGTCGCTCAGCGAGTGGTCGTTCAGGGTCCGGATCACGGAGAAGGCGACCATGGCGAAGAACAGCGGGGTGACGACCTTCGCGAAGTTCGCCATGTACCTGAACCCGAAGATCACCAGGGCCGTGATGGCGATGCCCGCGAGCACGCACCACATCCAGGACGGGCCGCCGACCAGCGCCGAGACGCTGTCGCCGAAGATCTTGTTCTGGACGCCGAACCAGCCGACCAGGCTGACCGCGATCACGAAGCTGACCAGCGCCGAGCCGTTGCGGCCGAAGCCCACCCAGCGGGTGAGCATCGGGGTGGCCAGACCCTCGCGCATCCCGGCCAGGCCGATCGCGAAGATCACCACCTCCAGGATCACCGCGCCCAGCGTGAACGCCCAGAACGCGTCGACGAAGGTCATCCCGACGCCGATGGTGGCGCCGAGCGTGAACTGCGAGATGGAACCGGACTGCGCCAGCCACTGGAGGAGCATCGCCCAGAAGCCGAAGCGCTTCTCGCGCGGTACGCGCGAGAGCGAGTAGTCATCGCTGCCGAGGCTCTTGGGTGCGGGCGGTGCGGGCGGTGTGGGCGACGCGACACCGGGCTGCGGGGTTGCTGCCATCAGGACTCCTGGGGGGTGCGGCCGAAGGTCTGCAGGTGGGTCAACGGGCCGTAGCGGCGCACGAGGTTGTCGAACTCCACCGCGTCGTGGAAGTCCAGCCGGCCCTCGCCGTAGGCCTTGGCGACCTCCACGGCGTAGCGGGCGGCGCAGGCGATGTCGCTCTCGTGACTCGCGCCGGTCGCGCAGCCGGGCACGGCCGCGGCCGAGGTGATGGCCAGGCCGACCACGGGGGCGGCCGTCGCGGTGGAGGGCTGGAGAATCGAATTGATGTGGTGTGCACCATTACCGTAGGGGGTGATGTCCTGCGTGGTCACCGGGTACGTGACCAACGGCTCACCGCTCACCACCGCCAGCAGCTCTCCCAGCTGCTCGCTCACGCGCAGCACCCAGCCCTCCTTGACGGTGGGCGACAGGGCGAGGCCCTTGTGGTTGATGATGCGGTTGCCCTTGGTGGTGTCGATGGAGAGCACGGCCTCCATCTCCTCGCTCACCTCGTGCCGGTTCATCGTGGCGATGTCCACCGGCGAGCCCATGAACGGCACCGGGTCGTGCGGTTCGGTCGGGGCGTCGGGGCAGATGTGGGTGGCGATGATCACGTCGCCGGGCAGCACATCGCCCCGGCGGCGCATGTCGAGCAGCTTGGCCGCGGCGGCGAGCGCCGAGACGGCCCCGTCCGCGTCGGAGACCAGGCCGGTCATCTCGGGCCGGGCGCCGATACCGCCGAGCCGGCCCACGATGCCCAGGGTGCGGGCCTCGCCCCCGGCCGCACGTCCCCGGGAGCCGGGGACGCGGACCGATACGAAATCCGTCGAGCCCCGCTCACCGGCGACCGTGGTGACCTGCGCGGACGCGCCCCCGGCCCCCGCGGCGGCGTCCAGGTACCCGGCGACCGTCTTGCCCGTGGCCCGGGGGTCGTCGAGCAGCTCGACGAGGTCCAGTACGTACTTCAGCATGGGGGGCCTTTCTCGCGCATCCGTCACACTCGTCCGCACCCGCCAGGCGACCGGGCCCCGGGTGGGTGCTGAGAGCAGGTTCGGGATCGGATAGCGTTGAGCGCAATGATTTCCCGTTATCTGCAACTCGGTTCTGCGGCTCGGCCTGCGACGTGAGCCCCTCGGCCCTGCGGCTCGGATGTCTGCGGCCCGGGTCCCTGCGACTCGGGTATCCGCGGATCGGGCCTGGCGGCGAGGGACGGCCCCAAGGCCCTGGAGAGTGAAGGTTGGCTATGGCGGAGTTCGAGACGGACCGGCGCACCCCCGCCGGGGCACTGCAGACCGTGGACCGGGCGCTGCTGGTGCTGCTCGCTTTCGAGCGGTCCCGGCCCGACTGGGGTGTGACCGAGATCGCGGCCGAGTTCGGCTGGGACACCTCCGTGGCCCAGCGCCTGCTCGCCACTCTCGCAGGGCGCGGCTTCCTGGTCTCCGACCCCGCGACCCGCCGCTACCGCATCGGTCCCGCCGCTCTGCGCCTGGGCCGCCTCTGGGAGCGCTCGGGTTCACTGGAGCTACTGGCCCACCCCGTCCTGGAGGAACTGCGCCGGGTCACCGGCGACACCGTGCTGTTCTGCCTGCCCGACAGCTTCCACATGCGGTGCGTCGCCGCCGAGGAGGGCGAGGCGGGACCGCTGCGCTACCACCCGCTCATCGGCGAGCTCTACCCGGCGCACGCCGGGGCCACCTCCAAGTCCTTCTACGCCTGCTTGCCGGACGACCAGCGCCACCGGCTCTTCCGCGGCCGCCCGATGGCCCGCTTCACCGACCGGACCGTCACCGACCCGGACACGCTCGAACAGGAACTCCTGAAGATCCGCGCCCAGGGATACGCCTGGACGGTCGGGGAGTACGACACCGGCATCGCCACCGTCGCCGTACCGGTCTTCCTGGGCCGCGAACCCTACGGAAGCCTCAGTCTCGGCGGCGCCGAGGAGCGGTTCGCCGGGGCACCCGAGAACCGCCTCGAACCACTGCGGCACGCCGCCGCCCTCCTGGAAAAGCGCCTCACCCATCCCCCGCAACGCCCCAAGCCCAAGCCCCGCCGCACTCCCACGCCCTGACCGAACCATCCCGCGAGGAAGAACCCGTGAACCTGCTCCTGCTCTCCAACTCCACCCAGTACGGCCGCGCTTACCTCGAACACGCCCTGGAAGCCGTGACCGCCTTCCTGCCCGCCGGAGCCCACCTCGCCTTCGTGCCCTACGCGCTCGCCGACCACGACACCTACACCGCACGTGTCCGCGGCGCCCTGGAGCCCGCCGGGATCGCCGTCCGCGGGGTCCACGAGCACACCGACCCGGTCACCGCCTTGGAGAGCGCCGACGCCGTGTTCATCGGCGGCGGCAACTCCTTCCGGCTGCTCAGCGCCCTCTACCGGACAGGGCTGCGCGAGGCCGTGAGGGGCGCCGTGGGTGCCGGACTGCCGTACATGGGCGCCAGCGCGGGGACCAACATGGCGGCACCCACCCTGCGGACCACCAACGACATGCCCATCGTGCAGCCGCCGTCCTTCGAGGCACTGGGCCTCGTGCCGTTCCAGATCAACCCCCACTACCTGGACCCCGACCCCGCGAGCACCCACAAGGGCGAGACCCGCGAGGAACGGCTCACCGAGTTCCTGGAAGAGAACGACGTCCCCGTCCTCGGCCTGCGCGAGGGCTCCTGGCTCCGCGTCGAGGGCGAGTCCGCCCGCGTCGAGGGCGCCCGCCCCGCCCGGCTGTTCACACGCGACAGGGCACCCCGAGAACTGGCAGCGGGGTCGGACGTCTCCCACCTGCTCACCATGCGCCCGCGCTTCGACGCCCCGGCACACTGACCACCACCGCACGGGTCGGCGCCCGCCCTCTCCTGCCGTCCGCCGGGCAGGCGGCAGGACAAGCGCGCCGACCCGTGGCGGGCACCGCCAGGTGCGAAGGCGCCAGCCGGTGCCCCGGCCGCCTCCTTCTCCGCCGCTGCCAGCCGCTCAACAGCGCCCCGCGCGTCCCGGCGGTCCCGGTTCCAGCGCCCCACTGGGAGGCCGACAGCCGTGTCAGCGCACTCGTGCCCGCCTTCGGCGGTGTCCAAGCACTCCGGAGGCCGCGAGGGCCTCGCGGGGGTGTCATACCTGGCCGTAACCGCCCGTCGACCTGGTAGTCGGCGCCGTTGACGTGGGAGGCCGCGTCCGAGGCGACGAAGGCGAGACAGCGGCGAACTCTTCCGCGGTACCGGCCCGGGGCATCGGGGTCCCGCTGCCCATCGTGGCGATGAGCGCCTGGCGTTCCTCCACGGTGGCGGCCAGGTGTGCGGTACCGGGGTGCTTCGTAGGGTGTCCTGGTGGGTGGCGGCGGCAGGGCCGCCGCCACGCGCGGGTGGTGCCGTCGTGTCGTCACCTCGTAGCTACGGCGTGACGGCACAACGGCGGGTACGGTCTGCCGCTATTCGGAAACGAGAGGCAAGCCCCGATACTCTGGGCGCATGTTTGATGGCGAAAGGCCATCGTTTATGGCTGCTATCAACTATAGTGGGGGCATGGTCACTTCTCTCAGTTCACGTCTGCGGGCCTCGATTGCGGCGCTCATGCACGTGACCGGTGAGTCGCAGCGTGATCTCGCGGCGGTCCTGGGTCTTTCGCAGGGGCAGGTGAGCCGTCGTCAGTCGGGTGCTGCTGCGTGGTCCCTGGAGCAGTGCGAGGCGCTCGCCGCGCACTGGGGCATCGATGCCCTCGACCTCCTGGCGGGGCCCACTCGCGCCTCAGAGGCGCTGCCCGAGCCGAACGCGCGGTCCGAGCGGAGGCCGCGGTGACCGGGTTCGACGCGATCGATGACCTCCTCGCCTCCGCACGTCAGGAGCGGCCTCTCCCGCCCGCGGCCGAGCGGCGGTCCCTGCGCGAGGGTCTCGCGCTCTCGCGCGCCCAGCTCGCCGCCGCCCTGGGCGTGAGCACGTCCACGGTCGCCGGGTGGGAGAGCGGCCGGGACCCCTCGGGGGAGACCCGCGAGAAGTACGGGTATTTCCTTGACGGCGCCAAGGCCAAGCTCGCCCCGCCCTCCGAGCCCGGCCCCGCGCTCGGACCGGAGGCCGGCGAGGAGGAAGGCGAGGACGTGGACGTTCTTACGGTCGCGGAGCCGTGTGTGCTGTGCGGGGAGCCTGCCCGCCACCGGGTCGCCGGACTCGCGCAGCACCTCGTCCCCGCCGAGTGCCATCCCCTGCCCGACCCCGCCCCTGCGTCTGCGGAGCCCGCGCCGTCGTCTACCAGCCGCCCGGCGCCCGCACGCAGCCCGGCCCCGACAGCCTCTCCCGCGCGCCCGGCCCGGCGCACCCCCGGCAACGGGCACCCCGTAGGGGTGAAAGCGACCGGCCGCCGTGCGAGGGCCGTGGACGAGCCGGGGTTCATCGCGGCGAAGGTCGCCGCCGCGCTCGCCCAGCACGAGGGCGATATGGAGGCGGCGACGGCCGCACTGGTCAAGCAGGCGATCCCGGACGCGATGGAGTTGCTGGACCGCACCCGTATCGGCGGGCGGTACGACGTCGTGGCGCACCCGGCGCTGCCGGAGATCCTGCACAAGCAGTCCGCGCACGGGGCCGACCAGATCTGGGAAGCCCGCCCGAAGTGGACGCGCCCCGCGTTGCCGCAAGGGCAGTGGGAGGTGACAGCGCTCGACATCAACGGCGCCTACCTCAGCGCCCTGAAAACCCACCTCCCGCTCGGACAGCTGGAACACTCCACCGGCTTCGCGCACGACCGCCGCCGCGCGGGCGTCCACCTGATCACCCCGCCCGCCTGGGACCACGACGCGGACCTGCCCAACCCCCTGGGCGCCCGCGACGAGCCCGGCCCGCTGTGGGTCACCGAGCCCACCCTGCGCCTCCTGCAGCGCCTCTCCGGCCCGAAATACGGGCTGTGCGAGGCCCCGGAGATCCACGAGTCCTACACCAGCGGCTCCACGGAGAACCTCCTGGAGAAGTTCCGCACCGAGCTGAGAGAGGCCCGCGACCGCGCGATCGCCGAGGCCGACGAGGTGACGCTGGAGTACGTGAAGGCGATGTACTCCAAGTTCGTCTCCACGATGGGCGCCAGCAACTACAACCGCGAGTTGTACCGTCCCGACTGGATGCACCTCATCCGCTCGCAGGCATTCGCGAACCTCTGGATGAAGGCGCTCAAAGCCCACGAGAATGGGCTCACCGTCGTGCGCGCGATGGGCACCGACGAGCTGCACGTCATCGGGGACTGGCGAGGCGTTTTCCCCGAGGGCCGCGCCGTGACCGAGGTCAAGATCAAGGACACCTACACCCTCGGCACCACCATCACCGACGACGAGAGGGGGGACCACGATGCCTGAGCGGAACATCGAGTTCGGCGCGTACGGCGCCCAGGGCGTCAAGGGCCACGCACTCGTCGCCCGCCGCCTCGACAGCCTCGCCGGGTTCATCGCCTCCCCGGTTACCACCCGCCGGGGCCTGACCGCCCGCCTGCGCTACCTCACCAGCAGCCCCCGCCAACTCGCCGCCGCCCGCGAGGCCGGGCTCACCATCAGCCCCCGCACGATCAAGGCCCAGATGCAGGGCAAGCGCAGCCCCGCGCCGCGCACGCTCCGCGAGATCGACGCCGCCTACCAGCAGGTGCGCCGCCAAAACGTCGCCCGCCACCTCCAGGCACGCCTGGAGCGCGGCGGCCGGGGAACCCGCGTCGAATTCCACCCCGTCAACCAGTCCGGGGTAGTACGCCCCCGCCAGCGGGCCGTGGAGTACCGCACCCTCAACGTCCGCAAGTGGGAGCGGATCATCGCCGCCTGGGAGGCCGGAGACGACGAGCGCCTCGACGACGCATGGGTCAACGACGTCGTCGTCGACCTCGGCTCGCAGTGGGGCCAGTACGAGTACGTCACCAACATCGGCTTCGCCGCCTGAGTTGCGGGCGGCCGCCGAGACCGGTCGGCTCCTCCTCATCACCGCCCTGGCCCGACTCGTCAGGGACTCAGTGATGCGGGCGGGACTGGTGCGGCAGGACGACGACCTGGTGGTCATCCTCGTAGATGACTGTTCCTGGGTCGGTGGAGTGGAGGGTGTCGTATCCCACTCCGTGCAGCGCGAGGATGTCCAGGTGGCCGGCGACGTGTGCGATGTGGTCCGCGGCTGACTCCTTGAACCGGGCTTCCGCTCCAGGGTTGAGGTCACGGTCGTAAACTATTGGGTCGGTGTAGGAGGGGTTCACGAGGTGCGCGTCGTACCAGTCGTAACTGGAGCGGCGGAAGGACTCCTGCGCGGGGGTGAGTTTTCCAGCGGCTACCAGGCCGTTCACCAGGGCGAAGACGCCGGGAAATGTGCCGCGCTGGTTGGCTTCCGCTGCCTGGAACCGTACGTACAACCCGTCTCCCGGGGTGTGTGGCGGGCCTGTTCTCTGTGGTGATCCTGCCAGAGCGGGTCCACGAGACGCTTGACCACAGGCTCTGATCTCGGCCCTGTTCGATTCCTGGCCTGGAGTCAACACCGCCGGCGAGTTCGAAAACAGGTACTCAGCTTGTCTTTTAACCTCCGCGTGGTTCCTGGCAGGGGCGGCAGGCGGTCGTGCGCCAGCCGCCGAATCGGGATGCGCTGGCTCTTTGGGCAGTTGCATACTCACCGCATGGCCTCGTCCTCCGGTCGGTTCCAAGATCCGCGTAGCACCGAGTACGACTTCATCAGCTCGATCATGGTGCGATGCCCTGGCTGCGCAAAGGCCGCACTCGTCATCCCAGCACCTGACGACTCTGACTGCGCAGGTCGGGCCCTGTTCAGACCGAGGCGTCTGGTCTGCCGTAGCTGCGGATTGTCACAACTGTGGAGCGGCCGTTCTGTCGCGCTCCCGAGGGGCACCGCCGAGCCCGCGAAGGATCCGTACTTCGGCGTGCCGTTGTGGCTCCAAATCGAGACTCGACACGGATGGTTGTGGGCATACGACCTGGAACACCTCGACTTGCTCCGGCGCTTCGTCCAAGCGCCGCTGCGCGAACGAGCGCCGTGGTACGGCACCGGGCCGAAGATGACATTGGTCGCCCGGCTGCCGCTGTGGATCAAGCGTGCAAAGAACCGGGACGAGATCCTGCGCGCCATCGCTCGAATCCGCGCATCACTGGTCCAAGCCTGAAGGGCCCCTGCCAGCACCAAGAGCGTTTGCAGCTTCCCTGGACAGCGCCGCAGCCCTGGTGTGATCATGTGCGTTGTCGATCATGCCAAGGCCGCAAGGGTGAGTCCGCTGCACGATGCTGTTCGCGTCGAGTCCCTGGCTGTGTTGTCCCGGTTCCGGACTGACTTCTACGACTGCCTGACCGCCCGCGCGGACGCGCTGTTCGAGCTGGCCGACGCCGTTCTGTGCACGGACGGACCGGTGCGGTCGCTAGTCGACCTGGCGCTGGCGCCGGAGCACCGCCGGGGTCACGGCTCCCTCTACGCCGGGCTGAACCGCGGTGGGCTCGATGTCTCCCGGCTGCGGCGGGTCCTGGCCGGGGTGCCGCTTCCGCGGGCGGCCGACGGGCGGCTGGTCCTGGCGGTCGACGTCTCGCCGTGGCTGCGGCCGGACGCCGGCACCGTCCCGGACCGCTCCTTCTGCCACACCTACGGCCGCGGCGGCGCGAAGCATCAGATGATGCCCGGCTGGCCGTACTCGGTCGTCGTCGCGCTGGAGACCGGCCGCACCTCCTGGTCCGCGTTCCTGGACGCGGTCCGCCTGGCTCCCGGCGCGGACCTGGCCGCTGTCACCGCCGCCCATGTCCGCGAGGTGGTCGAACGGCTCATCGCCGCGGGCCAGTGGACCGAGGACGACCCGAGCATCATGATCGTGCTGGACGCTGGCTACGACGCCCCGCGCATCGCTCACCTGCTGTCCGGGTTGCCGGTCGAGATCCTGGGCCGGACCCGGTCGGACCGGGTGATGCGCCGCCCGGCGCCCTCGCGGGAGGAGTTCTTCCGGGCACACCCGAAGGGCGGCCGGATGCCCAAGCACGGCGGAGAGTTCGTCTTCGGCGACCCTGCCACCTGGGGCGAGGAGCAAGCCGTCACGGTCACCGACACCCGCCTCTACGGCACGGCCACCGCTCAGGCGTGGGACCGGCTGCACCCGCGGCTGACCCAGCGGGCCGCGTGGCTGGAGCACAACGGCCCACTGCCGGTCATCGAGGGCACGGTCATCCGACTGGCCGTCGAGCGCTTGCCGTCCGGCGGGGTGAACAAGCCGGTCTGGCTGTGGTGGTCGCGCACCGGCGCCACGAAGGCCGACGTCGACCGCTGCTGGCAGGCGTTCCTGCGAAGGTTCGACATCGAGCACACCTTCCGCATGCTCAAGCAGACCCTCGGCTGGACCCGGCCCCGCCTGCGCGACTCCGCCGCCGCCGACCGCTGGACTTGGCTGATCATCGCCGCCCACACTCAGCTCCGCCTCGCCCGACCGCTCGCCACCGACCTGCGCCGGCCCTGGGAGAAGCCGGCACCGCCGCACAAACTCACCCCGGCCCGCGTCCGGCGCGGGTTCAGGAACCTCCGCACGACCACCGGCTCTCCAGCCGGTGCACCGAAACCCACCACACCCGGACCCGGACGCCCGCCCGGCTCGAAGAACCGGCGACCCGCACCCCGCCACGACGTCGGACGAGTCCTCACCGGCAGCGAGCCGTACCACCGACCCGCCCACCACAAGGTCGGCACCAAACCCCGACGAGCTGGTTAAAAAACAAGCTCAGAAGTACTTGATCCAGTGGTGGATCGGCACGTCACCGCCCGGCATGGAACCGCTCCGCCTCACCGGCGCGGACATCGCGAAACGGGTCGGCATGACCCCCGACGCAGTCGGCAAGATCAACCGGGCCCTGCGCCGGCGGCGCATCCTGATCGAGCGGGGCCGGGTGGGCAGCTACCGCTTCTACCGGATCAGCCCCTACATCGCTTTTCACGGTAGCGGAGTCGAGCAGCGCGAAGCGATCACGCTGTGCAACCCGCCCGACATTCGACAAGGACGCCTGCACGGCAGCGCAGGAGGCACAGTGAGCGACCACGACCAGACCGCATTCCACGTTCTGACGCGCTCAGCAGGACTGACAGCCAACCAGCGCGTCGTCCTCATGCTCTACGCGACGAACAAGACCGACCGCTACTTGCCGCCCACCTCGGGCTCGTTCACGTACGACGCGGTGGGCAACCGTACCGAGCAGACCGATCACGAAAGCGGTGCCACCACCACCTACACCCAGTCCGAGCCGGGCAAGGCCCTGCCCCATGCCGTCCAGACCGCCAGCGTCAAGGGCGGCGCGGACGACGGCCGCAAGGACACCTTCGGCTACGACAAGGCGGGCAATACCACCACCCGTGAGCTCGGCACTCGTTCCCAGTCCCTGGCCTGGGACGACGAACAGCACCTGAAGTCCCTGACCGAGAACGGCAAGAGCACCGACTACGTCTACGACGCGGACGGCGCACGCCTCCTGGCCCACCAGGCGGATGGCGGCACGACTCTGAGTCTGCCCGGCGGCAACGAACTCACCGTCACCGCTGCGGGTACCAAGGACGCCACCCGCTACTACACCCACGACGGCGAGACCATCGCCGTCCGCACCGGGAAGGGCTTCAGTTACCTCGTCAACGACCACCAGGGCACCGCGCTGACCGCCGTCACCGCCGGAACCCTCCTCGTCACCCGCCGCCGCCAGCTCCCCTTCGGCCAGTCCCGCTCCGAGGACTCCGAAACCATTCCCGGCACCCGAGGCTTCGTCGGCGGCACCGATGACCCCACCGGACTCGTCCACCTCGGCGCCCGCGAATACGACCCCACCCTCGGCCGCTTCCTCTCCGTCGACCCCATCATCGACGAAACCGACCCGGCCCAGATGAACGCCTACTCCTACGCCCACAACAACCCCATCACCCAGGCCGACCCCGACGGGCTGCGCCCCGACGGCCCCGCAGGCGGCGCCACCTACAACGACGACCGCTGGGCAGCCGACCGCGGCATGACCGGCGGCTACACCCTGAAGAACGGCAAATGGGTCTGGAACCAAACCCCCAAGAAGGACAAGGCGTCCCGGAAGAAATACGCCGCCTACAAGGCCAGCCCCAGCACCTACAAAGTCTTCCACTACAACAAGAAAAAGGCGGACGCGGCAGCGGCCAGCGCGAAGAAGCGCGCCGACAAGAGAAAGGCGGATGCCAAGAGGAAGGCCGATGCGGAACGCCGTGAGAAGCATGGAATCCTCAGCAACATCGTGAGGGGCAACTGGGGAGATGCCTGGACACAGACCAAATCCGGGCTCCACGACACCTTCGGCACCTGGCATGGCTGGAGGGATAGGGTCATACCCATTGCGGGCTTCACGGCCTGCGTCGTCGTTTCGGCAGGAGCTTGCATGGGGATCGGGGCTGTCGGAGTTCTCGCGACGTTTGGCGGAGACGGGCTCACTACGGGCAAATGGGACTACGGCAAAGCAGGGAAGTCGCTTCTTTGGGTCGCTGTGGGCGGGGGCGTCGCGCGAGGAGTTGCAGGCAGTTGGCGTGGCTCCGCTTTTGTAACCCGGAATCGCGTTGACAGGATCGTATTTGATTCAAGCCATCGCCCCCTGCACTACGGTTATACGAAAACGCTCGATGTGGGTCGCACGCAGGCGAACGTGAGTCTCAACATCGCGAACGCGGGTACCTTCTGCGGAGCGGGGGCCGCTAGCCCTGGTAACGCGGCCAGCTGGTGCTGACGGTGGAATACTCCTCTGAGGTGAACGGATGAGCAGGGATCGCGATACGGGAATGTCGAAAATGAACTCGCGAAAAATTCTTCGTAGGCGCTCTTGGCCTATCCTCTTCGGTAGCGGAATCATCGGGATAGGAATCCTTATGATTTTCGCGGTGTGTGCTGTGGCTAATCGAACCGGCTGGCAAGGCATCCCGGTGTACCTGCTATTCGTCGGCTTCGTCGGGAGAATCGCCAGCTCGAAAATTGAGTTGCGGCGTGGCGAGATCGTAGTGGTCAACCCGTTGCGAACTCACTCGATTCCGGCAGCGGCAGTGCGGGCAGTGGAGGTGAATGATGACGGAACGCTCGAAGTGCACTACGGCAAGGAGGAAAAGGTCGCCGCTTTTGCGTACGGTGGGTCAGCCATTGACCTACTGAAAAGGACCAGTGATGGAGCGGCGCGGGAAATTCGTGAGTGGATACGGGCGAATTGTGAAGACGGCGATCGGTACTCTGTTTCAGTCCGCTGGACCCGCTGCCGCTTCCCCGACATGGCGGTCATCGCCAGCGTGGTGACCGTAGTGGTCGGTGCGCTCGTCATGGTGCTCACCAGTAGCTGACGGCGTCGGTTGGCCTCGGTCGTACGTGAGGCACCGATCAGGTGGCAGGTGCTGGCCGGAGTGTGTTGCCCCGGCCAGCACGCATCGTCGCGGAGTGCGCACTTCCAGCATTGCCTCTCCAGGGCGAGGACGACGCCCTCACCCCCACCGCGACCGCCACCGAAGTCCGCGAGACCCTGCACGGCCCCGGCGTCCCCGACTGGCACACCGCCGCCGCCCTGTTCAGCCTGCCCAGCGACATGCGCCCCCTCTGGCAAGCCGCCCCCCACCACACCACCGCCCGGCCCACAGCACGACGACATCCTCGTCCGCGCTCGCCGAGCACTTCGGCTGACACGACGATGACCTCCCGCACCCTGGCCGCGACCGCCGCCTTCCACGCCTTCTTGAGCCGAGGCACGATGGTTGTCACCGAGGCAGGCGTGCTGTCACCGGTGCTACCGGATGGGACGCGGACCTGCCGTCGGGGCCGCTGCGCAGCCCTGGGCGGCCAGTCGGAGCCCAGGAGCCGGTGACACTCACCGTGCTTCGCAAGCCGCTGGTGACAGGTAGCCCGCCGACCTGGTGACAACCACCGTGCTTTGCCCGGTCGAAGTCACAGGCCATTGGACGCCGCTGGTGACAACAATCGTGCTTCGGCTCAAGTCTCACAGCTGACTGCATATCGCCTGCATCTATGAAGCGGTCGTGAGACTCGCAGGCCGGTGAACGGTTCGCCGCCGCCACCGCTTATCCCCCGATGACACACGCCGCTGGCGAGCTGGGGGCTCCGGCCCGACAGCTCTCCGAACATGTCCGACGGCTCGAACGGGAAGTTGGCCACAAGCTGCTCGTCCAGGCGACATCCGGCGCCCCTCAACGGCTGACTCCCGCTGGAGAACGGGCTCGCGCGGCAGTTCGCGCGGTCTCTGCTGTTGGCGGCCAGTTCTGATTCCCCGCTCGCGGCCAGATAGCGGGGAGCCATCTGGCCGCGAAGATGACGGAGAGCGATGCTGGGCGGTGGAGGGTTCCGGCTATCGACCCGGGTGAGCGATCCATTCATGCCACTGGCTGGAAAGGATGATGTCGGTCAGCTTCTGGTATCCGCCACTGCCTGGGTGGGCGCCATCGCCGGCCACGGCTTCCTCGATCCACGAGCGGTCATTGGCCAGGTCCTGGGTCGTGGCGATGAACGGGACGCTTCGTGACCGACAGAGAGCGGCCATCTCGTCGGCGAGTTTCGAGACCCGTCGCAGATGTTCTTCACCTGCATCGATGACCGGCGGGGGACCAACGACCAACGCGGCGATGGCCTGGTGGTGGCTCTCGTCAAGGACCATGGCCAGACTGCCCAGACAGCGGGCCGGGTCGACGCGGACCCTGCCACCCTCCTCGATCATGTCGTTACTGCCGAAAGAGATGACCAACCGGTTGTCAACGTCGGGCAACGTCCGGGGCCTGACCTCCTGCCAGCAGCGGCGCAGGACGTCCTCGGAGGTGTTGCGCCTGATACCGAGGTTGAAGGCCGTGACGTCGCCGCGGGTGGCCTGGAGCACTCGGCCGACCCAGCCTCGATGCTCCGGGTCGCCGATCCCTTGAACGAAGGAATCACCGATAAAGCAAATACGTATGTCCCTACTCACCCGGCCAGCCTACGGGCGGGCCCGATGCCACCAACTCCAGGACGCGAGCGGAGCACACTCCGGGCCCCATAGTCGTCACTCACAGCTACCTCAGTAAGTGGCCGTACTTGGGGAATTTCAACTGGCCGCTATCACTCTGCCGCTGAGGGAGTGACGCGCCTCGTGAGACAGAAACGCCGGACAGATCCTGAGACAACTGACGAACCCACTGCTCAGCGCAATGCCTCATGACGCAGAACGCGAGACCCTACAGGAGGGCTACGCCCCCAGGAGGTGACGTGCCTCGCGGGTGGCGCCGTCGAAGAATCCACACCGGGCCCGGCTCGCGGGCCCCGCCGCTTTGACCAGCGCTCCCGCCTCGGTCATCCGGGAAGGTCGCCTCGGCCCTGCGGACGGGGCAGGCGTAGAGCACGCCGTGTACCCGCTCGCCCGGCTCCTCACAGACCACCTCAAGGCACACGTCGGCCGGCGCCACGCAGTCCATCCACGTAGCCACCCGGCCCTCGTACCGGGCGAGGACTTCCTTTCCCTGCTCGGCTGCGGCCAGGAGCACGGTCGCGTACGCCGGGTCTCGCCCGCGCGCAGCCCGGCGCAGAAAGCCAGGTGACACCGTGCATCGTCGATGAATACCCGCACCTCGGGCCGCAGGGTCTCGATGAGCATCAGCGTCTCCTCGGGGTACGTGACTCCCCACATGGTCCTGCATCCAGCCGCCCGAGGAGAACGAAACGCCGCCCCGGGCGGAGACGTCCCCACCCGGGGCAGCGCGTACGGCGTGGACATCGACCACCATCTACACCGCCCAGGGCACTCCGAGCGCGGCGAGCTGCTTGCGTTCGTCCTCGCTCAGCGTGCCGAAACGCGAGCGCACGTTGCTGGTCCATACTCCGAGGCGTACCTCAATCTCCTCGCCCTCGAAGACAACGATCTCGATGTGCTTGCGGGGTACGGGCTTCTCCGCGCCCTC
>NZ_JOGO01000065.1 GCF_000719475.1 Streptomyces sp. NRRL F-5630 | reverse complement strand
GGGTGTGTACGGGGCCGGGGGGGGCGGGGACGGGGCGCCCCGGCCCCGAGGCAGCCCGGCCTCCCGCGCGTCAGAGCACGCCCGCCGCTTCCGCTGTCCCGCCTGCCCCGCTCGATCCCACCGGGTGCAGGAAGCCCTGCTCGACCAGGAGACGGATCTGCGCCGGTGTCCGGTCACGGAGCAGGACCGGGTCCTCCTCCACGAGCTGGGCGATCGCGTCGAGGATCGCGCCCGCGCTGAGCGTGCCGTCGCACACGCCCGCGAAGCCCGCGCCGATCGAGTCGACCCTGGTCGCCCGGCGCATCCCGCGATGCTGGCGCAGCACCACGTACTCCGGGTTCTCCGCGCCCGGCTGCCCGATCTGCTCCTGCACCACCTCGGGGGCGAGCCGGAAGTGGTCGGCGAGGAGCGCCGCGTCGTCATGCGTGCGGAGGTAGTCGACACGGGCGAAGTGCGCGCGTACGGCGGGGCCCAAGGGCTGCTCCACCGGGTGCGGCCACTCCTCGATCGTCACCGAGGGCTCGGCGGCCGTCGTGCGGCGCAAGGTGATCCAGCCGAAGCCGATCGCCGTGGTGCCGCGCGCGGCGAAGGAATCGAGCCATTCCTCGTACCGCCGCGCGTACTCCGCACTCCCCTCCTTGTGGTCCCCCGCGTCCCGCAGCCACAGCTCCGCGTACTGCGTGACGTCCTGCACCTCGCGCTGCACGATCCAGGCGTCGCAGCCCGCGGGCACCCAGTCACGCACCCGCTCGGTCCACGTCTCGCCCTCGACGTGCTCCCAGTTGGCGAGGAACTGCGCGTAGCCGCCCTCGTTGAGCCGCTCCCCCGCCGAGGAGACCAGCTCGCGGCAGAGGCCGTCCCCCTCCCGGCCGCCGTCGCGGTAGGTGAGGCGGGCGCCCGGCGAGATGACGAAGGGGGGATTGGAGACGACGAGATCGAAGGTCTCCGTGCCGACCGGCTCGAAGAGCGAGCCAGTGAGGAGGCGCGCGGGCCCGGCGCCGGAGAGGGCGAGGGTGAGCGCGGCGAAGACGAGCGCACGCGGATTGAGGTCGGTGGCGGTGAGGCGCACGGCGTGCGGCGAGGCGTGCAGGGCCTGGATGCCGGAGCCCGCACCGAGGTCGAGGACGCTCTCGACCGGCGTGCGCACGGTGATCCCAGCGAGGGTCGTCGAGGCCCCGCCGACGCCCAGGACGACACCCTCCGCCCGCTTGCCGATCCCGCCTGCCCCGCCCACGGCGCAGCCCAGGTCCGAGACGACGTACCAGTCCTCACCCTCGGGACCGCCGTACGGGCGGACATCGACGGAGGCGCGCAGCTCGCCGTCACCGTCCTCGCGCAGCCAGCCGCACTCCTCGGCCGCCGCCAACAGCTCCTCGCCGAGCACCGCCACGAGCGCCGCACGCGTCACCGCGCACTGGAGGAGGAAGAGCCGCACGAGCGTCGCGACGGACCCGGCGGAACGGGTCGCGCGCAGGGCCGGCACGGTCTCGCCGCGCGCGAGGGCCGCGTACGCCGGGGCGCCGAGCAGGTCGAGCAGTCCGTCCGCGGTGAACTCGGCCTCGCGCAGCGCTTCTCGCAACCGGCCCGCGATCTCGGCGCCCCTGCCCTCGTGTGCGGGCAGGCTCTCGGCACCGGGCAGCGGCTCGGCGGGGTCGTGGGGGCTCGCGTTCGCGGAAGTGGTGCTCACCCGTCCATTGTGACGGGCCCCACCGACAACGCGCGGCACGGCCTCACGCGAAGCTGTGCCCCCGCACCCCGGTCGGGTCGCCGGCGCCGGGTGCCGACCCCGCGCGCGCCGACTCCGCGTGGTCCGGCCTCACGCGGGCCCACCGCCCCGGCCTCACGCGTCCGGAACGCACGCGCCCCAGCGTCACGTGGACGGCGAGGCGTTCGGCACCGAGGGCGAGGGCGAGGCCTTCTGGCAGTTCTTCTGGTTCTTCATCGCCTTGGCGACGTCGCCGGACTGGAGCTTGTTGAGCGCGGCGTTGCTCCCCCGGGAGATCTTGGCGAGCTGCGCGGCCACATCCTTGAGCCCGTCGGCGAACTTCGCCTGGTTGCTCGTGTCGAGCCCGTCGACGGTCTTCTTGAGCTGCGCGTACGAGGCGGAGCTGGCGTTCAGCTCCCTGACCACGTCCCTCTTGATGTCCTCGCCGTTGTCCACCGGCGGCGCCCCCGCCTTGTCCAGGGACTGGGCCAGCCCCTTGTAGGCGGTCGAGAGGTCCTGGAACGCCTTCGAGTCGGTCTTCTGGACCTCGGCCGGCTTACTGGTGTCGGCCGTCTGCTTGTCGATCGCGGCGGTCGCCGAGTTGATCTTTTCGACATCGGGCTTGATGTCACCACAGAAGGTCTTGGCCCAGTCGTTGACCTTGGCGTCGTTGTCATCGCCGCACCCCGACAGGGCCAGCAGCAGTACCGCACCGCCGGACAGTGCGCACACGAATTTCTTGCTCAACGGATCGGTCCCTCCATGGCTGTCGGCCCCGGAACTTACACGGGGCCGAGGAGGAGCCTGCGCGAACTTCGCGAAGTTCGCGCATTATTGCGCCATTTGCACCACGGGAGAGATGACTCACGGCATACTGCGCGCCTTCGGGGGCTCACCAGCACGAAGAGGCGCCGCCGACCATCTCCGCGCGCCCCCCTGGGCTCCGCCCTGGCTGCTCCCCTCCGCGCTTTGTCCACAGCCGTATGAGGCCAGGAGCGCGCCGAGACGAAGGCGAGGGCGCCGGTGACGAGGCCGCGCACGCCGGTACGAGACCAGGCCCGCCGGAACGGGACGAGGCGCACCGCCACGAAGCCGAAGCGCGCACGCCCGTACGGCTGTCACGCGCTACGAACGCGGACGCGGTCCGAACACGGGCGCGCCCACCACGCCATGCGCCCGGAGCCCGGCCGGGGGGCGACTCAGATGCGGGTACGCGAAAGCCCGGTCGGGCGCCGAAGAGCCCGGCCGGGGCCAATGCACAACAGATGAATGATTCAGGCGCGGGCCGTGAACCGTCCAAGCACGGCGCGAGGAGGTCTCAGACGTCCGGTCCGCTGTCCGCGAGCACACCCGGTTTGGCCGGCCACGTCATCCGCAGACGGCCGCCGCTCTCGCCCGTGGTGACCTCCACGTCGTCGACGAGCCCGCTGATCACGGCGAGGCCCATCTCGTCCTCGCCCTGGGTGTCCACCTCGTCGTCGCGGATCATCGCGCCGGGAGTGGCATCCGTCACCGAGGCATGCGGGGCCTGGTCGACGACCTCGATGGAGAACTGGTTCTCCGCCTCGATCAGCCGCACGCTCACCGGCTCGGTCACCCCGTGGTTCCGGTGCAGCCCCACGGCACGCGTGCACGCTTCGCCCACGGCGAGGCGTACCTCGTCGAGCACTGCCTCGTCGACACCGGAGCGACGTGCCACCGATGCCGCCACCAGCCGGGCCGTCCTGACGTGCGCGGGCAGCGCGCTGAAGCGGATTTCGACGGTGGCCATGCGGTCCCCCTCAGACGTACGGACGTGCCTGCGGGCGCACCGAGGGGAAGCCCCGACGACGGCCCGCCTCCGGCCCCGGGCCCAGCGGCCCGGGGCGGAGCGGAACTCAGTCGGTGGCCGCGACGGCTTCCTCGACCGAGGTGTGAATGGGGAAGACCTTCGTCAGGCCCGTGATTCGGAAGATCTTGAGGATGCGCTCCTGATTGCACACGAGGCGGAGCGAGCCCTCATGAGCCCGGACACGCTTCAGGCCACCCACCAGGACGCCGAGACCGGTGGAGTCAAGGAAATCGACCCCTTCCATGTCGACCACCAGGTGGAAATTGCCGTCGTTCACCAGCTCCACGAGCTGCTCACGCAGCTTGGGAGCGGTGTAAACGTCGATTTCGCCGCCAACCTCGACGACCGTACGGTCGCCACCGGGGCCGGACACATTGCGAGTCGACAGGGACAGGTCCACTGATCCTCCAGCACCTTGCTATCGAGCGGTCATCCCTCGGGACACCTCGGCCTGAGCCCCCGGGACGGTTCGCCAGCCGCCATGGCATTCAATCACTTACCGGTACGCGCGCACGACGCCTTCAGGGCATTGTCCGCCGCGCCAGTGACACACTCGATGTCGATGGCCACGTACTCCACGACCGGCCGGCCCCCTCGGGGCACGGCCGCACAGCACTCTCCCCGAGCGGTTCTGGACCGTCTCGCCGGGGGGTCGAGCCGCGCTGAGCGCATCACTCATACGGAGCACCTGCCCCCGCGCCCGGCGAGCTATGCCGTCTGGCCGCATCGGGTTCGGCCGGAAGTGATCGCTGCCGTGCAGGAGGCCGGCATCGACCACCCGTGGTCCCATCAGGCACGAGCCGCCGAGCACGCCCTGAACGGCGAGTCCGTCGTGGTCTCGACCGGCACCGCCTCCGGCAAGTCCCTCGGCTACCTCGTCCCCGTGCTCTCCACCCTCCTGGACGGCTCCGAGGCCCCCAACGGGCGCGGCGCCACCGCTCTGTACCTGGCCCCGACGAAGGCGCTCGCCGCCGACCAGCGGCGCGCCGTGCGCGCGCTCGCCGCCCCGCTCGGCCGCGCCGTGCGCCCCGCCGTCTACGACGGCGACACCCACGTCGAGGAACGCGAGTGGGTCCGCCAGTACGCGAACTACGTCCTGACCAACCCCGACATGCTCCACCGGGGCATCCTGCCCTCGCACCCGCGTTGGTCCTCCTTCCTGCGGGCGCTCAAGTACGTCGTCATCGACGAGTGCCACGTCTACCGCGGCGTCTTCGGCTCCCACGTGGCCCAGGTCCTGCGCCGGCTGCGCAGGCTCTGCGCCCGGTACGGCTCCGAGCCCGTCTTCCTCCTCGCCTCCGCCACCGCCGCCGAACCGGCCGTCGCCGGACAACGGCTCACGGGCCTGCCGATCGCCGAGGTCGCCGAGGACGGCTCCCCGCGCGGCGAGGTCGTCTTCGCCCTCTGGGAGCCCCCGCTCACCGAGCTCCAGGGCGAGAAGGGCGCCCCCGTACGACGCACCGCGACCGCCGAGACGGCCGACCTCCTCACCGACCTCACGCTCCAGGGTGTGAGATCCGTCGCTTTCGTGCGCTCCCGGCGCGGTGCCGAGCTGATCTCCGTCATCGCCAAGGAGCGCCTCGCCGACCGGGACCGAGCTCTGGCATCCCGCGTCGCCGCCTACCGCGGCGGCTACCTCGCCGAGGAACGCCGGGCCCTGGAACGCGCCCTGCACTCCGGCGAGCTCCTCGGCCTCGCCGCCACCACGGCCCTCGAACTGGGCGTCGACGTGGCCGGACTCGACGCCGTCCTCATCGCCGGGTATCCCGGCACGCGCGCCTCGCTGTGGCAGCAGGCCGGCCGCGCGGGCCGTACGGGGCAAGGCGCCCTCGCCGTTCTCGTCGCCCGCGACGACCCGCTGGACACCTTCCTCGTCCACCACCCCGAAGCGATTTTCGACCAGCCCGTCGAATCCACCGTCCTCGACCCGGACAACCCCTACGTCCTGGCCCCGCACCTGTGCGCGGCAGCCGCCGAACTGCCCCTGACCGAGCAGGACAAGGGCCTGTTCGGCCCGGCGAGCGCCGAGCTGCTCCCGCAACTCGAGTCCGCCAAGCTGCTGCGCCGCCGCAGCCTGTCCTGGTACTGGACCCGCAAGGAGCGCGCCGCCGACCTCACCGACATCCGCGGTGAGGGCGGCCCCCCGGTGCAGATCGTGGAGGAGGGCACCGGCCGCCTCCTCGGCACCGTCGACGCCTCCGCCTCGCACACGACCGTCCACGAGGGCGCCGTCCACCTCCACCAGGGCCGCACCTACCAGGTACGCACCTTCGACCTCGACGCGAGCGTCGCCCTCGTCGAGGAGGCGTCACCCCCGTATACGACCGTCGCCCGTGACACCACCTCCGTCTCCGTCCTGGAGACCGATCGCTCGATCCCCTGGGGCGAGGGCCGCCTGTGCTTCGGCTCGGTCGAAGTGACCCACCAGGTCGTCTCCTACCTGCGCCGTCGGCTCCTGACCGGTGAGGTCCTCGGCGAGACGAAGCTCGACCTGCCGCCGCGCCACCTGCGGACCCGCGCCGTGTGGTGGACCGTCACCGACGACCAGCTCGACGCGGCCCTCGTCCACCCCCAGCAACTCGGCGGCGCCCTCCACGCCGCCGAACACGCCTCCATCGGTCTCCTCCCGCTCTTCGCCACGTGCGACCGCTGGGACATCGGCGGAGTCTCCGTACCGCTCCACCCCGACACCCTGCTGCCCACGGTCTTCGTCTACGACGGCCACCCCGGCGGCGCCGGCTTCGCCGAACGCGCCTTCGCCACCGCCCGCGAGTGGCTCACCGCGACCCGCGAGGCCATCGCCGCCTGCGAGTGCGACTCCGGCTGCCCCTCCTGTGTCCAGTCGCCCAAGTGCGGCAACGGCAACGAACCCCTCCACAAACGGGCCGCCGTCCGCCTCCTCACCGAACTCCTGAAGGGCGCCCCTGCCACGGCCCCACCCCCGGAGGACCGCCCGGCCCCAGTGCCCCGACCGGCGGCCCCGCCCGCGCCCTGACCCGTACCGTCCATGGCCCGACGTTCCCCACCGAGGTGACGTCGGCGTACCGCCCGCGCAGCCCGCACCCGGCGAGCCGACCGCCCTGCGCCCCGGCCACCCGCCTGGCCGCGCCGCAGGCCGCGCCCGTCCCGCGCGCCCACGTGTCCGCGGCGGCGAGCGCTCCCAGGTCGGCGGCCTGGGCGGCCCGATGCCTGGCCAACACCACTTGGCCGTAGGCGAGGGCGCCGCCGAAGAGGACTCCGAGCACCGCGAGCACCGCCACGGCCCACACGGTCGCCGCCCCGCGGTCCCCCACACCCCGCCGGTGCCTCACCCAGGTCCTGCCCGACAGGTTCACGACGCCACCTCCCCCGTGCCGACCGTCTCTTCCGCGAGCGCCACGGCGGAGGATCCGAGCCGCACCCCGAGCCCGCCCGGCCCCGGCGCCTCGGCCGTGACCGTCACCCGTACGAGGTCCCCCTCCCGCTCGACCCGCACCTCCGCGCCCTCCGGCGCCACCCCTCGAGCCGTGGCCACCGCACGCGCCTCGGGGTCCTGCCGAGCGGCGGCCCGGGCGCCGGCACCGGCGGCGTCCACACACCGCACCTGCGCCGCCGCCGCGAACAGGGCCCACACCAGGGCCAGCGTCACCACCACGAGAAGAGGCAGGACCACCGCAGACTCCGCCGTCACCATCCCCATGTCACCTCCGCGCGCAGGCGAACGGCCGAGCGAGTGCCGCCACCGGGCGGCGGCCCGCACAGCACGCCGCCCGGCACCACGCCTCTCACCCACGGAGCGCCTTCATCACCGCGGCCTGCAATGCCGATTGCACCGCCCCACCTGTGACGACCTTGTAGAGCACCGTCGCGAGCCCCACGGCAGCGAGCAGCGCGACGGCGTACTCGGCGGTCGCCATCCCGAGATCGCCCCGCCCCCGCACCTCCTTCGTCGCCTGCCGCAAGGTCCAGCGGATGCGCCGCCGCATCAGCTCCCGGCGCGCCGCGTCCCTGCGGTGGTACCGGGAAAAATCCGCGCCCCCGTCCACCGTGGACCGCTGACGGGCGAGCACTTCCGCCCGGCGCCGCGCCCGCGCCAACTCCGCTCCGGCCCGCACCAGCCCCGCACCGCTCTCCCCGTCCACCGGCAGAGGGCCGGTCTTCGGCTTCTCGGCCCCGGCAACCACCGCGGCGCCGTCACCGGCCTTCCTCACCCCCGGGGGCGCCGAATTTCGCGGACCGGAGACAGGGGCACGGCCCTCCACGCTCCGCCTATTACGCCGCTTTCGGCCACGGCCCTTCGCCTTCCTGCGACCGGTACCCGCCCCTACACGCACGGGCTCCGCCGGATCGCTGGGCACCGGGGGCTCGCCCGACCCTGCGGAATCGCGGCCCCCTGCGGAGCCGTCCACCCTTACCAAGCCGTCCGACTCCGCTGAGCCACCTCCTTTCGCGGGCTTCACCAAGCGGAACTCCGCCGAGCGCCCCTCCCTCAAGACATCCCCCACCGGGCGCCGGCTCACCGCCGTACACCCCGGCGCCCGCTCCCCATCGGGCCGCGGCACCGCGCCTGCTGACAGGTGAGCACCCCTCAGGTGATTGTCTGACTCGTGATCTCCCGGAGCGCCCCGCTGGCGCGCACCGGCAGCGAGAGCGCGGCAGCCACGAGCGATGACGAGACGCTCGTTCGTAAGGTCCCGCCGCGTCCTGGCCTTGGCGGCGGCCCGGCCCCGCCTCCTACCGGGCGTGTGGCCCCGCGCGACCGTTCCGCGCGTACCCGCGCCCTTGCCCCGCGTCTCCCGTACAGCCTTCACGTTGTTCCTCACCACGTACTCCTTCGTTTCCTTTCCGCCTCGACGGGCTGTCCGCACGCCGAGCTGTCCTTCGTCGCCGCTCCACTCAGCGGCGCGTCAACTCCCCCGCCAGCCCCAGCAGTACGGGCGCCACCCCGAGGATCAGGAAGGCTGGCAGGAAGCAGAGGCCGAGCGGTGCCGTCACGAGCACCCCGGCCCGCCGCGCCGCCGCGGTGGCGGTACGCGCCCAGCGAGCGCGGCAGTCCGCCGCAAGTGCCAGGGCCGGTGCCGCGACCGGGGCGCCGGAGATCGTGGCGCGCTGGAGCAGGCCCGCGAGCCCGCCCGCCCCGGGCAGCGAGCCGAAGACGGCCCAGGCCCGCTCCGGTTCCCCGCCCAGCCGGATCTCCGCCGCGACATGCCGCAATCGCTCCCCGACCAGCCCGTCGAGCGAGCTACCCACCGCTTCCGCCGCCTCCACGGGCCCCGCGCCTGCCGCCACGCAGGCGGCGAGCAGATCCGCCGCGAGCGGCAGATCGGCCGGAGTCCCGCCCTCCCGCTGCCGGGGCCGCCAGGAAAGCCTTGGCCTCGCGTCCTCCACTGGCCCGCGCCTCGACCGGCGTATGTCGTCCGCGCACATCCACCGGTGCATGAGGAGGGCCACCGCGATCCCGCAGGCCAGACCCGTCGTCTCGCCGGCCAAGGCCCACACGGTGCACCCCGCCCCCGCGACGCTCACCCACCGCCGGGGCGTGACAGGTCCCGCCCGTATGCCCGTACGGAGCCGGGAGCCGCCACCCGCCGCACCGAACAGCCGCCGACCACGGCCCCGCGCAGCCGCTTGCTGGCGGCGGACGAACAGCGTTCCCAGGAGAAGGACCAGGGTCAGCGCCCACAACGCAATCCCCACCCTGTGGACGGCCTCGGCGTTCACCGCGCCACCCCCGCGCCGCGCTGCGCCTGCCGTACGAGCCACAGGCACCACCACACGCCGGCTGCCTCCAGCGCGCTTCCGATCACGAGGCAGACGAACCCCGGGGCCGAGCCGAAGAGCACGCGTAGCGGTGCCGCTCCGACCGCCGAGCCGAGAAGCAGTCCGAGGAGCGGCAACGCGGCCAGGAGCCACGCCGTCGCGCGCGCTCCGCTCAGTTGCGCGAGGAGGTCCGCGCGCTGATCCCGGTCGGCGAGGAGCGCACGCTCCAGTCGCTCCAGGCCGACCGCGAGCCCGGCTCCCCGGTCGAGGGCCACACGCCAGCAGGCGGCCAGACCGACCAAGCCCTCGGCGCCCGGCACCCGCGCCGCCTCGTGCAATGCCGCAGGGACATCCCCGCCGAAGCGGGCCGCGGCGAGGATGTCAGCCCGTGCCGGGCCGAGTTCGCCACAGGCGTTCACCGCATGGGCCAGGGCCTCAGCCGGTCCGCTCCCGGCCCGTACCTCGCCGGCCAGGAGTCCGCACAGCACCACCACCGCATCCGCCCGTGCGGCCCGCGCCCGGCCCGCCGCCCGGGCGCGGCACATGCGGCGCACGAGTGGCCAGGCGGGCAGCGCCAGCACCAGAGGGATGAAGGAGCCCGCCAGTAGCGCCACCGCTACCGCCCCCGGCGGGCACCACCACTCGGGGCGCCACTCTGCCTTGAGTCGCACGAGGGCACGCCGCCACGTCTTGGCCGACTCAAGCCCCGCGCCGCCGCTCAGCAATGCCCTGGCCCTCGCGGGGCCCGGCCGCCCGACCCGGCGCACCGCCACCAGACCCACCACTGCCAGCACGAGCGCCCAGGCGGGTGAGCCGAGCACCCCGACAGGCCCCGGCACCGCCTCCGCGAGCGGCGCCCATGACTGCCCTGTCATGACGCGAGCTCCTGGCCTCGTTCGCGCAGCAACTCCCGGAGCCGCGGCCAGCCTTCCTCGCGTACAAAGGCCCGCTCGCCCCAGCGCAGCGCGGGCACCGTCACGACGAGCCCTGCCGGGTCGCGCGCGAACACCCGGATCTCGGCGATCCTGCGCCGGCCCGCGCTGTCCCTGACCAGGTGAAGGACCACGGAGAGCGCGGCAGCCACCTGGCTGTGCAGCGCGGCGCGGTCGAGCCCCGCAGCGGTGCCGAGCGCCTCCAGACGCGCCGGGACGTCGGAAGCCGTATTGGCATGCACAGTGCAGCACCCGCCCTCGTGGCCCGTATTGAGGGCGGCGAGCAAGTGCACGACCTCGGCGCCACGCACTTCGCCGACCACGAGCCGGTCGGGCCGCATCCGCAGCGCCTGCCGGACGAGGTCCTGGAGGGTGACACGGCCCGTGCCCTCCTGGTTGGCGGGCCGCGTCTCCAGCCGCACGACGTGGGGATGCGCGGGCCTCAGCTCGGCGGAGTCCTCGGCCAGTACGAGGCGTTCTTCCGGCCCGACGAGGCCGAGCAACGCGCTCAGCAGCGTCGTCTTGCCCGTCCCGGTACCACCACTGACCAGGAAGGAGAGACGGCCTGCGACGAGCGCGCGCAGCACCATGTCCCCGCCGGGAGGAATCGTGCCGGCCTCCGTGAGTTCGGCCAAAGTGAAGGCGCGGGGGCGCACGACGCGCAGGGACAGGCAGGCGGAGCCGACCGCGACCGGGGGCAGCACCGCGTGCAAGCGCGTCCCGTCGGGCAGGCGGGCGTCCGCCCAGGGGTGGGCGTCGTCGAGGCGTCGGCCGGCGACGGCGGCGAGACGCTGCGCGAGTCGGCGTACCGCCGCGGCGTCGGCGAAGCGCACACCGCTCAGCTCCAGGCCGCCGCCGCGCTCCACCCAGACCCTGTCCGGCGCGGAGACCAGGACATCCGTCACGTCCGGATCGGCGAGCAGCGGTTCGAGCGGCCCGGCGCCGATGAGTTCACAGCGCAGCAGATGCGTGAAGCGCAGCACCTCGCTGTCGCCCAGTACGCCGCCCTGTTCCCGCACGGCGAGCGCGACCTTGGCCGGGGTGGGTTCAGCGCCTCTCTCCGCGAGCCAGCGGCGTACTCCGTCGAGGAGCCCTTCGGCGGTGGCGATCACCGGCGTGCTCCCGCTTCGCGCACGGCGGCCCGGTAGGCGAGCGCCGTCTGCTCCTCCACCGCGTGGTCCCGCGCGCCTTGGGGGCCCGCCGTCGTGTGTACGCGCCGTAGAGGCCGGGTCGGGCGGCTGCCCTCGGGCCATGCCCCGACGGGGCGACGGCCGAGCACGCGCGTACCGCTCCCGAACCCCCTCGCCTCAGCCGTACGATGCGCGGCACCGCTGTCACGCGCTCCCGCCGAGGCGGGGGGCGGGGTCTCCGGGCCGCCCGGTGGCGTGGGTCGCTCTCGACGGGCGCTCCGCACGTGGGCGCCTCGTACGCCCTTCCTTCCCCGGTGACGTCTGGACGTTTCCTGCTGCGGTGCTGCGGCCTCGTCCCAGAAGTCCTGGCAGAACCGTGCGAGCGGGCCGCGCGAGCCGGGCGGCCGTCCCGTCGCCTGCGCGCGCCCGAGGCCGCCCTCCCAGGGCACTTCGCCGACGAACGGCAGTCCGAGCAGCCGCACTACTTCGGCCGTGTCCAGTTCGGTGGCCGCGGGAAGGGGCGGCCCGGACACGAGGAGCCGGACATCGGGCGTCAGGGCGCCGAGGCTCGCGGCGACCTTGCGCGCCGAGGCGAGAGCACGCAGTTCCTTGGGGACGAGAAGCAGTACGAGGTCGAGCTGGCGCAGCACCTCCGCCACCTCGGCGTCGCAGCGGCGCGGCAGATCGACGACAACGGCTCCGCCGCGGCGTCGCCCGGCCGCGAGAACCGCACGCACCGCCTCGGGCGGGACGCCGTCGAACTCTCCCCGGTCCCAGCTCAGGACGCGCAGACCGTGCGCCGCGGGCAGGGACTCCTCCAGCGCGCTGCCGCTCACCCGGCCCCGGGAGCGGGCGAAGTCGGGCCAGCGCAGGCCGTTTTGTCGCTCGGCGCCGAGCACCACATCAATTCCGCCGCCCCACGGGTCGGCGTCCACCAAGAGCGTCTTCCTGTTGTCGGCCGCGGAGGCAAGCGCCAGGGCGCAGGCGAGTGTTGAGGCACCGGCGCCGCCCCGACCGCCGATGACGCCGACGGTGAGGGCGGGTTCCACGGTCCCGCCCTCGGCCACTTCGGCGACTTCGGCGAGCCGGTCAGTGAGCCACTCCTCGGCGTCGGGGAGCACGAGCACGTGCTCGGCGCCCGTCTCCACGGCGTGCCGCCAGATGCCGGGCCCGGTGACAGGAAGACGGCTCAGTACGAGCAGCCCTGGCCTGCGGTTCACCCCCGAAAAGCGGGGCAGTACGTCGGTGCCGAGCAGGACGACAGGGGGCGCCTCCCAGTCCCCACGCCGTTCGGGCGCCGTCTGACGTACTTCGGGCAGGACGCCGGCGGCGGCGCACAACCGCAGCACGTCGTCAAGGAGCTCCGCGTCCTCGGTGATGATCAGCGGCCCGGGCGGGCGCCCCTCCTTTGTCTCCTTCCCGGACACACTCGTCCTGGCCTTCCCAGGGCGGGCCTGGGCCGCGCTCCCCTGCATGGAGTTTCCTGCATGCGTGGGCCTTGCCTCGTCCCGTCCCGCGCCGGCCCGGACCCCTTCGCCTTTTCCCCCGTGGACACCCATCACTTCCGCTTCCCCTTCGATCGTCCTTGCCGCCCGCCGCGCGGGGTCCGCGCCGCTGTCCCGGTCTGCCGCGCATATGCGCGCACCGCGAAATGGAGCACCTCGCCGCCGAGGAAGACCCCCGTAACGAGCTGTGCGTCGTTCTTCGCGAACGCATTCAGGCTTGCAGAGACCAAGGAGGCATTGAGTACCCGACGGCAAATCTGTGGATAACTCGGGGGAAGTGAATATTCGCGTCACTCATTCCGGTGACGAGAGTGGGAGAACTACGGAAGTTATCCACAGATTTCAGCTCGGTGCGGCCGACCGACCACGGAACGTGACAGGCTGTGCAGCACGAGCACTCGACCGCACCAGCGGCCGGAGTGGGAGCGCGTCGTGCGCAGAGGAGGAGGAAGTCGATGACGGGTCGGACAAACCGCACCAAACGGCCGCAGACATACGACGACCCCCGCCGGGGGGGAGAGCGGGGGTCGTCTCCACGGCCGACTCGGGGGGGGGAGGAGTCGGGCCGTGTTGGACACGGTCGCGAACGATCCGTGACTTCCATGGTGTACCCGAGGGTCCTCTCAGGCAAACCCGTACGCGCCGCCTTACGCCGAATGGTGGGCGCCTATGCTCGGCCTCGTGGAAAACCACTCCTTGCCGCGCACGGCCGCCTTCTTCGACCTCGACAAGACCGTCATTGCGAAGTCGAGCACACTCACGTTCAGCAAGTCCTTCTATCAAGGCGGGCTGATCAATCGCAGAGCCGCCCTGCGAACGGCGTACACGCAGTTCGTCTTCCTCGTGGGCGGCGCCGACCACGACCAGATGGAGCGGATGCGCTCCTACCTCTCCTCCCTGTGTCGTGGCTGGAACGTGCGACAGGTGAAGGAGATCGTGGCCGAGACCCTGCACGACCTCATCGACCCGATCATCTACGACGAGGCTGCATCCCTGATCGAGGAGCACCACGCGGCCGGGCGTGACGTGGTGATCGTCTCCACCTCGGGAGCCGAAGTGGTCGAGCCGATCGGTGAGTTGCTGGGCGCCGACCGGGTGGTAGCGACCCGCATGGTGGTGGGTGAGGACGGGTGCTACACGGGTGAGGTGGAGTACTACGCCTACGGCCCCACCAAGGCCGAAGCGGTGAAGGAGCTGGCCGCGACCGAAGGCTACGACCTGACCCGCTGCTACGCCTACAGCGACTCGGCGACCGACCTGCCGATGCTGGAGGCAGTGGGCCACCCGTCAGCGGTCAACCCTGACCGCACCCTGCGAAAGGAGGCACTGGCCCGCGAGTGGCAGGTACTGGATTTCCATCGTCCGGTACGGCTCAAGCAGCGCCTGCCGAGGTTCCGGCCGCCCACCCCGGTCCTCTTCGCCGCAGCGGCGTTCGGCGCCGTCGCCGCCGCCGGCCTGGTCTGGTACTCCAGCCGCCGCCGCTCCGTCACGAGCTGAGCCGCCCCGCCTCGTGATCCCCCCGAGCCCTCGCACCGAAAGCGGTGCCAGGAGGCCGTCGCCGACGGCTCACCCACTCGGGGAGGGTGCTTCAGGCAGCCCCACGCTGAAGCGCCTCGCACACGGCGGTGGACTCGCGCGCGCCGAGTTCCACCGCACGCGCGCAGTGCCGGATCCAGCTCGCCACACCCGCCGGGGTGCCGGTGACGTATCCGCCCAGAGCCCGGGAGTACTCCTCGGCTCCCAGCTCCGAGTGCCCCACCTCGGCGGGGCACACCGCCTTCGGGTCAAGGCCCGAACCGACCAGCACGATGCGCTCGGCGGCGCGCGCGACCAGTCCGTTGCGTGTCGTGAAAGGTCGCAGGGCGAGGAGTTCGCCGTGCACGATGGCGGCGACGACCAGGGCGGGCGCCTTGGAGCCGGAGGCGAGCAGGCCGGCCAGTCCCTCCAGCCTGCTCGCGGTCTCGGCGGCGTCGGGGAGAGCGAGGCCGAGGTGGCTGTCCTCGACGCCCTCACCCGCCACCCGAGGACGTCCCACCTCGGGAGCCTCTCTGGCCTCGGCCACCACGTGCAGCCGGGCCAGTACACGCAAAGGCGACTGGCCCCACACCGAAAGGAGCTGTCCCGCCTCAGCGCTCAACCGCAACGCCGCGCCCACGGTGCGCGCCTCTGACTCCGAGCCGAAGTCGGTGCGTCGACGTACCTCCTCCAGCGCCCAGTCGGCTCCGTCGAGCGCGGCGGAGGCACGGGCGCCCCGCAGCGCCGCCTCGGAGCTGATCTCGTTGCTGCGGCGCCGCATGACGCGGTGGGCGTAGACCCGGTCCACGGCGGTGCGGACGGATTCGACCGCCTCGGGCACCCCCGGCAGGTCCGCGAGGGCGGCGAACGGGTCGGCGCCCGCTGCTGTCGTACTCATGAGTAAGACCCTACGCAGTCGGGGTGCTGCCCCCTCGAAGGAGTGGTGTTCTTCACGCGCATTGACCACGAGGCATCACGCACTCTCACGCTAGGTGAACAGGAGGATCCGCTTCGTAAGGATGGGTGGCAGCGGCAAGACACCCTGCCCTGGCCTCACTTTTCGTCCGTCACCTCGCGCGGACGGTGCCTCTGTCCCGGCGGTGGACGCCGACGTCAACCAGCATTTCGGCGTGGCCCTGGGCATGACCCAGGAGGAGGCCGCCCACCTGCCCGCGATGGGCGTGCGTCTCCGCTCATCAAGAGGAGTACATAGGAGGGAGCAACCCCCGTATCGCCTCTGTCGACGCCGTGATCAAGACAATGCCGCCGGGGGCTGCTGGTTCCCGTCCGCTGCGGGTGGCGGAGGCCGACCCCGTGCACGACGCCTGTGTGCGGCGGGTGAAGCTGAACGGAGCGGACGCCCGGCTCATGGTCACCGGGCCGTTCCCCGAGGCGGACCTGGGGATGGCCTGCTACCACTCGAAGGCCGGGGCAGTGGAGCTGCACCTGAACCACCTCGTCGGCGGTCGGGACGAGTACGTGGCGGTGGGCTTGACCGCCGGCGCGGATTCCTTCGCCTCCGGCGTGTTCACCCGGTTCGACACGGCGTTCCTGGCGACGGAGTCGACCTGGCGGGGTGTCGGTCTACCGCCAGTACAAGGAGTACGCGGGGAATTTGGGGGTCGCGCTCCGGGTCGTGGGCATCAAGGTGGGGGAGCCGGACGACCTCACGTTCTTGCGGGCGAGGTCGTCGAGGACCTGTTGGTGACGGTGGGCAGGTCGCGATGCGGGCGATGGAGAAGGGGCGCTCGGCGCCGTTCGGGGAGTTGGGGGAGGAGAACAAAGCGGCTCTGGTCGTTCTCCAGAAGTGCACGGACGCCATGTACGCGCGGCGGGGCTGAGGGGCGGTACACGCGGCAGATGCTCCACTTCCATCCGAAGAGCGCGCGGAGCTGGGGCAATGATCGGGCCGGGGCGAACCTCGCCTCACAAGTCGACCCCGATTTCTCCTGAACCAGAGTGGGCGGACGCCGAGTGCTGGCCGGTCTGCGGTACGTACTCGGCCAGGACGCGATGACTGACGCGATCTGACGACGGGCGGTCGCCGGCATTGGGGGCGGCGCGCGAGGTGCGGGCGCCTCGGGCTGTCTCCGATGCCGCAGGCCGAAGGGGCCGCTGCGACACGGGCGGGCGAACCGTGGGCGGTTTGTTGACTGCCCGCGGCACCTCGAAGGAGGGGTTCCGGAGAGGCGCGAGGTTGACGGCGGCGGGACGAAAGAACGAGAGGCCGACGGGGGTTGGCCGGGGCTCGGTTCGAGGGGGCGGGGCCGGTGTCCGGGTGCCTGGAGCCCTTGTGCGGCGGGGAATGTGCGGGGCGGGGCCGCGTGCCGCAGAAGTGTCGGTGCGGAACGGACCGGACGGGGGGAAACGGACGGGGACTGCGAGGGTGGGGGTCGCGGAAGGTGCGAGGCGTGACACGGGGACGGGTGGCCGGTGTAGCGTCCGGGCCACGGTCTGCGTCGTTCTCCCGAACCGGCCCCTCCCCCGGCCCGGGAACCATACGATCAGCCCAGGGCCCCGACCCGGACCGGCACCCCGAATGCCGGTCCGGGCACGGAGCCGGTGGGGTCCGTCGCGACGGACCCCACCACATCTCACCGGTTGTCGGCCGTGCCGCTATGTGTCAGCGGGGACCGGCCGGGGCGCTTCCGTCAGTCGTGGGAGCGCTGAACGGTTCCGGGGACGCACTGCGCGAGGACGGTCCCGGAGGGGCGGGACCCTGTGGGACGCCGGCCCCGCAGGGGCCTGCTTCGTTGGTCCCCGCCCAGCTCAGTGCTTCTTCTCCGCCTCCCCCTTCTTCTGCGGCTGGGCACCCGCGGCGGCGTCGGCGGCGGCCGGGGCAGGAGAGTCGAGCGAGCCCCAGCCGCCCTGGGGAGCCTGGCCGACACCGAGCTTCTGGAGCTTGGCGAGGGTCGCGGGGTCCTGAGCGTCGAGCCAGTCGGCGAGTTCGCGGAAGGAGACGCAGCGGACGCCCTTCTTGTGGCAGACCGACTTGACCACGTCTTCGACGGCGCGCATGTACGTGCCGCCGTTCCAGGACTCGAAGTGGTTGCCGATGATCACCGGGGCGCGGTTGCCGCGGTAGGAGCGGTCGAAGGACTCCATGAGGCCCTGGCGCATCTGGTTGCCCCAGAACTCGCGCTTGGCGGGGTCGCCCTGAGTCGTCCCGGACTGGTTGACCAGGAAGTTGTAGTCCATCGAGATGGTCTCGTAGGTATGGCCGGGCATGGGGACCATGTGCATCGAGAGGTCCCACATGCCTTGCTTCTTGGTGGGCCAGACCTGTTCACGGACACCGCTGCTGTCGTAGCGGAAGCCCATCGGCCCCGCGGCGGCCATGAAGTTCTTCTGGCCTTCGAGGCAGGGGGTGCGCGCGCCGATGAGCTCCTTGTCGTAGTCGAAGGGGAGCGGGTCGGCCTTGCCGGTGGAGGTGTTGGTCTTCCACGTCTTCACGAACTGCTTGGCCTGGTTGATCTCGCTGCGCCAGTCCGCGACGGACCACTCGCCGACACCGCCACCCTTGCCGCAGAAGTGGCCGTTGAAGTGGGTGCCGATCTCGTGGCCGTCCAGCCAGGCCCCACGAACCTGGTCGACGGTGTCGCGGATGCCCTTGAGGTCGTTGAAGCCGATGTCGGAGCGGCCCGGGGAGTGCATGGGCGGGTGGTAGAGGTCCTTCTTCGCGCCGGGGAGCATGTAGACCCCGCTGAGAAAGAAGGTCATAGTCGCGTTGTTCTCCTTGGCGACCTTGCGGAAGTGCGAGAAGAGCTTCTGGCCGTCCTCGCCCGCCCCGTCCCAGGAGAAGACGACGAACTGAGGGGGCTCCTGACCCGCCTTGAGCTTCTCAGGACGCAGCTGGTGCGGCTGGACGCCGGTGAAGGCGGTCGAGCCGTCGCCGATGAGGCGGACGGCGTTCTTGGGAGCAGGAGCCGGTTCGGCCTTCTCCTTCTTGCCCTGGGCCGCGGAGTGACCGGTGTCGTGGGAGGCGCCGCCCCCGCAGCCGGTGAGGGCGACGGCACAGGCGGCGGCCACTGTGGCCACCGCCGTCATTCTTCTGGTGGTTGCCATGACGGCCCACCTTCTTCCTTGCATCGCTCACGTGGGCCGCACCGCGTCCCGCAGGCGGGAAGGGTCCGGCCGAGGTCCGCGCCAAGGTCACACACGGGGCGATTCCGTCATGGACTGACAAGCCGTACAAAATGATTAATCACTCGCGCAGGTGAAGTAATGGACTGTTTGCCCCGATAGACGGCAACAATCCTTTACTCTCAATTACGATCCATTTACCAAGTGTTGAAACACCGTGCTCGAAGGCCCTACGAAACCGGCGCGTCGCCTCTCCCCACCCCACCTCGCGCGCACGTCCCGGCCCGCGGGCCCTCGCAGACAGCCACCAACCGCACACTCAGCGCACCCCCGCACACCACGCATCCCGCCGCTGTACGCCGTGACCCACGGCCGCGCACTGACGCGACCGCGCAGCCCCGGAGGAGACGGGAACATGACCTCTCGCGTAAACACACACACCTCGCACGGACCGCCGGAGCCCGAGGAGAGCCCTGGCCTCGACACCGCCGGACACGGCCCGGATCTAGGCAAAGCCGCTACCGACTCCGGCGCGCCCTGCCCCCGCGAGGCAGACTCCGCCCTGCCCTTCCCCGACACGCCAGGCCCCGGTATGGCCGAGGCCACCGCGCCCAGCCCCGCCCGTACGACCGAACTCCCCACGCCCCCCACCGACGCCCGCCCCGGCACAGCCCCGCACGGGCCCTCCGATCACGGCTCCGCCCGCCCCGGCACACCCAAGCCACACGACACCGCTCCGCGTTCACGGCCCCGCTTCCGCCTCCCGGAGGCCGTCGACCTCTCCGCCTCGATCTCCGTGTTCCTCATCGCCCTGCCGCTCTCGCTCGGCATCGCGCTGGCGACGGGGGCGCCGCTTCAGTCGGGACTCGTCGCCGCCGCTGTGGGCGGGCTGATCGCGGGACGGCTCGGGGGCTCGGTGCTCCAGGTGAGCGGACCGGCGGCCGGGCTCACCGTCGTGACGGCCGACATCATCCAGCAGTACGGCTGGCGGGCGACCTGCGCGATCACCGTGTTCGCCGGGGTATGCCAGCTCGGGCTCGGGATGCTCCGCGTGGCGCGTTCCGCGCTCGCGGTGAGCCCGGCGATCGTGCACGGGATGCTTGCCGGCATCGGCATCACGATCGCGGTCGCGCAGGTGCACATCGTGCTTGGCGGTACACCGCAGAGCAGCGTACTGGACAATTTGCGCGGGCTTCCGGCGCAGCTCGCGGAGACGCGGTGGGCGGCGCTCGCGATGAGCGTGCTGACGCTCGCCGTGCTCTACCTGTGGCCCAAACTGCCGGGGCGCGCCGCGCGGCTCGCGAAAGTGCTGCCCGCCACGCTCGTCGCGGTCACCACAGCGACACTCGTCGCGGCGCTCGCCGGGCTCTCGCTGCCCCGCGTGGACCTGCCCTCGTGGAGCAACCACGCCCTGCCCGCGCTCCCGGAGGGCCCTCTCGGCGGCATCGTCGCCGGGGTCGTGACCATCACACTCGTCACGAGTGTGCAGTCACTGCTCGGGGCGGTCGCCGTCGACAAACTCGTCGCCGCTCGGCCCGAGCAGGCGGTACGGGTGCCGCGGTCGAACCTCGATCGCGAACTCCTCGGCCAGGGCGCGGCGAACATCGTCTCGGGCGGCCTCGGCGGTCTGCCCGTCGCCGGGGTCGCCGTCCGCAGCACCGCCAACATCAACGCGGGCGCGGTGAGCCGTGCCTCCACGATGCTGCACGGGATGTGGGTCCTGGTCGCCGCGCTGCTCGCGGTGCCCCTGCTCCAGTACATCCCGCTGGCCGTGCTCGCCGCGCTCGTGATGTCCGTGGGCATCCAGATGGTCAATCTGCTCCACATCAGGACAGTGACACGGCACCGGGAGTTCCTGGTCTATGGAGTGACGACGTGCGGTGTCGTCTTCCTCGGGGTGCTCGAAGGGGTCGGTCTCGGCATCGCCGTCGCGGTCGGTCTCGCCCTGCACCGGCTGAGCCGCACCCGGATCGTCCATCACGAGCGGGCGGGGCACCACCTCGTACACGTGCGCGGTCAGTTGACCTTCCTGGCCGTGCCCCGGCTCAGCCGGACGCTGCACCACGTACCGGCGAAGGCCACCGTGGTCGTCGAGCTGGACGGCTCGTTCATGGACCACGCCGCCTTCGAGACGCTGCAGGACTGGCGGACCTCGCACACCGCGCAGGGGGGCGCGGTCAGCGTGACCGGTCCGGTCGGCCCCCGCACCACCGAACCGGCGGCGGGACCGCGCGTCCCTCGCCGTCTCTGGACGCCCTGGCACCACCACCGCAGGTCGGCGGCGCTCGGTCCGGTGGCGGCGTCGATCGGCGCCGGGAGGGGGGCGCAGCGCCTCATCTCGGGGATCAGCGCGTTCCAGCGCGACACGGCACCCCACATGCGGGAGGAACTCGCCCGCCTCGCCCGGGAGGGGCAGCGGCCCTCGCAGCTCTTCCTCACCTGCGCGGACTCACGTCTCGTCACGAGCATGATCACGGCGAGCGGTCCGGGCGACCTCTTCACCGTCCGCAACGTGGGAAATCTCGTCCCCCCGCCTGGCGCGAACGCCACCGCGGACGCCTCTGCGGGGAGCGGCACCGGTTCGGTGAGCGGGGCCGGGGCTCTGAGCGGGGACGACTCGGTGGGAGCCGCGATCGAGTACGCGGTCGACGTGCTGCGCGTCGAGTCGATCACCGTGTGCGGGCACTCCGGGTGCGGCGCGATGCAGGCGCTGTTGAGCGAGGACGAGCGGCGCGGCGGCGCCGTGGGCGACGAGAGGGCCGACGTGCCCTTGTCGCCGCTGTGGCGGTGGCTGCGGTACGGGGCGCCGAGCCTCGCGCGACTGCGGGGGGACGCGAGCACTCTCCCCGGTTTCGCACGGCGCGAGCCCGCCGACATCGCCGAGCAGCTCTGCCTCGTCAACATCGTGCAGCAGTTGGACCACTTGCGGGGGCATCCCGCGGTGGCCCGCAGGCTCGCCGAGGGCAGCCTCGCGCTGCACGGCATGTACTTCCACGTCGGCGAGGCCCAGGCGTACCTGCTGCGTGAGGACATCGACGGAGCGGCACCGGTCTTCGAGGAGGTGAGCGCCGCCCAGGAGCCGGAGCGGCCCGTACCCGCCTGAGCCGCGCGGGCATCCGTGAGAGATCGGCGCGAGGAGGCCGACTCACCCGCGGTTGGCCCCCGGGTGCGCCTGTCCGCCGACGGCCCCCGCACGGAAACGCCCACCTCAAGACGCCCGCCCTTGTACGTACGGCTGCTCCAGGCCCATACGTACGAGGGCGGAGCCACGCCGTTCCGCCGGGCCGCGCCCGTCGCCGCCCCACCGGGGCGCTCTCACCCCCCCGTCACGCCCCGCCGCCCCAAGCGCCTGCCGCCTTCAGGGCTCGCACGCCCGCTGCCCGGCGGAGACACGCCGCCGGGCGGCGGGGAGTGCGAGTCGGGGCGGATGAGCAGAAGCGGGAGAAGCAGGGCTGTTGGGGTGTCACCGGGCAGGTCGCTTCGTGGGAGCGGGCGGCGCGTGCGCGCACCCGGGGGCGTGGCGGATGAACCTCCGACCTGGGACGTACGTGTCAAGGGTTGCGGGGCCGCCTGGTTCAAGCGCGCCCCGGCGGGTCCGCTTTGCGGGGGTTGACCTCGTGTCTCCGCAAGCGTTGAATCCCCATGGCAGGACAGAATTGGTCTACACCACGGGACGGTGGGTCAGTGAGCGAGCGTTCGTCAATCGCCAACATGCTCAAGGAAGAGCGCAAGTTCGCGCCGCCGGCGGAGCTGGCGGCGCACGCCAACGTGAAGGCGGACGCCTATGAGCGGGCGCGCGAGGACCGCCTCGGCTTCTGGGCCGAGCAGGCGCGCCGGCTGAGCTGGGAGACCGAGCCCACCGAGACCCTGGACTGGTCGAACCCGCCGTTCGCCAAGTGGTTCGCGGACGGCAAGCTGAACGTCGCGTACAACTGCGTGGACCGCCATGTCGAGGCGGGCAATGGCGACCGGGTCGCGATCCACTTCGAGGGCGAGCCGGGCGACAGCCGCAGCATCACGTACGCGCAGCTCAAGGACGAGGTCTCGCGCGCGGCGAACGGCCTGATCGAGCTGGGTGTCGGCAAGGGGGACCGGGTCGCGGTGTACCTGCCGATGATCCCCGAGGCCGTCACCGCGATGCTCGCCTGCGCGCGCATCGGCGCGATGCACTCCGTCGTCTTCGGCGGTTTCTCGGCCGACGCCATCGCGGCGCGGATCGCCGACGCGGACGCGAAGGTCGTCATCACCGCCGACGGCGGTTACCGGCGCGGCAAGCCGAGCGCGCTGAAGCCGGCCGTGGACGCGGCCGTCTCGCGCTTCGAGACGGTCGAGCACGTCGTCGTCGTCCGCCGCACGGGCGAGGACACGGCGTGGACCGAGGGCCGTGACGTGTGGTGGCATGAGCTGACCGAGCGCCAGTCCGCCGAGCACACGCCGGAGGCCTTCGAGGCCGAGCAGCCGCTCTTCATTCTCTACACGTCGGGGACCACGGGTAAGCCGAAGGGCATCCTGCACACCTCGGGCGGCTACCTCACCCAGGCGAGCTTCACGCACCACGCCGTCTTCGACCTCAAGCCGGAGACGGACGTCTACTGGTGCACGGCCGACATCGGCTGGGTCACCGGGCACTCGTACATCGTCTACGGGCCGCTTTCCAACGGCGCGACCCAGGTGATGTACGAGGGCACGCCGGACACACCCCACCAGGGACGGTTCTGGGAAATCATCCAGAAGTACGGGGTGACGATCCTGTACGCGGCGCCGACGGCGATCCGCACGTTCATGAAGTGGGGCGACGACATCCCCGCGAAGTTCGACCTCTCCTCGCTGCGGGTGCTCGGTTCGGTCGGTGAGCCGATCAACCCCGAGGCGTGGATGTGGTACCGCAAGAACATCGGGCACGACAAGACGCCGATCGTCGACACGTGGTGGCAGACCGAGACCGGCTCGATGATGATCTCGCCGCTGCCAGGCGTCACCGAGACGAAGCCGGGTTCCGCGCAGACCCCGCTGCCCGGCATCTCCGCCACGGTCGTGGACGACGAGGGCAACGAGGTCGGGAACGGGGGCGGGGGCTACCTCGTGCTCACGGAGCCGTGGCCGTCGATGCTCCGCACCATCTGGGGCGACGACCAGCGCTTCATCGACACGTACTGGTCGCGCTTCGAGGGCAAGTACTTCGCCGGTGACGGGGCGAAGAAGGACGAGGACGGGGATATCTGGCTGCTCGGCCGGGTCGACGACGTCATGCTCGTCTCGGGGCACAACATCTCCACGACCGAGGTCGAGTCGGCGCTCGTCTCGCACCCGGCGGTCGCCGAGGCGGCGGTCGTCGGCGCCGCCGACCAGACCACGGGTCAGGCCATCGTGGCGTTCGTGATCCTGCGCGGCTCCGCCACGGAGTCGGAGGACCTGGTCGCGGACCTGCGCAACCACGTGGGCGCGACGCTCGGGCCGATCGCCAAGCCGAAGCGGATCATGGCGGTCGCCGAGCTGCCGAAGACGCGGTCCGGGAAGATCATGCGGAGGCTGTTGCGCGACGTGGCGGAGAACCGCGAGCTGGGAGACGTCACGACGCTGACGGACTCCTCGGTGATGGACCTCATCCAGTCGAAGCTGCCCGCCTCCGGCGGCAGTGACGACTGAGGTCTCCGCAGGCCGAGAAAGGGACGGGTCCTTCGGGGCTCGTCCCTTCGTCGTGGGAGGGGCGGGTGTGCGGGTGTACCCCCGTGGACGGATGTACTTCGGTGTACGGGTGCACTCCCGGTGTACGGGCGTACTCCCGATGTACGGATGTACTCCCGGTCTACGGACGCGTTCCGGCGTACATCCGTACTCTCGGTGTACACCTGCACTTCGATGCACGAGTGTGCACCGAGTACTCAGGCGCACGTCCGGCGTACAGATGTGAACTCAGTGTACGGATGTACACCGCACTCCGAGAGGGCAGCGCGACGTGCCGCCTCCGGACCGGTGGCCTCTACGGGCCGGAGCGAGCGGTGGCCCGGGCCCCCGTCCGCAGCGGTTCGTTAGGCTGGTCTCGTACGCCCTGCGTACCGACAAACGAAGAGGGGTGCCGGGAAGCCTGGTCGGCGTGTGATCACCTGACGTCGAACCGCGCCCGCACGGGCCGGACCTGGAGACCCCTGTGCCCAGCACCCGCCTGCCCTCTCCCGGGCGCCGTTTTCTCGGACGCCTCCCCCTGCCCGAGTACCGCTACCTCACGGACGCCCTGCGCGCCGAGACGCTCGGCGGCGTGCTGCTCCTCGTCGCCGCCGTCCTCGCTCTCGTCTGGGCGAACACGCCGCTGTCGCACAGCTACGAGACCGTTCGCGATTTCCACGTCGGGCCCGCGTCGCTCGGGCTGCGCCTCTCGGTGGAGCACTGGGCGGCGGACGGGCTGCTCGCGGTGTTCTTCTTCGTCGCGGGGGCCGAGCTGAAGCGCGAACTCGTCGCGGGCGACCTGCGCGATCCCAAGGCCGCGCTGCTGCCCGTGGTGGCGGCGGCGTGCGGGATGATCGCGCCCGCGCTCGTGTACACGCTCGTCAACACGGTCGGCGGCGGCGACCGGGGGGGCTGGGCGGTCCCGACCGCGACGGACATCGCCTTCGCGCTAGCCGTGCTCGCCGTGCTCGGCACCGCGCTGCCCTCGCCGCTGCGCGCCTTCCTGCTGACGCTCGCGGTCGTCGACGACCTGTTCGCGATCCTGATCATCGCGGTCTTCTTCACGAGCGACCTGGACTTCGTCGCGCTCGGCGGGGCCGTCGCCGGGCTCGTCGTCTTCTGGTTCCTGCTGCGCCGGCTGCGGGTGCGGGGCTGGTACGTGTACGTGCCGCTCGCGCTGGTGATCTGGGGGCTCATGTACAACAGCGGCGTGCACGCGACGATCGCGGGCGTCGCGATGGGCCTCATGCTGCGCTGCCACCGCGAGGAGGGTGAGGAGACGTCACCCGGGGAGCGGGTCGAGCACCTGGTCCGCCCCTTCTCGGCCGGGGTGGCGGTGCCGCTCTTCGCGCTGTTCTCCGCGGGGGTCGCGGTGGGCGGCGACGCGCTCGCCGACATCTTCACCCGCCCGGAGACGCTGGGGGTGGTCCTCGGGCTCGTCGTCGGCAAGGCGGTGGGGATCTTCGGGGGCACGTGGCTGACGGCACGTTTCACACGGGCCTCGCTCAGCGAGGAGCTGTCCTGGTCCGATCTCTTCGCGGTCTCCGTGCTCGCGGGCATCGGCTTCACCGTGTCCCTCCTCATCGGGGAACTGGCCTTCACGGACGACGCCCGCCTCACCGACGAGGTCAAGGCGGCGGTGCTCGTCGGCTCGCTTATCGCGGTGCTGCTGGCCGCCGTCCTGCTGCGGCTGCGCAACCGGGTGTACGCGCGGCTGCGCGCCGAGGAGGAGCGCGACGAGGACCTCGACGGCGTGCCGGACGTCTACCAGCAGGACGACCCGGCACACCATCAGCGCCTCGCCGAGTCCTCCGAGGACCGGGCCGCCGCACACCGCGCCCGAGCCCAGGAGCTGGAGCGGGGACGGGAGGACCCGGGGGCGGGGCGCGCCTGACACAGCACGACGTGTGGGCGCCTCCCGTACGACACGCGGCGCGGACCCGTCACCCCCTCACTCACCGCTCACCCGTACGGGCGTCGGACGGACCCGTACGACGCGCGAAGGGCCCATATCCCCGTACTCCCCACGCGAGCCCGGACGGCTCCCGCGCCCCCGTGAAGGAAGCCGTACCGCACCCAACAGGAGTCAGGCGGGCGGGGCGGGGGAAGCGGCAAGGGCAAGGGTCCGGCATGATCTGAACCCTGACCGTGTTTCGGGCGGGTGCGCCGCCGCCCGGACGAGGCGGGGGCCGCGAGCCCGGTCCCCGCGCAGACCGGCGAAAGAGAAGAGGGAGTACGCGATGAGCGCACCCGACAGCGCGAGCCACCGTCCCGGCGAGCCCGAGAAGGCGGCCGCGGCGTTGAGCGCGGACCGCAGCCTCGGCCAGCTCATGGCCAACGCGGTCTCCGAACTGTCCGCGCTGGTGCACGACGAGATCGCGCTCGCCAAGGTGCAGATCATGAAGGACGTGAAGAAGGGGGTGGCCGGGAGCGGGGCGTTCATCGTCGCGCTGACCCTCGCCCTCTTCTCGCTCCCCATGCTGAGCTTCGCGCTCGCCTACGGCATCCACTCCTGGAGCGGCTGGCACCTCTCCGTCTGCTTCCTGCTCTCCTTCGCCGCGAGCATCATCGTGGCCGGTCTCTTCGCCCTCATCGGGCTCGTGCTCTTCAAGAAGGCGCAGAAGGGCAGGGGGCCGCAGAAGGCGGCGGCGGCCGCGAAGGCCGATGCCGCGGTCCTCTCCAACGCCAAGCCGCACCCGCGTCCCGAGACGCCGGAGCTGGAGAACTTCCCGCCGCTGGCGCGGAAGGACGGCGAGGGAGCGGACGGCGCCTCAGCTGTGGCACGCTCCTCCTCATGACGGCTACCGACCCCCGTTCGGCGCAATCCGCCTCCGCGATCCGGATCGACGGTCCCTGGACCCACCGGGACGTGGCGGCGAACGGCGCGCGCTTCCACATCGCGGAAGTGGGCGAGGGGCCGCTCGTCATGCTCGTGCACGGCTTCCCGCAGTTCTGGTGGACGTGGCGCGAGCAGCTCACCGCGCTCGCCGCCGCCGGGTACCGGGCGGTCGCGATGGACCTGCGCGGGGTCGGCGGCAGCGACCGCACGCCGCGCGGTTACGACCCGGCGAACCTCGCCCTCGACATCACCGGCGTGATCCGCTCGCTCGGCGAGCCGGACGCGGCGCTCGTCGGGCACGACCTCGGCGGCTACCTCGCCTGGACGGCGGCTGTCATGCGGCCCAAGCTCGTGCGCCGGCTCGTCGTCTCCTCGATGCCGCATCCGCGCCGCTGGCGCGCGGCGATGCTCAGGGACCCCCGGCAGTCCGCCGCCGGCTCGTACGTGTGGGGCTTCCAGCGTCCCTGGGTCCCGGAGCGGCAGCTCGTCGCCGACGAGGGCGCGCTCGTCGGCGAGCTGCTGCGGGAGTGGTCCGGGCCGCGTCTCCCGGACGAGAAGACGGCCGGTGTCTACCGCAGGGCGATGTGCATCCCCTCGACGGCGCACTGCGCGGTGGAGCCGTACCGCTGGCTCGTGCGCTCGCTCGCGCGGCCGGACGGCGTGCAGTTCTACCGGCGGATGCGGCGGCCCGTACGCGTCCCGACACTGCACCTGCACGGGGCGCTCGACCCGGTGCTGCGCACCCGCTCGTCGGCCGGTTCGGGCGAGTACGTCGAGGCCCCGTACCGCTGGCGGCTCTACGAGGGGCTCGGGCACTTCCCGCACGAGGAGGACCCGCTCGGCTTCAACCGCGAGCTGATCGACTGGCTGCGGGACCCGGAACCGGACCGCTGAAGCGGGCGGGGGATCTGATCGCCTTCGTCCGCGTGAGGGCTGTACCGGTGGCGGTGGAACCGGGCCGGATCTGTCGTCTGCACGCGGGAGCGGGGCCGGACTGTTGACCCACGCCGTAGAACCGGGCCGGACCCTGGACCCGTGTCGTAGGGCCGGATCGCCGACGCGTTTTCCGAGGCGTGTTCCGGGGTGTGCGCCCTCTGCGCCGTCGTGCTCTCGCCTTCCTCCGCCCGTCGGGCCCCACTCGTATCGCTGGATGGGCGGGGCCGCCTGACGATCGAACAGGTGTTGCCAGCCGCATAGGCCAATTAGGTGCCGGGGGTGCGGTTACCGACCATGGGAGCCGGGCAGGGACGGGGTATGGGCTGGACGCACGACTACAGTGACGCAGCACGCGACCGCCGCTCAGTCTCCGCGCTGAGCAGCCACGAGGGGGCGGGTCCGCTGGGCTCCGGCGAACCGCATCCCTCCCCGGACGGGGTCAACATCCCCCTCATCCTCCGCCGCCGGGCCCGCTGGGTCTCGGCTCGTCTCCGGCACACGCGCGACTGAACCGCCCCGGCGCCCCCACCAGGGCCCGGCCGGGGAGCACGGAGGCGTGGGGGCGCACAGCCTCGCGTACGGCAGCCGCAGGACGGCGCCGTTCTCCGCGCACGGTCGCAGGGCACGCCGCCACCGCGCGCGACTGCCCCGCTTCCCGGATCGCACCACCCCGCACGTACGAGCGCACAGGGCCCCGGCCCCACGTGATCCGTGGCGGCCGGGGCCCTCGCGTGGCGCGGCGGCGTGCGGTCAGAGCGCGCAGCTCTCCGTGTCGACGCGCTGGTTCGCCGTACGGCCCTGGGCGACGTCGTCGCGGACCTCGTCGGCGGTGAGGGCGTAGCCGGTGTCGGGGTCGTCGAGCGATTTCGCGAAGACGACGCCGTAGACGCGGCCGTCCGTCGTGAGGAGCGGGCCGCCGGAGTTGCCCTGGCGGACGGTGGCGTAGAGCGAGTAGACGTCGCGGCTCACCGAGCCCCGGTGGTAGATGTCGGGGCCGGTCGGGGTGATGCGGCTGCGGACGCGGGCGGGGCGGACGTCGTAGTCGCCGTTCTCCGGGAACCCGGCGACGATCGCGTCGTCTCCCGGTTCCGCGTCACCGTTGGTGAAGCGCAGCGAGGGGGCGGGCAGTCCGGGGATGTCGAGGACCGCGATGTCGCGCTTCCAGTCGTAGAGCACGACCGTGCCGTCGTAGCGCCTGCCCTGGCCGCCGATCTGGACGGTCGGTTCGCCGACCCCGCCGACGACGTGCGCGTTGGTCATCACGCGGTCCTTGGCGAAGACGAAGCCGGAGCCCTCCAGGACCTTGCCGCAACCGGAGGCGGTGCCGACGACCTTGACGATCGACTGCTTCGCCGTCCGTGCGACCTGACTGTTCGCCAGGGCGGCGTCCGGCGGGTCGACGGGCTTGATCGGCTCGTTCGAGAAGGGGCTGAAGACCTGCGGGAAGCCGTTCTGCGCGAGGACCGAGCGGAAGTCGGAGAACCAGTTGTCGGCCTCCTGGGGCATGGCCTGCGAGATGCCAAGGAGCACCTTGGAGTTGCGGACCTGCTTGCCGACCGTGGGCAGCGTCGTCTGCGCGAGGAGCGAGCCGAGGAGCCAGGCGACGAGGAGCATCGCGAGGACGTTGACGACGGCGCCGCCGGTCGCGTCGAGCGCGCGCGCCGGACTCCACGTGATGTGGGTGCGGAGTTTGTTGCCGAGGTGGGTGGTGAACGCCTGGCCCGTCGAGGCGCACACGATGACGATGATCACCCCGACCACGACGGCGGTCGTGCTCGCCTCCGAGTTGTCCGTCAGGGCGTCCCAGAGCACGGGCAGCACCCACACGGCGAGGAGCCCGCCCCCGAGGAAGCCGATCACCGACAGGATGCCGACGACGAAACCCTGGCGGTAGCCCACGATCGCGAACCACACAGCGGCGGCGAGCAAGAAGAAGTCCAGCGCGTTCACCGGGACACCCTGTCATGCGTGCCGGTCGAGTGAGACCCGCTTCCCCCTGTCCCATGGTCGCTCCCAGCCCGCGAAGTGCAGCATCCGGTCGATGACTCCGGCGGTGAAACCCCAGACCAGAGCGTCGCGGACGAGGAAAGCGGGGCCTTCGTGGCCGCGCGGATGGACCGCGACGGCGCGGTGCGCCGGGTCCGTGAGTTCGCTCACCGGCACCGAGAAGACGCGCGCCGTCTCGCCGGGGTCGACGGCCCGGACGGGGCTGGGCGCGCGCCACCAGCCGAGCACGGGGGTCACGACGAAGCGGGTCAGCGGGATGTAGAGACGTGGCAGAACCCCGAAGAGCTGGACGCCGTCGGGGTCGAGCCCCGTCTCCTCCTCGGCCTCGCGGAGCGCGGCGCGCAGCGGCCCGGTGGTGAGCGGGTCGCCGTCGGCCGGGTCGAGGGAGCCGCCGGGGAAGGAGGGCTGACCGGCGTGGGCGCGCAGCGAGGAGGACCGCTCGGTGAGCAGCAGTTCGGGACCGTCCTCACCCTCGCCGAGCAGGATGAGCACCGCCGCCTGCCGGCCTCCGCCGTCCGCCGGTGGCAGGAAGGCGCTGAGCTGCTCGCCCCGTACCGTCCGCACGGCGTCGACGACCGGGTCGAGCCAGCGGGGCAGGCCCTCGGTACTCAGGACGGGGTCCGGAGGAGCGGGCGGGCCGTGGAGGGGGGCGGGGGCAGGGGAGTGCTCTGGGAGGGGAGCGGAGGCCGAGGGGCGCTCGGGGAGGGCAGCGGGCGTGGGGGGTGTGCCGCTGCCGCGTCCGGCCTCGTACGTGGCCCTGCCGCGTCCGCCGTCGTGCGTGCCGCGTCCGGCCTCGTACGTGCTGTGTACGCCTTCGTGCGTGCCGGGGCCGTCCTCCGGCGTGCCGCCGATGGCGCCGGAGGCCCGCTTGTCGGTGCGGAACTCGCTCTCGGTGCTCAGGGTCGCTTCACCACCCGTTCTCCTCCCGGCGGGGCCGGTCGTCGTTGTTTCGTTGTCTTCCTTCACCTGCCCCAACGTCTCCGTGAAGCCACCGTGTTCCAGTGGCAGGCGAGACGCGGGTGCAATGGGGAGCACGAGGGCGCGTAGGAGCGCCTGGGGGCGCCCCTGAGACGTCTCAGGGGCGCCCCTGGCTCCGTCTGGCCGCCCAGGGGAGGCGTCAGCCACCCAGGTGAGGCGCGGGGGGACCCGGGAAGTCGGCGGGGGGCTTCAGCCGCTGGCCCGGCATGCCGCCCTTCTCGTACTTGAGGAGCTTCTCCGCCTTCTCCGGGTCGGTCTCGCCCTCGCCGTACGAGGGACAGAGCGGAGCCACCGGGCAGGCGCCGCAGGCGGGGCGGCGGGAGTGGCACATGCGGCGGCCGTGGAAGATCACGCGGTGCGAGAGCATCGTCCACTCGCTCGGCTCGAAGATCGCGGCGACGTCCGACTCGACCTTCACCGGGTCCTCGGACGTCGTCCACTTCCAGCGGCGTGCGAGGCGCCCGAAGTGGGTGTCCACAGTGATCCCCGGGACGCCGAAAGCATTACCCAACACGACAAATGCTGTCTTCCGGCCCACTCCGGGCAGCTTCACGAGCGCGTCGACGGTGGCCGGGACCTCGCCGTCGAAGTCGTCGCGGAGCGCCGCCGAGAGGCCGAGCAACGAGCGCCCCTTGGCCCGGAAGAAGCCGGTGGGCCGGATGAGCTCCTCCAGCTCCTCGGGCACCGCCGCCGCCATGTCTTCGGGCGTCGGGTACTTCGCGAAGAGCGCGGGAGTCGTCTGGTTCACCCGCAGGTCGGTGGTCTGGGCGGAGAGGACGGTGGCGACGAGGAGCTGGAAGGGGTCCTCGAAGTCCAGCTCGGGGTGGGCGTAGGGGTAGGTCTCGGCGAGCACCTCGTTGATGGCGTGCGCGCGCTCGACCATGGCGGCCCGGGACTCGCGCTTGGCGAAGCCCGGGGGCTTGGGGGCGGAGGCCTTCTTGGCGGGAGCCTTTTTAGCGGCGGGCTTCTTAGCGGCGGGCTTCTTGGTCGCGGTCTTCGCCGTTTTCGTGGGCTTCGTGGCCGTTGCCTTTTTAGCGGCGGCCGTCTTCGTGCCGGGAGCCTTGGTCGCCCCAGTCTTGGACGCGGCCGTCTTGGACGCGGCCGTCTTCCTGGCCGGTGTCGTCGTCTTCGCTGCCGCCTTCTTCGCCGGCTTTTCGGCCGTCGTCTTCCCCGCTGCCGTCTTCTTCGTCGTCACCCGGCTGTCCTCCGTGCCCTCCGCCGACGCCGCGTGCCTGCGCGCGGCGCTCGCTCGTCCCGTTCCGTACCGGCCCGCTCGTGCTCGTACGACCTCTGACGGCCCTAACGCGGCCGCGTTCGCTCACAGCGGAACGTGCAGGTCGGCGCCGTACCGCAGGTGCCTCAACCTGCCCCGTACCGCCAGGCTTCGCGGACACCCGCTCAGCCTACGGCCGGGTACTGACATCCGCCGCCGAGCACGGGGTACGCCACTCCCACGGCCCCCCTGGCGCACAGGACCGAGCATCTGTGCGGCACACTTGTGACTGATCACACTGTTTGGCACGTCCGGCACAATGGGAGACGACCAGTCCCCCTGAGCAGCCGACAAGGAGAGAACTCGTGGATGACGTTCTGCGGCGCGCACCGCTGTTCGCGGCGCTCGATGACGAACAGGCGGCGGAGCTCCGCGCCTCCATGAGTGAGGTGACGCTTGCCCGTGGGGAGTCCCTCTTCCACGAAGGTGAGCCGGGCGACCGCCTCTACGTCGTGACGGAGGGCAAGGTCAAGCTGCACCGCACCTCGCCCGACGGCCGCGAGAACATGCTCGCGGTGCTCGGCCCCGGCGAGCTGATCGGTGAGCTGTCGCTCTTCGACCCGGGCCCGCGCACGGCGACCGCGTCCGCGCTCACCGAGGTGAAGCTGCTCGGGCTGGGGCACAACGATCTCCAGCCGTGGCTCAGTGGGCGTCCCGAGGTCGCCGCGGCGCTGCTGCGCGCCGTGGCCCGTCGGCTGCGCAAGACCAACGACCAGATGTCCGACCTCGTCTTCTCCGATGTGCCGGGCCGTGTCGCCCGCGCGCTCCTCGACCTGTCGCGCCGCTTCGGCGTGCAGTCCGAGGAGGGCATCCACGTCGTCCACGACCTGACGCAGGAGGAGCTGGCCCAGCTCGTCGGCGCCTCCCGCGAGACGGTCAACAAGGCGCTCGCCGACTTCGCCGGACGCGGGTGGCTGCGGCTGGAGGCGCGCGCGGTGATCCTGCTGGACGTCGAGCGGCTGGCGAAGCGGTCGCGTTGAGACGGTGACGCTTCGGGGCGGTGGCTGCTTCGGGGCGGCGACCGCTTTGGGGTGGTGGCGGGGCTGAGGCTGCGGCCGCATTGAGGCGGGGACTGCTGTGACGCGGTAGCCGTGTTGAGGCGATGGCCGAGGTGCGTGTGTGGGTTTCCGTGCGGGGCTTGGTCCCGGACGTAGGAGAGGCGGCCGTTCCCGGGTGGGGGCGGTCGCCTTCTTGGTGCCGGTCCTCCGGCGGCTGGGCTTATGTACGGGTGATCGGCCCGGGGGTGGGGATGATCGGGGCGGTCGTGGCGATGATCCGGCCGGTACTTCGGCGTTCGTACGACTGCGGCTGTGGACAACCCGGTTGGGTTCCCGACGCCGCTCACTCGCACGAGTGAGGGGGTGTACGGGTTTCCTTGAGTTGTCCACAGATGTGGGCGGGGTGGTGGGGGCGGGGG
>NZ_JOGO01000064.1 GCF_000719475.1 Streptomyces sp. NRRL F-5630 | reverse complement strand
ACTCGCCCTCCGCCCCACCGGCCCCGGCCCCGTCACCCGCGTCGACCCCCACGGCGCCACACGCGGCCCCGTCACCCTCCACGGCACCGACTTCCACGTGCCGGACGGAACCAACGCGCGCCTCACGCACGTGTACGACGGCACGGGCACGCACACCCACGACCTGCTCGCGCTGCACGGTCACCCGCACCTCAACGGCCCGCTCCGCACCGATCCGGCGGGCGGCAACCCGTCCCTCGGCGACGGCTCGGTCGTCGTGCGGCAGGGTGACGGGAGCTTCCGGGTCGACGCGGGCGGCCACCACGCGGTCTTCGACGGGCGGGGCGCCCACACGCACGACGTGGTGCGGCTCGGCGGCGGCAACGAGTACGCGCACATGCCGGTGGGCGGCGGCGCGCCCCGCGTCCTGGACGCGGGCGGCGCGCCCGTGCCGCACGCCACCGTCGTCACCCGCGCCGACGGGCACATCATCGTCACCGGCACGGGCGGCAGGGTGCTGTACCGGCCGGACGGCACGGTGGACGTCCAGGTCGGCCACGTCCTCGCGAGCGGCGAAGGCGTCCGCGTACACCCGGGCGGCCATCTGGAGCTGTACAGCCGGGACATGAACGCCGTGGACGACGTGAGCGTCACCGCCAGGCCGGGCGGCGGCCACCGGGTCACCGGGGCGGACGGCCAGGTGCGGCTCTTCGGCCCGGCGGGCGCCCACGACTACACGATCACCCCGCCCGGCGCGGGCACGCACACCTTCCGCGTCACCGACCACGCGGGCGGCGGGCACTTCGACGCCGTGCAGCTCACGGACGGTGTCGGCACCCGTTTCGTGCGGACGGACACCCACGTCCTGCTCGACGGCGACATGGCACCCGTACCGGCGGGCACGCACACCTTCGCGCACCAGGCGGACGGCAACTACCGCCTGACCTTCACGGGCGGCGGTCGCGCCAACGAGTACCACCTCTACGACGGGAACGGCCGGCTCTTCGAGCAGCGGATCAACGTCTTCGACAAGGGGACGCTCAAGAACGACCAGTTCCTCAAGGTCACCCACCCCGCGGACGGGACGACCAATCCGAGCTGGGAGCGGGTGCGGCTCGACGGGGCGGGACAGCCGGTCGCCGCTCCGGCGATCAAGAAGTGGTACGACGCGGGCACCGTGGACACGAAGGGGCTCGGCAACGGCCGGATCAAGCTGACGACGCACTCGGGCGTCGAGCTGATGGAGCGCAGGCCGCTGCCGAACGGGCACGTGCTGGACGGCTACCACTCGGCGGCGGGCGTCGGCTCGTTCGGCCGCTTCAACCAGCGCGGCGTGTGGACCGAGTTCGACGGCGCGGGCACGGTCGTCGGTTCGGGCACGCGGCACTGGGGCGAGAGCGGGCGCAGCTGGTTCGACGTCACGGGGCACACGGGCACACGGGTGCGGCACTACCAGGAACTGCCGGACGGCGGACACGTCCTCGCCGACGTCGGGCACCACCCGTTCACGCAGAGCTTTTCCGGCGACACCCGCTGGACCCGCTTCGACAGCGAGTTCAAGAAGGTCGCCGAGGGCGACCGCACGTGGGGCCCGGGGCGCGGCTTCACGGACCGGATGCCCCACCCGAAGACGGGCGAGCAGGTCGTGGCGCAGGAGAGGTTCGGCCGCTTCAACTGGTCCGTCGACAACGTACGGCGGCTGAACCAGACGGAGTTCGGCGCGGACGGGGTGCCGAAGAAGGACTACACGTCGTGGTCCGGGCACGGCAAGGAGAACGGCCGGGGCGTGACGCTGAAGGACGGCGGTTTCCTGGACAGCACGCGCTTCTCCGAGCAGCGTCCGCCGCGCGCCTTCCGCTGGGTCATGAGCCCCGAGTACCGGGCGGCGAATCTGGACGCCGTGCCCTGGCTCGCCAAGGACAGCCGCCTCCAGATGCACACCTGGACCGAGACGGGTGCCGGCGGAGGAGTCACGCACGGCGTGCGGTTCGTCAGCAACAACGGCACGATCACCGACATCACCAGGGCGGGCGACATCGTCCGCGAGACGCGCAAGCCGCTCGACGGCAAGGCCGTGACGACCGGTGACGTCGCGATGCCGGACGGGGTCGCGAAGCAGAACGGCTACCTGCCGTGGAAGCAGGGCGACGACGGCCTCAAGGGCCACCGCACCTACCAGGCCGCCGACTTCGACACCACACACCTGCCGGCGGGAGTCAACGCGGGCGACATCCGCTGGCAGGAGCGCTTCACCGACGACCTCGGCGACGGGAACTGGTACACCCCGAACGCGGGCAAGCAGTGGAACGTGGCCCGCATGGGCCTCGCGGACGGCTCCGTCGTGGACTTCCGTCCCCCGCCCGGCGCGGCCGGGCGCGAGGGCCGGATGGGCGCGGGCAGTGACTGGACGCGGTACGACCACCACGGCCTCGTCATCTCCCGCCAGGACACCTTCCCCGACCCGACGGGCGGCGCGAACCCCGTGCGCGTCACCTCGGTGGGGATGCTCGACGGCACGGTGCGCTGGAGCGACGGGACGCCGAACGGCGGCGGCATCCGCAAGCTCAACCACCACCGGGGCGAGGTCACCCCGTGGGGCTGGGACCGCGAGAGCTTCCAGGACTTCGACACGGCGGGCGCGCTCGTGCGCGACCACAGGCTGCTCGCGGACGGCACGGTGGTCGACGCCTGGAAGAACCCGGGGACGAACACCTGGCACTGGAACAAGACCGGCGCGGACGGCGAGATCAAGGGTTTCGGCAACGGCGTGGGCGACCGCGTGCGGCAGTGGTTCGACCGGAGCGGCACCCAGCTCCCGGACTTCCGGCCGGGCGCCGTGTTCAGGGACATGGACACGAACGCGGGCCACATCGTGCAGGAGATCCCCGTCCGCCCGGCGAACACCCCGCACCTCCAGGACTCGCCCTACCGGGTCCGCGAGTACCTCCAGACGCCGGACGGCACCCACAACCCGCACGTGTGGAAGGAGTACGACAACGGCATCGAGCTGGGCCGCAAGGTCGAACTGCCGGACGGCAGCTTCCTGGAGAGCGAGGACTGGCACAAGCAGTGGCGCCGCTTCGGCGCGGACGGCGCGAGCCTGATCGACGAGCGGACCATCCCCGGATACGTGTGGCACCGCGACTCCTTCGGCCGCACCACGCTGACGGGCCGCGAGACCAACTTCACGGGCATCCTCTCCGAGTACCGCGGCTTCAACCGCATGTGGCGCGAGCCCAACCGCTGGGAGTGGGGCCACACCGCGGGCGGCGTCAGCACGTACACGTCGTTCCCGTACAAGGCCGGGCAGGCGCTCGCCGTCGACATGATCCAGGAGTGGCTGCTCGACTTCAGCATGAACCTGGCGGTGTACGGGATCGTCGCGGCGGCCACGGGCACTCCCTTCGGCTGGAACGAGGTCGGCAGGGCCGCGTTCGGCGCGACGGTCGGCGCGAGCGTCAAGGGCGCCTTCTCGCTCGGCCACTTCGCGACCTTCCGGGGCGGGCCGTGGAAGACGGGGCTCAGCCAGGTCGACCAGGGCAACCCGTACGCACGGCGCCCCAACGACGACTCGTGGACGGCCGAGTTCGCGGGCAACGAGAAGGTCACGCGCTGGCGTTCGGGCACCTACGACTGGGGCGTGGGCCTCGTCACGGGCGCGGTCTCCGGCTTCGTCACCGCCGCGGCCGGCTCCGCGATCTTCGGGATCAAGGACGCGAACGGCAACACCGTCCACCTGCACGGCAGCGACGCGCTGCTCGCGGGCGCCGTCGGCATGGCGGGCGGGGTCGCGGGCGCGGTGAGCCTCGGCGTGGCCCGTACCGCGATGATCCAGAACTTCGGCGGGCGCTTCTACCACCGGGGCGGCGTCTTCGACACCTTCGCCGTGGCGGGGCTCGGCAAGCTCGTCGACAAGACGTTCGCGAACCTGTACCTTTCCTCGACCTTGCAGAAGCAGCTCTTCCCGGGCCACGACTTCTACTCGGGCGAGCAGCAGAACGACCAGAACGGGGAGCCGCAGTGACGGCCGTGAGAGTCGGCCCGCGGGGCCGCGGAGTCCACCGTACGATCGCCGACGCGCTGGCCGCGGCGCCGGCGGGGGCGACGGTGCTGGTCGCTCCCGGCACGTACGTGGAGAGTCTCGTCCTGTCGCGGCGGGTCACCGTCGAGGCGGAGGCGGGCGCGGGTTCGGTGCGGCTGCGCGCGGCGCACGGGGTGCCGGTGACGGTGACGGCGCCGGGGTGCGTGCTGCGCGAACTGCACCTCGCCGGTTCCGATCCCGACCAGCCGGTGGTGCGGGTCGAGGACGCGGCGGGGCTGACCGCCGAGCACTGCGAGCTGACGGGCGGCCGGGTCGAGGTGCTCGGCTCGGCGGCGGGGTCATCGGCGGTGCCGAACACGCGACTGGGCGTGGAGGACACGCTGCTGGGCGAGGTGGCGGACCCGGTCGACGGGGGCGGGGTCCTCGTGCTCGACAGGACCCGGCTCAGCGGGGCGCGCGGCGCGGCGCTGCACCTCGTGGGCGACGCGCGGGCGCGGGCGGTGGACACGGAGATCTCCGAGGTCGACGGGATCGGCGCGGTCGTCTCGGGGCAGGCCGTCCTGATCGCCGAGCGGCTGCGGGTGCGGGACACCTCGGGCTCGGGCGCGCGGGCCAAGGGCGCGGGCAGGTTCCTCGCCCACGGAAGCGTCTTCACCGGTACCGGACGGCACGGGGTGCTGGTCGAGGAGGACGGCGCGGCCGAGCTGACGGACTGCCGGGTGGAAGGCAGCGGACGGTGCGGGGTGCGGCTCGCGCACCGCGGTCGCGCGGCCCTGCGCGAGACGCGGATCAGCGGCCCACGCGACCACGGGGTGCGCGCCGACGACCAGAGCGCGGTCGCGCTGCGGGACTGCCAGGTGGTGCGTCCCGGCGGGCACGGGATGAGCGCGGCGGGAGCGAGCAGCGTGCGCGTCACCGACGCGCTCGTGGCGAAGGCCCAGGGCAGCGGGCTCGCGCTCGCGGGACAGGCGCGGGCGATGCTCGAAGGGCTGCGGGTCCGGGAGGCGGGCGAGCACGGTCTGCGCGTGTCGGGGGCGGCCGCCGCGGAGGTGAGCGACTCCTCGGTGACGGGGGCGCGGTTGTGCGCCGTGCACGGTGACGAGGAGGCGCGTCTCGTCCTCACGGGGCTGCGCGCGGTGGGCTCCGAGACGGGCCTGCGGCTGCGCTCGACCGCCGAGGAGGAGTCGCGGCTTCAGGCCTGCGTCTTCACCGGGCAGGGGCGCAGCGGTGTCGAGATCGGCGCGGGAACGGCGGTGGCGCTCACGGAGGTGCGGGTGAGCGACGCCGGGGGCGCGGGCGTGACCGTGGACGCGGGTGGGCGGCTCACCATGACGGGCGGCGCGGTCGCGGGCGCGGCGGGCAGTGGTCTCGTCCTGGAGCGGGAGGCGAAGGCCGAGGTGCGCGGCGTGCGGTTCGAGGACTGCGGCAAGAACGGCGTCCTCGTCGGCGAGCAGGTCAGTGGCACCTTCGCCCACTGCGACGTGTCGGGCGCGACCTTCCCCGCCCTGCACGTCGGCAAGGGGGCGCGGGTGCGGTTCCTCGGCTGCCGGGTCTTCGACAGCGCGCAGGACGTCGGGCTCGCGGACGGCGCGGAGCCGGAGTTCGAGGACTGCGCGGCGGTGCGCGTCCGGACGGCGGCGCTGCCGAGCCTGTCGGACCGCGCCCGGACCCCGGCCGCGCCCGCCCACGTCGCGGGCGGGGGCCCGCGCACGCCCGAGGAGACCGCGCCGGAGCCGGACGGCGCGCTGTGGGACCAGGGCGAGCCGGCGCCGGAGCCCGAGAGCCTGGAGGACCTGCTCGCCGAGCTGGACGAGCTGGTCGGTCTCGACGGCGTGAAGCGCGACGTCAACGGCATGGTCAAGCTCATGCAGACGGTGCGGATGCGCGAGGAGGCGGGGCTGCCCGCTCCCCCGCTGAGCAGGCACCTCGTCTTCGCGGGCAATCCCGGCACCGGCAAGACGACCGTGGCCCGCCTCTACGGCAGGCTGCTGCACGGTCTCGGGCTGCTGTCGCGCGGTCACCTCGTGGAGGTGGACCGCAGTTCCCTCGTCGGCGAGTACGTCGGTCACACGGGACCGAAGACGACGGAGGCGTTCCTGCGGGCACGCGGCGGGGTGCTCTTCATCGACGAGGCGTACGCGCTCGCCCCGGCGGGAGCGGGCAACGACTTCGGCACCGAGGCCATCGCGACGCTCGTCAAGCTCATGGAGGACCACCGGGACGAGGTCGTCGTCATCGCGGCCGGCTACCCCGGGGACATGGACCGCTTCATCTCCTCCAACCCCGGCCTCTCCTCCCGGTTCAGCCGGACGCTGCTCTTCGCCGATTACAGTTCCGAGGAGTTGGTGAGCATCGTCGAGCACCACGCCCAGCGACACCAGTACGAGCTGACGGACGCGGCGCGCCGGGCGCTCACCGCGCACGTCGGGACGATCCCGCGCGACGCGGGCTTCGGCAACGGCCGCACGGCCCGTCAGCTCTTCCAGGCGATGACCGAACGGCAGGCGATGCGCGTCGCCGAGCTGACGTCCCCGGATTCCGCTCAGCTCATGCAGCTCGACGAGCACGACCTGCTCTGACCGACCACCAGGAGTTTCACGCCATGCGTATGCGCCCCTCGCACCGCACGCCGAAGCCGTCGGACCCGGCCGGGCAGAGCTTCGCGGACACCTTCCGCGACCGCCCCGCCCGTGCCCCGCACGGGCTCGTGCCCAGCCGCAGGGTCTGGGTGACCCTGGGCTGGGCGGCTGCCGTCTCCGCGACCGTCACCCTCTCCGCGGTGGCCGCGCGCGGCACCGTGCTGGACGACGGGAAGGAGAAGGCCACGCTCGCCGCGAACGACACCCCGGCGCGCGTCGCGGCCGGCCCCACGGCCTCGCCCTCCGGGTCCCCCTCCTCTTCCCCGTCCCCGTCGCCGTCCCCCTCCAAGGAGACGGCGAAGCCGCACGAGGAGAGCCGCCCCCAGGGCTCGGGCGGCGGCTCCGGGGCGGGGAGCCAGGCGGGCGCGCCCGCCGCTCCGCCGGCGGCCCCGCCCGCGGCTCCGCGGGAGAAGAGCGGGTCGACAGGGAGCGACGACGGGGCGAAGAGCGAGAGCAAGACCGAGAAGTCGTCCGGGTCCTCGGGTTCGTCCGGCTCCTCCGGCGGTGCGCCGAAGAAGGCGCAGGCGCCCGCCCAGGACTTCTCCCGGCCGCTCGGCGCGATCGTCGGACGGTACGGCGACTTCCAGGGCCACTGCGTGCAACTCGCGGGCAGCTCCCTGAAGTTGTACCCGTGTGACGGCGGCGGGGACCAGCAGTGGCAGTTCGCCAAGAACGGCACCCTGCGCAAGAACGGCCGTTGCCTGTCGCTCGCGGGGCGCTCGACGAACGACGGCACGCACGTGGTCATGGCCGGGTGCGACTCGACGAACGTCACGCAGTGGCGCTACTCACCGGGCAACGACATCGTCAACGTCGCCGCCGACAAGTGCCTGGACGTGGCGAACGCGAGCACGGCCGCCGGGACGCCGCTCCAGATCGCCAACTGCTCGGGCAACTGGGCCCAGAAGTGGAACGTGCCCTGATCGAACCGGACCCCACGCCCGCGCGCGGCCACGAGGGAAGCCGAAGGGCGCCCGCGCAGCCTCCGGCCCCCTCGTGGCGGCGCTCACGGCTTCGCTCGGGCCCGCCCCCGCGAGGACGGCCGCGTGCGCGCATCGCCATCCCGCATGAGCAGGGGGTCTCGCCGGGCTGAGCGCGGGCCGGGCTGAGCGCGGGGCGAGCTGAACGCGGGGCGAGCTGAACGCGGGGCGGGGTGAGCGCAGGCCGGGTGGCCCGCCACGCCGACCTCACCGTCCGCGAGGCCGTCACCGAGGTGGCCGCACGCCACACGGTCGCGCCCGCGCGGGTGGCGCCGCCCGCCCTGCTGCCCGACCGCACCCGCCACTCCACCACCCGCCTCGCCCCCGCTCACCAACGCCCCCGACGCCTCCGGGAGAACCCGGGAGCGCCGCACCGGGTCCGTTCGCCGGGGACTTCACGCGCCGGTACGGCGCGGACGGTCTGACGCCCGGCCAACCGCATGAGCCGGGAAGCCGGCCCCGACTGCCGAGCGCGGTTCCCCCCGGCCAGGGATCGACTCCCCCGCTCCGGAAGCGGTTTCCCGGCACGCCCCCGCGCGAACGGCCTTGACAGGGCTATTGGTCTGGACCATCTTGAGGCAACACTCCCCGCACCACGACGGTTCCGTTCCACCCCTTCACGTCCTCCGTCCCGGCACATCCGCGCCGGGGCACCCCGCTCCGGAGGCAGTCGTGCACCGTAGAAGATCCTTGTCCCGCGGCAGATCCCTTGCCGCCTCCCTCGCCGCGGCCCTCACCCTCGGCGGTCTCCTCGCCCTCTCCCCCACCGCCTCCGCGGCCGACACCGACCTCGTCACCAACGGCGGCTTCGAGTCCGGTACGAGCGGCTGGAGTTGTTCGGCCGGCAGCGGCTCGGCCGTCACCACGCCGACGCACGGCGGCGGTTCGGCGCTCAAGGCCGTACCCGCCGGGAGCGACAACGCGCGGTGCGCGCAGACCGTCCGGGTCAAGCCCGGCTCCGCCTACACCCTGAGCGGCTGGGTGCGGGGCGGCTACGTCTATCTCGGCGCCTCGGGGACCGGCACGACGGACGTCTCCACCTGGACGGCCTCGGCGGGCGACTGGCAGAAGCTGACCACGTCCTTCCGTACCGGCCCCTCCACCACCTCGGTCGAGATCTACACGCACGGCTGGTACGGGACTCCCGCCTACTACGCCGACGACCTCTCCCTCATCGGCCCCGGCACCGACCCGGTCGCCGTGCCCGCGACCCCCGGCGGTCTCAGCGCGGCCACGCCCACCGCGACCTCCGCGACCCTCACGTGGAACGCGGTGCCGGGGGCGAGCGAGTACCGCGTCTACCAGGGCAGCACCAAGGTCGCGACGGTCACGGGGACTTCGGCGACCGTATCGGGCCTCTCGCCAGCGACCGCGTACAGCTTCCAGGTGAGCGCCGCGAACGCCTCGGGCGAGTCCGCCAAGTCGGCGGACCTGAAGGTCACGACGGCCGCCGGGGGCGGCAACGGCGGTGGCACGAGCGGGCAGTTGCCCGCGCACGCCCTCGTCGGCTACCTGCACGCGAGCTTCGCCAACGGCTCCGGGTACACGCGGATGGCCGACGTGCCCGATTCCTGGGACGTCATCGACCTCGCCTTCGGCGAGCCCACCTCGGTCACCTCGGGCGACATCCGCTTCAGCCTCTGCCCCGCGAGCGAGTGCCCGGGCGTCGAGACGGCCGCCGAGTTCAAGGCGGCGATCAAGGCGAAGCAGGCGGCGGGCAAGAAGGTACTCATCTCGATCGGCGGGCAGAACGGACAGGTCCGGCTCACGACGACCGCCGCGCGCGACGCCTTCGTCTCCTCCGTCTCGAAGATCATCGACGAGTACGGGCTCGACGGCCTCGACATCGACTTCGAGGGCCACTCGCTCTCGCTCGACACGGGCGACACCGACTTCCGCGAGCCGACCACACCGGCGATCGTCAACCTCATCTCGGCGGTCAAGACCCTCAAGGCGAAGTACGGTTCCGGCTTCGTCCTGACGATGGCGCCCGAGACCTTCTTCGTCCAGCTCGGCTACCAGTACTACGGCTCGGGCCCCTGGGGCGGCCAGGACCCGCGCGCCGGGGCGTACCTGCCGGTGATCCACGCCCTGCGCGACGACCTGGCCCTGCTGCACGTGCAGGACTACAACTCGGGCTCGATCATGGGCCTCGACAACCAGTACCACGCGATGGGCGGCGCGGACTTCCACATCGCGATGACGGACATGCTGCTCACCGGCTTCCCTGTCGCGGGAGACACGAGCCGGGTGTTCCCCGCCCTGCGCCCCGACCAGGTCGCGATCGGCATGCCCGCCTCCACCCAGGCGGGCAACGGCTGGACGGCGCCGGGCGAGGTCACCAGAACGCTCGACTGCCTGACGAAGAAGACCGGTTGCGGCAGCTACCAGACACATGGCACCTGGCCGGCCCTGCGCGGACTGATGACCTGGTCGATCAACTGGGACCGCTTCAACGGAGGTGAGTTCTCGAAGAACTTCGGCGCGTACTTCGGCTGAGCGAACCGCCCGGCCGAGCCTGCGGCCTCGGCCGGGCATGCCGCTTACGCCGGGGCGGGCCGCTCCGGCCGGGCGAGTTACTCCGGCCGGACGCCCGTCCCCCGCTTCCTGACCGTCTCAGGCGGCCGGAAGCAGGCGGTCACGTCCTTGCCGCGGCGGCAGGGGTGGATGTGCCAGGTGTCGGCGAGCATCCCGACGAGGAACATGCCCCTGCCGCCCGTCGCCTCCGGGCCCGCCTCGCGCGGCTTCGGGAGTCCCGGCGCCGAGTCGTGCACGGTCACGTGCAGGCACTCGTTGTCCCACGTGAGCAGGAGATGTGCCGTGCTGCGCGCGTGCACGTGGGCGTTGGTGACGAGTTCGGACACGGTCAGCAGGACATCATCGGTGGTGCCGGGGGCCGTACGGGTCCAGCCGAGCGTGTCGAGGTGCCCGCGCGTCCACTCGCGCGCCGCCCGCACCTCGGTGTCGAGCGGCAGCGAGCGGGCCCAGCCCACCGCCCTCAGCGAGTTCTCGTCCATGACCTGCCCCTTCACCGTGGCCCGCGCCTGCTGAGCGGGCACCCCGTCCTGCCGACCGGATGCCCGCTCAGAGCGGGAGCAGACACGGAACGCGGACATTCCGTACCCGGGGGGTGAAGCCGTGCGGGAGAAGCCCGTACGGCGGGGCTCCACCGGCCTCAGCCGGCCTTCTTCACGAACTCCGTCGTGTACGTCTTCGCGAGATCGACCTTCGCGTTCTTGAGGTTCGGGTTGAAGGCCTTCAGGACCCGCTCGACGGTCTCGGGCCCGTTCTCGGGCATGACGCCGTCGCTCGTGAACATGGGCAGCGTCGCCCCGATCGACTTGGCGTAGAGCTCCTTGCCGCCCTGCGCGTAGTCGGCGGGCATCTTCGCGGCGATCTCCTCGGGCGAGTGCGTGTCCATCCACCGCAGCGTCTTGACGAAGGCGTTGGCGAGCTTCTGCACGGTCTCCTTGTTGCCGTTCACCCAGTCGGTGTTCATGTAGAGGCTCGACGACGGGTACGGGCCGCCGAGCGCCTTCTCGGAGCCCTCCGGGGTGCGCATGTCGACGAGGACCTTGCCGATCTTCTTGTCGAGGATCGCCGTGACGGTCGGGTCGGTGGTCATGCCGGCCTGGATGGAGTTCTGCTGGAGCGCCGAGATGAAGGTCTGGCCCGCGCCGACCGCGACGGACGTGATCTTCTCGACGGGCACGCCGTTCTTGACGGCGAGGTACTTGGTGAGGAAGTCCGTCGAGGACCCGAGCCCGGTGACGCCGAGCTTCTTGCCCGCGAAGTCCTTCGGCGAGGCGATGTCCCCCGCCGCCTTCGTCGACACCACCTCGACCTCCCCGGAGGTGTGCGAGAGCTGCACGACCGACTCGACCTGCTTGCCCTTCACCTGGAGGTCGAGGGTGTGGTCGTAGAAGCCCACGACACCCTGCACGTCGCCCGAGATGAGCGAGGTCGTGGCCTGCACCCCGGCGGGCTCGGTGAGGAGCTGGACGTCGAGGCCCTCGTCCTGGAAGTAGCCGAGCTTCTGCGTGAGCATCGCGGGCAGGTAGATCACCTTGTCGAGCCCGCCGACCATGATCTTGACCTTGCCCCCGCCGCTCTTGCCGCCGGAGTCCGAGGAGCCGCCGCAGGCGGTGAGGGAGCAGAGGGCGAGCACGGCGCTCGCGGCCGCCGCCGTGGTCCTGAGGGAACTGCGCATGAGGGTCACGTCCTTGTGAGGTGGTAGGTGGTGCGGGGGCGGAGAGGGAGGCGGCGGTACGGGGCACGAGGGCCCCGTACCGGCTCAGCGTCCGTCGCCGGTCTCGGCGGGCTTCCAGCGGAACAGGCCGCGTTCGAGGGCCGAGAGCAGTGCCTCGGCGAGCAGCGCGACGATCGCGAGGATGACCATCGCCGCGTACACACCGGCCGCGTTGAAGGTGCCCTGGGAGGCCGAGACGAGCAGGCCGAGGCCCTTCGTGGCACCGATGTACTCGCCGACGATCGCCCCGATGAGCGCGAAGCCGAAGCTCACGTGCAGGCTCGTGAAGATCCACGAGGTGGCCGAGGGGATGACGACCTGGAAGGTGACCTGGCGGTTGCTCGCGCCGAGGATGCGCGCGTTGGCGACGAGGTTCCTGTCGACCTCGCGGGCGCCCTGGAAGGCGTTGAAGAAGACCGGGAAGAACACGAGGACGACGGCGGAGGCGATCTTCGATGCGGGCCCGAGGCCGAACCAGATGAGGAAGATCGGCGCGAGCACGATGCGCGGCAGCGCGTTGAGGACCTTGATGTACGGGCCGAGCACGTCCGAGAGGAAGCGGACGCGGCCGAGCGCGATCCCGAGGACCACACCGGCGACGACGCCGATGATCCAGCCGAGCAGTGCCTCGTAGAGCGTGTACCAGATCTGTTCCCACAGGCTGCCCTGCGGCGTCCCGTCGGTGACCCAGCGGCTGATCTGGTCCCAGATCTTCGAGGGCATCGAGAAGTTGAAGGGGTCGACGACCTCGGTGCGGGCGAACCACTCCCACAGGCCGAGGAGGAGCACGAGGAGGAGGACGCGCGCCGTGTACACGGTGAGGCGGCGCCTTCGGGCCGCGCGGGCGCGGGTCTCGGCGCGCGTCGGTTCCTCCTTGCGCACGGGCACGGCGGGCGGGGCGGGTGTGGTGGTGGTCTCAGGCGGCATCGGCGGCGCCCCTTTCCCTGGTGATGCGGACCTCTTCGCCGAGCGAGGTCCAGATTTCGCGGTAGATGTCGAGGAAGCGCGGTTCGAGCCGGATGGACTCGACCTTGCGGGGGCGCGGGAGGTCGATCTTGAAGACCTCCTTGACGGTCGCGGGGCCCGCCGTCATGACGACGACCTTGTCGGCGAGCGCGATGGACTCCTCCAGGTCGTGCGTCACGAAGACCACGGAGGCGCCCGTGCCCGCCCACAGGTCGAGGAGTTCGTCGGACATGAGGGCGCGGGTCTGCACGTCGAGCGCGGAGAAGGGCTCGTCCATGAGGAGGAGCGTGGGGTCGTTGACGAAGGTCGCGGCGAGCGCGACGCGCTTGCGCTGACCGCCCGAGAGCTGGTGCGGGTAGCGGTCCTCGAAGGCGCCGAGGCCGACGCGGGCGAGCCAGGCGCGGGCGCGCTCGCGCGCCTCGGCCTTGGGCACGCCCCGGAAGCGCGGGCCGGCCATGACGTTCGAGAGCACGGAGCGCCAGGGGAAGACGGCGTCCTGCTGGAAGACGAAGCCGGTGGTGGAGCCGATCCCCGTGACGGGCTCGCCGCCGACGAGGACATCGCCCGTGGTGGCCTCCTCCAGGCCGCTCACCAGGGTCAGGGTCGTGGACTTGCCGCAGCCCGTGGGGCCGACCACGGCGACGAACTCGCCCTGGTCGACGGTGAGGTCGAGATCGCGTACGGCGGTGTGGAGGCCACCGGACGGGGTGCGGAAGGTCTTGCCCGCGCCCCGCAGCTCGATGGCGGGTGTCTGGTCGCTGCTCATGCCCGGGGACGCTAGGGGCGCCGCGGGCCCCGCGCCGTCTTGTGCCGACAAGCCTCCGTTGTGCCCGTACTCCTCGTTCCGCTCGTTCTGCTCACTCGAACGTGTCCGCCCCGCGCACGGGCCTGGGCAGCGCCCCGCCACCCGTTTACCTTGCCGCTACACAGGTGTTAAAAGGGCATGTCCGCGCGGCGCGGTGACGCGTACCCGTGGCCCTCCGTACGTACGCGGCCCGCACCCGTACCCGAACGAAGACAGAGGACAGCATGCGACCGCACTGGCCCCAGCGGCTTTCCGGCCAGATCCTGGTGGTGCAGCTGACCATCACGACCGGCGTCATGGTCCTGGCCGTCAGCCTCTTCCTCGCGCCGCTCGCGCGCGAGCTGGACGACGAGGCCACGCACCGGGCGCTCGCCATCGCGCAGACCACGGCGGCCGACCCGGCGATCACCGAGGGGCTGCTGACGACCCGCCCCCGCGAGAACGGCCCCGTGCAGCGCGAGGCGGAGCGCGTCCGGCGGGCGACGGGGGCGCTGTACGTCGTCGTGATGGACCGCAGGGGCGTGCGCTGGTCCCACACGACGGTCTCCGAGATAGGGCGGCACGTCTCGACCGACCCGAGCGGCGCGCTCACCGGGCACGAGGTGCGGCAGGTCGACGACGGGACCCTCGGCCGCTCGGCCCGCGCGAAGGTGCCGCTGTACGGGGCGGGACACGAGGTCGTCGGCGCGGTCTCGGTGGGCATCGCGTACGACAGCGTGCGGCAGCGGGTGGTGGACGCGCTGCCCGGACTGCTCCTGTGCGCGGCGGCGGCGCTCGCGGTGGGCGCGGGGGCGGCCGTGGCGGTCGCCCGGCGGGTGCGGCGCAAGACGCAGGGGATCGGCTTCGCGGACATCTCGGCGCTGCTCGACGAGCGCGAGGCGATGCTGCACGGCATCCGCGAGGGCGTCATCGCCTTCGATCCGCGTGGCCGGATACGGCTGGTCAACGACGAGGCGGCGCGGCTGCTCGGGCTCGACGCGGACATGACCGACTACCGGATCGACGCCGTGCTGCCTCCTGGCCGTACGGCCGACGTGCTCGCCGGCCGCGTCGCGGGCGCCGACCTGCTCGCGGTGTGCGCGGGCCGGGTGCTGCTCGTCAACCGGATGCCGATGGCGGACGGGGGCGCGGTCGTGACGTTGCGCGACCGGACGGAACTGGAGCTGCTCGGGCGGGAGCTGGACAGCTCGCAGGGGTTGCTGGACGCGTTGCGCGCGCAGGGCCACGAGCACGCCAACCGGCTGCACACAGTGCTCGGGCTCCTGGAGCTGGACCGGCCGGAGCAGGCCGCGGACTTCGTGGCGCAGGTCGTGGGCGGGAGCGCGGCCTCGGCCGAGGAGATCGCGGAGCGGTTCGGCGATCCGCTGCTCTCCGCGCTGCTCGTCGGCAAGAGCGCGGTCGCCGCGGAGCGCGCCGTGACGCTCAGGATCGGGGCCCGCACGGGCCTCCCCGGGCGGCTCGTCGCGCCGCGCGACGTCGTGACGGTGCTCGGCAATCTCATCGACAACGCGCTCGACGCGGCCTGCGAGCGGCGGGTCGCCGACGCGTTCGTGGAGGTGCGGGTGTGGGCCGAGGGCACGACGGTGCTGCTCCAGGTCTCGGACACCGGGCCAGGGGTGCCGCCCGAGCTGCGCGAGAGCGTCTTCACCGAGGGCTTCAGCACGAAGGCGACCGCGTCGCCGGAGCCGCGCAGGCCGCACGGGCGGGGCATCGGGCTGAGCCTCGTCCGCAGGCTCGCGGAGCGGTACGGGGGCACGGCGCGGGTGGGGGCGCGGGCCGGGGGCGGCGCGGTGTTCACCGTGACGCTGCCCGAGACGCTGATCCCGCGGGACGCGGCGGCGCTCGTCCCGGCGGGAGGTGAGCGGTGATCAGGGTGCTCGTCGTGGACGACGACTTCCACGTGGCCGAGATCAACACCGCGTACGTGGCCCGCGTGCCCGGCTTCACGGTCGTGGGCAGCGCGCATACGGCGGCCCAGGCGCTCTGCTGTCTGGAGCGCACGGAGGTCGATCTCGTCCTGCTGGACCACTACCTGCCCGACGAGACGGGCGTGCAGCTCGTGCGCAGACTGCGCCTCGGCGGCCACGACACGGACGTCATCATGGTGACGGCCGCGCGCGATCTCGCCACGGTACGAGGAGCGCAGCGCTTCGGGGCGCTCCAGTACCTCGTGAAGCCCTTCACCTTCACGGGCCTGCGGGAACGCCTGGAGGGGTACGCGGCGCTGCGCCGCGCCGTCGACGAGGGCGCCGAGCGCCCCGAGCCGGGCCAGGAGCAGATCGACCGGATCTTCACCGGGCTGCGCGGTACGGAGCGCCCGCGCCCCTCCCTCCCCAAGGGGCACTCGACGGCGACCGCGGCCCTCATCCGCACCGCCCTCACCACCGGTCCCGCTCCGCTCTCCGCCCACGAGGTCGCGGCCAGGACCGGGATCGGCCGCTCGACGGCCCAGCGCTACCTCAAGTACCTGGAGCACTCGGGCCTCGTCGCGCTGACCCTCCGCTACGGGGACACGGGGCGGCCGGAACACCTGTACACGTGGGTGGCGGGGGCGGGGCGCCGCTGAGGCGGCACGAGGACCGCGCCGCTTCAGCGGGGTCCGGAACGCCGCCTCCGCATCGCCGGGGCGGCGCCCCGCCCCGTGCGTTCCCACCGACCCGGCCCGTGCGTTCCCGCCGCCGCCCCGTGCGTTCCCACCGACCCGCCCCGTGCGTTCCCACCGACCCGGCCCGCGCGTTTCCGCCGCCCCGCCCCGCGCGTTTCCGCCGCCCCGTCGCTTACGCGCCAAGGCGCGGGACTTCCTGCCGCCCGTATTGACATGCACTCCCCAAGCCCCGACGGTGGGAGCGCTCCCGCAAGCTGACCGCCCCTCAGGGGCGGCGCTCGCGGGCGCTCGGCACCCGCATGTCCGTACCGGCCTCCCACACCGAGGAGCACCCGTTGAACGTACGAGGACCCGCCCGATCCCCCGCCTCCGGACGCCGCCCACGCGCCCTCGGGGCGCTCGCCGCCCTCGCGCTCGCCGCCGGGACCGCGCTCGTCGCCGTCCAGCCCGCGGCAGCCGCCGCCACCGCCCGCGTCGACAACCCCTACGCCGGCGCCACCACCTACGTGAACCCCGACTGGTCGGCGCTCGCCGCCGCCGAGCCCGGCGGGGATGCAGTGGCCGACGAACCGACCTTCGTGTGGCTCGACCAGATCGCCGCGATCGAGGGGACCGCCGAGAAGCGCGGTCTGCGCGAGCACCTCGACACCGCCCTCGACCAGGGCGCCGACCTCGTGCAGCTCGTCATCTACGACCTCCCGGGCCGCGACTGCTCGGCACTCGCGTCGAACGGCGAACTCGGCCCCACCGAGATCGACCGCTACGAGAGCGACTACATCGACCCGATCGCCGCGATCCTCGACGACCCGGCCTACGCGAGCCTGCGGATCGTCACCCTCATCGAGCCCGACTCGCTCCCGAACCTCGTGACCAACGCGGGCGGCACGGCGGGCTCGACGGAGGCGTGCGCCACGATGAAGGCGAACGGCAACTACGAGAAGGGCGTCGGGTACGCGCTGCACACCCTCGGCGCGATCCCCAACGTCTACAACTACGTGGACGCCGCGCACCACGGCTGGCTCGGCTGGGACAGCAACCTCGTCCCGGCCGCGCAGGAGTTCAAGAAGGCCGCCACGACGAGCGGCGCGACCGTGAACGACGTCGCGGGCTTCATCGTCAACACCGCCAACTACTCCGCCACGACCGAGCCGTACCTCAAGATCACCGACTCCGTGAACGGGCAGACGGTGCGCCAGTCGAAGTGGCTCGACTGGAACCAGTACGCCGACGAGCAGACCTTCGCGCAGGGCCTGCGCACCGCGCTGATCGCGCAGGGCTTCGACTCCGGCATCGGCATGCTGATCGACACCTCGCGCAACGGCTGGGGCGGCTCCGCGCGGCCCACCGCCCCGTCCACCGCCACGACGGTCGACGGCTTCGTGGACGGCTCGCGCACCGACCGCCGCATCCACGCGGGCAACTGGTGCAACCAGTCCGGGGCCGGGCTCGGCCAACGCCCCGCCGCCTCGCCCGCCGCCGGGATCGACGCCTACGTGTGGGCGAAGCCGCCGGGCGAGTCGGACGGGTCGAGCAAGGCCATCGACAACGACGAGGGCAAGGGCTTCGACCGGATGTGCGACCCCACGTACACCGGCAACGGCCGCAACGGCAACAACATGTCGGGCGCGCTCGCCGACGCACCCGTGGCCGGGCACTGGTTCTCCGCCCAGTTCCGTCAGCTCCTCGCCAACGCCTACCCGGCGGTGGGGAGTCCGGGCGGCGGCGGTGACGAGGACACGCAGGCGCCGAGCGTCCCCACCGGACTGAAGGTGACGGGCACGACGGCCTCCTCCGTCTCACTGAGCTGGTCGGCGTCCACGGACAACAAGGCGGTGACCGGGTACGACGTCTACCGCGACGGCACGAAGCTGACGACGACGAGCGCCACCTCGTACACCGACTCGGGGCTGAAGGCGTCGACGGCGTACGCCTACACGGTCCGCGCCAAGGACGCGGCGGGCAACGTCTCGGCCGCGTCGGCGTCCGTCACGGGCACGACGGCGGCGAGTGGTGGCGGGGGCGGCACAGGGGCCTGCGCGGCCACCTGGAAGGCGAACACCTGGAGCGGTGGCTTCCAGGCGGACGTCACGCTCAAGAACACCGGCGACAAGCCGCTGACCGCCTGGAAGGCGACCTTCACGGTCCCGTCCGGGACGGCCGTGACGAACGCCTGGAGCGCGACGGTGGCCGTCTCGGGCACGACGGCGACCGCCACGCACGCGGACTACAACGCCAACATCCCGGCCGGGGGCAGCGTCTCCTTCGGCTACCAGGGCACGGGCACCTACGCGGCCCCGACCGCGGTGACGGTGAACGGGCAGACCTGCACGACTGGTTGACGCACATGCTGTCCGCCGGGCGGTGGGACCACGGGTCCGGCCGCCCGGCGGCGCGTCGCGCGAATGCGCTCGCACGCGCGCCCTCGCGGACCGACACTCGCTCCATGCGAGACGACGAACTCCAGGCGATGGCCGCGCGGCTCACCGAGGTGGACGGGATCGTGGCCGTCGCGCTCGGCGGGAGCCGGGCCCGGGGCCTCCACCGGCCCGACTCGGACTACGACCTCGGCCTCTACTACCGGGGCCGGCCGGACACCGCCGCGCTGCGCACGCTCGCCGGAAGCGGCGTCGAGGTGAGCGAGCCCGGCGGCTGGGGTCCCTGGGTGGACGGCGGGGCGTGGCTCACCGTGGGCAAGGACAGGGTCGACTGGATCTACCGCGACCTGGACCGCGTCGAAGCCGTCTGGGAGGACTGCCGCGAGGGCCGCTTCGAGACCGGCTTCCAGCCGGGGCACCCCCTGGGTTTCCACTCCCCCGCGTACGTCGGCGAGGTCGCCTTGTGCCAGGTGCTCGCCGATCCCACGGGCGCTCTGACGGCGCTGCGCACGGCGGCCCGCGACTACCCGCCCCCGCTCCGCGCGGCGGTGATCGAGAACGCCCGCTGGGAGGCCCCCTTCCTCCTGGCCGCCGCCCGCAAGGGCGCGAAGAGCGCGGACACGGCGTACGTGGCGGGCTGCCTCTTCCGCGCCGCGGGCCTCCTCACCCACGCCCTCCACGCCCACGCGGGCACGTACCTCCTCAACGAGAAGGGCGCCCTCCACGCGGCGGCGACCCTCCCCACCACCCCACCCGGCGTCACCTCCCGCGCCCAGTCCCTCTTCGCACACCTCGGCACCACCCCCCAGACCTTGAACGCGGCACTGGACACGGCGGAGGAACTGGTGGCGGAGGTGCTGGGGGTGGTGGCGGTGTAGTGCCGTGACGAACCGCGTTTCGGCGGACCGGAAGCGGCGAACCGGGACGACGTGTTGCCGCTCGGCCTGTCAGCCGTCGGCCACAGCCGCCTGGGGTCCTTCCACCAGCGCCTTCCCGCGTGGCGCACGTCCGTGCGGGAAGGCGGCGCGCGGAGACCCGGCGCGAGACCCGTAGTGAGCGGAGTGTGCGCCGTATGACCAGCGGCTCCATGACGGCCACGGTTTCCCTGCTCCTCATCGGCCCTTCGGCCACGTCCGCGCGGTGGCCGAGGACGTCAGGCTGACGCTGCGCGCGCATGATCAGAAGCGGCTGGCAGATCTGTGCAAGCGGAAGGCGCCGCAGGGCGCGCGGGGCGGTGTGGTGAGGGTTCGCGGGTGGCTGCGACTACACGCGGCAGGCCGTCGCCGAGGAGAACTCGCCCGCGAACTCGGTGCACGAGGTGCTGCGGCGGCAGGGCTGCTCTCCGGGACGTGGTGCCTGGACGTGGACGGGGATCTCGCCGAAGATAGACGCCGAACTTCTGTCGCTCACACCCGAGTTGGGCCTGCTCGCGCACACGGGCGGCGTTGGGAGCCCGTACGCGGGACCCGAGGTGTTCGCGCGGGGTGTGCAGGTGACGCAGGTGGGCGGCGCGAGGGCGAGCCGCTGCGCCACGCGGTCGGGTCCGAAGCGCTCCTCCGTGTCGAGTGAGCCGCCCCTCTCTTCCCGCGCGGCCCATGAGGCGGCAGACTCGTGCCGCCGTCATCAGCCATGACCCCACCGCCCCCTCCGGAGGTTCTCCTTCCATGCGTCTCCAGCGCGTCGGCGCCGTCGGTGCCGAACGACCCGTCCTGCTCGGCACGGACGGTCATCACTACGACCTGAGCGGCCTGACCGACGACCTGACCCCCGAGTTCTTCCGCGGCGGCGGCCCCGCCCGCGTGGCCCGCGCGCACGACGCGGGTGAACTGCCGCGTACCGACGTGTCCGGGCAGCGGGTCGGGGCGCCCCTCGCGCGCCCGGGCGCCATCCTCTGCATCGGGCAGAACTACACCGCGCACGCCGCGGAGTCGGGCGCGAAGCCGCCGACCGAGCCGATCCTCTTCTACAAGGGCCCGAACTCGCTCGCCGGGCCCGAGGACGACGTGCTGATCCCGCGCGGCAGCGAGCGCACCGACTGGGAGGTCGAACTCGGGGTCGTCATCGGGAAGCAGGCGCGTTACCTCGGCCCCGACGAGGACCCGCTGGAGTACGTGGCCGGGTACGTGCTCTCCAACGACGTCTCGGAGCGCACCGTCCAGCTCGAAGCCCCGGGTGGGCAGTGGTCGAAGGGCAAGAGTGCGGAGACCTTCAATCCGCTGGGCCCGTGGGTACTGACCGCCGGGGAGCTGCCCGCCCCGCAGGCCGTGCGGCTGCGCTCGTGGGTCAACGGCGAGGCGCGGCAGGACGCGTCGACCGCCGACATGATCTTCTCGGTCGCCGAGATCGTGCGGCACCTGTCGCAGTACCTCGTCCTGGAGCCCGGCGACCTCGTGAACACCGGTACGCCGCAGGGCGTGGCGCTCTCGGGGCGCTTCCCCTACCTGCGCGCGGGGGACGTGATGGAGCTGGAGGCCGAGGGGCTCGGTCGGCACAGGAACCGGCTCGTGCAGGCGTAGAGGCATAGCGGAGGTGGTGCGGGGCCGCACCCTGGTGCGGAGCCGCACCCGCGGCCCCGCGGCGCTCAGCCCGCGTACGGGAGCGGGGGCAGCCCGCGCACGCCGGGCTCGGCGCGGAAGACGGCGCCCGCGTCGGGGTCCTCGTGCGGGGCGAGGTCCTGGCGCGAGGTGGTGATGAACAGCTCGCGGTAGCCGGGGCCGCCGAAGGCGCAGGCGCTGACCTGGCGGGCGCCGACGTCGACGACCGCGTCGAGCGTCCCGTCCGGGGCGTAGCGGCGGACCGCGTGCCCGCCCCACAGGGCGATCCAGATGCCGCCCTCGGCATCGCGGGTGATCCCGTCGGGGCCGCCGTCCGCCGGGTCGATCCGCACCCACGGTTCCAGGGGGCCGAAGTCGCCCGTGACCGGGTCGGGGTGGAGGCGGAAGACGGTGCCCGTGCCGGTGTCGGCGTAGTGGGCCTCGCTGCCGTCGGGGGCCCAGACGAGGCCGTTGGAGATCGTGGCGCCGCGGTGCACGACGCTCGTGGTGCCGTCCGGGGCGAGGCGGTGCACACTGCCCGCGCCGCGTCTGGCGTCGTAGGCCATCGAGCCGCAGTAGAAGCTGCCCCCGGGGTCGCAACCCCCGTCGTTCATCCGCACGGTCGGGTCGCTCCACAGCTCGGGGCCGGGGCGCACGGTCCCGTCGGGGTCGACGCGCGTGAAGCCGCGCGCGACGGCCGCGACGATCCCGCCGCCCGTGCGCGGGCGCCAGGCGGCGAGCACGTCGCCGAGGTGCAGCCGCTCGGGCCGCGCGTCGGCGTCGAAGGTGAGCAGGTCGCCCCGCGTGAGGTCGACGATGCGCAGTCTGTCCGCCGCCGGGCCCCAGCCCGGCCCCTCGCCGTGGTGGGTCACCACCTCGCTCCACCGCTGCGCGCGCACCCGTGCTCCTCGCGTCCCTGCGGCCCGGCCGGGCCGTCCCGCAGGGACGATACCCGTGATCACCCAGGCCGCCGCGGCAGCGCTACCCAGGGCGGGTCTGAGTACTTCCACGGAGGCGCACGGCGGCGCGGTGCGCGAGTCTCAAAGAGTCAGCGCTCGTCCTGTAGAGACGGCCCGCCCACCGAAAGGCCCCGACAATGCCCGCGTCCCCGCGCACCCTCGTCGCCACCGCCCGCCGCCTGCTACTGCGCCCGCTGCCGCTCGGGTACCTGACGCTCGTCGCGGCGGTCGTCTGCTGGGTGATCGCCGACCACTACCTCGTGGAGCACGCCGACGCGAGCATGGCGGGTGTGTGGATCTTCTTCTCCACCGCGCCGGTCTCGATGCTTTTCGCCGCGCTGCCGACGCCGCTGTTCTGGGCCGGGCCCGTCGTGGGCGCGCTCGTGAACGCGCTCGTGCTCGGGGTGCTCGCCGAGCGGTTGGGCGGGCGCGAGGGCCGTTCGCACTCGCGGCCCGCCTGAACCGGCACGAGCGCGCGCACGGCGTTTCAGTAGAGCTTGTCCACCGCTGTCACCGCCGTCCGCCGGAAGGCCGCGACGGGCGCGGAGTCGAAGCCGCCGAGCTGGGCCCACTCCACGAGCGTGACCGTACGCCCGTCACGGCCCACCGCCCACAGGGAGACGTCGGAGGCGCCCTGGCTCCTGACGGTGTGCACCCCGTAGACGTGGGCGCCCTCCTCGACATCCAGCTTTCCGTAGTACTTCTGCGTGGCGGTGACGTCGGGGTCCTCGGCGGCACGCTCCGCGCAGCTCGCGAGGCTGCGGCGGAGCACTTCCGCGTAGTCGGCGGCGCGCCGCTCGTCGCGCTCCACGACGACGACCTGGAGGGCGTTGGTGTCGAGGTCGGTGCGGAAGACGCGGTGGCTCGCGGTCGAGGGCAGGGTCTCGCCGCCGCAGAACGGCAGCGGGTCGGGACGCCCGGCGGTGACGGGCCCCGCGTACCAGCGCGAGGAGGGGTGCGGGGGCAGCTCGCGCGCGGTCACATAGTGCGGGCCGGCGCTCCCCGCGAAGGCCGGCGCGGCGCCCAGCAGGCCGCCGGCGGTGAGCGTGAGAAGGGCGAGGGCGGCGCGCCGGAGGTGGCGGGGCCGGGTGAGAGTGCGGATCATGCGGTGTCTTCCCCCTGGTCGTACGGTCATCCGCCCCGTACGACGGCTGGGCCTCCCCGCTCGGTTCCGACAGCCCCTCAAACCACCCGTTGGAGTGAGGTCCGGCGGTAGGCGGCCTTTCGCGCTTACCTTCGCGCTTACGGCATCAGCACCGCGTACGCGAGGAAGAACCCCGCGATGAACAGCACGAGCACGCCGATCGCGAGGAGCGGGGCGGCGGTCCAGCCGCGCGCCGGGTCCTTCCAGGGGCCCGGCTCCGACGTACTGCTCTCGGCGGGCGGGGTCTCGCCGAGGGGTACGCCGCCGCCCGGTTCGAGGCCCGTCGTGAAACTCGGATCGGCGTCGGTGTTGGACACAGGAGTCGCGTAAGTACTCATGCCTGCGGGATGCCCGCCCGTCGCGTCCGATAAGCACCTTTCACGCGTTTTATCGCCTGCAAGGGACACGGAGCGCCCGGGTCCGCGTGCCGGATGCCGCACGCATCAGGGCTTGCACCCCGCCGGAAACTTTGGAAATCTACTCCCGAACGAACGGTCGGTAGATGTTGAGGAGTACGACATGACCGCGACCCCCGTAGAGGGCGCGCGCCCCTCCGCCCGGCGCCGTCCGAGCTTCCACAGGCTCCGCGTCGCCCAGGTGGAGCGGTTGTGCGAGGACGCCGTCGCGGTCGGCTTCGACATCCCCGAGGAACTGGCCGAGCAGTACGCGCACCGCCCCGGCCAGTCGCTCACCCTGCGCCGCGAGGTGGAGAGCCGCGACGAGCGGCGCTCGTACTCGATCTGCTCCCCGGCCGGGACCGCGCCCCGCATCGGCGTGCGCGAGGTCCCCGGCGGGCTCTTCTCCTCCTGGCTCGTCCACGAGCTGCGGGAGGGCGACGAGGTCGAGGTCATGTCCCCGACCGGGGTCTTCACACCCGACCTCGCGACGCCGGGGCACCACGTCCTCATCGCCGCGGGGTCCGGGATCACGCCCATGCTCTCCATCGCCGCCTCCGTGCTCGGCGCGGACGAGGACTCGCGGGTCACGCTCCTCTACGGGAACCGGCGCGCGGGCACCGTGATGTTCGCCGACGAGCTGGCCGACCTCAAGGACCGCTACCCGACCCGCTTCGAGCTGGCGCACGTACTCTCGCGCGAGCCGCGCGAGGCCGAGCTGTTCAGCGGCCGGCTCGACGCGGAACGCCTCGCCGCCCTCGTCGCCGCGCTCGTGGACGTCGAGGCGGCGGACCACTGGTGGCTGTGCGGCCCGCACGGCATGGTCACCGACGCGCGGGACGTGCTCGACGGACTCGGTGTCCCGGCCGCGCGCGTGCACCAAGAACTCTTCTTCGCCGACGGCGAGCCCGTCACCCCGGCCGTCCGCCCGGACCGCGCCGCCGCCACGGACGGCCCCGTGAGCGAGGTCACCGTCGTCCTCGACGGCCGCTCCACGACCGACGCGCTGCCGCGCGACCGCACCCTGCTCGACGGCGCCCAGGCCACCCGCTCGGACCTGCCCTTCGCCTGCAAGGGTGGCGTCTGCGGCACGTGCCGCGCGCTCGTCACCGAGGGCGAGGCGGACATGCGCCGCAACTTCGCCCTGGAGGAGAACGAGGTCTCCGCCGGGTACGTGCTGACCTGCCAGACCTTCCCCGTCTCCGAGAAGCTGACCGTCGACTTCGACAGCTGAACGCCGCCGCCGACCCGGTCGCCCCAACGGGTCGGGCGCGGCGCTCCCGAGCCGTCCACCGGACCTTTGGCCACGGATCATCCCGGTAGGGTCCCGGGCGGACGGAAAGGGGACGAAGGTGACGGACAGGGAAGCCGTACGCGGCGAACCGGCGCGCGGGGCGGAGGCGCCCGGAAGCGGACGGTGCACGGTCGTGGTGCTGCACGGGGGGAAAGCCGAGGGCCGGGAACCGGCGCGGCCCTGGCAGCCCGCCGCGCTGCGCATGCGGCCGTTCGCGACGGCGCTGCGCCGTGCCCTGCCGCGCCGCGACGCCGAGATCGTCCCGGTGCGCTACCGCTACCGGGGCTGGAACGGCAGCGCCGCCGACCCGCTGCGGGACGCCCTGCACGCCCTCGACGCTCTCGCGGCGCGCGACGGCGAGCGCCCCGTCGTGCTGCTCGGGCACTCGATGGGCGGTCGCGCGGCGCTGCGCGCCGCGGGGCACCCCACCGTGCGCGGGGTCGTGGCGCTCGCCCCGTGGTGCCCCGAGGACGAGCCCGTCGCCCAGCTCGCGGGCCGTGAACTCGTCATCGTCCACGGCGACCAGGACCGTGTCACCGTCCCCGATGCCTCCTGGCGGCTGCTCGCGCGCGCCCGCGCGGAAGGGACGCGGGGCTCGGGCGTGCGGCTGACCGGCGGCGAGCACACGATGCTGCGCTACGCGGGGGTGTGGCGGCAACTGGCGGTCGGCGCGGTGACGGGGCTGCTCGGCGCGGGACCGCTGCCTCCGGAGGTCGCGGAGGGGTTCACCTCGGCCGAGCCGGTCGCGGTCGGGGCGGGACGCACGGCGAAGACGGGCTGAGCGGCGGGAGACGCACGGGGCGCGGGCCCCGGGACGGAGGAGTCTGGGGTCTCGCCGGGGCAAGGCTCCAGGGCTCCCCTGCGGTGTGGCCCTCACCTCCCGGCAGTGGGGCCCTCTTGACACCCCCGCCGGGCGCCGTTTGGATCGGGGCATGGATCAGCGCAGGGTTCTGACGCGGCGTCGCCACGTGGACCTCTCCCGGGTGTCGAGCGCGGCGTGTCGCTCCGCCACGGGTGGTGTGCGCTCGCACTGAGCGGCGCCCCTGCCCCGTACCACCTCCGTCCCTTCCCCGTACGGCGTCGCGCCGCGCCCACCGAGCGCCTGCGCCGTGCTCCTCCCCGCGCGCCCCGGCGGGTCCGCCGTGCCGAACGGAGCTTTCCCGTGCCCCTGACCTTCCACTGGTTCCTGCCCACCAACGGCGACAGCCGCGAGGTCGTCGGCGGCGGCCACGGCACCCCCGTGACCGCGAGCGGCAGCGACCGTCCGCCGTCCGTCGATTACCTTGCCCTCATCGCGCGCTCCGCCGAACAGCTGGGCTTCGAGGGCGCGTTGACACCGACCGGCACGTGGTGCGAGGACGCCTGGCTGACGACGGCGATGATCAGCCGGCACACTGAGCGCCTCAGGTTTCTGGTGGCCTTCCGGCCCGGCGCGCTCTCCCCGACCCTCGCCGCGCAGATGGCCGCCTCCTACCAGTGGCAGTCGGGCGGGCGGCTGCTGCTCAACGTGGTGACCGGCGGCGAGAGCGCCGAGCAGCGCGCGTTCGGGGACTTCCTCGACAAGGAGGAGCGCTATGCCCGTACAGACGAATTCCTGTCTGTGGCAGGGAGGTTGTGGCGCGGCGAGACCGTGGACCACGCCGGTGAGCACCTCGCGGTCGAGGGCGCGCGCCTCGGGCGGCTCCCCGACCCCGTGCCGCCCGTGTACTTCGGCGGCTCCTCGCCCGCCGCACTGCGCGTCGCGGCACGGCACGCGGACGTGTACCTGACGTGGGGTGAGCCGCCCGCCGCCGTCGCGGAGAAGATCGGCGCGGTACGGGAGTTGGCGGCCCGCGAGGGACGTGAGGTGCGCTTCGGCGTCCGGCTGCACACGATTACGAGGGACCGCTCCGCGGACGCGTGGGCGGAGGCGGCGCGGCTGCTCGACGGGATCGACGAGAAGCTCGTCGAGGACGTGCAACGAGGTCTCGCGCGCAGCGAGTCGGAGGGTCAGCGGCGGATGATCGCGCTGCACGGCGGGCGGCGCGACGCACTGGAGATCCACCCGAACCTGTGGGCGGGCGTCGGACTCGTCCGGGGCGGCGCGGGCACCGCGATGGTCGGCTCGCACGAGGAGGTGGCGCGGCTCGTCGAGGAGTACCACGCGGTGGGCGTCGACGAGTTCGTCCTCTCCGGCTACCCGCACCTGGAAGAGGCGTACTGGTTCGGCGAGGGAGTGCTGCCGCTCCTGGAGCGCCGCGGACTGTGGCGGAGCCCCGCAAGACGCCCGTCGCTCGCGCGGCCGTAGAACGAGTTGTCAGGCATGCGGTGCCCCGGCACCGCGTGCGTCACCGCGTCCTCGGTGACCGTCGTGAGGGAGTGGCTCCCGGGGGCGCTCCGGGCAGGGCGGCGGCTCGTGGGCGGGGCCGTCTCACTCGATCGGGCCTGCGGTGGACCGTCAGCCCGCCGCTGCATGGCCCCGGCCGCTCCCGCGCCACCTCGCCGAGCGGTGCGGCGGCGAGCATCCCGCGCCTTTACGCGCGCGCACGCGCGTCCCGCACCCGCGCGGTGTCGCCCGCCTGTACGAGCCCGTTCCGGTACGGGGGCGGTCCACCCGGGCGCCCCCGGTGGAGCACGGCGCCTCGGCCGACGGGGTGAACACGGTGGCCCGTACCGTCGGCGGCGCGGTCGGTGGCCGAGCGGGGGGTCACGCCCCCGGCAGGCGCAGTCCTGCCCGCGAGAGGCGGGTGTGCGGCGGCGTTCTGGCCCGCTTCGAGGCGCGCGGCGGCGGCTGTCGCCTTCGCGCTCAGCCCGCCGGGACAAACTTTCCGCGCGGTGAAGGTCCCGTGCCGGTGGACGGGGCGGGGCGCGGAAGGGGAATAGCTGTGACGACCGGCGCGGTTGCCGCCGGGTGACACACGGTCCGACGAAGGGACAGGCATGGGCATCGGCCGTATCGGTATCTGGAACGGACTGCTGAGCAAGGGGGACCCGGTCGCCCAGGAGGCGACCGCTGAGCTGGAGGAGCTGGGGTACGGGGCCGTGTGGCTCGGCGGGAACAGCAGCGTGACGGGGGCCGCCGCGCTCGTCGCGGCGACCTCGCGGATCACCGTCGCCAACGGCATCCTCAACATCTGGGAGCACACGGCCGAGGACGTCGCCGCCGAGGCGTCGGACCTCGACGAGGCGCACCCGGGCCGCTACTTGCTGGGGCTCGGCGCGAGCCACGCGCCCGCGGTGAAGAACTACCACAAGCCGTACTCGACGATGGTCGCCTACCTCGACACGCTCGACGCGGCCCCGCGCCCCGTTCCCGCCGAGCGCCGCGTGCTCGCGGCGCTCGGCCCCAAGATGCTGAAGCTGGCCGGGACCCGCGCGGCCGGCGCGCACCCGTACCTCGTGACGCCGCAGCACACCGCCGAGGCCCGCGAGATCCTGGGCCCGGACCCCCTGCTCGCGCCCGAGGTGAAGGTCGTGCTGAGCGAGGACGGCGAGCGGGCACGAGCGATCGGACGGCAGGCCCTGGAGATGTACCTCAAGCTGCCGAACTACACCAACAACTGGCTGCGCCTCGGCTTCACCGAGGAGGACTTCCGCGCGGGCGGCAGCGACCGGCTCGTGGACGCGACGGTCGTGTGGGGCTCCCCGGAGACGGTGCGGGGCAGGATCGCGGAGTACCACGAGGCGGGCGCCGACCACGTCGCCGTCCAGCTCCTCGACGGCAACGCCGACGCGCTGCCGCGCGCCGGATGGCGGGAGCTGGCGGGTGTGCTGGAGCTGAAGGGCTGAGGACGCCGGGGAGCGGACGCGGCGTGGTACGGGAACGGGCGCGCGCCGTTCGGCCCGGTCCGCACTCCTCGTACCGCTCCGCTCCCCGCTCCCTCAGCCGCGCCCGAAGGTATCGATACCCGTGCGCTGGGCCGAGAGGGCCCAGAGCCGGGCCGCCTGCTCGGGGTCGATCGCCCAGTCCTCGACGCCGCCGCTGCCCTCGGGGGCCTCGTCGGCGGGGAGGGCGACCTCGCAGTCCTCCAGGTAGAGGCCACCGAGACCGTCGAGGAGCGGCGAGGCCGCGGCGAAGACGGTCGTCGCCGCGCCCTGCTCGGGGGTCTTGAAGGCGGGCTCGGCCAGTTCCCCCCGCTCGTCGATCCAGCCCTTGTCCACCATCTCCTGGCGCTCCAGGTGACGCTGGAGCGGGGTGAGGATGCCTCCGGGGTGCAGCGCGAAGGCCCGGACGCCGTCCTCGGCGGCGAGCGCGTCGAGCTGGACGGCGAAGAGCACGTTGGCCGTCTTGGCCTGCCCGTACGCCTTCCACTTGTCGTAGCCCTCGCGGAAGTCGATGTCGTCCCAGCGGATGCCGGAGCGCAGGTGCCCCGCGGAGGACAGCGCGACGACGCGGGCACCGCCGTCCGCGACCAGTGCGGGGCGCAGGAGGTTGGTGAGGGCGTGGTGGCCGAGGTGGTTCGTGCCGAACTGGGCCTCCCAGCCGGGTCCGACGCGTGTCTCGGGGCAGGCCATGATCCCCGCGTTGTTGATGAGAAGATCGATCGGGCGGCCCGAGCCGAGGAACTCATCGGCGAAGGCGCGGACGCTGTCGAGGTCGCCGAGGTCGAGCGCGGCGACCTCGGTGCCCTCGATGCCCGCGAGCGCCTCGCGCGCCGCCCCGGGCCTGCGGGCGGGCACGAGGACGTGCGCGCCCGCCCCGGCGAGGGCACGGGTGGTCTCCAGGCCGATCCCGGAGTAGCCCCCGGTGACGACGGCGAGCCTGCCGCCGAGATCGACACCGGAGAGCACCTCGCTCGCGGTGGAGTCGTGGCCGAAGGGGGAACCGAGGGGGCGTTGCTGGTGACGAGTCATGGCGGCGACGCTACGAACTGGAGCGCACTTCAAGTCAAGCGCGGCGCGGAGGGACCTGCCGAGCCGTACGGGGCGCCCGCCGGGGGGTCGGCGCGGTTGCGCGAACGCCCCCGGCCGCGCCGGAGCGGGCCCGGGGGCACGTACGTCGCGGCGGAGGCCGCCTACGGCACGTAGTTGAACTCGTCCGGGTGGAATCCCGTGCGCTCGTCGCGGTTCAGGGCCGAGATCTCGGACATGTCGCCCTCCGTCAGCGCGAAGTCGAAGAGGGCGAAGTTCTCCTCGACGCGGGAGCGCGTGACGGACTTCGGGAAGACGATGTCGCCGCGCTGGATGTGCCAGCGGAGCGTCACCTGCGCGGGTGTCTTGCCGAGGCGGTTCGCGATGCTCGTGATCACCGGGTCCTTCAGGACGAGGCCCTGCGCGATCGGGGACCACGCCTCGGTCGCGATGTCGTGCTCGGCACCGAAGGCGCGCACCTCCTCCTGGGTCAGGTACGGGTGCACCTCGATCTGGTTGACGGCGGGGACGACCTCCGTCTCCTCCAGGAGGCGCCGCAGGTGGTGCGGCTGGAAGTTCGAGACGCCGATCGCCTTGGCGCGGCCCGAGCGGTAGACCTCCTCCAGCGCCTTCCAGGTCTCGACGAAGTCGCCGACCTTCGGCAGCGGCCAGTGGATCAGGAAGAGGTCCAGATAGCCGATGTCGAGATCGGCGAGGGTCTGGTCGAAGGCGGCGAGCGCGTCGTCGTGGGCATGGAAGCCGTTGTTGAGCTTGCTCGTGACGAAGAGCTCCGCCCGGTCGATCCCGGACTCGCGGACCGCCTGCCCGACCTCCTTCTCGTTGCCGTACATCTCGGCGGTGTCGATGTGCCGGTAGCCGACGTCGAGGGCACTGAGCGTGGCCTCCTTGGTCTTCTCCGGCGGGATCTGGAAGACCCCGAAGCCGAGCTGGGGGATCTCCACGCCGTTGTTGAGGGTGATGTTCGGTACTGCGGGCACGTGCCCTCCTCGGTAGGTCGGCGGGGGCGGGAGCCGTACGGATCGCGCGCGGGCGAGTGCTCCACCGCCACGGGGGTTCGCCTCCCCGTTTTCCAGCGGCGGAAAACACCCTTTTACCCCGTTTCGACACGATGTGCGCTGCTTGTCACGCGCGGTACGGACCCCGAAGCGGGCGGAGGGGGTGCCTCCGCCACGGCTCCGCGTGCCCTCGCATTCCCCTCGCACACCCCCGGTGCGGCTCAGCCCCGCTCGCGGGCGGCGCGGAAGCGGTCGCGGCCCTCGGCGAGGTCGACGAGCGGCGCGGGGTAGCCCTCGTACGCCCCGGGCCCGAGCTTCCACGGCTCGTGCACCGCGCGCCCTTCGACGCCGCGCAGCTCAGGGACCCAGCGGCGTACGTAGTCGCCCCGGGGGTCGTACTTGCGGGCCTGCGTGAGCGGATTGAGGACGCGCCCGGGCCGGGTGTCGGTACCGGTCCCCGCGACCCACTGCCAGTTCATCTGGTTGTTGGCGAGGTCGCCGTCGACGAGGAGGTCGAGGAAGTGCGCGGCGCCGAGCCGCCAGTCGAGGTAGAGGGTCTTGGTCAGGAAGCTCGCGGCGAGGAGCCTGCCCCGGTTGTGCATCCAGCCCTCGTGCGCGAGCTGGCGCATCGCGGCGTCGACGACGGGGTAGCCGGTGCGGCCCTCGCGCCAGGCGGCGGCCTCGCGCTCGGCCGCCCGTCCGGTGCGCCAGCGGTCGCCGCGCGGTCGGTAGTCCTCGTGGGCGACGGCGGGGCGCGCGGCGAGCACCTGGTGGTGGAAGTCGCGCCAGCACAGCTGCCGCACGAAGGCGTCGGCCCCCGCCCCGCCGGTCGTGCGGGCCCGGCGCACGCATTCGGCAGCCGAGAGCGCGCCGAAGTGGAGGTACGGGGAGAGCCGCGAGGTGCCGTCGGCGGCGAGGTCGTCGTGCAGGTCCTCGTAGCGGCCGACGCCGCCGCGGCACCAGGCCGCGAGCCGCGCGCGCCCCTCGCGCTCGCCGCCCTCTGCGAGCGCCGGGGAGACGCCCGGGACATCCGCGCGACGCGGCACCTCGTCCGAGCGGACGTGCGAGGGCACGCTCACCTGGCGGGGCGCGCCGAGGGGGTCGCGCAGGCGCTGGGTGGCCCACTGGCGGTGGTACGGGGTGAAGACGGCGAAGTGGTCCTTGCCGCCGGGGACGACCTCGCCGGGCGGCAGCGCCGTGATCACCGCCTCGTGCTCGACGAGTTGGGCGCCCGCCTCCTCCAGCGCGGCGCGCAGGCGGTCCGCGCGGCTCCTCGCGTACGCGCTGAGCCCGGCCGCGACGTGGACGCGCTCCGCACCCGTGGAGCCGACGAGTTCGCGCACGACGCGGACGGGATCACCCTCGCGCACGACGAGCCGCCCGCCGCGCTCGCGCAGCCCCGCGTCGAGGTCGCCGAGGCAGTCGGCGAGGAAAGCCGCGCGGTTGGGCGCGAGGAAGCCGGCCTTCTCGATGCCGGGGTCGCGGACGAAGAGCGGCACCACCTTTTCCGCCTCGCGCGCGGCGGCGCGCAGCGGCGGGTGGTCGTGCAGGCGCAGGTCGGAGGTGTAGAGGACGATCGATGCCTTCACGGCGGGCTCCGCTGGGGGACGGACAGGACGGACTACCGCGATGATCGCCGGGCCAGGGGCCCACGGCGCGCTCCCCACGCGGGAGGGCGGGAGGCGAACACCCGCGCGAAGCGTGCGCGTTCCAGGGCCGGCTCCGGGCGGGCGGGGTCAGCCCGGGTCCGTGCGGCCGTCCGAGGAAGCTGCGCGGTCCGTCTCGGCGCGAGCCGAGGGGCAACTCCCGTGCGGCGCGCGCAGGGTACAGCGACCGGGGCCGGGAGGGGGCGCACTCGGGTCAAGCGCTTCCACTCCCTTGACGTGAACACGTGGCTCGGTATGGTCTAGTCCAAGTGGCCCAGACCTTTGGGAACCCCGGTACTCCCGTGCCGTGTTCACCGGTCCTGGCCAAACGCCTTCGCGCCTCTTGCACCCCCACCCTGAGAGGCCCGCCCGGGACGGCACGGCGCCCCAACCGCCGGACCGCCTCCCCGCAGGCCGATCGCAGTGAAGGAGAACTCATGCACGCGAAAAGGAAGTTCGCCATCGGAGCGGGCGCCGTCCTGGCCCCCGCCCTCGCCCTGACCCTCGGCGCGAGCACCGCGAGCGCCCACGGCTACATCAGCAATCCGCCGAGCAGGCAGGCCCAGTGCGCGGCCGGAACCGTCTCCTGTGGCGACATCAAGTACGAGCCGCAGAGCGTCGAGGGGCCCAAGGGCCTGACGAGTTGCAGCGGCGGCAACTCCCGCTTCGCGGAACTCGACGACGACTCCAAGGGCTGGGTGGCGACCCCGGTCAACTCCTCGACGCAGTTCAGCTGGAAGCTCACCGCGCAGCACTCCACGAGCACCTGGCAGTACTTCGTCGGCGGCCAGAAGATAGCCGAGTTCAACGACGGCGGTGCCAAGCCGGGCGCCACCGTGACCCACACCGTCAACTTCGGCAACCTCAAGGGCAAGCAGAAGGTCCTCGCGGTGTGGAACATCGCCGACACGAGCAACGCCTTCTACAACTGCATCGACGTCACGGTGCGGTAGCAGTGCCCTAGAAGTGCCCCGCGGGAGAAGTCCCGCACGCCGGCCCGCGCGGCAGACGTCCCGTGCGGCAGGTCTCCCGTGCGGCAGGCAACACACCGCAAGCGGGACACGGCACTTCGACGAAGCGCGCGCCACGGGCCTGGACCCCCACCCCGGCCCGTGGCGCTTCCCCGGCCCCATCCC
>NZ_JOGO01000063.1 GCF_000719475.1 Streptomyces sp. NRRL F-5630 | reverse complement strand
ACTTTCCCACGCCAGATTCTCCCTGGCCTGCAAAGGCATTTCGCCCAGCAGGATCCAGAGCATCGTCCGGACGTCCGGTGGAAAGTCGATCTCCTCCACTTAGTGCCTGCCGCCCCCGGTGGAATCCCCGCCCGGTCCTTCGAGGCGCGACTGCTGCTTCGCGATCTCCTCATTGGCGTAGGACTGCACGCCCTCGATCTCCCGCGCGTTGTTCAGGACCGCCTGCCGGAGCGACGAGAACACGAGACCCACAGAGTCGAGAAATTCGAGGCACGCGTTGTTGTTCGCGTCGTACTTCGGCCGGACCTGGAGGGCGAAGTCGTCGTTGTAACCCGCCCAGGGCCGGTAGGTCTGCATGTCGGAGACGAAGTCGTCACGGATCTTGTTCGCCCGGTCGGGCAGATCCGCCATCATCTCACCGCCCTGCCGCACACGGCCGGGATCCGCTATGAACTTGCCCATGGATTACCTCCCTTGATCGCTCCGTGGAAAGGAAAAGTCAGTCGCTGCGGAAAGTCAGTCCTCGTGAATCTCGTCGTGCAGACGCGACCTCGACCGCCTGTCCCCGCCGTCCGGGCCACCGAGTGCCGACCCGAAGGCCCGGTCCCAGTCGATGTCCACACCGCGGATACCCGTCGGTCCGCCGCTCGCCTGCGTCAACGGCGCGAAGACGTCCATCACTCTACGGGCCATCTGCTCACGCCCCTCCTGCACCGCTTCCATGACCGACGCGGCGAGTTGAGTGCCCGTCATGTTCTGGTACTTGTTGTCCGGGAACTTCAGACCCGTCAGCTCGCCCTGCGCGCCCACGGTGACCTCCACCGCGCGGTCCCGTGAGCGGATCGTGGCCGATGCCTGGCTGAGTTCGTCCTCGGCGCGCGCCACGGCCTCCTGCACGGCCTCCAGCTCGGCCATGGCCTGGGACAGCTTGTTCTCCATCGACTCGCTCAACGGTTCCCTCTCCACCTGCTCGTACGGGATTCTGCCGTACACGTGTGCGTCATGCGAACTCTTCCATGTGCGCCCGGCACGGGGGCGGTTCGAGTACCGCCCCCGTACCGGCCGTCATCCGGTCGCCGCCGTGCCGGTCATCGTCCGATCACCGCGGGCGCGCCGCCCTCGTCCGTACCCCATACGTCGTCGTCCTCCGGCACCCACGATTCGCGGGCGCGGTCGCCGCTCTGCGTCCGGGGCTGCTGGCCGGGCGCGCCGCCACCGCCGCCACCGGCCATCGGCGGGAGGAACGGCGTACCGCCCGCGGTGGGACCGCCGGCCGCCACGCGCACCTCGTCGTCCGCGTACCGGCCGTTCCTGGCGGGAGCGCCGGCGCCGGGCCGCGGGCGACGGTTGTTGACCACGTTGCCGTCGATGACGTTACGGACGCGCTCGCCGGAGTCCGACTGGCCTCCGCCCGCGCCACCCATACCGCCCATGCCACCGCCCATGCCACCGCCCATACCGCCGCCCATGCCGCCCATTCCGCCGCCCATGCCGCCCATTCCGGCGCCCGGGCCGCCCATGCCGGCGCCCGCGCCGGCCATGCCCGCGCCCGCGCCGCCCATACCGGCACCCGCACCCGCACCGGCCATACCGGCACCCCCCTCTCCGGGGAGACCGGGGAACGGGCCGCTGTTCAGGAACGGGCGGTTGTGGCTCGGAGTGTTCGTCTCGGCGGACGTCCCGCTGCCGGCCAGGGGCGATTCGTAGGGGTTCTCGTCGAACAACTCCTCCTCGTAGGAGGGGAAGTCGTAGGAGGGGACGTCGTACGACGGAGGCGTGGGGAGCGAGCCGTTGTTGAGGTGGCCGGAGCCGAGGGAGGACGGGCTGTTGTCGTCGAGGTAGCCGGAGACGGACGAGCCGTCCGGGCGCGTGATCGTGGTGGTACCCGTGTCCGGGTTGATCTTCTGGGTGGTGCCGTCCGGGTACTCCGTGACGACATTTCCGCCGTCGTCCAGGTGCGTGGTGCTGCCATCGGGGTTGGACAGCAAGTCACCGGCGTTGAGCGGACCGGAGATGGTCGAGCCGTCGGGGCGGGACAGGATCGAGGAGTGGGTCTCCGGGTCGATCGTGACGGTGGAGCCGTCGGGCAGGTCGGTGATCACCCGGCCATGGGAGTCGATGCGCGACTCGCCGCCGCCGGGGACGTCCAGGACGCTGTCGTTGACGGGGCCGGAGACGCGGTTGGACTGCAGATCGGACAGGTCGGGCAGGTCGCCGTTGCCGTTGCCGTTGCCGAAGAGGTCGCGACGGCTGGTGTCGAACTTGGCCTCCGCCTCGGCCTGCTTCTTCTCCTGCTCCTGCCGGAGTTCGTCCTGCTTGGCCTCGGCCTCGTTCTGCCGCTGCTCCTGCTCCGAGCGGTACTCCGCCTCCTTGGCCTCCTGCTCCTTGCGGATCTCCTCCTGCTTGGCCTCCTGCTCGGCCTGCTTCTTCTCCTGCTCCGCCTGCAGCTGCTCCTGCTTGGCCTCGGCCTCCTTCTCCTTCTGCTCCTGCTTGGCCTCCTGCTCCGCCTGCTTCTGCTCGGCCTTGGCCTCCTGCTCCGCCTGCTTGGCCTCGGCCTCCTTCTCCTTCTGCTCCTGCTTGGCCTCCTGCTCCGCCTGCTTCTGCTCCTGCTCCGCCTGCAGCTGCTCCTGGCGGTCCTCCGACTCGGTACGGATGCGGTCCTGCTTGGCCTCCTGCTCGGCCTGCTTCTGCTGGGCCTCCTTCTCCTTGGCCTCCTGCTCGGCCTTGGCCTCCGCCTCCTTCTGCGCCTGCTCGGCCTCCTGCTCGGCCTGCTTCTGCTCCTGCTTGGCCTCCTGTTCGGCCTGCTTCTGCTGCGCCTCCTTCTCCTTGGCCTCCTGCTCGGCCCTGGCCTGCGCCTCCTTCTGCTCCTGCTCCTTCTTGGCCTGGTCTTGCTGAACCCTGGCCTGGTTCATCTGCATGACCTGCATGTTCTCGGCACGGGTCTGAGCCTCGGCCTGCTTCTTCTCCTGCTCGGCCTGCTTCTGCTCCTGCTCCTTGCGGATCTCCTCCTGCTTCTGTTCCTGCTCGGCCTGCTTCTGCTCCTGCTTGGCCTCTTGTTCGGCCTGCTTCTGCTGCGCCTCCTTCTCCTTGGCTTCCTGCTCAGCCTTGGCTTCCGCCTCCTTCTGCTCCTGCTCCTTCTTGGCCTCGGCCTCCTTGGCCTCCTGCTTGGCCTCCTGTTCGGCCTGCTTCTCCTCGGCCTCCTTCTCCTTCTGCGCCTGCTTGGCCTCGGCCTCCTTCTCCTTCTGCTCCGCCTCGGCCTTGGCCGCCGCCTCCTTGGCCTCGGCCTCCTTCTCCTTCTCCGCCTGCTTGGCCTCGGCCTCCTTCTCCTTCCGCTCCTGCTCGGCCTTGGCCTCCTTCTCCTTACGCTCCTGCTCTTCCTTCTCCTTCTGCCGCTCGGCCTCCGCCTTGGCCGCCTGGTCCTTCTGCCACTGGATGAACTCCTCCTGCTTCTTCGCGGCGTCCTCCGCGGCCTTCTTGGCGTCGTCCTCCTTCTTCTTCGCCTCCTCCTCCTCGACTTCGGCCTTGTCCTCCTTGTAATCCGACGCGAGGGTGCCGCTGGTGCCCCGGGACTTCACGGAGCCCAGGTCGAAGTTGCTGTTGCTCCAGCTGTTCTTCACCTTTTCCATGGCCGAGATGGCGGCCGCGTCGAGATTGTCGACGACGGTCTGCCGCCACATCTCCACGGCCTTGTTACCGATATTCAGCCAGGTACCCAGATCCTTCAGGTCGCCGAACGACTGGGCATCGGCGTGCAGATCCTTCGCGTTGTCGCCCGAGATCTTGTCGATGGCGGCCTGGTTTTTGAAATGCTCCTCCGCGATGTAGTTCGTGTAGTAGTACTGTCCAGCCCCCTCGATCTCATAAGTGATCTTCGTTATATTGTTGTCCCACACATACTTCATCACCTCGGACAGCAGCTTGTGCAGCACGATCAGCGGGTTTCCGTACTCCCACTCCCACTTCATCCACGCTTGGTGGAGATCGACCACCGCCTCCCTGAAGTCCTTTTTCGCCTGCCGTATCTCGTCCCCCTGCTTCGAATAGCCGGACCTACCCGAACTCATGTCCTCCGCATAGTCCGTGTACTGCTTGTTGATCTTGTGGATGAGATCCCAGAAAACGCCCGCTGCCGTGCCCCGCCACGCCTTGTCCTTCTCCTTGCCCAGCCTGCTCTGCCACTCCTCCACCACCCCCTGCTGAGTGGCGAAGAACTTGGCGACCCGGTCGAAGGCGCCGGCCACCGTGTCGAAGTTGGCGAGGGTGACGGAATCGCCGTCCGCCACGTCCTTGCCGCTCCAGCTGAAGCCGTAGGTCCCCTGTTTCTCGTCGTTGCGCAGCTTCTCCAGGGCCAGCCCGGTACCGAAGGCGTACTGGGTGAGCGGCGCGGTGTCCCAGGTGGGCTTGCCGTCCATCCCCAGGTGACCGTCGATGCTGCTGGAGAACTTCCCGCCCTCGAAGTACCCCTGGGTCGGGAGCCTGCCGTCGCCCTTGTTGCCGAGCAGGGTGATGCGCGCCTTGTGCATCGTCACATCGGAGCCCTCGGCACCGCTCTTCGAGTAGTAGAAGGGGATGACGAAGTCCGTGTTGCTGATCTCGGAACCGGCGTTCTCGTACAGCCAGTTCAGGTCCTCGGTGTCGACATAGTCGACATAGCCCACGTCGGAGATCTCCACCTTCATCAGCGGAATACCCTCGTTACCGACCAGGGTGTTGAAGATGTCGGCCCTGGGCGGCGCCTTGTACCCGGTGAAGAAGCCGACCGCCTCGGCCCACTTGTCGTTGCTGGTGAGTTTGTCGGTGATCTTGGTATCGTCGAGCGCCATGCCAGGATGCCTTTTCGGTCAGGGCGGATGGGGGAGAACGGCGGGGCCAGGGGGTATGGCGTTACACGGCCGCGGAGGAACGGCGGCCGCGCGGGTGGTCCGACGGCCGCACCTGCTCAGTCCTCGTCCTCGTCCTCGTCCTTGCTCTTCGAGCCGCCGCCGCTCTCGGAGAGCACGTCGTCCACGCCCTCGAAGAAGTTGACTATCTTCTTCCCGTCGATCTTCCCGAGGTTGTCCTCCTGCGTCGTGAAGATCTCCTCGATGGTGTCCTCCAGGTTGTCCTCGATCTCCTCGAAGAGCTCGACCTGGAGCTTGAGGATCTCGTCGACCTGATCCACCAGCGTGTTCAGTGACTTGATCAGGTAACCGCCGTTGGTCCGGCCCTCCTTGTCGAGCGCCATCGTCCCGATCGCGAGCGGCGTCTTCTGCCCGTCCTTGAAGCCCATCGCCTTGTTCGCGCCGTCCTCCCCGCCCTGCAGATTGGGGATCGCCGGTACGTCCGTCCCGTCCTCCCTCATCTTCTTGAGCGCGGTGAGGAACCCGCCGACGTCGTCGGTGAGGAAGTCCTGCAGCCAGGCCTTGTTGAGATTGAGCGTGGGGCCGTTGTCAGCCATTGCCTACTTCTCCTGCTTCCATGGGTTTTCGCCGGCTTCGGGGCGATCCACGAGCCGGGCGGCGCGGAACGCGGGGTGCAACGCGGGCGGCGACGCGCCACCCTCACGACAGCGGGCGGCCGTTCGCGTGAGGCACACGCGGACGGCCGCCCGAGGAAAAACAACGGGTGTGTCGCCTGCGGTCAGCTACCGACGCGCACGGACTGCCACAGCGACGTCAGCGACTTCTCGCTGTACTGGTAGCTGTCGGAGACGTCCGTCAGCAGGGAGGAGTTCTCGGCGAGGATCCGCTTCATCTCCTCGACCGCGTTGTCCCAGGCCGCCTGCTTCTCGGCGTACACCTCCTTGTCCTCACCTTCCCAGGACTTCTTGAGCTCCTGGAGCTCCGCCTCCAGGTTGGTGAGGATGCTGTCGATCGCCTTGGTCTGCTGGACCATGTCGTCGGCGGCGTTCTGCATGTGGGAGTAGTCGACGTAGATCTGACCGTCGGTGAAGTCCAGAGGGGGGGTCATGGGGGTCCTCGTCTCGCGGCGGGTTCGGGGAGAAGGTTCGTTCGTTCCGCACCCGGGTGCCGATCAGGGCTCCCGGGCCCGGTCCGGTCGTCAGCGACCGGCGGTGGAGCCCGCCAGCGAGTTGAAGATCTCGTCGGCGCGGTTGGACTGCTGCTGGATGGCCTCGTTCGACTGGGCCTGCTGGATGCCCTGGGCGCGCATGGTCTCCTCCAGCGTCGTGATCATGTCGCGGAGGTTCTTGGAGATGATCTCCGCCTGCTGGTCCCACCGGTCGAGCAGGTTCTGGAACGCGCCACCGTCGCTACCGGCGTACCCGGAGGACAGGTTGTGCTTCATGTTCTCCACGTCCTGACGGCAGTTCTGGACGCCGTTGAAGGCCGAGTCCAGAGCTGTGACACCGTTCTGTGTCGCCGATGCCAGTGACTGCTGCCTTGCGCCTGCACCTGCCATATGCCTGTGCCTCCTGGTGTGTCGCGCCGCCGGCCCTCGGGTCCGGGCGGCGCGGTGCGGTGCCGGACGCGGCCGGAGGCCGACGCCCGGAAGGATTGGACAAACGGAGCCTAGAGAAGGGGGAGTTGACGGTTCAATGGCCTGAGTCACCTTTTCGGCTCCGACCTGGTGCTTCAGGCGCTTTCGTGGCGGAGATTCAACTGGCCGTCAGCCACACTCCCGTATTTTCGGCGCTCCGGGACGCTCGGTCGTCACGTCCCCTTGCGATGACACGCTCGCTTTCCCTTGGTGTCACACCTTTTTCACGTCACCTCCCGCCACGACGTGGTCTCACGGCGTCACCGTGCCGATGGATCGCCCGCGGCCACGACGTTCCGCGTTCCCTCGCGGGCAGCCTGCGACGTCTTCTCTTCTGCTTTCTTCTCCGATCGCGGCGCGGAGTCCTCGTCACGTCCGCCACAACGCGGGGTCGTGTTCACGGTCCGGCCCAGGGCGGCGGCTTCCTTCGTCAGGTCCGGGCCCGTCGGCAGCATCGCCAGCAGCGGTGCCGGCAGTCCGCGCGCCTGGTCCTGCGAGTAGCCGAGCGCGGCGAGCGCGTCGGCCGTCCCCACCCGGTACTTCATCCCGGTGTCCGTCACCAGGTAGACGGTGGTGCCGACCTTGCTCCCGCTCGCCCCGAGCGCGCGCACCAGGGACCCGCCGCCCGGCCGCACGGCGACCGTGCCGACCGGCATACAGGCCGGGGTGAGCCCCTCGGGCGGCGCCTGGGCGGCCGGGCCCAGGGAGCCCAGCACGGTCTGGGCCACGCTGATCCGCGGGCCGCGCTCGCCCGCCGCGACCCGTACGCAGACGGTGTGGCCCTCGCCGAGGGCCACCGCCTCCGGCGGCGCCGACGGCAGGTCCGGGTCCTCGGCCGTCTCGCCCGCGCCCGGGGCCAGGTGGCTGCTCAGCACGTCCGCGCCCAGGGCGGTCACCTTCGCCGCGCCGCCTCCGTACACCTTCTCGCGGGTCTCCGGATCGCCGAGCACCAGCGCGGCACCGGTCGCCGTCAGCGGGGCCAGGCCCTCCTTGCGCAGCAGGTAGTAGCGCTCCGCGGAGCCGGGCACGGTGACCCGGAACACCTCGCCGATCCGGGCGGCCCGGCCGCCCAGCGACGGCCCGTCCTGCCCCTTGCCCGGCACGTCGGGCGAGCGCAGGTCGGGCCCCGAGGGCAGGGCGTTCAGGAAGGGCGCCGAGACGGGGAGGAGCGGGGTGGAGCCGTAGCCGAGGGCCTCGCGGGCGCGGCTGTCCTTGTCGAGCCGGAGCTTGCTGCCCCGCCACACCAGGTATCCGGCCTTGTCCGGGCCCGTCACCAGCATCCCCTGGTCGGTGGGCAGCCCGGAGGCGTCGGCCGGCGCGCCCACCGCGACGACGGTGCCGGTCGAGCCTGTCTCGCTGCCCGAACAGACCTGCCAGGGACCCGTGTCCAGGTCCCCGCTCCCGGGCAGCGCGTCCGGCGCGCCGCTGATGCCGATGGGCGCCCCGTGCGGCGTACCGCGCAGGGAGCCGGAGCCGACCGACTTCGCCTTCATGTCGGCGCCCGCGAGCAGCCGTGCCGAGGCGTAGTTGCGCACCGGGCGCAGCCGCCCGTCCAGGTAGAGGTAGCGGGAGCCGGTGTCCTTGTTCACGACGAGGGTCCCGGCCGTCCGCCAGGAGTCCTTGGCGCCGGGCTTGAGCAGACCGAGGACGAAGGAACCGGCCGACAGCAGGACGGCGATCACGATGCCGATCACCACACCCCGGTTGGTCCGGCCCTGGGGGCTCTCCGGGGCGTCCGGATCCGCGCGCAGCATGCCCGAGGTCAGCCGGCCCATGACGAACATGTGCGCCTGGACCTGATCGCGTTTGGACTGCATGGCAGCGTGTCTCCCTTCCGGTCAGCCGTTGATGGACCGCAGGGCGCTGTACACGCCGAGCACCCAGAGCGCGAGCGGCAGCATGCTGATCGCCAGTGCCGAGTGCAGCAGCTCCCCCGCGCGGCCCCAGTACGGCACGAGCCGGCGCCCGGGGACGGTCCAGGCGGCGATCGCGACCGCCGCCGTGGCCGCGAGCAGGCCCGCGGCCGTCACCAGCCGGTAGCCCGGTGAGGCGGCCGGGGCGGCGACCAGCACCAGCAGGAGCAGCCCCGCCACCCCCGGGACGATCAGCGACATGCGCTGCCAGATGTTGCCCAGTCCCCGCGCGTGCAGGATGAGCAGCAGGGACAGCGCCACGGTCGTGATGACCTCGGCGAGTTCGCGTTCCCGGCCCAGTACCGCGATGCACCCGGCGGCGACGAAGCCCACCGCCCCGTACAGCGAGGTCATCCAGCCGTCGGCGAGGATGGCGCGGGCCGAGACCACGGAGGTGGCGTGCGGCTCGATGCCCTCCTGCAACTGCTGTGCGTTGGTCGGCAGAGGCGGCATCCGCATCCCGGACATCCGGAACGCCAGCGAGGGGACGAAGGCGCCCAGGACGACCGCCAGGACGGCGATGATCCCGGCGGCGTGCACGGGCGCCAGGTCCGTCGTGATGAGCAGGACGGCGGCGAGCGCACCGAACACCGAGATGACGGCGACGCCCAGGAAGAGCGCGGCGAACGCGGCCACGATGGCGAGCGCGAGCACCGCCCCGCCCGCCGCCGCGGCGCTGGCGGCGAGCAGCCGCGCGCCCAGGGTCTCGTACGCGTGCGGCCCGCTGATCTCACCGCCCGGCAGCAGCCAGCCGGCGAGCGCCAGGTACGGCGCCACCATGAAGCCCAGCGCGGCGCCGGCGCCGGCGTCCCCGACCGCCCGGCTCGCCGCGCCCGCGCCCGCGAGCAGCAGCAGGCCGGTCGCGGTGGCGAACGCGGCCCGGGGCAGCCCGGAGCCGCCGGGCCACGCGATCACCACCATGCCGCCGACGAGGACCGCGACCGCGACGCCGAGCAGCACCCACCGGCTGATCGTCGGGGTCCAGCCGTAGGGGTGGTCCCGCATCGTGGTGGAGATGCCGTCGACGAGGTCGTCGAGGTGCACCTCGGGCAGGGCTGCGGCGCGCGGTCTGAGGTAGAGGGTGTCGCCGTCGCGCAGGCCGTAGGAGTCGAGGGTGCGTTCCTCGTCCAGTGGTGCGCCGCCGAGCCGCTGGAGCACCCAGCCGCCGTGGTCGATACCGGCTTCTTCGAGGTTGTCGCCGGCGTAGCCGAGCACCGCCGGCAGCAGGTCCGCCACGGGGACGTCGGCGGGGACGGCGAGATCGATGCTCTTGGCAGGGGCTCGTACCGTCAGACGGCACAGATCGGCCACCTGAGTGTCAGTCATCGCGATGGCTCACGCTTCTCCGGGTTACTGCTGAGTACGGGCAGGGGAACGCGGGCTGACGCACCGCCGGACATCAGACTTCTCCGGTCGCGTTCCTGAGCCTCAGGACAGGGCCGGTCGTTGGCGGTCGGCGCGACGATCGTAATATCAGCGACCTCCTGTGGACGATGTGGCCCGTGGCACAGCGGGAGAGGTGACCGCCGGCCGCACGGGGTGGCGGGGCGCGGAAGCCGACTCCGAGTCGTGGCGCAGGAGTTCAGGCGCTACGGATGGTGACGGGGCACGCACGGAGACGTGCCGGCGACCCTGCCGTGTGGCGGACGTGTGAACATCGTGGCGTGGTGACGTGGCGGGATGGAGACGCGGCGACGCCGTGCTGTTGCAGGACTGTGACAGGGCGACACGGCGGGGCCGGTCACACCCCGCGGGTTCGCGGGCGGGCGCTCGTCGTGGACCGGCGCGCGGCGTATTGTCGTGCGACAGCGAGGCCTTGTCCGGTGTCCTGACCCGGCACCGACGACGACGCGCGGCGCCCCGGCGACGACGTCGACGTCGTTCCGCCCGCTCTCCCCCTTGCCCCGTAAGGAGACGGCTCCTTGAGTGTGGTCCTGTTCCGCCGCCCGGCCCGACGCCGGGGCCCGGAGATGCCCGACGGGGAGCTGAATCTCCAGGAACCGCCGGTCCTCCCCGAGACGGTGCCCGACACCTCCGCCGTGTGGACGTACCTCCCCATGGCGATGATGTCGGTCTCCATGATGTTCATGTTCATGCGACCCGGTATGACCCGGGGCACCGGCGGGTTCATCTACCTCGCCCTGGGCATGATGGTGCTCGGCGCCGCCGCCATGTTCATCGGCCAGTTCATGCGCAAGGCCGCCGAACGCAAGCAGAAACTGAAGGGCGAGCGCCGGGACTACCTGCGCTACCTCACCCAGATCCGGCGCAAGGTGCGCGGCGCCGTCGTGGACCAGCAACTGGCCCTGGCCTGGCGTCACCCCGAGCCCACCGCCCTGTGGTCGATGGCGGGCACCACCCGGCTGTGGGAACGCCGGCCGAAGGACGAGGACTTCGGCGAGGTCCGGATCGCGGTCGGCGAGCAGAAGCTGGGCCTGAAGCTCACGCCGAACTCCACCAACCCCGTCGAGGACCTGGAGCCGCTCAGCGCGCACGCGCTGCGCAGCTTCATCCGCGCCTACTCGACGGTGCCGGACCAGCCCATCGCGATCTACCTGCGGGCCTGGGCCCGGGTGCTGTTCCGGGGCGACGAGGAGCGGATACGGTCCGTGGCCCGGGCCCTGGTCGCCCAGCTGGCCACCTTCCACTCGCCGGACGACGTGTGGATCGCGTTCTGCGTCTCCGACGAGCGGCGCGCGGACTGGGAGTGGGCCAAGTGGCTCCCGCACAGCCTCCACCCGCACGACACGGACGGGGCGGGCCCGACCCGGATGACCGTCTCCGCGATGGGCGAGCTGGAGGACCTGCTCGGCGCCGAATTCATGGAGCGGCCGCAGTTCGACCCGGACGCCCTGCCCGGGCGCGAGGAGCCGTTCACCGTGATCGTGGTGGACGGGGCCACCGTCCCGGCCGGCCACCGCCTGGACGGCCCCGGCTTCCGCAACACCGTCGTACTGGACCTGAGCGGCGCGCTCACCTGGCGGCCCGGCCGGATCACGCTGCGCTTCGAGGTCTCCGAGGACGACCTCGGGCTGGTGCGCACCGACCGCGAGCGCAAGGAGCAGACCACCCGGCTCGGCAGGCCCGACACCTTGGGGCTGACGGGCGCCGTGTCCCTCGCGCGGCGGCTCGCCCCGTACCGCATGGGCCTGGGCACGGCGTCGGACTCGTCCGAACCGCTCTCCGCGAACACGGAACTGACCACGCTGCTCGGCATTCCCGACCTGTACCGCCACGACCCGGAGACGCTGTGGCAGCAGCACACCGGTTCCTCCCGGCTGAAGGTGCCGATCGCGGTCGGCGCGGACGGCGAGCCGGTCGAGCTCGACATCAAGGAGTCCGCCCAGGGCGGTACCGGACCGCACGGCATGCTGATCGGCGCCACCGGCTCCGGCAAGAGCGAGCTGCTGCGCACCCTCGTCCTCTCGCTCGCCCTGACGAACTCCTCGGAGACGCTCAACTTCGTCCTCGTGGACTTCAAGGGTGGTGCCACCTTCCTGGGCCTGGACGAACTCCCGCACACGTCCGCCGTCATCACCAACCTCGCCGGTGAGGCCGCGCTCGTCTCCCGTATGCAGGACGCCCTGCACGGCGAGATGATGCGCCGCCAGGAGCTGCTGCGGTCGGCGGGCAACTACACCTCGGCACTGGACTACGAGAAGGCCCGCGCCTCCGGCGTCCCGCTGGAACCGCTGCCCAGCCTCTTCGTCGTCGTCGACGAGTTCAGCGAACTGCTCGCCGCGCACCGGGAGTTCATGGAGCTGTTCGTGATGATCGGCCGTCTCGGCCGGTCCCTCGGAGTGCATCTGCTGCTCGCCTCGCAGCGCCTGGACGAAGGCCGGATGCACCAGTTGGAGAGCCACCTGTCGTACCGGATCGGTCTGCGCACGTTCTCCGCGATGGAGAGCCGCGGCGTCCTCGGCGTCCCGGACGCGTACCAGCTGCCCTCGCAGCCCGGCAGCGGCTTCCTGAAGTCGGGCGTGGAGGCGTTGACCCGCTTCCGCGCCGCGTACGTCTCGGGCCCGTACCAGCAGCGACGGGGCAGCGCCAACCAGGCGCGGGTGGCCAGCCAGACCGTCCCGTGGACCAACAGTTACGTCGTGCCGCGCCAGCTTCCGGACACCCCGGAGCCCGAGCCCGCCGCCGAGCAGGAGGAGACCGGCGACACCTTGCTGTCCGTGGCCGTGGAGCGGCTGCTGACCGCCGGGCCGCCGGCCCACCAGGTGTGGCTGCCGCCGCTGGACCTGCCCGCCACCCTCGACCAGGTGCTGCCGCCGCTCACCCCGGACCCGGGGCTCGGGCTGACGACCGTCGGCTCGGCGAACCGGGGCCGGCTCACCATCCCCATCGGCATCATCGACCGCCCCTTCGACCAGCTCCGTGACCTGCTGACCCTCGACCTCTCCGGCGCGGGCGGGCACGTCGCCATCGCGGGCGGCCCGCAGAGCGGCAAGAGCACGATGGTGCGCACGATCATCACCGCGCTGGCGCTCACCCACACCCCCCGCGAAGTGCAGTTCTACTGCCTCGACTTCGGCGGTGGCACGCTCGCGGGGCTGGCCGACCTGCCGCACGTCAGCGGGGTCGCCGCACGCCTGGACACCGAGCGGGTCGGCCGCACGATCTCCGAGGTCACCACGCTGCTGGCGGAGCGCGAGCGGTTCTTCCTGGACAACGGCATCGACTCCATGGCGAGCTTCCGCCGCCGCCTGGCCGCCGGGGAGTTCCCCGAACACCGGCACGGCGACGTGTTCCTGGTGATCGACGGCTGGTCGACGGTGCGCCAGGACTTCGACCGGTACATCCAGACCTTCGGCGCGATCGCCGCCCGCGGCCTCAACTACGGCATCCACCTGATCGTCACCACCGCCCGCTGGGTGGAGCTGACCTCGTCCATCCGGGACCAGGCCGCGACCCACCTGGAGCTGCGGATGGGCGACCCCATGGACTCCGAGATCGACATGCGGCGGGCCGCGACCGTGCCCCGGCTGCCGGGCCGCGGCCTGACGCGCGACGCCAAGCTGCACTACCTCACCGCGCTCCCGCGGATCGACGGGGTGGAGTCGGCGGACGACCTGTCCGAGGGCGTGGCGGGTCTGGTGGCGGCGATCCGGGAGAGCTGGCAGGGCCCGCCGGCCCCGCCGGTACGGATGCTGCCGACCAAGCTCAAGGCGTCCGAACTCCCCGCTCCGAAGGGCGACTTCAAGATGCCCATCGGCCTGGAGGAGGAGCGTCTCTCCACGGTGTGGCACGACTTCTCCGAGACCCCGCACATGATCGTGGTCGGCGACACGGAGAGCGGCAAGACCAACATGCTGCGGCTGGCGGCCAAGGCCATCATGGACCGCTACTCCCCGGCCGAGGCGCGGATCATGGTCGTGGACTACCGCCGCACGCTGGTGGAGGCGATCCCGGACGAGTACCGCCTCGGCCACGCGGTGTCGATGGACGCGCTCAAGGAGCTGATTTCGGGCGCGGCCCGGGCGGTCGCGGCCCGCGTACCGGGCCCGGAGATCACACCGGCCCGGATGCGCACGTGCGACTGGTGGGACGGCCCGCGGCTGTTCATCCTCGTGGACGACTACGACATGCTGGGCACCAGCGCGATGAACGCCCCCTTCGACCCGCTGCTGAACCACCTCGCCCTCGGTTACGAGGTCGGCCTGCACATGATCGTCTCCCGCTCCGCCGCCGGGGCGGGCCGGGGCCTGGGCGAGCCGATGCTGCGGCGGATGCAGGAGGTCAACACGCCGACGCTGCTGCTGTCGTGCCCGCCCTCGGAGGGCTTCATCATGGGCAGCATCAAGGGCCGCAACCTGCCGCCGGGCCGGGGTACGCGGGTGACGCGCCGCAAGCAGACGCAGATGCAGACGGCGATGCTGGAGGACGAGGAGTCCTAGCGGGGCGTTCGGCCCTCTCTCGTGTGGCCCCTGTCGCGTACCGCGACAGGGGCCACACGCGTCAGCGCGCCGGTATCCGTCCCGGGGGCCCGCCCCCCGGGCCCGCCACCACGAACAGGCCGCCGCCCCCCGCCAGGCCCCGTCAGCTGCCCGCCGGGCGCCACTTGCGGGCCCGGCCGCGCGGGATCACCACCGCGCCCGCGGCCACCAGCAGCACCAGCCCGCCGCCCACGGCAGCCACGACCAGCGCGCGCGTGCGCGGCTCCGTCGCGGGCGGGGGCGGGACCACCGCCCTCTCGGGCCGGGGTGTCGAGCCCTTGGCGCCGGTCAGCACGGCCGTCAGCGCGGCGTACGGGTCGAGCCGGGGCGGTGACGCCGGATACGCCGCCTCCGTGAGCCTGCGCGAGACCTCGGCGGCCTTCAACTCCGGGTAGCGGGCCCGTACCTGCGCCGCCGCCCCCGCGACGTGCGCGGCGGCGAACGAGGAGCCCGAGCCGATGAAGTGGCCCGGGCCCTTGGGGCCGATGCTCACCACCGCGTCACCCGGGGCCGCCAGGTCCGCGCCGCTCACCCGCGGCGCGTTGGTCGGCCGTCCGCCGTCCGGGCCGTAGTCCATCACCGCCAGCACCCCCGGCGCCGCCGCCGGCCAGTACCAGGGGGCCGGCTCCGTGTTCCTCGGCAGCGCGTCCGGCGCCACCGGGGCCACCACCAGCGCGTCCTTGCCGCTCGCGTACGCGACCGCGTCCGTCAGCTGCGACTTGCCGTTGTCCAGGGCGACGGCGACGTAGATGACGGAGGCGCCCTCGTCCGCCGCCTGGCGTATCGCGTCGGCGACTTGGCCCGCCGTGGTCCCGCCGCGCTCGTCCGTGCCCCGTAGGGCCAGGATCCGGGCCTGCGGCGCCAGTCCCGCCGGGCCCCCGTCGTCGCCGGGTTTCGCCGCGATCAGGCCCGCCGCGAAGGTGCCGTGCCCGACGCAGTCCTCACCGGCCGCCCCGAGCGCGGTCACCCGCCCCGAGAGCGCGGGCGCCTCCCGGGCGACTCCCGTGTCCACGACGGCGACCGTGGTCCCGGCGCCCTGGGAGAGCGGCCGGGAGCGCGAGGCGCCCAGGGCCCCCAAAGTCCAGGGCTCGGCCTTGGCCTTCTCGCTGGAGACCGAGACGCAACTGTCGTCCTCCGCCAGGACGGAGGTCATGACGGGCAGTCCCACGGAGTCGGCCGCGGCGGGCGCGACGGGCACGGCCCCGACGGCGCCCAGCGCGGTGGGGATCGAGGTCATCAGCAGGGTGGCGGCCACAGTCGAGGCCCAGGGGCGGCGGCGGGGGCGAACTCGGGCACGGGGCATGCCGCGCATGATAGGCGCCGCGCATGACGACGCGTCGAGCGAGACGGGACCGCGGCCGACGAACGGGACGTACGAGAGGCGACGACCGGCACGCACAGAAGGTGCGAGACGCCACGGACCGGCCGCCCACGAGACTTCGGAACGTCCGGACGTGTGCGCCCCTCGGCCGGGCGCACGGCGGCCGTCCCCGGGGCGCCCACGGGGGAAGGCGCGCGCACGCGCACCGGCCCGGCGTGCGGTGACGTACGGTCGCGCCGTCCGGCGCCCGGCCCCGGCGGCCCACTGGCCCTCGGGCCCGTGTGGACTCGTCGTGGACCCGTCGTGCACTGATTCCGCACACGTCCGATCTCGTCAGATCTCATCCGAACTCGTCCGTCCCTCCTGGAACATCGCCGCGCGGGTCCCGTAGCCTTCACCGCGTGCGCACAGCCGTACGTACCCGGACGCGAACCAGTCCCCTGCCGGTCCCCTGGGTGGGAGAGGCACGCGGCGGCGGCACCACGAAGAGGAGGATCGAGCGTGTCACGGCAGTTGCTCAGGGTCGGGTCGGAACAACCGGACAGCTTCCGGACGATCGGTGATGCCCTGGACAAGGCACGCACGGGTGCGGTGATCCGGGTCCACCCCGGCCGCTACCCGGAGAACCTCACGGTCAGGACCCGGGTCACCATCGTCGCCGACGGCGAGCCGGGCAGCGTCGAGATCTGCCCGCGGCGGGGCACCGCCGTCGTCCTCGTCGCCGACGCCGTCATGCTCACCGACCTGACCCTGCGCGGCGGGAGCGAGGACCTGCCGGTGGTCGACGCGCCGCGCGGCCAGGTCGCGATGGACGGCTGCACGGTCATCGGCTCCGGCTGGACGGCCGTCCTGGCCCGCGAGTCGGGCTCGGTGGCCATGCGCGACTGCCGGGTCAGCAACCCGAAGGGCGCCGGCGTCGTGGACTCCGCGCCCACCGGCAGCGTCATCGCCGGCTGCCTCATCGAGAACCTCGGCACCTCCGGCGTCGTCATCGGCGCGGAGGCCCGCTCGACCGTACGGGACTGCCGCATCCGCGACGCCCGCGCCAACGGCGTCCTGACCTCCGACGAGGCGCAGGGCCTGGTGGAGGACTGCGACATCTCCGGTACGGACAAGCCGTCCATCGCCCTGGAGGGAACCAGCGGCACCAGGGTCGTGCGCACCTCGGTGCACGACACCTCCGTCGGCGTCTACATCACCAGCACCGCCCGCCCGGTCCTGGAACACGTCACCGTCACCGACACCTCGGGCCCCGGCATCATGCTGGCCGCGAGCGCCGACCCCGAGTTCCTGCACTGCCGTACCTCACGCACCAAGGGCAGCGGCCTCGCCGTCACCGAACGCTCCCGGGGCACCTTCCAGGACTGCGAGTTCGACACCGCCGCCGCGCCCGCGATCAGGGTGATCAACTCCAGCGCGCCCCTCCTGAGCGGCTGCGCGGTGCGCGACTGCGCGGACGCGAACGGCGCCGTGCTGCTGGAGGAGGAGTCGTCCGCGGAGTTCGACGACCTGCTGGTCACCGACGCGGCCGGCACCGCCGTCCGGATACGCACCGGCGCCAACCCACTGCTGCGCCGCACCCGCATCACCTCCCCGGGCGGCCACGGCGTCGAGGTGATCGAGGACGGGCGCGGCCGGCTGGAGCACTGCGAGATCGACCGGGCGGGCGGCGCCGCGATACGGATCGCCTCGGGCGGCAACCCCGACATCCGCGACGTGGTCATGCGGGCGGCGACCGACGCCACCGTCTCCGTCGGCTCGGAGGGGCGCGGCACCCTGCGGGACTGCCGCGTCGAGTCCGCGACGGCGGGCGGCATCACGGTGGACGACGGCGGCGAACTCTCCGTCCTGCGCGCCCACATCACCGACTGCGGCGCCCACGGCGTCCTGCTCGCCAACGGCTCCCGCGCCACTCTCACCTCCTCCCAGGTCATCGGCAGCGTCGGCGACGGCATCCGGATCGACAGCGCCGAGCCCATCACCCTCACCGGCTGCACCGTCCGCGACAACCGCGGCGCGGGCCTGAAGCAGACGAGGGTGAACGAACGGCTCACGGTGGAGGACCTGAACAGCACCGGCAACGTGGCCGAGGACGCGTGGGGCGACACCCTGCCGCTGGACGCCGCGAACGGCAAGGCCGGTGGCTCGTCCAAGGAGCCCCGGGGGCCGCTGGACGAACTGGAGGCGCTGGTCGGCCTCGCCGAGGTCAAGAGCCAGGTGCGGACCCTCGTCAACCTCACCCAGCTCAACCAGCGCCGCGCCCAACTGGGCATGCCTGTGCCCCAGATGGGCCGTCACCTGGTCTTCTCGGGCCCGCCCGGCACCGGTAAGACCACGGTGGCCCGGCTGTACGGAGGCATCCTGGCCGACCTGGGCGTCCTGCGCTCCGGGCACCTGGTGGAGGTCTCCCGGGCCGACCTGGTCGCGCAGGTCATCGGTGGTACGGCCATCAAGACGACCGAGGCGTTCAACGAGGCGCTCGGCGGCGTGCTGTTCATCGACGAGGCGTACACGCTGCTCTCGGACAGCAAGGGCTCCGGCGCCGACTTCGGCCGGGAGGCCGTCGACACCCTGCTGAAGCTGATGGAGGACCACCGCGACGACGTGGCCGTCATCGCCGCCGGTTACACCGGCGAGATGGACACCTTCCTCTCCTCCAACCCGGGCCTGGCCTCCCGTTTCACCCGCACCATCGAGTTCGCCAACTACTCGGTCGACGAGCTGGTGACGATCACCGAGAACATGTGCGCGGGGCACCGCTACGCGCTCGATCCCCGGACCCTGGACGCACTCGCCCAGCACTACGAGCGCATGCCGCGCGACGCCACGTTCGGCAACGGCCGTGCGGCCCGCCGGGTGTTCGAGGAGATGGTGGACCGGCAGGCGTCCCGGCTCGCCTCCATGACGAACCCGGCGGAGAGCGATCTCACCCTCCTGCTGCCCGAGGACGTGGCGGCGGACGCGGGCACGCCCGCGGACGACGGCCCCGGCTCCGAGGAACTGCTGGCCGAGCTGCACGCCATGATCGGCCTCACCGCGGTCAAGAACGAGGTGACCGCCCTGGTCAACCTGCTCACCGCGGCCAAACAGCGCAAGGCCGCCGGGCTGCCCACCCCGAGGATCAGCAACCACCTGATCTTCTCCGGGCCGCCCGGTACGGGTAAGACCACGATCGCTCGCCTCTACGCGGACCTGCTGCGCTCCCTCGGCGTCCTGCCCAAGGGCCAGCTCGTCGAGGTCGCCCGCGCCGACCTGGTGGGCCGCTACGTGGGTCACACGGCGCAGCTCACCAAGGAGGCGTTCGAGCGCGCCATCGGCGGTGTGCTGTTCGTCGACGAGGCGTACACGCTCACCCCGGAGGGCGCGACCTCCGACTTCGGCCGGGAGGCCGTCGACACGCTGCTGAAGCTGATGGAGGACCACCGCGACGAGGTCGTCGTCATCGCCGCCGGCTACACGCGCGAGATGCGCCGCTTCCTCGACTCCAACCCCGGTCTGGCCTCGCGGTTCTCGCGGACGGTGGAGTTCGAGAACTACTCCACGGACGACCTGCTGGAGATCCTGTCCAAGCAGGCCACCGGCTACGGCTACGACTGCTCCCCGGAGACGATGACCGCGCTGCGCGGCTACCTGGACTCCCTGCCCCGCGACCACGCCTTCGGCAACGCGCGTACGGCCCGGCAGATCCTGGAGGGCATGATGACCCGCCAGGCGGGCCGGATCGGCGCGATGTCCGCGCCGGGCCTGGACGACCTGCGCCTGCTGCTCCCGGAGGACCTGCCCCCGGAGGCCGCGGCCCTGCGACACTGACGAGCGGCCGGGCTTCCCGGCACTTGCTACGACGAAGCCCGCCACCCCTAGCCTTCGGGTTGGCGGGCTCGCGTGCGGTTCTGGGGTCAGCCCTCGCGGACCGCGCCGAGGAAGGCGGCGAAGGCGGAGCGGCCGAACTCGATGACCGGGCCGTCCTCCGCGCGCTTGCTGTCGCGGAGGGGGACCATGGGCTGCCCCAGCGCGACCTCTACGCATTCCCCACCACTGGCCCCGCTGTAGCTCGACTTGGTCCACTGGCCGGGTCGTACCTGTGTCATGAATCATGCTCCTTCAACATCGCGCGGAGAAAGTCCGCCGAGGCTTCCTGACTCAGGGCGGACATGCGCAGACGGTCGCAGATCTCGACGGCGAGCGCCACCGACGCAGGGCTGTAGTCCACCTGCCCGCCCGAGGGCGATTCGCAATAGACGATGTCTGGATTCTTGCCCTCCATGGCGAGCATCGTGAACGGAACGTGACTCGGTGGCGCCCCGGCCGAAAAGGGCAGAATTTGCAGAGTGACTCGCGGTCGTTTCGCCACCTCCAGCAGATGCTGGATCTGCTTGCGCATGGCCTCCGGGCCACCGACGGGGGTGCGCAACACTCCCTCGTGGACGATCACCCACAGGCTGCGAAGCGTGGGCCTCTCCAACTGCTCCTTACGCTTCATGCGCTCAGCGACGAGTGCACGAATCTGCTGGTCGTCCCTACTCGGCGAACCCGCGCGGAAGACGGCCAACGCGTACTCCTCAGTCTGGAGGATGCCCGACAGGAAGATTGCGCAGAAGTGCGTGATCGCTACCGCTCGTCGCTCCAAGTCAAGATAGGGCCCGAACCACTCCGGCTGCGCCTCCTCCTGAAGCATTCGCTTCAATATGTCCTGGTAGACCTCGCCCGTATTGGCAGCCGCGTCCATGGCCGCCGCGAAGGCCAGCGACGGCACCGCAGTACCGTTCTCCACCTTGGCGACCTGGGCTTGTGAGTAGTGCAGCAGCTCGGCGAATGCCCGTTGCGTAAGCCCCAGACGGTTACGGAGCTTCTGCACTTCGAGCCTGAAGGCCCAGGTGCCGCGTGTGAGATCGGCATCCGATGCCCGAGATTCGGCCATACGTTCCAACACCAGCCTTCCGCTTCTGTGTTGAGGCGACGCACCCGCTATTCAGAATCAGAATCCCGCAGGTGGAATCGGTAGATAAGTACTCGACCCCTCCCCCTGGGCGCAAGCTATTGCCATGCCTCAGGAATTGCCGAAACCGGCCGTCTCCCCCTGCGCCCACTGTGCCCAACTCACCCGCGAGGAGCGGGAGGCGGAGGAACGCGGGGATCTGTCCCGGGCCGTCGACTGCCGCGTACTGATCTCGCGTCACCCGCACGAGGGCGGTGCCCGGTGATCGTCGTGTCGCTCGGTGGCGACGCCCACCGCGCCGTGCTGCTCGGGCGGGCGCGGGTCGGGACGCCGGAGGACGCCGCCGCGTGGCTGCGCGGCGAGGCGTTGCGGCTCGCGGTGCGGCTCGACCCGGGGCCCCGTACGCGATGGGCGGCGCCCGGCCTCGTACAGCCCGTGCCCGGGGCGGGGCCCGACGCGCCGACGGCGATGAGGGCGTGGGCCGAGTGCCCTGAACAGGTGCGGGGTGTACGGACGTTGCTCGCCCAGGGGCACCCGTACACGCGCCGCTTCCAGGACCCGGGCGGCTCCTGGTACGAACTGACCGCCGCCCCGGCAGAGAACGCAGGTGATCCCATGAACCAGCCCTCCCCGGACGTGCCGCGCTGTGAGGCGACCGGGCAAGTGACCCAGATCGTAGCGGAGTTGGCCATGGATGTGACGCGTGCGGCGGGGGCTGCGCCCCGCTCCCGTGTCCGCTGCGCGCTCGCCCCGCACCTCACGTACGAGCACCAGGGGATCGTCCGTGAGCTGAGCGGGGGCGGGGGGCACGTGTGGGGGACGTTCGGGGCGGCCGTGCCCGTCTGGCGCGTGCGCGTCGCGCCGCCGTGCCCGCACTGGGCGGGCGCCGCGCCGTGCGGGCTCTACGACGACCACCCCGGGGCGTGCGTGCCCGCGCGGACGAGCGAGCCCGCGTAGCCGGGGCCGGGCTGTCGGGGGCTGCGCACCGGTGGGAACGCGCGGCGCACGCGACCTCCGGGCACCGCGTCCGGGGAGGCGGGCGGGGCGGGCACGGGGCGCGGCGGGCCTCGTGCGGAGCGCCGCGAGGGCGGGTCCGGGTGCGGGTGCGGGGAATGTCACGTCGGCGTGGGCCGTTCCCTCTGGCGAGAAGTTCGAGATTCAACTAATCTCGGCACAGAAAGTTCGAGTTTCAACGGCTCGGACCAGTCGAGCCGTGCAGACGAGAACGAGAAGGAGCGCGCCATGCCCGCCGTAACCGTGGAGAATCCGCTGACCCTCCCGAGGGTGGCCGTGCCCGCCGGGACGCAGGACCGGCCCGTGCTCGCGGTGTCGACCGCGCCGAGCGGCTTCGAGGGGGAGGGCTTCCCGGTGCGCCGGGCCTTCGCCGGGATCGACTACCGGCACCTCGACCCGTTCATCATGATGGACCAGATGGGCGAGGTGGAGTACGGCGTCGGTGAGGCGAAGGGGACCCCGTGGCACCCGCACCGGGGCTTCGAGACCGTCACGTACATCATCGACGGCACCTTCATCCACCAGGACTCCCACGGCGGCGGCGGGACGATCACCAACGGCGACACGCAGTGGATGACCGCCGGTTCGGGCCTGCTGCACATCGAGGCCCCGCCGGAGCAGCTCGTCATGAGCGGCGGCGTCTTCCACGGCATCCAGCTGTGGGTGAACCTGCCCGCGAAGGACAAGATGAAGGACCCCGGCTACCAGGACATCCGCGGCGGCCAGGTCAAGCTCCTCACCACCCCCGACGGCGGCGCGCTGCTCCGCGTCATCGCCGGTGAGCTGGACGGCCAGGAGGGCCCCGGCGTCACGCACACGCCGATCACCCTCGTGCACGCCACCGTGCGGCCCGGCGCCGAGGCGACGCTGCCGTGGCGCGAGGACTTCAACGGCCTCGCGTACGTCCTCGCCGGGCGCGGCACCGTGGGCACGGACCGCCGGCCGGTGCACACGGGCCAGGCCGCCGTCTTCGGCGCGGGTGGCTCGCTGACCGTACGGGCCGACGAGTCGCAGGACAGCCACACGCCGGACCTGGAGGTGCTGCTCCTCGGCGGGCAGCCGATCCGCGAACCGATGGTGCAGTACGGGCCGTTCGTCATGAACACCCGCCGAGAGCTCCAGCAGGCGTTCGAGGACTTCCAGGCCGGGCGGCTCGGGACCGTCCCCGCCGTGCACGGCATGTGAGCCGAGGCGTTAGGCTGGACAAACGGGTGCACAAGCGCCGGGCAGGGGCGGTACGGCTGAAAAGCCGCCGGTCCCCGCGGTCCCTCCGCCGCACCCCTCCGGTACGGAAGGCCGGGTGTCTCTCTCCCCCGTGGGCGCCCGGCCTTCCCCGTACCCGGACGCGGATCAGACCAGGAGCCGTACCACCGCCGCCACGCCGATCACGATGACCGTGGTCCGCAGGACGGTCGGTGAGAGGCGGCGGCCGATGCGGGCGCCGAGGAAGCCGCCGAGGATCGAACTCACGGCGAGGATGCCGATCACCGCCCAGTCCACCGGGGCCACGACCGCGTAGATGATCCCGGCGACGAGGTTCACGACCGCCGACAGGACGTTCTTGAAGGCGTTGATCCGCTGGAGCGGGTCGGCGAGGAGCAGACCCATCACGCCGACGAGCATGATGCCCTGGGCCGCCGTGAAGTAGCCGCCGTAGACGCCGATGAGGAAGATCAGGACGTAGAGGAGCGGGGTGAAGGGGGCCGCTCCGGGCCCGGCCGGGGCGGCCCCGGCGTCGGCCGGCGCGGCTGCTCCGGGCCCGGCCGAGACGACCCCGGTGGCGGCGGGCGCCGGCTCCGGGCCCGTACCGGCCGCCGCCTTCGCCGCCTTCCGTTCCCTCAACCGCCGTGTCGCCAGCGGCTGGAGCGCGACAAGGAGCACCGACAGGCCGACGAGGACCGGGACGATGACCTCGAAGGCGTCCTTCGGCAGCGAGAGCAGCAGCGCCGTACCGCCGATCGCCCCGAAGAAGGAAGCGACGGCGAGGCGGGCCACGCGACGCCCCTGACCCGCGAGTTCGTGGCGGTAGCCGTACGCGCCCGTGATCGTCCCCGTGATGAGGCCGACCGCGTTGGACGTCGTCGCCGTCACCGGCGGATAGCCGAGCGCGACGAGGACCGGGAACGTCACGAGCGTTCCCGAGCCCACCACCGTGTTGATCGCCCCGGCCCAGACCCCGGCGATCCCGATCAGCAGCCCCTCCCACCACATCATGCCCACGACAGTAGAGGGCGCTCGCGGGCCCGGCGGGCGGGGGTCCGGGGGACGGCGCCGGGAGCCGCTCCCCCCTTGTCACGCAAAACCCGCACAACTCCCTTCACTCCACGTGCAACTCCACGGGTCGCCACGTTGTCTGAAGGGGGTAGGCGTGTGCTGTGCGCCCTCCCCGAATCGTTCTCTCCCGTCTTGTACGGACCCGTCTCTTACGGAGCATCGTGTGAATCTTGGTCTCAGTCCGCGCCGTACCGTCACCGTCGCCCTCACCGCCGGTGCCGTCCTCGTCGCGCCGCTCGTCGGTACGGCGCAGGCCGCCTCGGCGCCCTCGGTGAGCGCCAAGGGCGCCTTCCTGCTCGACACCTCCTCGGGCAAGACGCTCTACAGCAAGGCCGCCGACACCAAGCGGCAGATGGCGAGCACGACGAAGGTCATGACGGCCACCGTCGTCCTCGACACCAAGGGCCTCAACCTCGACAAGAAGATCACGATCAAGCAGGCGTACCGCGATTACGTCGTCAAGAAGGGCGCGAGCACCGCCGACCTGCGCACGGGCGACAAGGTCACGGTGCGTCAGCTCCTCTACGCGACGCTGCTGCCTTCCGGCTGCGATGCCGCGTACGCCCTCGCCGACACCTTCGGCACCGGCAAGACCGCCTCGGCGCGTACCGCCAACTTCATCGCGAAGATGAACGCCAAGGCGAAGTCGCTGAAGATGAAGAACACCTCGTACGACTCCTTCGACGGCATCCCGACGAAGAGCAAGAACTACACGACGCCGCGCGACGCCTCGCTCCTGGCCCGCCACGCGCTCAAGAACTCGACCTTCCGCACGGTGGTCAAGGCGAAGAGCACGAAGCAGAAGTCCACCGCGAGCAACGGCAAGGCGCGGACGTACACCTGGTACAACACGAACAAGCTGCTCGGTTCCTACAAGGGCGCGATCGGCATCAAGACCGGCACGGCGAGCGGCTCGGGCCCGTGCCTCGTCTTCGCCGCGACGCGCAACGGGAAGACCGTCGCGGGCGTGATCCTCAACGACAGCAAGCGTTTCGAGGACGCCGCGAAGATCATGGACTACGCGTTCAAGTCGAACAGCGCGAAGACGATGAAGCTCCAGGCGCTGCCGAAGGGCGCGCAGAAGGACTGACGTCCGAGGCCGTCGGCGGCGGATGTTTCACGTGAAACATCCGCTTCCGGCGGGCCTGTTGATGTTTCACGTGAAACATCGGGAACGCCCAGGGGCCCGGCCCGCACCTCGTGTGCGGACCGGGCCCCTGTTTCGCGCGGGGGTGATCAGCCCCAGGTCAGCAGCCTCTGGGGCTGTTCCAGGACCGCCGCGATGTCCGCGAGGACCTTCGAGCCGAGTTCGCCGTCGACCAGCCGGTGGTCGAAGGAGAGCGCGAGCGTGGTGACCTGCCGGGGCTTCACCTTGCCCTTGTGGACCCATGGTTGCGGCTTGATCGCGCCGACCGCGAGGATCGCGGACTCGCCGGGGTTGAGGATCGGCGTGCCCGTGTCGACGCCGAAGACGCCGACGTTGGTGATCGTCACCGTGCCGCCACGCATCGCCGCCGGGCTCGTCCGGCCCTCGCGGGCGGTCCCCACGAGGTCCGCGAGCGCGGTGGAGAGCTCCGCGAGCGAGAGGCTGTCCGCGTCCTTGATGTTCGGGACGACGAGGCCGCGCGGGGTCGCGGCCGCGATACCGAGGTTCACGTAGTGCTTGACCACGATCTCCTGGCGCTCCTCGTCCCACGCCGCGTTGATCTCCGGGTTGCGGCGGATCGCGAGAAGCAGGGCGCGGGCGACGAGGAGCAGCGGGTTGACCCGCAGACCGGCCATGTCCGGATCGGCCTTGAGCTTCTCGACGAGCTTCATCGTGCGCGTCACGTCGACGGTGACGAACTCGGTGACGTGCGGTGCGGTGAACGCCGAGCCGACCATGGCCTGCGCGGTCGCCTTGCGCACCCCCTTGATGGGGACGCGGGTCTCGCGCGCCGACGCGGCGGCCTGACCGGCCTCACCGGCTTCGGGCGCGGGGGCCTGGGCCGTCGGCTCCTGCGGGGCGGCCTCCCGCACGGGCGTGGCCGCCGCGTGCACGTCCTCGCGCGTGATGACGCCGCCCGGACCGCTCGGCACGACCGCGGCGAGATCGACGCCGAGGTCCTTCGCGAGCTTGCGGACGGGGGGCTTCGCGAGGGGGCGCGACGAGGACGCCGGAGCGCCCGCGGGCGCGGGGCTCGCGGGGGCGGGGGCACTCGCGGGCTCGGGGCTCGGCGGCTCCGGGGCCGGCTCGGGTGCGGCGGGTGCCTGCGCGGCGGCGCTGCCGTTGACCCGTACCGCCTCCGCCTGCTGCGCCGCCTTGCGCGGGCGCCGCTTCGTGGAGGACGTGGCGACGCCGTAGCCGACCAGGACCGGCTGGCGGGCCGCCGCCTTCTCCTCGGCGGCGGCGGGTGCCTCGGTGGGCGCCTCGGCGGGCGCGGCCTGCGCCGTACCGGCCTCGCCCGTCCCCTCGTCCCCTTCGCCGCCGCCCGTGTCCACCACGATGATCACCTGGCCGACATCGACCGTGGTGCCCTCGGGGTAGCGCAGTTCGCGGACCACGCCGTCGAAGGGGATGGGCAGTTCGACGGCCGCCTTCGCCGTCTCGACCTCGCACACGACCTGGCCGTCGGTCACGGTGTCGCCGGGCTGGACGTACCAGCCGAGGATCTCGGCCTCGGTGAGCCCCTCGCCCACGTCGGGCATCTTGAACTCGCGCAGCCCAGTGGTCTGTCGTGTCATCGTCGTCATGGCTCCTTCCCCCGTCTCAGTACGCGAGCGAGCGGTCGACGGCGTCGAGCACCCGGTCCAGGCCCGGGAGGTACTCGTCCTCCAGGCGGGCGGGCGGGTACGGGACGTGGTAGCCGCCGACCCGCAGGACGGGGGCCTCCAGGTGGTAGAAGGAGCGCTCGGTGACGCGCGCGGCGATCTCCGCGCCCGTGCCGAGGAAGACAGGGGCCTCGTGCACGACGACGAGCCGCCCGGTCTTCTCCGTCGTGGCCTGCACGGTGTCGAAGTCGATCGGGGACATCGACCGCAGGTCGACGACCTCGACGGACTTGCCCTCGGCGGCGGCGGCCTCGGCGGCCTCCAGGCACGTCTTCACCATCGGCCCGTAGGCGACGAGCGAGACATCGGTGCCCTCGCGCACGACGCGGGCCTTGTGGAGCGGCCCCGGGATCGCCTCGCGCTCGACCTCGGCGCGGTCCCAGTAGCGGCGCTTGGGCTCGAAGAAGATCACCGGGTCGTCGCTCTGGATGGCCTGCTGCATCATCCAGTACGCGTCCGACGCGTTCGACGGCGAGACGACCTTGAGGCCCGCGACGTGCGCGAACAGCGCCTCGGGCGACTCGCTGTGGTGCTCGACGGCGCCGATGCCGCCGCCGTAGGGGATGCGCACGACGACGGGCAGCTTGATCTTGCCGAGCGCGCGGGCGTGCATCTTCGCGAGCTGCGTGACGATCTGGTCGTACGCCGGGAAGACGAAGCCGTCGAACTGGATCTCCACGACGGGCCGGTAGCCGCGCAGCGCGAGGCCGATCGCGGTACCGACGATGCCGGACTCGGCGAGCGGGGTGTCGATGACGCGGCGCTCGCCGAAGTCCTTCTGGAGGCCGTCGGTGACGCGGAAGACGCCGCCGAGCTTGCCAACGTCCTCCCCCATCACGATGACCTTGGGGTCGTTCTCCATGGCGGTGCGCAGCGACTCGGTGATCGCCTTCGCCAGCGCCAGCTTCTCCGCGGCCATGGTCACTCGCCCTCTCCGGCCGAGACGTCAGCGAAGGACGCCTGGTACTCCTCGAACTGCGCGCGCTCCTCGTCCACGAGGGAGCTTCCGTCCGCGTAGGCGTTCTCGAAGATCGCCAGGCGGTCGGGGTCCGGCATGGCGCGGATCGCCTCGCGCACGCTGCGGCCCATCGCCTCGCTCTCCTCTTCGAGCGAGGCGAAGAACGCCTCGTCGGCGAGGCCCTCGGCGAGCAGGTGGGCGCGCAGCCGCTCGATGGGGTCCTTCGCCTCCCACGCCTGCCGCTCGTCGTCCGCGCGGTAGCGGGTGGGGTCGTCCGAGGTCGTGTGGGCGCCCATGCGGTACGTGAACGCCTCGACGAGCATCGGGCCCTGGCCCGAGCGGATGTGCGCGAGCGCGGCGCGGGTCACGGCGAGGACGGCGAGGACATCGTTGCCGTCGACGCGGACGCCGGGGAAGCCGTAGCCGCGAGCGCGCTGGTAGAGCGGGACGCGGGTCTGGCGCTCGGTGGGCTCGGAGATGGCCCACTGGTTGTTCTGGCAGAAGAACAGCGTCGGCGCGTTGTAGACGGCCGAGAAGGTGAACGCCTCGGCCACGTCGCCCTGGCTGGAGGCGCCGTCGCCGAAGTAGGCGACGACGGCCGAGTCGGCGCCGTCGAGGCCGATGCCCATCGCGTAGCCGGTCGCGTGCAGGGCCTGGGAGCCGATCACGATCGTGTACAGGTGGAAGTTGTTGCTCGTGGGGTCCCAGCCGCCGTTGTTCACGCCGCGGAACATGCCGAGGAGGAGGGTCGGGTCCACGCCCCTGCACCAGGCGACGCCGTGCTCGCGGTAGGTCGGGAAGACGTAGTCGTCGGGGCGCAGCGCGCGGCCCGAGCCGATCTGCGCGGCCTCCTGGCCGAGCAGCGAGGGCCACAGGCCCAGCTCGCCCTGGCGCTGGAGGCTGGTGGCCTCCGCGTCGAAGCGGCGCGTGAGGACCATGTCGCGGTAGAAGCCGCGCAGCTCGTCGGCCGTGATGTCCTCGACCCAGCGGTCGTACTCCGGATGGGGGACGCGGACGCCCTCCGCGGTGAGGAGCTGGACGAGCTCGGGCTCGTCGGCGGGGGCGGCGAAGGCGGGCGCTGCGGGGGCGGCGGGGGCCTTCTTCGCCGGGGTCGCCTTCGCCCTGCGGGCCGTGGCGGGCGTCTTGGCCGCTGAGCCGCGGCGGCCGGGGGCCTTGGCGGCGCTCTTGGCCGGGCCGGCACTCTTCGCCGGGGCGGGCGCTGCGGCTCGCGCCGGCGCCTTCTTGGCAGTCACGTGTGTTCCTCCGTCGGTCCGGCTCCCGGGATCTGCCGGAAGCTGGGTATCCCTCCGTCTCCTGGGACGGAGAGGGAAGGCGCCTGCTCCCCTCCCGCGCACGGGGTGGGTGCGGCTCGGCCGGGAACAGGCGTGACAAGTGCCCCGGTGAGCCCCTGCAACATGCACGTTACCCAGTGCGGCAATACTCCGCGAACCCCCACTGACCTGCAATTTTGCTTGGATTTCCAAGTAAATCGAGAAAGCCGGGGAGCGCTTCGCCTGCATCTCCTGGTCACAGCCTCGCAGGGGGCCGGAACACCGGCACGTTAACCCGCGCACCCCGGGTGCGGGAAGAGCCCAGGTGACCGGCGCATCGCGGGGAGGGGGGCGCGGGGGCGGGGTGCTCGTGCTGTCCGGGGGTGAGGCACGGGGGGCTCGTCCGGTGGTGGGCAGGGGGCGCGCGTCCGGCGTGCTGGGCAGGGGGCGCGCGTCCGGCGCGCTGGGAAGGGGGGCGCGTCCGGCGCGCTGGGCAGGGAGGGACGTCCGGCTTGCGAGGGGCGGCCTGGGAGACGGCGCACGTGAAACAGCACGGAAGGGCCCGGCCGATCGGGTGGATCGGCCGGGCCCTTCCGTCGTCGGGAGGGGGCTCAGCCGCCGGAGTTCGCCGACTCTCCGCCCCCGCCGGGCTCGCCACCGCCCGTGGAGGTGCCGTCGCCGGGGTCGTCACCACCCTGGTCGCCGTCGTCGCCGGGGTCGGTCGGCTGGCTCTGCCCGTCGCCCGGGTCCTTCGTGTTCTGCCCGTTGCCGGGGTCGGTGCCGCCCCCGCCCTGGCTGTGGGTCGGCTGCGGGTCGCCGCCGCCCCCGGGAGCCTCGTCGGTCGCGCTGGAACTCGGCCCGGACTGCTGGTTGCCGCCCCCGCTGGGCTGGTCCTGCCCCCAGCCGTTGCCGGTGCCCGTGCCGCTGCCCGTCTCCGTGTCGCCGCCCTGGTCCTCCTCGGCGGTCTCGGACGGCTCGGTGCTCTTCTTCTCCTTCTTCTCCGTCTGCGAGGCGGAGGGCTGCGGCTTCTTGTCCGAGTCGCCGGAGCCGCCGCCCAGCTTCGGCAGCGCGAAAGCGGCGCCCACGACGATCGCGACGAGGGCGAGCGCGGCGACGACGTAGAGCCGGGTCCGGCTGCCGCCGCGCCGCGGGCCGCCCCCGCCCTCGTATCCGCCGTCGTCCTCACCGAGCGGACGCAGCATCGGCTGCTGCGGGATCTGTGCCGTACCGCTGCCGAAAGGCGTGGTCGCCGGCCCCGACTGGGGCGTGCCGAAGGCCGCCGCGTCGACGTGCCCGGTGTTCCAGCTTCCGGTGAACGCGCCCTGGTCGTGGAGCATTTGCAGCGCGTACTGGACGAGTCCGCTCATCTCCTCGGCGCTCTGGAACCGGTCGTCCGGCTCCTTGGCGAGCGCCCGCAGGACGAGCCCGTCCAGCTCGGGCGGGCAGTTCTCCGCCATCTGCGAGGGCGGCACCGGCGGGTCCTGCACGTGCTGGTAGACCACCGAGAGCGGGGTCTCGCCGGTGAACGGCGGACGTGCGGTGAGGAGTTCGTACAGGAGGCAGCCGGTCGCGTAGAGGTCGCTGCGGTGGTCGACGGCCTTGCCGAGCGCCTGCTCGGGGGAGAGGTACTGCGGGGTGCCCATGACCATGCCGGTCTGCGTCATCGTGGACTGCGCGCCGTGCAGCGCGCGGGCGATGCCGAAGTCCATGACCTTGACGGCGCCCGAGTGCGTGATGATGACGTTCGCCGGCTTGATGTCACGGTGGACGATGCCGTGCTGGTGCGAGTAGGCGAGCGCGTCGAGGACGCCGGAGACGATGATCAGCGCCTGGTCGGCGGTCGGCGCCTCCGCGCTGAGCAGCAGCTCGCGGATCGTACGGCCCTCGACCAGCTCCATGACGATGTACGGGACGACGTTGCCGCCGACCGTGTCCTCGCCCGAGTCGTAGACCGCGACGACCGCGTGGTGGTTGAGGCCCGCGACGGACTGCGCCTCACGCGTGAACCGGGCCTTGGAGACCGGGTCCTCGGCGAGATCGGCGCGCAGCAGCTTGACCGCGACGGTCCGCCCGAGACGCACGTCCTCGGCGGCCCACACCTCCGCCATACCACCGCGCCCGAGCCGGTGGGTCAGCCGGTAGCGGCCGTCGCCGACCAGCCCTCCGTTACCGAAGGAGTCGGGGGCGTCCGACAGGGAGCCGCCAGTCGCCTCCGGGTCGGACGGGCCCTGGGCGCGCTGCGTCTGTGCCATCGGTCCTCGCCGTCGTTTCTGTCCCGCGGTCCGCGCGGGGGTTGTCACGGTCCTCCATCGCCACGCTACAGCCTCACAGGGGCCTCGCGGTCCGGGACGGATCGGCCATCCGGCCCGCCACGCGGCAGGCCGGGCATATTCCCTGGCCCTCCGGGTGTGCGCCGCGTCACGCGCGCCCCCCGCGCCCGTACCGCGTACGGTCACGACTCGGGCACCTCGCTTGACCTTCCCGTGCCCTCGGGCAGACTTGGCCGGGACCGGTCAGGGATCATCGCACGCGGCCGGAGCACACGACGACGGCCGGAAGGCCGGGACGCGCCCCGATTCTGCACGGGGACGGCGGGGACGGCGGGGGACATGAGCCAGCACGACGACGCGCGCGACGGGAACGCGGGAACCGGCGACGAGACGCACGACCGGTACGTCGGGAAGACGATCGCGGGCGGCCGGTACCGGCTGGAGGAGCTGCTCGGGGCCGGCGGCATGGCGTCCGTCCACCTCGCCTACGACGCGGCCCTCGACCGCCGGGTCGCGATCAAGACCCTCCACACCGACCTCGGCCGCGAGCCCGCCTTCCGCGAGCGCTTCCGCCGCGAGGCCCAGGCGGTGGCGAAGCTCTCGCACCCGCACATCGTCTCCGTCTTCGACACGGGCGAGGACCAGCTCGACGGGGTGACCACCCCGTACATCGTCATGGAGTACATCGAGGGCGATCCGCTCGGCACGCTCTTCGAGCGGGACGTACGGGCCCACGGGGCGATGCCCGCCCCGCGCGCGCTGAAGATCACCGGCGACGTGCTCGCGGCGCTGGAGCTGAGCCACGAGATGGGCCTCGTGCACCGCGACATCAAGCCGGGCAACGTCATGGTGAACCGGCGCGGCGTCGTGAAGGTGATGGACTTCGGCATCGCGCGCGCCATCCAGTCCGGTGTCACGTCGATGACACAGACCGGCATGGTCGTCGGCACCCCGCAGTACCTCTCCCCCGAGCAGGCGCTGGGCCGTCCCGTGGACGCGCGCAGCGACATCTACTCGGTCGGCGTCATGCTCTTCCAGCTCCTCACCGGGCGACTCCCCTTCGACGCCGACTCGCCTTTCGCGATCGCCTACGCGCACGTCCAGGAGCAGCCGCCCGTCCCCTCGACGCTGAACAGCGCGCTGACGCCCGCGATCGACGCGCTCCTCGCCCGCGCCCTGCGCAAGAACCCCGCCGAGCGCTTCCCGCACGCGGAGGCGATGCGGGAGGAGTGCGAGCGGGTGGCGGCGGCGCCGACGGCTCCGAGCGTGACGGGAGCGGGGGGCCAGGGCGGTTCCGGCGGGCCGCAGGGTCTCGGCGGTGGTGCGGGGGGTCCTGACGGGTCCGGTGCCGGGCACGGGGTGAACGGGCAGGCGGGACAGGCCGAGCAGGCGATTTTCCCGCCCGTGCCGCAGCAGGGTTTTCCGCCGGCTCCGCAGCCGCAGGCGTTCGGCACGCCTTCGCCCGCGTACGGCTCGCCCCAGGGCGGCGGCTACCAGAGCCCGCCGCCGAACCCGTACGGGCAGCCGGCGCCGTACGGGAACGAGGGCGCCGCGTACGGCGGCGGCAGGCCCTCGTACGGGCAGGGCTCCGGCGCGTACGGGTACCCGCAGACCGCCGGGACGGGGCACGGCGGGAACGGCGCCGGGGGCCTGGGCGGCGCGACGGGCGGGGGCGGGCCGAAGCCCGGGAGGAACGCGCGGCGGACGGTCCTCACGCTCGCGGTCGCTGCGGTCGTCCTCGTGGGCGGACTGGGGGTCGCGTTCTGGGCCACCGGCAAGAAGGACGAGCCCGACCGCAAGCCGGTGGCCAAGGAGTCCGGCGCGCACCCGCCCGGCTACCGGAGCCCCGAGACGGACCGGACGCTGGACCCCGACAAGTGCGTCTCCCGCACACCGCTGGCCTGGGCCCCGGACAAGGTGATGGTGCCGGACGTCCAGTACAAGTACTTGAAGTCCGCCGAGGAGTGCCTGAGGGCGGGCGGCTGGAAGTGGACGGTCGAGAAGGTCGACAACAACACCTTCGGCGAGGGCACGGTGATCAGGCAGAAGCCCGACCCGAACAAGGAGGTCGACAAGGAGGACAAGCCGTCGATCACCCTGCGCGTCTCGACGGGGAACCCGGCCTGAGGCGAGGGGGGCGGGGGCGAGTGGGGCGAAGGGGGCGGGGCGGGAGCACGCGGATGGCGAAGGGCGGCGCCGGAACCTGTCGTCCGGTCGCCGCCCTTCTTCGCTTCGCCGGTCCTGACGGTCCCGGTGCCCGCGCTCGCGGTCAGAGGTAGGGGCCGCCCGTACGGCCGCCGCTGAGGTCCCCCTCGTCCCCGCCGCTCCCGGGCGGCAGCGCGCGCCGCATCTGCTCCAGCTGGGCGCGGGCGGCCATCTGCTGGGCGAAAAGCGTCGTCTGAATGCCGTGGAAGAGGCCCTCCAGCCAGCCCACGAGCTGCGCCTGCGCGATCCGCAGCTCGGCGTCGCTCGGTGTGACCTCGTCCGTGAAGGGGAGCGAGATCCGCTCCAGCTCCTCCACCAGCTCCGGGGCGAGCCCGTCCTCCAGCTCCTTGACGGAACTGGCGTGGATCTCCCGCAGCCGGGCCCGGCTCGCCTCGTCGAGAGGCGCGGCCCGTACCTCCTCCAGCAACTGCTTGATCATGCTGCCGATCCGCATGACCTTCGCGGGCTGGGCGACCATCTCGGTGATCGGGGTCTCGCCCGACTCGTCGTCCGCATTCCCACCGCCGAGCGCCATCCCCTCCTGCCCGACGACCAGGACCTGCGGCTGCTCCTGCGACCGTTCGTTCCTCGGGATCTCCATAGGACCATTCTGTCGCACGGCCGGGGATTGCTTGAAGGCAGTCGGGGGGTGGGGGGCGAGGTGTGAGGAAGGCGACGGGGGGGCGGGGGCG
>NZ_JOGO01000062.1 GCF_000719475.1 Streptomyces sp. NRRL F-5630 | reverse complement strand
CCCCCGCCCTTCCCGCATCGCCGCCGGACTGGCCGCCCCGTCGCGGCGTTCGGCGCGTCGCAGGCGGCGGCTTGCCGTGGGGGTGGGGCGCCCCGGGGGCGGGCGGGTTGCTGTCCGCGTTCCCGGGCCGTCTCTTCGCCTCCGCCGTCCGGCCCCAGCACGGCCCCGCGCCGTCTACCCTGGACCCCGTGACTATTCGCCTGTACGACACCCGCGCCCGGCAGATCCGTGACTTCTCCCCGCTCGTGCCGGGCTGCGTCTCGATCTACCTCTGTGGTGCGACCGTGCAGGGCGCTCCGCACATCGGGCACATCCGCTCCGGGCTCGATTTCGACATCATGCGGCGGTGGTTCGCCTACCGCGGCTACGAGGTCACCTTCGTGCGGAACGTGACCGACATCGACGACAAGATCATCAAGAAGTCCGCCGAGCAGGGGCGCCCGTGGTGGGCGATCGGGTACGAGAACGAGCGCGCGTTCAACGCCGCGTACGACGCCCTCGGCTGCCTGCCGGCCTCGTACGAGCCCCGCGCGACCGGGCACATCACGGAGATGATCGAGATGATGCGCACGCTCATCGCGCGCGGTCACGCGTACGAGTCCGGGGGCAACGTCTACTTCGACGTGCGCTCGTTCCCCGACTACCTGGAGCTGTCGCACCAGGAGCTGGACAATCTGCTCCAGCCCTCCGGCGAGGGCGAGACCGGCAAGCGGGACGCGCGCGACTTCGCCCTGTGGAAGGCCGTCAAGCCCGGGGAGCCCAGCTGGGAGACCCCGTGGGGCCGCGGCCGTCCGGGCTGGCACCTGGAGTGCTCGGCCATGGCGCACAAGTACCTCGGCGCCGCCTTCGACGTGCACGGCGGCGGCCTCGACCTGATCTTCCCGCACCACGAGAACGAGATCGCCCAGTCGCGGGCGTACGGCGACGAGTTCGCCACGTACTGGGTGCACAACGCCTGGGTCACCATGAGCGGCGAGAAGATGTCGAAATCGCTCGGCAACTCCGTGCTCGTGAGCGAGATGGTCAAGCGGTGGCGGCCGATCGTCCTCCGCTACTACCTCGCGACCCCGCACTACCGCTCGATGATCGAGTACAGCGAGGAGGCCGTCGCCGAGGCCGAGGCCGCTTTCGGGCGGATCGAGGGCTTCGTGCAGCGCGTCACCGAGCTGGCGGGGGGCGAGGTCGCTCCCGCCGCCGAGGTGCCTCCGGCGTTCGCCGAGGCCATGGACGACGACCTGGGCGTGCCGCAGGCCGTCGCCGCGCTGCACACGACCGTGCGGCAGGGCAACAGCGCGCTCGCCGCCGACGACAAGGAAGCGGCGGTCGCGCGGCTCGCGGAGGTACGGGCCATGCTCGGCGTCCTCGGGCTCGACCCGCTCGACGCGCGGTGGGCCACGGGCGGCGAGCAGGCCGAGGACCTGCACGGCGTCGTGGACGCGCTCGTACGGCTCGTGCTCAAGCAGCGCGAGGAGGCGCGGGCCCGCAAGGACTGGCCGGCCGCGGACGCGATCCGCGACCAGCTCGCGCAGTCCGGTCTCGTGATCGAGGACAGTCCGCAGGGACCGCGCTGGACGCTCGGCCCCCGCTGACCCCCTGCCGGGCCCGCGATTCGGGGCGGGCCCGGCACTTTCCGTACCCTGGGGGGTGCGTCCCCCCGCGCACACGGGTGCGCACCGCCCCAGGGACCCCCGCAGCACCAGCAGAAACAGGTAGAACGATGGCCGCGAACAACCGACGCATGTCCGGCAAGAAGGGCGCGCAGATCGGCAGCGGCGGCAAGCGCCGGCGCGGCCTCGAAGGCAAGGGCCCGACGCCGCCCGCCGAGGCACGCAAGGGGCATGTGAAGAACCGCCTCGCCAACGCGAAGGCCAAGCAGACGCAGCGCCGCACCGCCGCCGCCAAGGGGCGCGGCAAGTCGAGCAGCGAGCTGGTCGTGGGCCGCAACCCGGTCTTCGAGGCGCTGCGCGACGGCGTCCCGGCGACGGCGCTGTACGTGCAGCAGTTCATCGACAACGACGAGCGCGTGCGCGACGCCCTCAAGCTCGCGGCCGACCGCGGCGGCATCCACCTCATGGAGGCCCCGCGCCCCGAGCTGGACCGCATGACGAACGGCCTCAACCACCAGGGGCTCGTGCTCCAGGTCCCGCCGTACGAGTACGCGCACCCCGAGGACCTGCCCGCCGCCGCGTACGACGAGGGCGACGACCCGCTGATCGTCGCGCTCGACGGTGTGACCGACCCCCGCAACCTGGGCGCGATCGTCCGCTCGGTCTCGGCCTTCGGCGGCCACGGCGTCGTCGTCCCCGAGCGCCGCGCGGCCGGTATGACGGCCGGGGCGTGGAAGTCCTCGGCGGGGACGGCGGCCCGTACGCCCGTCGCCCGCGTCACGAACCTCACGCGCGCCCTGGAGGCGTACAAGAAGGCCGGGATCACGGTCGTCGGCCTCGCGGCGGACGGCGAGCACACGGTCGGCGAACTCGCCGCGCTGGACGGCCCGGTCGTGATCGTCATCGGCTCCGAGGGCAAGGGCCTCTCCCGCCTCGTCGGCGAGACCTGCGACTACCGCGTCTCCATCCCGATGCCGGGCGGCGCGGAATCCCTCAACGCGGGAGTCGCTGCGGGCATCGTGATGTACGAGGCGGCCTCCCGCCGAGCGCGGCGGTAGGCGGGCGGCCGCGGGAGCGGGGGGCTTCGCCCGGCAGGGTCCCCTCCGCGGTGGGTGCGGCACCCCGAGGGGCCCTCACGCGGGGCGTTGCGTCACGGCCGTCGCGCGCAAAGGTGTGCTCCGTGGCGCTGCGGATCTTCACGTCGTCGCCGCCATGTCGCGTGACTTGGGATGCGTCGCGGGCCGCCGAACTCCTCGAACTGACGTACTCCGAAGCCAGGTTCGGGCGGCGTGGACGGCATCTGCGGGAGCGAGGCCGGACGGGACGTCCCCAGCGAGCCGACGCTTCCGTTCTCCGACGAGGAGAAGAGGCTGTCGTCCGCGGGTGGCCCGACGGGAGGGACGGGGCCGCGCCTCGCCGGGGCGAGGCGGTGGCGCGCAGATCGTGGGCGTCAAGGCAGTGTCCAAAGCGGGCGTCACTCGGTTAGATGAGTGTGGACACAAGAACACCCCGCAATCCCACCGGGGGAACCTCGGCGGGATTCGACGAACCCCCCTTGCTGGCCATGGTCAAGGTGGCCAGTGATCCGGCGCAGGTGATCGTCAATCACGCGAGTTTCCGTGTGCAGCTTCCCTCCACCGCCCGGGCTTCCTCACGCGTGGCCGCCGCGCGGGCCGCTGTCACGCGGCGCGATCCCGTCGTGGGTACGGGGGTTGCGCGGCGCAAGCCCGTTGTGTGGGACGGCAGTTCCGGGCCCGGGGACACCGCGGCGACGGGGCTGCTCGAAGCCGTGCGGACGACCGGGCTCCGGCACGGTGAGGCGCCGCGCGAGGACGGCGAGACCGGTGAGCTGACGCAGGCCGTTCCCGCGTACGGAGCGGACGAGACGCAGGCCCTCCGTGCGCCCGGGCTCGTGGAGACGCGGGCCCTCGCCGCCGCGGGCGGGCCCGGGACGGCGCTGCTGCCCCGGATGCGCGGCTCGGGGAACGCGTTCGAGGAGGAGGGGGCGCGGTACGGCGGCGTGCCGACGGGCGAGCTTCCGCTCGTCGACGACCGGCCCCGTACGGGCGGCCGCAAGGACAACGCGCGGCACGGGTACTACCCCGGCCGGCGCCTGAACCTCGGCGTCGTGCTCCTGCCGCTGCGGGTCTTCCTGGGGCTCATCTCCATCTACGCGGGCATGGGAAAGCTCTGCGACCCCGTGTACTTCGACGGCGGCGAGCGCGGCTCGATGGTGAAGTGGCTGACGTCGCTGCACCCGTGGGCGCTCGCCGAGCCGCTGCGCGACTTCGCGCTCTCGCACCCCGTGGGTGCCGGGCTCTCGATCGCGTTCCTCCAGGTCATCGCCGGGGTGCTCACCGTGCTCGGGCTGTGGCAGCGGCTCGCGGCGGCGACCGGTGTCGCGCTCTCGGCGGCGCTGCTCGTGACGGTGACCTGGCGGACCGTACCGGCGTACGACGCGCCGGACTTCATCTACCTCGCCGCCTGGAGCCCGCTCGTCATCGCGGGTGCGCCGGTCTACTCGGTGGACGCGCGGCTCGCCTCGGGTGCCTGGCGCGCGCTCGGGCCGCGCGCCTCGCTCGCGGCGCTGCGCGGACGGGTGCTGCGGCGCGGCTCGGTGCTCGCGTTCGTCGTCATCGGGTGCACGCTGCTCGTCGGGGCGATGCTCGGCGCGGCGGTACGGGACGCCGACCGCATCACGGCGCCGGGGCCCGGCGAGCGGCCCCGGAACGAGCTGCCCGGTTCGCCGTTCCCGCGCGATCCCGCGAGCCGCGAGCCCGGGAACTCGCCTTCGGCGAAGCCCTCCTCGCCCGCCGCCTCGTCCTCGGTGGCGCCGAGCGCCCCCACCTCGGCGCCCGCGCGGTCCTCGGGCGGCGCGCAGGACGGCACGTCGCCGCAGACGCCCGCGCAGGGCGGCGGCACGACGCCGGGCGACACCCCGCAGGCCCCGCCCGCTCCGCAGCGGGCGCCGCAGCAGGCCCCCTCGTCCACGGGGGGCGGCGGTCCGGCCTCGGGCTCCGGCGGTGGCACCCAGGGCTCGTCCCCGGCCGACTCGGCCCCGCAGAGCGGTGGTTCGGGCGACGGGCAGGAACCGGAGAGCGGGGGTGGTCAGGGACTCGGCGGCCTCTTCGGCTAACCGCGGGCCGGTTGCGTACCGGCCCGCCTGACGAGACCTGATCACCGCACCGGCACACGGTCGCGTGACGCGGAGAGGGGCCCACCCGTCGGGGTGGGCCCCTCTCCGCGTCGGCGCGGGCAACCCGCCTCCGCGGGCCCGAAGGCGCCTCCGCGGGCCCAAAGGCGCGGTCCGGGACGCACGGTACCGGGCCTTACAGCCCCCGCCGCATCACCGTCCGGGGCCACCTGTCCAGCCCGGCCGCCGCCTCCCGGGCGCGGATCTCCCGAAGGCCCGGCGGGAGTTCGGAGGCCGGGTACTCCTCGAAGCCGAGACGGGCGTAGTACGGGGCGTTCCAGGGGACCTCGGCGAACGTCGTCAGCGTCAGGGCCCGCGCGCCCTCGGCGCGGGCGTGGGCCGCCGCGTGGGCGATCAGGGCGCGGCCCAGGCCCTGGCGGGCGTGGGCCGGGTCCACCGAGACCTGTTCGATGTGGAGGTACCCCTCGACCCTGTCCGCGATCAGGTAGGCCACGGGGGAGTCGTCCGGGAGCGTGGACACCCAGGCCAGGCTCCTCTCCCGATGGTGTTCCAGGGTCGTGAGCGGCGGGGGATCGTCGTCCGCGATCTCCGGCATGCCGATCTCGCGGAAGGGCGCGCCCGCGGCCACTTCGACGCGCTGGAGGAGGGGGAGGTCGGCGGGGCGCGCGGCCCGGATCGTCATGACTCGTAGCCCCGTTCCCCGGCCAGTTCCTTCGCCGCCTCCTTCAGGTCCTTCGCCGTGTCGATCGCGCGCCAGTAGGCCCCCTGCGGGATCGGGTAGCCGGCGAGGCGGCGTTCGCGGGCGAGGCGGGGGAAGGCGGTGCGTTCGTGGTCGCCGCGCTCGGGGAGCAGGCTCGTGAAGGCGGGGGAGAGCACGTAGACGCCCGCGTTGACCGAGTACGGGGACGGCGGGGCCTCGACGAAGTCGCTGATGTGCCCGAAGGTGTCCGTCTCGACGACGCCCCAGGGCAGGCGCGGGCGCGCGAGCGCGAGGGTGGCCACGGCGGCGCGCTCGGCGTGGAAGGCGGCCATCGCGCGCAGGCCGAAGCGGGTCCAGATGTCGCCGTTCGTCGCGTACCAGGGCTCGTCCGCGTGCGGGAGGCGCGCGGCGGCGAACTTGAGGCCGCCGCCCCGGCCGAGCGGCTCGGGCTCGATCACCGTCTCGACGTGCAGCGGGAGGTCGGTCTGCTTGAGCCAGGCGATGAGCACGTCGGCGAGATGGCCGCAGGAGACGACGACGTCCGTCACGCCCTCGCGCGCGAGCCAGTCCAGCTGGTGGCCGATGATCGGCACGCCCGTGCCCGGGATCTCGACCATCGGCTTGGGCCGGTCGTCGGTGTACGGGCGCAGCCGGGAGCCCTGGCCGCCGGCGAGGATCACGGCCTGGCGGGGCGCCCCGGCCGGCCAGGCGGGAACGGTGCCCCCGTCGGTGCCCGGGCGCGCGTGCGATTCGCTCATGACGGCACTGTACGGGGGAGGGGCGGCGCGGGGCGGGGGCGGTCGCCCGTCACGGGGCCACCGGCCCCGCACGGCCGCCGTCCGGCCCGTACCGGCCATCGCGCCGCCCGTACCGGCCGACTCGTGGCCCGTACGCCGAGGCGTGGGCCTACCGGCCGACCGTGGCCCGTACGGCGTCGTCGTCCCGTGCCGGGTCCGTGCCGGGGCCCGTGTCGCCGCCGTGCCTCGCGTCAGCCCTGCATCGTCGCCACGCCGGTCGCGTACGCCGTGTCGCAGACCGGGCGGGCGAAGGACTGGGCGCGGTTCGGGCCGTAGGCGCGGACCGCCGCCTCGCCGAGGGAGCGCGCGAGCGAGACGCAGTGCTTGGCGAGCGAGGGGCGCTCGTGGATCGCCTGCTGGAGATGGGTGAGGGCGATGCCCGGGTCCTTCTCCTGGAGCTCGGTGAGGAGCTTCGTGCGCAGCACCTCCTCGGGGGCGCGGCGCTTGTTCTTCGCGTCCGTGTCCGCGTGGGCGGGCGAGGAGGCGTCGGAGGCGGAGGCGGTGAGCGTGGAGTCGCTCGCCCCCTGGGTCGTCCAGCTGACGTGCGTCACGGCGAGCGTCCCGGAGAGCACCAGGACGACGGGCAGGACGAGGGCGAGCGTTCGGCCGATGCGGCGGGCGGTGTAATTCACGCCGGGTAGCGTAGCGCTCCGTGCTGATATAGCGACATTTAGTCACTCTATCGAGTGAGGTAATCCGGTGTTTCGTGGGTATGAAAGTTGACTTCGCAGGTCGGGGCGGGGGCGCTTCGCCCGGGTGTGGACACGGCGAGGGCCCCGTCCTCCCCTCTGCGGGGAAGGACGGGGCCCGTGGGCGCGTGGTTGCCTCCGCGGCCCGTACAGGCGGGTAGTGCACCCGTACGAGTGAAGGCGTCCGGCGTCAGTCGCTCAGGCGCTCGCCCGTCGAGGTCGCGAAGACGTGGCTCTCGCCGGCGCGCGGGACGACGTTGAGGACCTCGCCCTTGGCCGGGACAGCGCGGGAGTTGCCGCGGATGACCAGGTCCTTCGTCTCGCCGCCGATCTCGACCGTGCCGAAGATGAACGCGTCGGCGCCCGTCTCCTCGACGACGTTGACGGTGACCGGGAGACCGGCCGGGGCGTCCTTCGAGAGGCCGGTGCCGGAGCCCTCGGTCTGCACGTCGAAGTGCTCGGGGCGGACGCCGACGGTGACGGTCGTGTCACCCTTGTCGGAGGCGGCCTTGAGCGCGTCGCGGTTGACCGGGACGACCGAGTTGCCGAACTTCACGCCGCCGTCCGCGATCGGGACCTCGATGAGGTTCATCGCCGGGGAGCCGATGAAGCCGGCGACGAAGAGGTTGGCGGGCTTGTCGTACATGTTGCGCGGCGAGTCGACCTGCTGGAGCAGACCGTCCTTGAGGACCGCGACGCGGTCGCCCATGGTCATGGCCTCGACCTGGTCGTGCGTCACGTACACGGTCGTGATGCCCAGGCGGCGCTGGAGCGAGGCGATCTGCGTACGGGTCGAGACACGGAGCTTGGCGTCGAGGTTCGACAGCGGCTCGTCCATGAGGAAGACCTGCGGCTCGCGGACGATCGCGCGGCCCATCGCGACACGCTGGCGCTGACCACCGGAGAGCGCCTTCGGCTTGCGGTCGAGGTACTCGCTCAGGTCGAGGATCTTCGCGGCCTCCTCGACCTTCTTCCGGATGTCCGCCTTGTTGACGCCGGCGATCTTGAGCGCGAAGCCCATGTTGTCGGCGACGGTCATGTGCGGGTACAGCGCGTAGTTCTGGAACACCATCGCGATGTCCCGGTCCTTCGGGGGCAGGTGGGTCACGTCGCGGTCGCCGATGCGGATGGCGCCGCCGTTGACGTCCTCCAGGCCGGCGAGCATGCGCAGCGAGGTGGACTTGCCGCAGCCGGAGGGGCCGACGAGGACGAGGAACTCGCCGTCCTCGATGGCGATGTCGAGCTGGTCGACAGCGGGCTTGGTACCGCCGGGGTAGATGCGGGTTGCCTTGTCGAACGTCACAGTGGCCATTGCGGGCCCCCTTCACCGGCAGGAACGTGCCGGACGATCCGAGTAAAGAGAGGAGAAGTGGTGTAGTCCACACGGGTGAACTGCGGGTGACGGTACCCCGGCGTATGCGGATTGTCAGTAGTCCAGGTCATGTGATGTTCATTCGCTGCTTCACCTCGCCTCTGCGCCGGGCGTCGCGGCGGTGGGTGCGGCGGTGGGTGGGGGGCCTCGGACCGGGCGAACGAGGTCGCGGGGCGGCGGGAAGGCCCGGGTGCGGGGCCGGGTCGTGCCGATCGACTCGACCGCTCCGCCCCACCCCGCCGCAGCCGTGCCCGTCGTGGACCGGGCCGCAGTGATCGCGGGCCCGCATCCGCCCCCCTGCACCCCCGCCCCGTACCTCCGCGCGGCTGAAAAGGCGTCCTGGTGGGCTCGCCACCCCGGCCCTACCATCGGTCGGGCCGGAGCGGACGGGGGACGACGGGGGGACCATGGCTGGCGGACCGGGGGAGCCGGGGCGCCTGGAGAGGCTGCTCAACTGGATCGCGCGGAACCTGGAGTTGCTGCTCGCGGTGCTCGGCGCGATCACCGTCGGCGTGATGGACCTGTTCGGGGACGCGCTCGGCGAGGACGCGACGGCGGGGGCCACGGTCCTCGTGCTCGGCGCGATCGCCGCGGGCTCGCTGCGTCAGCGCCGCCGCGACGACCACCTCGCCGAGGCCGTCCACGACATCCAGCGCGCCTTCGAGGGGATGCAGATGGTCCGCTCGCTCACGGGGAGCGAGATCGGCGCCGAGCTGCGCAAGGCGCGCGAGCGCAGCGACTTCTGGGCCTTCAAGGGCGGTACGGGCACGTACCTGCGTGCCGTGACGCTGCCGGAGTGCGTGGAACGCGCCCGGGGCAACCGCTCGAACCTCACCTTCACGATCGACATCGTCGACCCCGCCGACCACCGCGCCTGCGCGGCCTACGCGCGCTTCCGCCGCTCGTACGCGACGACCGAGGGCTCCTACGACCCGGAGGCGTGGACCGAGGAGCGGACGAGCAAGGAGTCCTACGCGACCGTCCTCGCCGCGGGCTGGCACCTCCAGCGCCTGCCCGGCATGACCGTGCACCTCTACCTGTCGTCCACCGCGCCGACGCTGCGCTTCGACGTCTCGCAGTCCCGCCTGATCATCACGCAGGACGACCGCGCGCGGCCCGGCCTCCTCGTCACCGAGAACCACCCGCTGCACCGCTACTACAGCGTCGAACTCCAGCAGAGCCGCAACCAGGCCCGCAAGATCGAACTGGGCCAGGCGCGCGCACTCGACAACAACCCGACCAACGACCAGGTGCGGACCTTCTTCGACGACCTCGGCCTGCCGCTCCCCACGACGTTCTCCGACACCGACGTGCGGCAGATCGTGGAGAAGGCGCTGCACGCGGAGAACCCGTACCCGATCTGAGCCGCACCGCTTCCACGGGCCGCACCGAGCCGCGGCCGCACCGATCCGGTGCGCCAGCCCTGAGCCGCACGCCGTACGAGCCCGATCCGATCCGAGCCGCACCGATCCGAGAGGCCAGGCCGCGCCACACCATGGATGCGCCCCACGGGATAGCCATCGACTACGACGCTCTGCACGCCCTGCTGGACCCCGACCGCGCCTCGGGCGCCGGCCGCGCTCCCGACGCGGCTTCCGCTCCCGCCCCCGACGGCGTTTCCGTACCCTTCGCGGGGCCGCCCGCGGACCGTACGGCCGCGAGCGACGTCGCCGTCGTCGCGCTCCGGGCTGTCGCCGAAGGGCGCTGGGACCTGCCCGCGATCCGCCACCCGCTGGGCTTCCTGTGCCTGCCGGTGCTCAGGGACGGGCCGAAGGGGGTGTGCGTGCACCTCTTCGACGGTGAGGACGCGGAGGACGGCGGGGACGCCGAGGGCGCGGGCGGGCCGGCGGGCGGGGGCGGGCGGGCGCCGCTCGTCCACGCCCACAGCTGGTCGCTCATCAGCCTCGTCCTCTTCGGGCAGGTGACGAACCGGTCCGTGCGGGTCGTCGACGACCCCGTGGCGCCGACGCACCGCGTGTACGAGGTGCGCAGCGGCCCGGACGGCACGGACGAGGTACGGCGCACCGCGCGGCTCGTGCGCGGGGAGCCGGGCGGTTCCGAGCGGAGCGCGCGCGGTGACGTCTACGTCGTCAGGCCCGGCGAGTTCCACGCGACGGTGGTGGGCGGCGGGCGGCCCGCCGCGACGCTCGTGCTCGGCGAGACGCTGCCCGGACGCAGTGACATGTCCCTGGGCCCGCTGGACGGCGAGGGGTACCGCTCGGTGCGGGAGGTCTGCCGCCGGGAAGAGACCGTCGTGGCGGTGCGCGCCGCTCTGAGGAGGATCGATGGACCGGGCGACTGAGGAACAGAGCGGGTACGCCGAGGAGTTGAAGGTCGCGCTGGCAGCGGCCGAGGAGGCGGGGCGGATGCTGCGCGCCCGCTTCGGGGACACGTGGCGCGTCGGCGTCAAGGGTGAGGACGGCGATGTCGTCACCGAACTCGACCTGGCGGCGGAGCGGATCGTGCTCGGCAGGCTGCGCGAGGCGTTCCCGGAGGACCGGGTGTGGTCCGAGGAGGCGGGGGTGCTCGCGGGAGCGGCGGACCGCACATGGCTCGTCGACCCGCTCGACGGGAGCAACAACGTCGCGATCGGGCTGCCCACGTACGCGGTGGGGATCGGCCTCTGCGTGGCGGGGGCGCCCGTGCTCGGCGTCGTCCACGAGCCGCACACGGGGGCCACGTGGCACGCGGTGCGCGGCGGCGGGACGCACGGGCGCGGGGGGCCGCTCGGCGGGGAGGGCGAGGAGCCCGGAGCAGCGGCGGGTCCCCCAGCGTCCGGCCCCGCGTCGGCCCCCGGCCCCGCCTCGACGTCCGCCCCCGCGTCGGCGGTGGACCCCCTGCCCGCGACGCGCCCCGTACCCGCCGCCGAGACGCTGCCCCCCGACATCGTGGTGCCCGCTTCCGCGCCGCGCCTCGTCGTGGCGTGGACGCAGGGGCACTCGGTGCGGAAGGACGACGCGCTCGCCGAGGCGCTGCGGATCGCCCTGGAGCGGCGCACGCGGCGCGTGCTCGCGCTGTGGGCTCCGCTGCTCGGCTGGTCGATGCTGGCGCGCGGGACCATCGACGGCTTCGTGGGGTACTGCGCGGAGGCGGTGGACTTCCCGCCGGGCGCACTGCTGGCGCTGGAGGCGGGCTGCGAGTTCCGTACGCTCGAAGGGGGCCCGTTCCGCATCGGCTTCACCGGGCCCGACACGACGCGCTGCTTCGTCGCGGGGCGCCCCGGGGTCCTCGACCGGCTGGTCGCGCTCACGCGGGAGGCGGTGGCCGCCGCGGTGGTCTGACCGCCTTCCGTACGGCGTCGCGGACCCTCGACCCTCAACTCTCGTGTCGCGCGTGCGCGTTCAGCCGGAAAGCACGAGCGCGGCCGTCGCCGCCGCCGTGCCCGTCACCGCGAGAACGAGGCCAGTGCCGACGAAGCGCGCGAGGGGCACCTTGACTCCGGCGGTGCGGCAGCGCTCGAACCACAGGAGTGTCGCGAGCGAGGCCCAAGGGGTCACGAGGGGACCGACGTTGGTGCCGATGAGGAAGGCGAGGAGCTGGTCCCGGTTGCCGTCGGGGACGGCGGCCTCGCCCGCGAGGTAGACCGGCAGGTTGTTGAGCACGTTGGAGAGCCCGGCGCCGACCGAGGCGGAGCGGAAGAGGCCGCCCGCGCCCTCCTCCGTGCCCATCGCGTGCGTCAACAGGGCATGGAGACCATGGACGTTGACGGTCTCCACGACGAGGAACATGCCGGGCACCATGATGAGCAGGCGCCACGGGACGAGGGACAGGCGCAGGTCGCCGGGCCTGCGGAGCGCGAACGCGACGACCACGACGAGCGCGGCGGCGAGCGAGTCCGCCCACAGCGGCACGGGCGCGACCAGGATCGCGACGAGGAAGCCCGCGCAGGCGAGGGCGCAGGTGCGGAAGAGGACGGGGTCGGCGGGGCGGAAGGCGGCCGTCGGCACGTAGGCGTCGGCGCCGCGCCGCCCCCGTCTCCAGTACAGCGTCCACAGGCACACCGCCGTCGCGGCGATGACGGCCGCCTGCGGGGCCCACATGCGGGCCGCGAGGCCGCCCGCGGAGAGACCGACGCGGTCCGCGGCGAGGAGGTTCGTGAGGTTCGAGACGGGGAGCAGGAGGCTCGCGGTGTTGGCGAGCCACACCGTCGTCATCGCGAGCGGCAGGGGCGCGATGCCGACGCGGGCCGCCATCGCGAGCATGACGGGGGTGAGCAGGACGGCCGTCGTGTCGAGGTTCAGGATCAGCGCGGTCGCGGAGGCGAAGAGCACGCAGAGGCCGAACAGCCGCGCGTAACTGCCCTTGCCGACCCGCGAGATGCCCCCGGCCAGCACGTCGAACACCTGTGCCCGGCCGGTGAGTTCGGCCATGACGATGACGGTGGCGAGGAAGGCCAGGAGGGGTGCCGTGCGGCGGCCCACGTCGCCCGCGGCGTGGGCCGGGAGCGCGCCGGTCGCCAGGAGGAGCAGGCCGCAGACGAGCAGGGCGCAGGCCAGCAGGTCCAGGGGGTGCGGGCGGCGGCGCGGGGCTCTGGGTGTCGGCACGGCGACAGGTTCGCACACGGGCGCGGGGGCGAAGAAGGGTGCGCCGGAGCGGGGCGGCGGCCCGCGTCCGTCCGGCCGTACGCGCCCGTACCGGCGCCCCGGATCGCACGCGCGTCCGCCCGGTGTCCGTCCGTACCCCGGCCGGGGCCGACTCGTCCCCGTCACGGGGACTTTTGGCCGGTTGTCCACCGCCGGGTGGTTATCCGGGTTCCTAGGATGGACGGATGGTGACGGGCAGCACGGACGCGGCGCAGCGGCAGGCCACTTTCTTCATCAGTTACTCCCCGGCCGACGAGGCGTGGGCCGCGTGGATCGCGTGGACGCTGGAGGAGGCCGGTTTCCGTACGGTGATCCAGGCCTGGGACTTCGTCGCGGGCAGCAACTTCATCGACTACATGGACCGCGGCGTGAGCGAGTCCGTCGCGGTCATCGCCGTCCTCTCGCGGAACTACCAGGGCTCGCGGTACGGGCGGATGGAGTGGCAGGCGGCGCTGCGCTCCGAGCCGGACCAGCCCGATCGCAGGCTGCTCACCGTGCGCGTGGACGAGGCACCCGTCGAGGGACTGCTCGCGACGATCACCTACGTCGATCTCGTCGGCGTCCCCGACGAGCGGACCGCGCGCGGGCTGCTCCTGACCCGCGTCGAACAGGCGCTGGACGGGCACGCCCGCCCCGGCAGCAGCCCGGCCTACCCGGGCGGAGGCGGCGCCGCCTCCGCCACCGTCCCCGCGCAGTCGTGGCGGCAGCCGCTCACGGGCGGCGGCGAGCGGGGCGGGCGGCGGCGGCCGGGGACCGCGCCGCACTACCCGCCGGCCGTGCCGGGCGGCGCACGCCAGGACGCCGTGAATCTCCTGCACCTCGCGGGTCCCGAGTTCGGACGCGGACGCGAGCCGGAGGACCTGCTCAGGGACATCCAGAGCGACCTGATCGAGCTGCGGGACACGGGCGCGCCCGACCCCGAACTCGTCTTCGTATCCGGCGACTTGACTGCCTCCGGCTCGCCCCGCAACTGCGCGCAGGCGCTCGACTTCCTCACCGGGCTGCGCGCCCAGCTCGGCCTCGCCCCGGGCCGCGTGCTCGTCGTCCCGGGCAACCAGGACGTCAGCGACGCCGCCTGCCAGGCGTACTTCCACAGCTGCGAGGCGGACGAGGTGCGCCCGCAGCCGCCCTACTGGCCCAAGTGGCGCCACTTCAGCAGACTGTTCGGCGAGCTGTACCAGGGGCTCGACGTCGTCTTCGGCGCCGACCAGCCCTGGACGCTCTTCCCCGTGCCCGAACTGCGCACCGTCGTGGCCGGGTTCAACTCCTCGATCGCGCGCACGCACCGCCTGGAGGACCGCTACGGGATGGTGGGCCGCGCGCAGGCCGCGTGGTTCGCGGAGGCGCTGCGGCGCTACGAGGACGAGGGCTGGCTCCGGGTCGGGCTCGTCCGGCACCCGCTCCTCGTGCCCGCCCGGACCGGCGGGGGCGAAGGCCCCGGCCCGCTGCGCGACACCGACGTCTTCCAGCGTCTCCTCGCGCCCCGGCTCCACGTGCTCCTGCACGGCCCCGGCGGGGACGGCAGGGGCCAGGACGCCGTGCCCACCCATGCCGAACTCACCTCCCCCACAGGAGCGTTGCCGCTCCTCGGCGCGGCCGGACCGGCGCGTTTCAGCCTGCTGCGCATCGACGCGCGAGGGGTCGAACGCTGGGCGCCGCGGGGGGAGGGGACCGCGGAAGGGGCCGCCACCGAACCCGCCGTCTTCCCCGTCGGCTGGCGCTCGGCGCCCCGCTTCCCCGGCGGCGCGGAGCACGAGGAGGACCCCGCGCGCGATGCCCCGCACTCCGACAACCGCGCCGTCAACGACCCGGGCGCCCAGCTCGCCGAACGGGTCAAGGACGTGCTGCGCGCGCGCCGCCCCGGGGTGCGGCTGCGCGACGTACGGCCCGCCGCGCCCGAGGACCTGACGCAGGTCGTCGCCGCCTGGGACGAGGACGGCGTCGTACGGCTGCTGCGCGTCGCTGTCCAGCCCGGCACCCTCACCGACGCCGACCTCGACCGCTTCCTCGCCCAGACGCACGCCGACGACGCGGGCACCGAGGCCGAGCTGGTGTACGCGGGCGAGCGGCCCGGGCCGGGCCTGCGCGAGCGGGCCGCGCGCGGCGGGGTGCGCGTGCGGAGCTTCCTGGAGCTCCAAGGGCTCATCGACCTGCGCGAGTACGTGGCGGCGCAGACCGCCGAACTCGTCAACGACGGTGCCTACGCACCCGAGTTGTACCTCCCGCAGCGCTACCGCGACGAGATCCGCCCGGGGGACGAGGAGGGCGAGGACCTCGTCGAGGAGATGCTCCGCCTCCTGGAGACCGACCAGGGCCGCGTGCTCCTCCTCCTCGGCAACTTCGGCCACGGCAAGACCTTCGCGCTGCGGGAGCTGGCCCGCCGCATCCCCGAACGCCTGCCCCACCTCGCCCCGTTGCTCATCCCGCTCCGCTCCCTGGACCGCTCGCACAGCCTCGACGGGCTCGTCGCCGCCCACCTCGCGAACCACGGCGTGGACGTCATCGACCTGCGCGCGCTGCGCTACATGCTCCGCCAGGGCCGGGTCGTCCTCCTCTTCGACGGCTTCGACGAACTCGTCAACCGCGTCAGCTACGAGCGCGCCGCCGACCACCTGCACACCCTCCTCAACGCCGCCGTCGACCGCGCCAAGATCGTCATCAGCGGCCGTACCCAGCACTTCCGTTCCCGCGAGCAGGTCCTCACTCCGCTCGGCGAGCAGGTCGGGCTCCTCCCTCAGCGCCGCCTCCTCTCCGTCGAGGGCTTCACGCCCCACCAGATCCGCCGCTACCTCACCAACTACTACGGCGACGAGACGACCGCCGCTCGCCGCTACGAACTCCTGCTCGGCATCCCGCAGTTGCTCGACCTGTGCGGCAACCCGAGGCTGCTCAGCTTCGTCGCCGCGCTCGACGAGGAGCAGGTGCGGGCCGTCGCGCGCTCCGAGGGGACGCTGAGCGCGGCCCGGCTCTACGAGGACGTCTTCAGCACATGGCTGCGCTTCGAGGAGCGGCGCGGGCAGGGCGGCCCCGGCGCGGCGCCCGGCCTGGAGCTGGACCAGCTGTGGCGGGCCGTGACCGCGATGGCGCTGCGGCTGTGGGAGAGCGGGCGCGGGAGCCTGCGCCTCGACGAGCTGACCGAGATCGTCGCGGAGACCTTCGGGCGTGGGAGCGACGGCGTGCTCTTCGCGCAGGAGGCGCAGGCCGTGGGGGCAGGCACCCTGCTCATCCGCGTGGACGACGGCATCTTCCACTTCATCCACGAATCGGTCATCGAGTGGCTCGTGGCGCGGGAGGCGGCGCGGCGCCTCGGCGAGGGCGACGACGCGCTTCTCGCCCGCCGCGAACTCTCCCCGCTCGCCGTGGAGTTCTTCTGCGACCTGGCCGACGCGGCACGGGTCGCCGAGTGGGTGCGGCGCACCTTGGAGAGCCCGGGGCAGGGGACGGGCGACGCGGGAGGCGGTACGGCCGGGGCGGGCGCGGGGTCCGGTACGGGCGGGGCGGGCGCGCGGGGCCGTTCCGCCCAGGGGGCCACCGACGCGGCCCGTACCAACGCCTACCGCATCACCCGCCGCCTCCGCGTGCCCGCCGACGCCGACCTGCGCGGCGTGCACTTCCCCGGCGAGGATCTCTCCGGGCGCGACCTGTCCGGGCTCGACCTCACCGGCGCCAACCTCACGGACGCCCAGCTCACCGGCGCCAACCTCTCGCACGCCGTCCTGCACGGCGCCCGCCTCGGCGGCGCCCGGCTCGACGGCACCGACCTGCGCGAGGCGGACCTGCGCCACGCCGACCTGCGCCGCGCTCGGCTCATCGGCGCGGACCTGCGCGGTGCCCGCCTCGCCGGCAGCCGCTGGCGCCGGGCCGTCCTCATCCGCACCGAGATGGACGAACAGGACGCCGCCTCCGAGGAGTTGGCCACGGCGACGATCGCGCCCGGAATGCCCCTGGAGACGGTCCTGCGCCCGGCGGCCGTCAGCGTCCCCTACGGCTTCAGCAGGCAGCAGGGGCGCCTGCCCGAGCCCGTCGCGTACAGCCCCGACGGGGAACTCCTCGCGGCCGGGAGCCAGGACGGCAGCGTCCTGATCTGCGCGCCCGAGAACGGCGAGGCGCTGCGCGTCCTGCACGGCCACACCGACCGCGTCTACGCGATCAAGTTCAGGGACTCCGTCCTCGCCACCGGCAGCGCGGACGGCACCGTACGCCTGTGGGACCCCGTGTCGGGGCGCTGCCGGGCCACGCTCTCCGTGCACCAGGACGGCGTGTGGCCCATCACGCTCAACGAGACGGGCACGGTCCTCGCCACGGGCGACGGCGACGGCGTCGTACGGCTGTGGGACACCGCGAGCGGCGAACAGCTGCATGCCTTCCCCGGGCACACCGTCCTCGTCTACACGACCGTCTTCAGCCCCGACGGGCGCACTCTCGCCACGGGCGACAGGAGCGGCACCGTACGCCTGTGGGACACGGAGACGGGGCGGCTCGTCGCGCGCCTCGGGCCGCACCAGGGACCCGTGTTCCGCGTCCGGTTCAGCCCGGACGGCACTCTCTTCGCGACCGCGGACGAGGGCGTCGACGACCACGGGACCGTACGGATCTGGCGCGCACGCGACCAGCGGCTCCTGCACGAGATGCACGGCCACACGGGGCGCGTCTACACCCTCGACTTCCACCCCGACGGCGACCTCCTCGTGAGCGGCGACACCGACGGCGGGGTGCGCCTGTGGGACCCGCGCACCGGGGTGCCGGGGCCGCCGCTCGCCAAGGGCTCGGGCGGGGTCTACCAGGTCGTCTTCGCCGACGACGGACGCCACCTCGCCGCGTGCCACTCCGACGGCGCCGTCCGCCTGTGGCAGCTCTCGGCGGGCACCGAGGGGTACGAGGCCGTCCCCGAGCGCTTCCAGCCGACCCCGCACCAGGGCTCGGCCTGGGCCTGCCGCTTCCGCCCCGACGACACCCAGCTCGTGACGGCCGGGGACGACGGCGTCGTGCAGATCTGGGACGCGGCGACCGGCCAGGGCAAGCCGATCCTGCGCGGGCACGGCCGACGCGTCAACGCCGTCGCCTTCGACGCGACGGGCACCCGCCTCGCGAGCGCGAGCAGCGACGGGACCGTACGCCTGTGGGACGTGGCCACGGGGCAGCGGCTGCACGAACTCGTGGGCCGGGGAGACAGGTTGATCTCGGCGGCCTTCAGCCCCGTCGGCACCGTCCTCGCGACGGCGGGCAGCGCCGGGCACGTCTACCTGTGGGACGCGGAGGACGGCGCGTTCCTGCGCGAGCTGGACGTCGAGACCGACCGCACCTGGGCCGAGGCGTTCAGCGCCGACGGCGAGGAGATCGCCACCGCCAACGACGACGACTCGGTCCGCCTGTGGCGGCGCGCGACCGGCTCCCACGGCCTGCAACTCGACGGCCACCAGGGGCGGGTGCGGTCCGTCGCCTTCGCGAAGGACGGCGCGTCGATCGCGACGGGCTGCGACGACGGGCGCGTACGGCTGTGGGACGCCAGGGGCGGCGGCCTCACCGGAACGCTGAGCGCCCACACCGACCGGGTCTACGCCGTTGCCTTCGGCGCCGGCCTCTCCTGGCTCGCGAGCGCCTCGTGGGACGGCACGGCCGTGATCTGGCGCGACGGCGCCGCGCGGCACGTCCTGCGCGCGCACACCGGCAAACTGTGGGCGGCGGCCGCGCACCCCTCGGCACCCTTGCTCGCGACAGCGGGCGACGACCGCGTCATCCGCCTGTGGGACCCGGCGACCGGAGCGAGCGCGGGCGCACTGACCGGCCACAGCGGGCGGATCTACTCCCTCTCGTTCAGCCCGGACGGCACCCACCTGGCGAGCGCGGGCGACGACGGGACGGTGCGGCTGTGGCGGGTGCGCGCGGACGGGGACGCGGGCCCGGCCGGTGGCGTCACCGTCACGGCGAAGGCGACGCTCGTCGGCGTGCAGGGCGGCTGGGCGGCGTTCACCCCGGACGGCGGGTACAAGGCGGAGGGCGAGGTGGGGGGCGAGTTCTGGCACGTGGTGGGGATGACGAGGTTCGCTCCGGGAGAGCTGGACAGGCACCTGCCGGGGGCGCGGAGGCTGGCGCGCGGGGAGGAGCTGTGAGGGGGCGGGGGCGCGGTGAACGGCTGGGGTGAGGAGGTGCCGTGAGGGGCGTAGGCGCGACCCGCGTACGTCAACGGGCCCGGCCGCCTTCCGCCGCGTCGGGCGCTCGTTCGTCGCGCTCCCCTTGGGCGGCAACGGCTCCTGGGACCGAGGAGTGCTGCGGACCAGGCGGTTTCAGCTCGCGTCGAGGCTCGCCGCGATGGCTTCGGCGAGTGCGGCGGGCTGGGAGAGGAACGGGGAGTGGGAGGAGTCGAGTTCGGTCACCGTGGTCGGGGAAGCGGACACGGCGTCGATGTCCTCGATGATGCGGCGCTGGAGCGCCGCGGGGACGACGTTGTCCCGGCGGCAGAGCACGTACGCGTGCGGGATGCCGCCGTAGCGCTCCTCGGTGACGGTCAGCTCTTCCGAGGGGAAGCCCAGTGGGGCGTCCGGCTGGAGCAGGGCGATGGCGGCGTCGGCGGTGCGGGGATCGACGTCCTGGTAGAAGGTCTCCTTGATCTCCTCGCGCCTGGCCGGGTCGCGGGTGTCGATGCGCACCGCGCCGACGACGGCCGGGTCCGCCGCGATCAGCCGGTTCACCTTCTCGCCGGCGTTCTCCGGGTACGTGTTGTACTGGGCCGCCGGTACCCCGGCCACCGGGGCGAACGCCGACACGTACACGAGCCCGCCCACGAGTTCTGGGGCGAGTTCCGCCGCCGCCGTGGCGACGACGCCGCCCATGCTGTGCGCGACGACGAGACATGGCCGCCCCGCACCGATCACGCGTATGCGCTCGGCGAGATCCGCCGCCGCGGAGGACGCGGTGAGGTGCGGCAGCGCTGACGGTTCGGTGGCGAACGCCGCGGCGTCGAACGGGCGTGCCGCGTGGCTGCGAGGTGCGGCTCCCCGCAGCCCGTGGCCCTCCAGGTCGACCGCGACCGCCGGGACGCCGCGAGCGGCGAGCTGCTCGACCACGGGACTCCAGCACCAACTGCCGTGCCAGAACCCGTGCACCAGCACGACAGGCGTGGACTTCCGCATTTCCGTCTCCCTGCTCGCGGTGCCGGGCGTCCGGCCTGAGAACACCCGGCGACAGCCCGCGACACCATGTCAGCGGGCGTGATCTCCGGGCAGTCTGGGACGGCGACCGCCGGCCTTGTCAAGCGGCCGACGCGCACCGGTGCCCCGGCAGGCGGCTCCGGCCGGTCTCCTCGGCCGCGGACGCGGCGGAAGCTCACCGCGCCCGCGGTCGTCCGGACGCCCGGGCCGCCTCCCGCCTCAGGCGATCTCGTCGACGTGCTCCTCCACCCACAGCCGTAGTTGTGCCAGCGGCCGGGACACACTGCGGCCCAGGTCCGTGAGCGCGTACTCCACGTGCAGCGGCACCGCCGGATAGATGGTGCGCTCCACGAAACCCTTCTCCTCCAGGCGGCGGAGCGTCGCGGTGAGGACCTTGGGGCTGACGCCCTCCAGACGCCGTTGCAGGACGCCGAATCGCCGCGGGCCCTCTTCCATCGCCCCTATCGCGAGCGCCGACCACTTGTTGGCCAGCAGGTCCAGTACCTCACGGCACGGGCACTGAGCCGCGTAGACGTCGTGGTGGTCGTGTTGTTCGGACCCGCACAGAGTCACCATCGGTAGTTCCCTCTCCCCGCCATCGGCTTCTCACCAGCATGCTTCCCCAAGGGAAGTAAGCTCCCTTGAAGGTTACTGCCTCCCCCGAGTTACGTTGCCGAGGCAGCCGACACCCGTCGCACGCCAAGGAGACAGTGATGAGTGAGATCCCGGCCACCATGCCCGCGGTCGCCTACCGCGAGAGCCTGCCCGCGCACGACAAGGACAGCCTCGTCGACGTGACGCTGCCGGTGCCGCGGCCCGGCCCCCGTGACCTCCTGGTGCGGGTGGAGGGCATCGCGGTGAACCCGGTGGACTACAAGATCCGGCAGAGCAACGACCCGGGCGGCGAGCCCAAGGTCCTCGGCTGGGACGCCGCGGGCACCGTCGTCGCCGTCGGCGACGAGGTGGAGGCCTTCGAGGTGGGCGACGAGGTCTTCTACGCGGGCGCCATCGACCGGCCGGGCGCCAACTCCCGCTTCCACGCCGTGGACGAGCGCCTCGTCGGCCGCAAGCCCAGGACCCTCTCCTTCGCCGAGGCGGCGGCCCTGCCGCTGACGTCGCTCACCGCCTGGGAGGGCCTCTTCGAGCACCTCGGTCTGCGCGACGGCGCCCTGGAGAAGACCGGCACCGTGCTCGTCACCGCGGCCGCCGGCGGCGTCGGGGCGATGGTGGCCCAACTGGCGCGCGCGTTGACCTCCCTGACGGTGATCGGGACCGCCTCCCGGCCGGAGACGAGCGAGTTCGCCCGGCGCATGGGGGCGTCCGCCATCGTCGACCACCACAAGTCCCTGGCACCGCAGGTGGCCGAGGTCGCCCCGGAGGGAGTGGACTTCGTCTTCAGCACCGCGGGCACCGACCGGAATCTGGCCGCCTACGCGGAGATCCTGAAGCCGCTCGGGCAGCTCGTCGCCATCGACGACTTCGGCCCGGTCGAGATCGGTGTGCTCAAGTCCAAGAGCATCTCCTTCCACTGGGAGTTCATGTTCACCCGCTCCCTGCACCAGACGCCCGACCGGGCCGTGCAGGGCCACATCCTCAACCAGATCGCCCGGCTGGTGGACGCCGGCATCCTCACCACCACCGCCACCACCGACCTCGGGACGATCAACGCGGAGCACCTGCGCGAGGCCCACCGGGTCCTGGAGTCGGGCAAGGCGATCGGCAAGATCACGCTGACCGGCTTCTGAGCGCGCCCCCGCCCGGCCCGCACCGCCGGGCATGAGCCAGGGCAACGCCCGGCCGGGCGGCCCACGCGCCCCGCTGCACGCGCACAACTCGCTCGCCGCGGCGTGGGCTTGCGGAGGGCGATGGCGCGGGCGGTGGACGAAGGTCACGTGATCGGGCGTGGTGCCGACGGAGGCGCGCGCGTGGTTCGGGGTGGCGAAGTGGTCGAGGCCGCCCCCCGGCTCGGCGCGATGCGCGTGCCGAGGGGACCGCCCGTGTCCGGGAAAGTTCCGGTGGCCGGGAGCGGCGGCCCCGCCAAGCCGCAGGTGGCGGCGTACTGGTTGACCGTCCCGCCGTGGCGTCATATCGTTCCGAGCCGGAACGGAATGGAACGACTCGGGGAGAGTCAGTGCGAGCAGCGATGGTGAAGTCACGCGAGGAGTTGGCCCTGGCGGAGGTCGCCGAACCGGCGCCCGCGAGGGGCCACGTGCTCATCGAGGTCGCCGCTGTCGGCGTCGGTTTCATGGACGTCCTCGCACGGCGAGGGGAGTACTACGACTTCCCCGGGCCGGGGGCTGTCCCGGGGGTGGAGGTCGCCGGACTGGTGACGGAGGTCGGAGCCGAGACCTCCGAAGAGTGGATCGGCAAGGAAGTCCTGGCCGTCCTCCCCGCGTTCGGCGGCTATGCCGAGAGGGCCGTCGCCGACGCTGACCGGCTTTTCCCCCTCGCGGGGACCGGTGTGGACGCGGCCGGTGCCGTCGCTCTGGGCGTGAACGCCTTCGTCGCCGACATCGCCTCGCACCGAGCGGGAATCAGGGCGGGGGAACGCGTACTCGTCCTGGGCGCCGGTGGCGGAATCGGTGTGCTCGCCACCCAGGCAGCCCGCGCTCGCGGTGCCGAGGTGACGGTCGTGACGTCTTCGGCGGAGCGGGGCGCGCGCCTGCGCGCTCTGGGAGCCGCCCACGTCGTCGACCGGACCCGCTCCCCCCTGGACGACGGGGATTCCTACGACGTCGTGGTGGACACTGTCGCGGGACCGGCCCTGGGACAGAACCTGCACCGGCTGCGTCCCAACGGCCGTTACCTGCTGTGCGGTGCCGCCGGCGGTCCTCCGCAACCTGAGGCCCTTGCCGCCCTGCTGACCGATTTCCACCGTTCGCCGACGCTCTTCGCCTTCAGTCTGAACTCCGTGCGGCCGGAGGATCTCCAAGCCTCCTGGCAAAGGATCACGGCGATGCTGAGGGACGGTTCGCTCGCGCCGGTAGTGGATCAGCGTTCCCCCCTCACCGATGCCGATGCCGCTCTGCGCCGGGTGGAGTCCGGCACACCGTTCGGCAAGGTCGTCCTGCTTCCTCGGTAGGCTGGCCGCGGAGCGACGCGGTGTCGGGAGGGAAGGAATGGCACGTCAACGGGACGAGAAGATCGACCGAGCCGTGCTGGCCGCCGTCACCGCGCTCCTGAGGGAGGTCGGCTACTCGGGCTTGACGATGGAGGCCATAGCGCGGCGCGCGGGCACCACCAAGCCGGCCATCCGCCGCCGCTGGCAAAGCCGGCGGCACCTCGTGGTCGACGCTCTGGCGGAGGACCGGATCGGTGTGGTTGAGGTCGACACCGGCTGTACGCGGTGCGACCTGGCGGCACATCTTCAGGGGCTCCAGTCGGCCATGGCCGACCCCGCCCTCGGGCGCGTGCTGCCGCCTCTCGTGGCCGACCTGGCGGATGACCCGGAGCTTCGCGAACGGTTCCTCGCCGTCGTCTGGGAACCACGGCGCACCGCCTGCGTCGCGTCCCTGGACAAGGCCAAAGAGCGTGGGGACCTCGACCGCGAACTCGACACGGACCTCGTCCTGGACCTGTTCGCCGCCCCCATCGTCTTCCGTGCCCTCTTCGGCCACCGCGACCTTCCGGCACACTTCCCGTCGGACGTCGCCCACGCCGTGCTGTCCGGCGTGGGCCTCGCCGCCGGGCGACGCTGCGAGAAATCCCCTGGCGCGCTCCGGTGCGGCGCCTCTCGGGAGGGCGACTGACCTGGGGAGACGCTGACCGGCGGTTTCGCTGACGGGCGGTTTCGCCGACCGGCGGTGACCGGCGGGAACTCTGCCCGACGAAACCCCCGGTACCTCCTGGGGCGGCCCGCTTGGCGTCGCCACCGCACCCGCCTTCGCCGCTGGTACGCGTACGCCGACCGGGCATCCGCAGCCCCCGTGACCGACCCCCTGCCGCGCTGTCCAGGCCGGGAACGGCCGCGGCCGGGAGCGGCCGGGGTCTGGAGCGGCGCAGGCCGGTGAGGAGCAGGTCGAGGTAGCGCAGGCCGAGGGCGGCTCGTTCGGCCGGGTCGAGGGTGCCCCGCATGTTCGCGGCGTAGGCGATGCCGCACATCAGAGGGGTCATGTCCGACGCGGTGACGCCGGGATCGATCACTCCGGCCGCGTGCGCCCGTGCCGGCAGTTCGGCGAAGATCGTGGTGAGCCCGCGATTCGCGTCGCCGCCCGGGGAGTACTACGAGAACCACAAGATCGCGAGGACCAGCCGCCAGGCGAGCGACATCGCGCTGGCGCGCCGGCTGTGGGACCGTAGCGCGGCTCTGACAGGTGTCTGAGCACGCGGTCGAGCGTCCATGACGGACCGTGCGGCGGTCGGCGGCGGGGCTCCGGGGATCGGGGCGGCGAGAACGCCCTCGGGCCGGAGGCGGGGCCGAGTCCGTGGCGTGACTGGGGAAATGGGCGCGACGGCCTCGCCTTCCGCAGGTGAGGCCGTCGCGGACCGGTGGCGGACGCGGGGGTCCGGTGCTGAGCGTCAGCCGTCGGCCGACTCAGCCTGGACGACCTGTCGGCGCAGTTCGAGCAGGGACCGGAGCGCCTCGCTGTACATGTGGATGCTCTTCTCGCTGTGCGTGGAGACGGCGGTCTTGACCTCGTTGTAGGTCTTGACGATGACCTCGTCGAGGTCCTTCTTGTCGATGCCGTTCATGTGAATCACTCCTTCTGCTGGGTGGGTTGGCTTCGGACTACGCGCCACGACGGGTTGCTCCGCCTTGGCGCGCGGTCCGCGGTCGTTCCGGTGCCCTTGCGGGCAGTCGGCCGACCGGGTCGTGGTGTGCCGGTGATCCGGCGGACGCGGGCGGTCCCGCCTCCGCGCACTCCGGGCCCGCCTCCGCGTCGGCGGTCGGGGCCGTCGCCGTGCGGATCACGGGTGCAGCCGCGGCGGTCGCCCGCGTGGGTCTTCGTTTCAGGGGAGTTCCTTCTGCCGGGGGGACAGGTCGGGAGGGGTGGTCATGCCATGGTGGCGGCGCAGGGCGGACAGCGCGGCGAGGTACCCGCACATGCCGTGGACGGACGGACCCGGCGGCGTGGACGCCGAGCACAGGTACACGCCGGGCAGGGGAGTGGTGTACGGGTCCCAGCGGGGAGTGGGCCGCATCAGGATCTGGCGCGGCGTCATGGCGCCCGCGGCGATGTCCCCGCCCACGTAGTTCGGGTTGTACGTCTCGTACCGCGCGGCGGAGAAGCCGCGCGAGGCGACGATCGTGTCGCTGAAGCCCGGGGCGTACTCCTCGATGCGGCGGCGGATCATGTCGGTCGGGTCGCGGTCGTCGCCGTGGGGGACGTGGGCGTACGCCCACACCGGCCGCGCGTGGGCCGACGCGCGGGAAGGGTCGGTCACCGCCGGATCGGCGACCAGCATGAAGGGGGCGTCGACGCGCCGTCCCGCGACCGTCGCGGTCTCCTGGCGGGAGATGTCCGCGTGAGTGCCGCCCAGGTGAACGGTCCCGGCCCGCCCCACGAGCGGGTTGCTCCACGGGATGGGTTCGCTCACGAGGAAGTCGGCCTTCGCGGCGCCGGGCCCGTAGCGGAACCGGCCGAGAGCCCTCCGGTAGCTCGGGGGCAGGCGGGGCCCGGCGATCGCCGAGAACTCCTTGGCGCTGACGTCCATCATGACGAGGGGGAAGCCTTCGAGCTCCCTCAGGTCACGAATGCGACGGCCGGTGTGGAAGGTGCCGCCGTGCGCGGTGATATCGGCGGCCAGGGCCTCGGCGATACGTACGCTGCCTCCCTCGGGCAGCGGCCATCCGGTGCTGTGCGCGAGGTGGCCGAGAAGCAGTGCCACGCCCGCGGAGGCGAGCGAGGGAAGCTTGCCGACGGCATGAGCGGCCACACCGGTCAGGAGCGCGCGCGCCTCGGGGGTGGTGAAGGGGGTGCGGGTGGTGGCGTGGGCCAGTACGCCGCGCGCCAGCAGGAGCGGGGCGACGAGGTCCTTCGGCACGCCGCGGTGGTGGGAAAGGACCAGGTCGACCACCGCGCGGGAGCGCGAGACGAGCGGCCGCATGAGGCGCGTGTAGCGCGGTCCGTCCGGTCCGAGGCGCGCGGCGGTCTGCTCGATGTCGTGCCAGGCCGCCACCGCCCGCCCGCCGGGCAGCGGGTGGGCGTAGGGCAGGCCGGGCTGGAGCAGCCGCACCCCGCGTGCGGGCAGGTCGAACGCGCGGAAGAAGGCTGAAGCGGCTGCCATGGGGTGGACGGCGGAGCAGACGTCGTGGGTCACCTCGGCGTCGAAGAGCGATTCCGAGCGCAGGCCACCGCCGATGGTGGGGGCCTGCTCGAACAACGTGACCGACAGACCGGCCCGGGCGAGGGTCACCGCGGCCGCCAGCCCGTTGGGGCCGGTGCCGACGATCGCCGCACTGGTCATGAGCCGGCACCCGCCGGGGCGAGCTGCTGGCCGGCCAGCCTGCGGTACGTCGTGTCGTCCCGCATCAGCTCGTCGTGCGTGCCCGACGCGCGCAGGGTGCCGTCCTCGATGACGAGGATGCGGTCCGCTCCGATGGTGGTGGAGAGCCGGTGAGCGATGGTGAGGACCTGGCACCGGGAGCCGATCGTCCGCAGAGCGTTGCGCAAGGCCGTTTCGGAGTCGGAGTCGAGGCTCGACGTGGCCTCGTCCAGCAGCAGGACATCGGGTTCGGTCAGCAGGGCACGGGCGATGGCCAGGCGTTGGCGCTGACCACCGGAGAGACCTGTGCCGCCCTCACCCAGCCGCGTGTCCAGCCCCTCGGGCAGGGCGGCGATCACGGCGGTCAGGTGAGCGGCCTCGACGGCCCGCGTGATGTCCTCCGGTGTGGCGTCCGGGTTCGCGTAGGTGAGGTTCTCGCGCACGGTGCCGCGCATCAGCGGGGCCTCCTGCTCGACCAGTCCGATGCGGGACCTCAGCACGTCCAGCGGCATCGTGGCGGTGTCGGCGCCGGCGATGCGGATCGTGCCGCTCGCCGGGGCGTGGAACCGCTCGATGAGCTGGAAGAGCGTGGTCTTGCCCGCGCCGGACGGACCGACGATCGCGGTCACGCCCGTGGCGGGGAGCGTGAAGGAGACGCCGTTCACGGCGTTTCCGGCGGCTTCGCCGTAGCTGAAGGTGACGTCGTCGAACTCCACCGCCGCCGCCCCGGGTACGGGCCGCGGTCCGGCCGTGCCGGGGGAGGTCTCCTGTTCCAGCCCGGCGAGGTCCTGCACCCGGTCGATGGCAGCCCGTCCCTGCTGGTACTCGCCCAGTGCCATGAACAGCATCACCAGCGGGGAGACCAGGTAGAAGAGGTACATGATGAACGCGGTGAGGTCCTCGATGGGCAGGGCCCCGGTCGCCGTGCGGGCCATGCCCCAGGTGATGACCACGGCGAGGGACACCTGCGTGCCGACGTTCATGGCGGGCATCAGCATCGCCGACAGGCGGGTCACCTGGATTCCGCTGGTGCGGGCGGCACCGGCGAGGCCGGAGAGCCGTTCCGCTTCGCGCCCCTCGGCGCGCGAGGCCTTCACCGTGGTGAGCGCGCTGAGCACGCGAAGGAGCCCGGAGCCGTAGTCACTCGTGTCCTCCCGGTTGGTGACCGCGGCCTTGCGCACCGACCGGGCGAGCCCGAGGGCCACCGCGGACGCCACACCGAGACAGCCGGCGGTGACCAGAAGCATTCTCCAGTCGATCCAGGCCATGACGGCGACGCAGCCGACGCTGGTGAACCCCGCGGTGATGATCTGGGCGACCGACGAGGAGAGCGCGACACGGGCCAGCGAGGTGTCGGCGACGGTGCGGGTGAACACGTCCCCGTGCTCCAGCTTGTCGAAGGCCGGGATCCGGGAGTGGAGCAGGCGCCCGGTGAGGGTGGTCCGCATGTCGAAGACGATGTTCTCGCCCGCCCGGCCGATCAGGTAGAAGTGCGTGGCGGCGAGGAGCGCGTCGGCGGCGAACAGGGCGGCGATGAACACGATGGGCCACAGCGTCGGCTCGTCATGGGCGACGGCTTCGATCAGGTCGCCGATGAGCAGCGGCTGGACGAGCGTGGCCGCCGTGCCGAGGAGACCGAGCAGGATGCCCGCGCCGAGGAGTACGCGGTGGCGGCGGACGATCGCGGATATGTTCACGGCCTGCCCCTGCCGAGAGTGATCGCGATGATCGTCGCGATGCCCGCCGCGAAGGCGAGGCTCTTGATCCATGTCCCTTGGGTGAGCGGGCCTCCGTCGCGGAACATGACCAGCATGCTCGGCAGGGCGAAGGCGAAAGCGGCGATGAACCACATCGCCCGGTTGGCTGTCAGCACGGCAGGGCGCTCCTTCTACTCGGTGCTGCGGGCGACGTACCAGTCGTAGGGCTGGTGCCCCTCCGCCGGACGCACCCGCTCGACGGTGAAACCGGCCCGGGCGACGCAGTCCTCGACCTCGGGGCGTTCGATCAGGAGCACGCTCTCGCTGAACTCGACGGCAGGCTTGCCCTCTTCGTCGACGCGGGTGTCCATCGTGAGGACGTCGGCACTGTCGAGCGTGACGGTGAACGTCGCGCGACCGCCGTGGTGCGGCGTGGGCAAGGTGAACACGTGCTGCTCGGCCAAGGGCCGGTAGGCGCTGCTCGCGTAGTACTCCAGGGACAGGGTCGCGCCGGGCCCGAGGTGTGCGCGGACATGGCGCAGAGCGGTCGTGAGTTCCTCGCGGGAGCGCACGCACGCGAGCGAGCCCATCGTCGAGTACGCGGCGTCGAAGACCCCCTCCAGAGGGAGCGGGTGCCGGAAATCCGCTTCGACGAGGGACGTGTTCGCGGGCACTCCCTTGGCGCGGAACGCGTCCAGCATCGGACGGGAGTTGTCCAGCCCGACCACTTCGGCCGCGATCTCCGAGACCGGCACGGCGATACGTCCGGTTCCCACGCCGACCTCCAGCACACGGCCGCCGGTGACGTACGGGCGCAGCCGCTCCAGGGCTTCCTCAGCGGGCATGGCCGGGGCGATCAGGGAGTCGTAGACCGAGGCAACCGCGTTGCCGTACTGCACATCCCGGGTCACGGGGTCACCTTCTCGTAGTCGAAGACCAGGTCGTACTTGGGGTCTTCGCTGTGGTCGTATCCGGAGTAGCGCACGAGCAGCACCTGGAAGAGGGGGAAGCCGGGCTCCGGAGTGATGCGGGCGCGGACGAAGTTGTTGACGAGCTGGTAGGCGGACTTCTTCGCTTCCTGGTGCAGTGGCGTCATCGCGCCGGGGTTGTGCACCAGGGTCGAGGCCACGTCGAAGACGGCCTTCTCGATACGGCGGCCGGGGAACCAGAAGGCGTGGACGAGCTTCCGGGGCGTGATCGCGTACACCTCGCGCCACTGCGTGTGCCGGCTCTTGTCCTCGGTGGCGAGCCGGTAGAGGAAGTGCTGGTCCTCCACGGCCGGAGTGGGGGCGAAGAAACGCCAGTTGGGGATGGCGATCCCCGTACCGGTCTTGTCCGCCTTGCGCACCTTGTCGAAGCCGCGATCGGGATGCTGGGCCAGCACCGAGAGCACGAACCAGCCGGCCAGCGCCACCGGTACGGCCCGCTCCATCACAGCTGAGGTCCTGCTCACGCCGACGCTCCCTCGTTCTCAGTGTTCCCGCGGGTCTCCACCACGGTCGCCACGGCCTCCTCGATGGCGCGGGCGGTGAGCGGGGCGTGCTCGATGCCGCCGGTGAGGGACAGATGCGTGGACTCCGGAACGGTGACGATCCGCCCGGCCGTTCCGGAGGCGAGGTACTCCTTGTACAGATCGCCGTGCTCAGGGGTGTCCCGCAGGGTCGAGGCCGCCGCCACCACCTCGACCGGTATCCGCAGCCGGTCCAGTGGACGGCCGCCGTCGAGCATGAAGGCGTAGGAGTAGTTCCACTCCCGGTGCGCGGCACGCCAGGTCGAGGTGGCCGAGCCTTCGAGGCGGAGGGTCCTGTAGTGCGGGCTGCCCTCGGCGTAGGCGAAGAGGCCCTTCTTGTCGATGAGGAGTCCCGCTCCCAGAGCGGCCGACCAGGGGCCGAGCTTCATGGTCAGGTTCACGCCGCGAGATCCCTCGCGCTGGCGGCGGGAGTGGAGCAGTTCGCGCGGATGCGTCGGGTCGACCAGTACGAGACCGTGGACGCGGTCGGACGCGGCGGCGGCCCGGTGGACGAGGTAGCCGCCGAGCGAGTGCCCCGCGGCGACGCACGGGCCCTCCGCGTCCACGCCGTCCGCGATGACTTCCAGGAGGTCGTTCACCGACTCGGTGAGCGAGTAGTCCTCGGGGCAGCGCCTGAGCGAACTCCGGTAGCCCGCACGGTCGTACAGCAGCAGTGACAGGCCGGGGTCGAGGTGACCGGCGACGAGGAGCCAGGCCGCGGAGGTGTTCATCAGGCCGGCTTCGAGCACGAGCGTCGGCCGTCCCGGGGCGCCGCGCCGGACGTGGTAGGTGAGGATGTTCCCGCTGTCGCAGCGCACCTGCCGCCGCTCGAAGCCGTCGTGACCGCGTCGGCACATCAGGTCGGCGTAGGCGCGATGGGTGAGCCCGGCGGCCAGGCAGGTGGCCAGACCGGCGGTGGTCAGTCTCGGGAAGGCGAGCCCGCTCACTTGCCCTCCCCGGTGCCCTTGGCGAGCGCGCGCACGGACGGATAGGTGGAGACGAACGCCCACGCGAAGCGGGACAGCCCCATGAAGCGGGCGTTGGCCAGGTGGAAGCCGCCCATGAGGAGAAGGCCGGCGTCGATGTACTTGCCCTTCTTGAGGAGGAGCAGCGGGAACCCGCACTCCAGGGCCAGGACGACGTGGCAGATGGCGCGAGACGCGGCCGGGTACTTGTCGAGCTGCTTGAAGAACCACTCGTCCCCGTACGTCTGGGTCCGCATGATCTTCGCGAGGGCGTCGCCGTTGCGCCAGGCGTCACCGGGGAGCTTGGCCCAGCCCGACGCCCCGTACGAGAGCACGGTCTGGGCGCCGATGAACTGCGCGGCGGCGGCACGGGTCGCGTCGGTGCCGCCCGCCCGGCCGAGGGCGGCGGCCGTCTGCACGAGGAAGGACACCTGGTCGGAGCCGTCCGTGCCGAACAAGTGCCTTGGGTAGACGAGGACTTGGCTGACCGACAGGTAGGTGTTGGCGGCTATGCGCACGGCGTTGTTCCTCACCGGCGAGATGAGCACGGCGGCGGCCAGGGCGCGCGAACCGTGCAGCGCCTGGGTCACCGGCTCCCGGGCGATGAAGTCCCGCACGGCTTGCATGGTCTTCGTCCTGGCGGGGACCTGGGCCCTGGTGTGGTTCCAGTCGTTGAGGCCGCCGGGTTCCCGGTCGGTCCTGCGCACCATGTACTCAAGGCTGGACAGCAGATGGGTGGCGGCTGACAGCCGCTCGGCTGTGGCGAGCGGCTGGGCGCACGCCGTTGTCGCGATGTCGCGGATACGAGACAGCATGCTGTGTTCCTGATCGCTGGGCTGGCGCGGTGGCCTGGGACGGCCGACGGGGAGCCCCGGACACTGGGGACCCCCCGTCGGCTTCCCGCTTACTTCTGGGCGCTCTTGACCGCGGCGCCGACACCGGCGGCGGCCGTCAGGACCGCGCACACCTTGCCGCCGGCGACGACACCGGCCACGAAGGCGGCCGGGGTCGCCATGACGGGCGCGATCTGCACGTCGGACGCCTGGCCGACGCCGGCGTTGACCTTGTCGAGGAGCACGGACATGGTTTTTCCTCCGCTGATCTGGTAGATCGGACAGTGCCCGGTGTTCGCAGGCACTTGCACTGCCTGCGAACGCCGCGTTCCTGAAGCTCTGCCGACAGAGCAGGTACTGGCGGGAGGCCGGAGTCGGCCTCCGGGGAGTGGTCAGCCGGTGGCGACCTTGTAGGCGGCGTAGGCCGCGCCGGTCACCGCGCCGGCGCCCACGACGGCACCGGCCGCCTTCGCGATGACGGGGGTCGCGATCAGGGCCGGAGTGGCCATGACGGGCGCGGCTCCGCCCATGGGCGCACCGGCCTCCAGAGCGCCCTGGAGGGACGGATTGGCGTTGACCTTCTGCGTGAGCATGAACTGTTCCTCTCGATGTGGAACGGCCATGAGAATCCCCCTGCGCGTGCAACGGAAACGGCAGAAGGAGAACTCTCTTTCGACCGTTGCGAATTACTGGTGCTGTGTTCGCGGCGCGATATCTCCGCTGACTCCTTTTTTACGCACGCGTCCCAGGGCACGCTGGGGTCAGCGAAATCGTGCACCACAAAGAAATGAAGCCAGAACGCAGCCCCGACAGGCACTGCCGCTTCGATTGTCGATCCCCGTTTACTCCCCGTGCTCGCCCTGGTCGGGCGCGTGACAGGAACGTTAAACTCCCGACCATGAGTAGGTCAAGAGATTCTTTTGTGCGGGCCGATCTGTCCGGAAGGTCAACGATCGGGCGAAGTGGCCCCTTCGTGACGCGCCGAACGGCCTTCCCGTGCGGTCCCCCCGGACAGAACACCGAGCGGCCTCGAATTCCCGTGCGTTTGTGAATTCGGAAGGAGTTCTGCCGGAATTGCGGATTCCGGTTCTCCGTCGCTCGCCGCACGTGTAAGGATTGGATTCCCCGCTTCGAGGAAGGCTGATGTCCGAAGAAGAGAGCAGTCATATCCTGGTGAACGACGTCTGGCGCCGCTATGGACGGGGAAAGGACACCTTCGACGCGATCCGTGGCGTCAGTTTCACTGTCCGTCCCGGCGAGCTGTTCGCGCTCCTGGGGACCAACGGCGCCGGGAAGACCTCGACCGTCGAGTTGCTGGAAGGGCTGGCAGCCCCGAGCCGGGGGAGCGTCCGGCTCTTCGGCGGACTCGACCCGGTCAGGGACCGCGCACAGATCCGTGCCCGGACCGGCGCCATGCTGCAGGAAGGCGGTTTCATCTCGCACCTGACCGTGCGGGAGACCGTCGACATGTGGGCACAGCTCACCTCCCGGCCGCGCCCGGTCCAGGAGGCTCTGGACCTCGTGGGACTCGCCCATCGCGCCGACGTGATGGTCCAGAACCTGTCCGGCGGCGAGAGACGCCGGCTGGACCTGGCCGTGGCGACCTCGTCCAGCCCCGGCCTGGTCTTCCTCGACGAACCCACCGCCGGTATGGACGCGGAAGGCCGCCGCGCCACCTGGCAGTTGATACGGCAGTTGCGGGACCAGGGGGCGACGATCCTGCTCACGACGCACTACCTGGAAGAGGCCGAGTCGCTGGCGGACCGCCTGGCGATCATGCACCGCGGGCGGATCGCCGCGTCCGGCAGCGTGTCCGGGATCGTCGCGGACCACCCGTCGACGCTCTCCTTCGGCCTGCCCGCGCGATGGAGCGTCCACGACCTGCCCGTGAGCGGGACAGCAGAGCGACACCATCAGCGGGTGACGGTGACCACGGAGCAGTTGCAGAAGGACGCGGCCCGGCTGCTGGCCTGGGCCGAGGACCACGACGTCACGCTGGACAGGTTCACCGCACGGCCCGCTTCGCTGGAAGAGGCCTTCCTGCGCGTGGCCGGTCACGCGGGTGCCCAGGGACAGGGGGAGGGCGAGTGAACGGCCTGGCCGCACGGCACATGAAGACCCTGTTCCGCATCGAGTGGAAGCTGTTCCACCGGATCAAGGGCAACTACGTCTTCGTGGTCCTCGTCCCTGCGATGCTGCTGATCGCGATGCAGTTCGTGCAGGACCAGATGAAGCTGGGTGAACACGGGCTCGACGCCGGGCCGTTGATGGTCTCGACCGCGTGCGGAATCCTGCTGATCTTCTCCCTGTACTCCTCCGTCACGGGCCTGTACGTGGCCCGCCGGGAGGAACTCGTCCTCAAGCGGCTGCGTACCGGCGAGGTCTCGGACCCGGTGATCCTGGCCGGGGGCGCGTCCATGTACGTCGTGGTGTGCGTGGTGCAGATCGTGGTGGTGTCCGCGCTGCTCTCGGTGATGTTCGACGCCACCCCCGAGCAACCGCTCGCGGCACTCGCGGGGCTGGCCACGGGCGTCGTCCTGATGACCGCCATGGCCGCGGCGACGGCGGCGCTGTGCCGGACGGTGGAGTCGGTGCTCGTCGCCACCCTCCCCGCCCTCTTCCTCCTGCCGATGATCTCGGGCATCTACATCCCGCGAGAAGTCCTGCCCCCCGCGCTCGGCGACGCGTTCCTGTGGGCGCCGCTGTCCCCGACCGTCGACCTGATGCGCTCGGGCTGGACCGGCGAACTGGGGCTGGGGGAGGGGCTGATCCGGTGCGTTCTGGCGCTCGCGTGGACGGCCTTGTTCGCGTGGGTGGCGCGGCGCAGGTTCCGTTGGGAGCCGCGTACGTGAGGGGTGGTGGGGATGTTGCGGGTGGCCGGGTGGCCGGGTGGCCGGGTGGCCGGGTGGCCGGGTGGCCGAGCGTGCGGGCTGCCGTGCGGGGCTGGGGTGGGGCTCGCGGCGGG
>NZ_JOGO01000061.1 GCF_000719475.1 Streptomyces sp. NRRL F-5630 | reverse complement strand
GCCGGAACAGCGTCCACAACTCCTCCGGCACCAGACGCTCCACCAGATCAGCCATGCACGGCTCAACGAGCGACTACGCCAATAGAAACGGCCTCTTAGTCGCGGTAAATGTCGTAGGCGTATCCGCGATCGGCGAAGAGCGAGTCGGGCTTGCACCCCGGGGACCCGTCCCACCTCTGACGGGTGGGGTGGCATCGATCAGCGGCATGAACGGGGTGAGGTTGCGGCGGTTGCCACCGGCGAGGATGACGGCGAGCGGTGTGCAGTGCCCGTCGATGATCAGGTGGTGTTTCGTTCCCGTGCGGCCACGTCCGACCGGGGACCCGGACTCGATCCCGTCCACGGTTCCCTCTTTGCACGACTCACACGTGGCTGGAGTCCACCACGGCACCCGACCAGTCCAGACGGCCAGCCGCATTGAGTTCGGCAAACAGCACTTCATGCAACTGCTGCCAGACGCCGGCCTCGTTCCAGTCCCGCAGTCGCTGTCAGCAACTCATGCCCGAACCAGAGCCCAACTCCCCGGGCACGTGCTCCGACTCGCCGTACAACCCTCTCACTCGGGCAGCGGCTTGCGCCCAAAATACCGAAACCGGCGTACCTCGCGCGACAGCAGCGACTCGGTCCGCTCACAACTCATCCGGCACGGTCCACGGCGAAGCCCCGATACCCGGACAGCGCCCGCCCACCGACACGGAGAACGGACCAACCCGCCTCGTGGTGTCAGCCGTTGTAAGCCCGGCGAGTCGGCTCCCGTTATCCGCGGTCAGGTCCGAGCCTCACCGACCCGTAGCGGCCTGATGCGCTAGGACGGTGCGGGTGGGGGTGGCGAGCCAGTCGCGCTCGGTGCTCACTTCCCGGGCGGCCGCGAAGAACCTCAGGAGAGTCGGTGATTCTCGGTCCCGGTGCCATACGAGTTCGGTGCGCGCGGCGGGAAGCTCGCTGGGGTCCAGAAGTACCGCGCGCACAGTCCGGGGAAGGAAAGGCCCCATGGACGCGGGGATCAGCGTGAAACTGCGCTCGTCCGGCAGCGCGATGTTGCGCAATCCCGGCACCATGTCGAGACGGACAGGGTGGGATCCCCCACCGGCATCGAGCGCGTCGACGAGCAGTGCGTAGTGCTCGGGCGCGTACTTCGGATCGTAGAACACGAAGGTTTGCCCGTTGAAGGCTTCGCCGAGTTGTACCAAGCCGCTGTCCGAAACCGCGGGGTTCGACGGGTGGGTGACCGCGATCAGGGGATCAATGCGGAGTAGTTCGCGGCGGAAGTCCGCTCGGACGGGCATGGTGTGGGCGACTACGCCGTCGAGGTCACCGCTGAGCAGACCCGTGTCGAGTTGTCCCGGCCAGTATTCCGTGGCGTCGAGCACCATACCGGGGAAGGCAGCTTCGGAGGCGGCACGCAACTGCGGGATCGTGTCATAGGCCGCCGACAAGATGTAGCCGATGGCGATTTCGCCCGCTTCTCCCGCCGCCGTGGCTCTCGTCGCCGCAACGACCTCGTCCACCTCTGCCAGGAGCCTGCGCGCCCGTGCCACGAACACAGTGCCCGCCTGCGTGAGTTCCAAGGGGCGGCGTGTGAACAGGGGTGTGCCGAGCCGCCGCTCGAGTTCGCGAATCTGCCGGCTGAGCGGAGGCTGAGTCATGTGCAGCGCGTGCGCTGCCCGCTGCATCCCGCCGTGGTCGACGACGGCAACCACATAGCACAGCCACCGCAACTCAATCTCCATACCTCAAAGGTATCAAGTGTGCTCAGGATGGGACTTCGACATACGGCGCACGTCACGGCCAGCCTGGGAGGATGAGCAACACAGCACGCACGCTGCCGCGGTCCACCGTGGCACTACTTGCGGTCGCGACGGCGACCGCGGTCGCCGTCGCCTACTACAGCCAGCCCCTGCTCGAAGCAATCGGCAGCGATCTCGGCCTGCCAGCAGCGGTCACCCCGCTGATCGTCACTCTCACCCAGCTCGGCTTCGCCGCGAGCCTGCTCCTCGTCCTTCCGTTGGGCGACGTGCTCAACCGCCGCCGGCTCATCGGCGGTCTGAGCGTGCTCTCCGCTCTCGCGCTCGGTCTCACCGCCCTCGCCCCCAACGGCGCCTGGGTACTGTGGCTGGCACCGCTGGTCGGTTCGACGGCGGTAGTCGCACAGTTGCTCGTCGCGCTCACCGCCACGCTCGCGGCTCCGGCCCAACGCGGACGAGCAGTCGGAACGGTCATGAGCGGCCTGCTCATCGGTATCCTGCTCGCCCGAACCGCCGCCGGGCTCATTGCCGACCTCGCGGGCTGGCGGGCCGTGTACGTCACGGCCGCGATCAGCATGCTCGTCATCGCCGTCGCGCTCGCCAGGCGGCTGCCCACCACGGAGCCCGCCGAGGCCATGGTGAGCTATCCGCGTCTGCTCGGCTCGGTACTGCGGCTCGTCCGGCAGCAGAAGGTGCTGCGGGTGCGCATGCTCTTCGGCGGACTCGCGTTCGCGCAGTTCAGCGTGTTGTGGACAGCACTCACAGGTCTCCTCTCGGCAGAGCCCTACCACTACTCGGAGGCAGTGATCGGCTTCTTCGGCATCATCGGTGCCGTGGGTGCCGTTGCAGCGCGACTCGCGGGAAAGCTCGCCGACACCGGTCACTCGGGTACGGCGACCTGGGCGGCGGCAACCATGATGCTGCTGTCGTGGGTCGCGCTCGTCTACGGCGGCGCCCACCTGACCGCTCTGGTGGCGGGCATCATCATCCTTGACTTCGGTGTCCAAGCGATGCATGTCACGAACCAGAGTCAGATCTACGCCCTGCCCGGGAACGCGCGCTCACGCCTCACTTCCGCGTACATGACTGCCTACTTCGCCGGCGGGGCCCTCGGCTCCGCCGTAGTACCCCTCGCCGCCGGCACCTGGGGATGGACAGGGGTGTGCGCGCTCGGAGCCGGATGCGCACTGCTCCAGATCTTGTCTGCCACGCGCGCACCACGCCACCGAGCGAAAACCGCGTAGGACACGACGAGCCTCCGCGAACAGGCCACCTCCAGGGCTGCGTCTTGTAGCGGCTTCTTCGAGCCGGAGATCGTCGGGGAGCGCCGTAAGCCTCTGGGCGGGATAGACGGGAGGGACGAGACGGCCATCTCGCCGGCCGCGAAGGGCCTGCCCACCGTCACGGGCGAGGCCCAGCCGGCGGGGGCCTGTGGCGCCGGGCCTCCCGGCAGACCACTTCCTCCGTCACCACCAAGATCTTCGGTGACATGACCGAAGGGCAGAGCCGACCGCTCGATACCCTCTGTCCGGTGGTCTGCGTCGATGCCGTCCCCGTGAAGATTCGCGCGGGGCGGTGGTCAACCGGCGACTGCTTCGTCAAGAAGTGGCTGCCGGGCCCTCCGCGGTTCCAGCCGCACTTCACCTCTGCCCGTGCGTCCTGGCTGGTCCTGGTGGGGCGGTCGTTCACCGAGCCGACCCCGCGCCGCAACGCGCACACCTACGCGCTCAACGCGGGCCGGGGACAGGACCACTCCCGGGTGGGCGGCCTCTTCCCGTGACTCTGCGGCGCAGGCCGCAGCAGGCCGTGACGGCCACATGATCCCCGGTAAGTCCTCACGATCCCCAGCAATGGGGCCGTGCTGGACACGACAAGATGAGTGCAAGACTGGCGAGTATGGATATCCATCGCAGGAACAACATCACGGTCACCGGACGTACGGACGGTCCGGTGCTCCTGCTGGCCCACGGGTTCGGCTGTGACCAGAACATGTGGCGTCTGGTGGTCCCCGCTCTGGCCGAGGACTACCGCTTGGTGCTCTTCGACTACGTCGGCTCCGGCCGGGCGGACCCCTCGGCCTGGGACGAGCGGCGTTACAGCTCGCTGGAGGGCTACGCGCTCGACGTGCTGGAGGTCTGCGAGGAGCTGGATCTGCGGGACGTGACGTTCGTCGGGCATTCGGTCAGTGCGATGGTCGGGGTGCTCGCGGCGGCGAAGGAGCCCAGCCGCGTCTCCCGTCTGGTGATGGTCGCCCCCTCGCCCCGCTACATCGACGACGAGGGGTACCGGGGCGGGTTCAGCGCCGAGGACATCGATGAACTGCTGGAGTCGCTGGAGTCGAACTATCTGGGCTGGTCCGCAGCGATGGCGCCCGTCATCATGGGCAACGCGGACCGGCCGGAGCTGGGCCAGGAGCTGACCGCCTCGTTCTGCGCGACCGACCCGGACATGGCCCGCGTCTTCGCCCGTACGACGTTTCTGTCCGACAGCCGCGACGATCTCAAGACGGTCGCGGTGCCCACGCTGGTCCTGGAGTGCCGGCAGGACGTGATCGCACCCCGGGAGGTCGGCGCCTACGTGCGCGACGCGATCCCCGGCAGCCGGCTGGTGACTCTGGAGGCGACGGGGCACTGCCCGCAGTTGAGCGCGCCCCAGGCCACGGCGAGGGCGATCACCGACTTCGTCGGGGCCGCCTGATGATGTGCCGTACCGATCAGACGATGCCGGAACCCGGTGAGGGGAACGATGTGGACGCCACGGACGCGGTGTTCACCTCGCTGCTCGAAGACAGTGCCGAGGAACTGTACGAGCAGGCTCCGTGCGGGTATCTGTCGACGCTGATGGACGGCACTATCGCCAAGATCAACACCACCTTGCTGGACTGGCTGGGCCTGGACCGGTCCCAGGTGGTGGGGCGGATGCGCTTCACCGATCTGCTGACCGTGGGCGGCAAGCTCTACTACGAGACGCACTTCGCGCCGCTGCTGCAGATGAAGGGCGAGGTCCGTGGTATCGCCATGGAGGTCACGAGCGCCGCTGCGCGTATGCCGGTGCTGGTCACCTCGAAGGTGAAGACCAGCGAACGCGGTGAACCCCTGCTGATCCGCACCACCGTCTTCGACGCCCGCGACCGCCGCGCCTACGAGACCGAACTGCTGCGCGGCCGCAAGGCGGCCGAGGAAGCCCGTCGGCAGGCCGAGGCGGACCAGGCGCGGCTCCAGGAGGCGCTCGCTGTCCTCCAGCAGAGCCTGCTGCCCGGCCAGCTGCCCGTGATCCCGGGCCTGGAGGCGGGGTCCTACTACCACACGGCCTCCCCGGATCTGCTGGGCGGAGACTTCTACGACCTGTTCCCCCTGGGCGGAGACCAGTGGGGGTTCTTCCTCGGGGACGTGTGCGGCAAGGGCCCCCAAGCCGCCGCGGTCACCTCGCTGGCCCGCTACACCCTGCGGGCCGCCGCCCTGCACGACGCCGATCCGGTCACCGTGCTGACCACGCTGAACACCGTGCTGCACGAGCGGTACGCCAGCGGCGAGGGCCGCTACTGCACTGTCATCTTCGGCGTTCTGCAACCGAACGACAGCCACGTCGACGTGCATCTGGCCTCCGGCGGGCACCCCTCCGCGCTGATCCAGCGCGCGGACGGCAGCGCGGAGTACCTCCCCACCCCCGACGGCCTGCTCGTCGGCGTGCTGCCCAAGGCCCCGTTCACCGCCGCTCGCGCCCGGCTCCTGCCCGGCGACACCCTGCTCCTCTACACCGATGGCTTGACCGAGGCCCGCACCGGGCCGGGCAAAGAGCTGTACGGCGAGGACGCGCTGCGTACCTTCACCGCCGCCCAGCCACCGGCGGGGGCACAAGCCCTCATCACCGCCCTGAGCGAACTGCTCACTTCCTTCGGCGACGGACTCAACGACGACACCGCGCTGCTCGCGCTCGGCGTGCCCGCCTCCCTTACCACCCCGCGAGTGAACACTTGACATGAGCCCGTTGACAATCAGCATTCGATACGCCACGACCGGGCCCGTACTGGAGATCACCGGTGACCTCGACCACTCCACAGCGCTCGAACTACGTACCGCCGTGGAGGGTCTCACCTTGGCCACCGGGCAACTACTGGTCCTTGGGCTGGCCCGTCTGGACTTCTGCGACTCCAGCGGGATCAGCGCCCTGCTGTCTGCCAGGAGCTGGGCCATCGAACAAGGCGGCGGCATAGTTTTGGCCGCGGTCCCCGCCAACACCGCCCGTATCCTGGGCATCGTCGGCTTGGACAAGGTCTTCACCCTGCGCCCCGATGTGTCGACAGCCACCTCCTCCGGCACCTCCGCCGACCCCTCCGAACTCTCGGCGAACGACACGTAGGGGGCGTCGGCGTGCTCGCCGGGGGCGGGGGCCCTGGTCTCCCACTGCGTGATCGCCACGGGCTCCGACGCCGCGGCCTCGCCCTCGATGTGCCGCCGGGCTTCAGTGGGCCCCGGGGACAACTGGAGCCGGGCCCGCCTCCTGTTCGTGCCCCAGGGGGGACGTGTTCCAGCAGTGTTCCAGGGCACGCCCTGGAGTACCGAAGAGCCCGCTCACCTCGGAGACGCCGTTGCTCGCCCCGGTTTCGCGCGACCTTCGGCGCCGCCACCTCCGCACTCCCCTGCCGAGCCCGCTGACCAGGAGCTTGTCCGCATGCCCCGCCCTTCGGCCACCTTCGCGGCCTCGCCCCCGAGGGCGCAGGCGTCGCCTGGGCCCCACGCCCTTTCCCCGGGCCTGCATTTCGACCCGGTTCCCCGCCAGCCGACCGCCCATGGCCGCCGCTCCTCATGCTGGGCCTGCTGGCACCCGGGGTCCACGAGCTGATCAAGGCGCCGCCCGCCGAGGCAGCGCCTATCCGGCTGTTCCCGCCGCTCCGGTGGCCGGCACCGCCTCGTTGACCGGACCACCGAAGGGCATGTCGAGCGGCAGCGCGTCCGCTCGGCCGGCGAGGGCTTCTGCGGCCGGGCGGTGGCGTCGGGCCAAGCACGCTCGCCCGGGACGGACTGGTCGGTCAGACCAGCGCGAGGCGCGTCCGGCGTGCGGCGTGTGCGGGCCACACGACTGCGGCGTACCAGACCAGGGCGGCGCAGACGGAGCCCGTCGCCCCGGAGACCAGCGACCTTGTGAGGGTGTCATCGCGTGCGCCGCCGACGAAGGCGGCGGCCACCGCCAAGGTCAGCGCGATGACGGTCAGCAGGCGGGGGCTCCGCGTGCCTTCCGGGGCGGCGGCCGACGGCAGCAGCCAAGTCGCGAGGGCGTAGCAGGCACAGGCCAGGAGTGTGGCCCCCAGCACTTCGCTGGGCCGGTGGCCGCCGTTGGTCGCGCTGTAGGCGGCGATGCAGGCGAGCCACAGCACACCGACAGTGGCGACGTAGGGGCGGATACGGGCAGAGACGATGAGGACGGCGGCCAGGGTCAGCGTGGCGGGGAGGGCCGTGTGTCCGCTGGGGAAGCCCTGATCAAGGAGATTCTCGGGCGCGCCCACCAGATCGGGGCGCCGCAGGCCCCCCTTGAGCACCTCAGCGCCTCCGGCCGTGACGATGACGATCGCCAGTGCCGCGCACCCCGGCCACCAGCACCGGCGCACCAAGGTGAGGAGCACGATGAGGGCCAGGCCCACCATGAGGGTGGGCTTGGCGCTCAGTTCCAGCGGCGGCAGGGGCGTCGAGCCGTAGGCCGATCCTGACAGGGGGTAGAACCACACAGCTTCGGGGTCCCCGCTGCTGAGACCGAACAGGGCGTTCTCGGCTCGTTGCCCCCACGGGGTGCAGATGGCGAGCAGGTAGACCGCCACGAACCCCAGGGCGTACAGCAGAGCGGGCATCCACGGCCGCGGTGTAGGTGACGGGCGGAGGTGGGGAGGGGGTTCGGGGGCCTGCCCTGCGCCTCCCCGGCGGTGCGCGGGCATGGCTGGGGAGTCGTGCTGGGTCATCGTTCGGTTTCTTCCGTTGAGGGGAGTCAGGTCACGCACGCGTGGCGGCCCACCGAGGCGCCGCCTGGCTCGGCCGGGGCCCACCGGGGGCCGTTCCTATTCGGCGAGTGCCCGCGCTTGCCGACGCTGGGCGGTGATCGCCAGGACGGGGAGGGGGGCGACAAGCAGGGTGAGGACGAGGAGGTGCGGAAAGGACTGCATGAACGCGTCCGGCCGGGCGACGATCGCCTGCGTGCGCACGATCGCGACCGCTGCGACGGGGAGCAGCCACCGGTGGTCCCCGGTGGCGGCCGTCGCCACCCAGGCGGCGATCAGCGCGGCCACTTCGAGGCCGAACAGTCCGCGTTGGAAGGCCGGGCTGACGGAGATGATGTGCAGGCCACCGGCCACGTACATGGCGAGGGCCACGGGGGCCAGCCAGCAGTAGGAGCGGCGCCGTAGCCGGCCGGGACGGCAGAACGCCAGCACGGCGCACGCGGCGCACAGAGCACCCGAGAGGACCAGGTCACGGGCCGTTATCGGGGCGCCCAGCCCGTAGTAGCTCAGGCCCTTCACCCCCTCGTCGCCGAAGAAGGTGCGGCCATGGGGCGTCGCGCCGGCCCAGATCATGGCCGCCGCGGCCGGCAGGGCGATCCAGGGTTTGCCGCGCAGCAGGGCGATCAGGCAGACCAGTGGGAGCAGCCCGTAGGGGAGGGACCGTGTCGGCCCCTCCCCCTCCGCCCACGGGTACCAGCCGGAGAAGCGGAAGGCCACGGCGTGCTGTCCCGGGTCGATGTGCCATGTCCAGTGCCATACATCCTGCAGGTACGGGACCAGCGCCAGCGCGGCGAGGGCGAGGGCTGTCAGGTGGATGCCGTCCAGCCACCACGGGCGGGCCGGGTCGTCGGCAACGGCTCCGGCGCGGGCCTGCACCCCGGAACGCGCCAGGGCGACGATCTCCCGCGGTGGGGGCCAGGCGCGGCCGGGATACGCCTCGGTGAGGCAGTCCAGCAGTTCCGCTCCCTGCCGGAAGCGGTAGGACTTGGGGTAGGGGGCGAGCAGCAGGCGGTTCACGCGGGTGCCGCCCCGGCCTGGGGTGAGCGTCCGATGACGAGGAACGCCGCCTGCTGCATCCTGAGCGCCTCCCGGGCCAGTGCCTGGCTGCCGTCCTCGGTGAGCCGGTAGTAGCGCCGCGCCCGTCCGTCCACGATCTCCTCGTCACCGGGGGCCACCAGCCCGGCCCGCTCCAACCGCTCCAGCGCGCCGTAGAGCGTGCCGACAGCGATCCGCAGCCGCCCGTCGGTGGCCTGCTCGGCGGCCTTGATGATGCCGTAACCGTGCAACGGCCCGTCCATGAGCGCGGCGAGGATGAAGTACTGCGGTTCCGTCAGGGACGGCTTCCGGGTGGTCATGAGTGGAGCATATATCGAGCGACGAAGTATTGGCCAGCCCTGAGTACTCGCCGTCGGCGCGTCCATGTCCGCGACGAGAGTCCCCCTCTCCCCCGCCGACAGGCCGGACGCCAGGGCCCGACGGGCGTCGAGGCGCTGGTCGTACCGGCCCCGGAGGGGGCTGCCGCACCGTCGCGGACGAACACTCGGCAGATGTCGAAACGGTGCCGATGCCGGGCCCAAGGCGTCGTAGCGCTCGCGGAGGTGGCGGCGCGCCGCCCTGTTGACGGCGGATCAGGCTTTCGGGGGGCGCCCCAGCGTGCGCCGTGGTGAACGGGTTTGGTCCCGTCTCCCCCCTGCTGCCCGACTCGCCGCCCCTCGTCAGGCAGCCGCTACGCGTCCCGGCGGGCCAGTGCGAAGCGGCCCGCCGCGATGGCCGCCACCGCCCACGCCGCCAGCACGGCCAGGCCGCTGACCGGGCCGAGGACGCTGTGCGCGGGGAGGTCGTGGCGCAGCGCCAGGGAGCCGGCCATGTCCGGCAGGAACTGGGCGACCGCGCGGGTGGCCGGGATGTTGGCCAGCATGGTGGAGATCATGAAGAACAACGGGACCAGCACGCCGAGGGTCAGCGCGGTGGAGCGCAGCACCAGGGCCACTCCCATCGAGAACAGCACCAGCAGCACGGTGTAGAGGACCGCGCCGCCCATCCGGGCCACGACCTCGCCGTCCACACCGGTCCCCCGGTCCCCGAGCAGTCCTTGTACCAGCAGGTACGACAGCGGCGCGGTGATCGCCGACACCACGGCGGCCACCAGGGCGAGCGCGCCGAGCTTCGCCGCTTGGAAGCGCCCACGCCGGGGCACCGCGAGCAGGGAGCCGCGCACGGAGCCGGAGGCGTACTCGCTGGTGACGGCGAGCACGCCGATGACGACGAGCAGGACCATGCCGCTCTGCATCCCGGAGAAACCGAGGGCGACGGGGTCGATGCCGTCGCTGTGGCGGCTGGTCCACCCCATCAGGAGGCTGATGCCGAGGCAGACAAAGACGTAGACCGGCAGGCAGGCGAGGTGCGTGCGCAGGCTGTACAGCTTGATCCACTCGGCGTGCAGGGCCTGCTTCACCGGCCCACCTCCAGGACGGCGCGGTACTCGGTCTGCTCAGAGGTCAGTTCCATGAACGCTTGCTCCAGGGACGCTGTCCGCCGACCCATCTCGTAGACGGCGATCCGGCGGTCGCTGGCAAGTTCACCGACCCGCTCGGGAGTGACGTCCAGGGCCTCGATCCGTCCGTCGGGCAGCCGTGCGCTGCGGATGCCCTCGGTGTCCAGCGCGTCCTTGAGCGCCTCCGGGTCGGAGACCCGGGCGGTGACGGACGCGTGGGAGTGCTGGTCGATGAACTCGTTCATCGGCGAGTCCACGAGCAGTCGGCCGCGGGCGATGATGACGAGGTGGTCGGCGGTGACCGCCATCTCGTTCATCAGGTGCGACGAGACCAGCACCGTGCGCCCCTCGGACGCCAGCCGTTTCATCAATTCCCTGGCCCAGAGAACCCCTTCGGGGTCGAGGCCGTTGACGGGCTCGTCCAGGACGACGACGTCGGGGCGGCCGAGCAGCGCCGCCGCGACGCCGAGGCGCTGGCCCATGCCGAGGGAGAAGCCCTTGGCGCGTTTGCGGGCCACGGTGGTCAGCCCGACCATTTCCAGTACCTCGTCGACCCGGCTCGGCGGCAGGCCGTTGCTCACGGCCAGCGCGAGCAGGTGGTGGTAGGCGGTCCGGGCGCCGTGCACGCCCTTGGCGTCCAGCAGCGCGCCGACCACGGTCAGCGGCCGCTCCAGTTCCTCGTACGGGCGTCCCGCGATGAGGGCGCGCCCGGCGGTGGGGCGGTCCAGGCCGAGGATCATGCGCATGGTGGTGGACTTGCCCGCGCCGTTGGGCCCGAGGAACCCGGTCACCTTGCCGGGGGTGACGGTGAACGACAGGTCGTCGACCGCGAGGGTGTCGCCGTAGCGCTTGCTGAGGTTCTCTACTTGGATCATGGCTTCCGGTTGTGCCGGGCGGGCGCCGTGAGGGGCTGCCCGCCGTGGGTGGGGGTGCGGTGCGGGTGGGGGGTCAGAGGATGTCGAGCACACGTTCCAGGTCGGAGGCCGCGGCGCGGGCGCCCTTGGTCGCGGCGACGCCCGTCACGTTCAGCACCACCTCGTCGACACCCGCCTCCTCGTACCGGCGCAGCCCGTCGCGGATGTCCGAGGGGGTGCCCCACAGGAAACCGCCCGCTTCGGTGAGCTTCGCCGCGTCGGCGGGTTCGCCGGTGAGGTCGAGCCCGGCCTCGCGGAGCGCGGCTTGGTAGTGGGGGGCGCGCAGGTGGGCGCCGAAGGTGGCCAGGGCGGTGTCGTCGTGCTCGCGGCCGTCCTCGGCGAGCGCCATCGGCACGATGGCGGTGGTGGGCACCGGGTCGCGTCCGGCCGCCGCGCTCGCCTCGGTGACGCGCGGGACCAGGACGTCCCGGAGATGTTCCGGCGGGGAGAGCCAGGTGACGGCGGCGTCCGCGACCTGACCGGCGAGTTCGGCCATCCGCGGGCGGAGCGCGCCGATGCCGACCCGTACTTCCGGGGCGGGCACGGTGAGCAGCCCGGCGCGCATCGGATGGGCGCCGCCTTCGTTCTCGGCCAGTTCGCCGCGGAGCAGGGCGCGGACCGCGCTCACGTAGTCGCGGGTCGCGGCGAGCGGGCTGCGGTACGGCTCGCCGAGCACCGCCCGCTGGTAGTCGGGCCAGCCGGGGCCGTACGCGGCGAGCACGGGGCAGCCGGTGACCAGCGCGGTGGAGCGGGCCTCGCTCGCCGCGTGGTAGGGGGTGCGCAGCGGGGTGAGGTCGACGCCGAAGCCGGTGGGGACGCGGATGCCGATGCCGGCCAGCCAGGCGGCCAGTTGGTGGTTGTCGACGACTTGGCTCTGTCCCTGCCAGAGTCGTTCCGCGCGGGTCCAGCGGACGAGGTTGGCGAACGGCACGGCCTGTTCGGGGCGGACCGCGACGATCGGCAGGACCAGCGAGTACCGCATCGTCATCGCTCCTCGCCGGTGAGTGCGATCGGTGCCGGGGCCGGGGTGGCGGAGGCCAACATCAGGTCGGTGTCGGCGACGCCGGACCAACCTAGCATGTAGCCGATCAGCGAAGTGCGGCCCGCGACACCGGTGTAGAACCCGTACCGGCGGGCCCGGTCGAGCACCGCGGCCTGGTGGGCTCGGGCCCGGTCGGCGAGGGACGTGTCGCCGGTGAGGGCGGCGACGGAGAGCAGCGCCTGGACGGTGCCGCTGCTGCCGTGGCACACGGAGACCTCGACCGGGCCGTCGTCCAGCGCGGTCGCCGTCGTCACCAGCGCGTCGAGGCGCTGTCCGGCCAGCCAGTCGTACCGTCCGGCGGAGTGGCAGATCTCGGCGGCGGCCAGCAGCACTCCGGCGGCGCCCTTGCACCAGCCGGGGACGGCGGGGCGGTGCCCGTCCAGCCGGGCGGCGAGCCAGCCGAACGCCTCTTCGGCCATCGCGCGGTGGCCGAGGACGCGGCCGGCGCGGGCTTTCGCCCAGTAGAGGCCGAGGTCGCCGTGGGCGAGTTCCATCTCGGCGCCGCCGGGTGCGCGCCGGGCGTCGGCGAACGCGAGCCGCAGGACATCCTCGATCGCGCCGGTGCCCGCGGTGCGGCCGTTCTCCAGCCGGGCGAGCAGGGCCATGAGGACCCCGGCCGGGCCGTTGGCCACGTCTGGTTCGCGGTCCTCGCCCCTGCGTTCCATCAGCGCCACGAGTTCGCCGGCCCAGGCGTCGTCGACGGCGTCCGGGCGGGACAGCAGCAGCGAAGCCAGTCCGGAGAAGACGGACTCGGGCATGGTGTCCAGCACGTTGCGGTACTCGGTGGTGAGCGTGGCGAGCCCGGCGTCGGCCGCACGGGCGAACTCCGTGTACCGGCCGTTGAGCGCGGCGGCGCGGCGCATGAGCCGGGTGATGCCGCCCATGTCGTGGAAGGCGACGTAGTTGCCCGGGGTGATGGTGGCGGCGTTGCGGTCCGGGCCGATGCTGCCGAGCCAGCCCACGTGGAGGCCGTCCGCTCCCTGGGCGGTGACCGCGAGGTCCCGCACCACGTCGGCGACGGCGAAGCCCCAGGTGCCGGGGGCGGAGCGGGCCAGCGCGTCGCCGCCGAACACGCTGTGCGCGGACAGCCCGCCGGGTGCGGAGGCGATCCCGCCGATGCACTCCTCGACGAGGAACTGGTGGTAGCGCTCGTGCCGTTCGCGGGCGGCGCGGACCCCGCGCAGCGCGTTGTCGACCGGTGAGACGGTGAAGAAGTCCGGCAGGTCCCGGTCGTGGGCGCGCAGCGTGGTGGCGCCGGCGCGTACGGAGAAGTACGGGATGTCGCCCGCGTCCAGCCCCTGGGACTCGGCGTCCCGCAGGTAGGCGAGCTGGCCCTCGGGCAGTGGCCGGGGCTTGCTGTTGAGCAGGCCGAGGAGCCGGTCGGCCTCGGTGCGCGAGCCCAGGTAGCGGGGGTGGGTGGAGGCGTCCAGGTAGCGGCTGTAGACCTCGGTGGAGCGCAGCACCGACCGGACGTGGGTGTCCGGGTGACCGCGGAGCACTTCTTCGGTCTCCGGCCCGGCCAGGAACGCCAGGGCGTCCCGGTACCCGGCCATGACGTGCGGGAAGTGGTCGGTGATGAGGAGTGGGTCGTCCCCGAGCCGGGGCACGTTCGTGGTGTGGTGGTAGGTGACGGTGTCCCAGACGACCCGGATCGCGTCGCTCTCCTTGTCCGCGACGGACGGGGTGCGCATCTGGGACTCCTGCTCGCCGACGAGGCCGGCACCGGACATGAGGACGTCGATGGCGGAGTCCGGGTTCTCCACCGGCAGCAGCATGGTGGAGGTCACCGAGGACTTCATGTGGTTGATCAGCCGGTGGGGCAGCTTCTCGTCCGGTACTCCCCCGTCGCCGCGCAGCACCGTTTCGGAGTCGATGACGCAGGGGTGCTCGCCGTGTGCGAGGAGGTTCTCGTCGTGCAGGTCGGTCGCGCCGATCGCGCTGAGCAGGCAGGTCAGCGCGCCGAACCGGTAGAAGTAGCGGGCGGGTTCGGCGGAGGCGGTCATCGGTGACGCCTCGGTGAAGCGCTGCCAGCCGTGGTGGCCCACGGTCACCGACTCGGGGACGCAGTGCTCCAGGGAGTACGTCAGCCGTTCGCCGGCGGCGCGGTACAGGTCACGCAGCAGGTCGTCCCCGGTGAGCGGGCGCGGCTTGTAGACGAGGTCGTGGCCGCTCGCGGTGGTGACGAAGAAGACGCGGCGGTTGCCGTTGTGGGGGTCGGACGGGGAGGGGGCGACGCGGGTGAGGGCCTCGCCCGCCGGGTCCAGGCCGAAGGCCTCGGCCAGCACGTGCGCGTCGTCCCGCCATGCCTGGAGCATCTCCCGGCAGGCGGCGTGGATGTTGCCGATGACGGTCTTCAGGCGTTCGGCGAGCACCGGGTAGCGGCCGAGCAGCGCGGCCCGCCGCTCCGGGTCGGCGAGCAGCGCGGTGAAGGAGTCCAGCGCGGTGCGGCTGTCGGCGTCCACGGGCAGGCCGAGGGCTTCCCTGTGGGCGTGGAACTCGCCGATCAGGGTGCGGTAGCTGTGCCCTTCGACGGTGCAGACGAGCACGTCCCACAGGGTGTGCAGGGTGTCGTCGCGGGCCTCGGGGGCCACCGTCTCCTCCAGCAGCGGGGCGAGTGCGGAGGCGAGGGCGTCGCGGGGTGCCAGGTCGAGGTAGAAGGGCAGGAAGGCGGCCACGGACACGGAGGGCGCGGGTTGCGGGTGCGCGGGCACGGCGAGCGCGGAAGCGGTGGACGCGGGGGCGGGGGATGGGGTCTCAGTCATGCTGTCTCGCCTACGAGGGTCGAGGCGCCGGTTTCCGCGTAGAGCACCGCGTAGGTCGCCTGGTTGTCCAAGAGCTGCTGGTGAGTGCCGTGTTCGATGACGCGTCCGTCGCCGAGCACATAGATGCGGTCGGCGTTCCGGATCGTGGCCAGCCGGTGGGCGATGATGACCTGCGTGGCGCCGATCTCCTTCATGATCTTGGTGACGCGGCGCTCGTTGATGGTGTCCAGCGAGGCGGTGGCCTCGTCCATCACCACGATCTTCGGGCGCTGGAGCAGTGTCCGTACGATCGCCAGTCGCTGCCGCTGCCCGCCGGAGAAGTTCGCGCCCAGCTCGGACACCAGGGTCTTGAGGCCCATCGGCAGGGCGTCGACGAAGTCGAGGATGCCGACCTGCGCGCAGAACTCCCGTACCTCCTCGGCGTCGATGTCCTGGCCGAGGGTGAGGTTCTCCAGGATCGTGCGGTTGTGCAGATGCACTTCCTGCGGGATGTAGCCGATCTGGCGGCGCAGGAAGTCCTTGTCGTAGTCGGCCATCGGCCGCCCGCCGAACTCGATGGTGCCGGAGGTCGGTTCGTGCAGCCCGCACAGCAGCCGGCCGAGGGTGGACTTCCCGGAGCCCGAGGTGCCGACCAGTGCCACTCGCGACCCTGCCGGGACGTCGAGGGACACCCCGTCGATCACCGGGGCCGCGTGCCGGGTGTACCGGAAGCCGACGTCCCGCAACGTGAGGGAGGCGTCAGGCAGCTCCTTGAGGTCGCCGCCGGGGGCCTCGCTGTCGTGCGCGGTGATGTCGCTGAGCCGTGCCATGTACCGGGACGCCTCGGTGAACTCGGTGAACATCTGGAACACCGAGGTGGTCATGGAGAAGAAGGTGACCGACACCGACTGCACCGCGATGGCCGAGCCGAGCGAGACCATGCCGTGCGCCACGAAGTACAGGCTGGACAGGAGCAGCACCATGGGGCCGAACATCTGCGTGGTGGTCGCGATCCCGGCGATCCAGCCCTGCTGGAGCCGCATCCGGCGCTTCATCGCGTCCAGCGACGCCGTGTAGACCTTGGCCCACTCGTCGGCGAACTGCTGCGCGTAGCCGCCCATCTTGATGGTGGGGATCGACACGATGGCGTCGAGCTGGGTGGACTGGCTGCGGCCGAGCTGGCTGATCTCGGCGTCCGTGACTTCCTTGACGCGGGTGCGGGTCAGCCACAGGTAGAGCGCGTTGCAGGCGAAGAGCCCGGTGGCGATCAGCCCGATCCGCCACTCCGTGACATAGAGGTAGACGCCGATGCAGACGAGGGTGCCGATGTCGAGGACGCCCTGCGCGATCCGTGAGGACAGCAGGTCGCGCACCGCGTTCACGGTATTCAGCCGGAACAGCAGTTCGCCGGGTTGCCGGGTGGTGAAGAACTTGTACGGCAGGCTCAGCAGGCGGCGGAAGGTGTGGGACATCAGGTGCGCGCCCATGAGCCCGATGAGCGAGGCCAGTACGCTCACCCGCAGGAGCCACAGCACGAGGTACCCGAGGGCCGCCGCGCCGATCGCGCCGAGCACGAGGCCCAGATCGCCGGGGTCGGTCCAGTCGGACTGCCGGTCCACCGCCCATTTCGTCAGGGCCGGGATGCCGAGGACGGCGAGGTAGCCGCTGAGCGAGAGCAGGGTGACCAGGGCGATGCGGGAGGCGGAGCGGTCAGCGAACAGGGGCACCGACCGCCAGTCCTTGGTGGCGGGCTGCTTCTGCCGGGTGAACTCCTCGCCGGGTTCGGCGGAGATGACGATGTCACTGAAACCGGCGGCCAGTTCGTCCCGTGTCAGCCGGCGCCGGCCGATGGCGGGGTCCATCACGGTGGCCATCCGGCCGTCGAACTTCTCCAGGACGACGAAGTGGTAGTCCTCCCAGTAGAGGATGACCGGCGTGGTGAACCGGGTCAGCCCGGCCACGTCCCGGACCCGAAACGCCTTCGTCCGCATCCCGCGCGAACGCAGGAAGTCGGAGAGCTGCTTGGCGCCGAGTCCGTCGCGGCCCGCCTCCAGGCTCTGCCGCACCGTGAAGAAGTCCTCGGTTCGGCCCCAGTAGCGCATGACGGCGATGCAGCAGCACAGTCCGCACTCCGTCTGGGTCACCTGGGTGACCGTAGGCACGCGGCGCCCCATCACCGCTCCCCGCGGGTCAGGGACAGCGGCGAGACGCGTGCCTCGGGCGCGAGCCGGTTCAGCAGGTGCAGCAGCACGCCCGAGGTGCCGACCATGAGGCTGGTCGTGTGGGCGTACCGGCTGCGGTGATCGGTGAGCTTGCTCATGAACACCTCCGGCCGCAGTCGGGTCTCCTCCAGCTCGGCCACCCGTTCCGCCAGGTGTCCGTCGCCGAGCCTGGTGGCGGCTTCGGTGAGCACGTCGTGGTTGCCGAGGTCGCCGTGGCACCAGGTGAGATTGCGCCCGAAGCCGTCCTTGAGGGTGTTGGCGACCGCCAGGTCCAGCCAGGCGCGGGTTTGCTCGTCGTCGCTGTGTTCGGTCCGGGCGAGCAGGGCCAGCGTGATCCCGGCCGCGCCGTGGCACCAGCCGGTGGAAAAGCGTTCGGGCTCGTCCACGTTGGAGAACCAGTTGTTCTCGCCGGTGTCGTGGAAGGTGCCGAGCCGGTCCGTGACCGCCGCGGCGCACGCCTCGGCACGGCGCAGCTGGTCCGGGTCGGTCAGGTGCGGGCGCAGCACGCTCAGCGCGTGGAGCACCCCGGCCACACCGTGTGCGAAGCCGGACTGCCGCGCCCAGGTGCCCTCGGCCGCCTCGACGCGGTCGCAGAGCCGTTCCGTGAGCCGGGGAAGCGCGGCGAGGGCGTGGGGCCCGCCGAGGGCGGCGAGCTGGGTGGCGGTGCCGGCCAGGCCGCTGATCACGTCGGCGCCGGCGGTGTCCGGGGCGATCTGGCCGACGGCGAGCGGGACCGCGTCCCGTGCTGCCTGGCGCCATCCTGGTTCGTCCAGGAGCAGGCCCGCCGTGTCCAGGGCGAACAGCAGACCGGTCAGGCCGGTGTAGGCGCCGGGGCCGGTCTGCTGCACGCTGCGCTGCTCGTAGCGGCCGCCCGCGAGGATGTCCGCGCTGGGCGCGAAGACCTGTCGGGCGGCGTCGGCGTACGTCTCGTCGCCGAGCACCTTCGCCGCGGCGGCCAGCGCGAGTGCCGGGCCGGTGCGCCCGGTGTACAGGTCGTAGCCGAGGACGCCGCACGGCCAGACGCGTTCCGCCTGCGCGGAGGCGAGCGGGCCTATCCAGGTGCGCGGCAGGTGCGCGAACTTGTCCGGCAGAGCGCTCGCCACCAGGCCGTCGGCGAGGTGCGCGGCCAGCTCCCGGAGGTTCCCGGCACCGGGGGCGGCAGGCCCGGAGGGGGCGGCGCTGTGCCACGTGTCCGCGCCGGTGAGGTGGTTGTCCGGGAAGCGGGAGCAGAACGCCGAGTACAGCAGGGTCAGTTGCCGGGCGATCACCGACTCGTCCAGGGCGCGGACCTTGTGCAGCGCCCGGTGCAGCGGGGACTCGGGAAGCCGGGCGCCGGTGTCCTTGCCGTCGGCGTCGTAGAGCACGGTGCCGCCGGCCTCGGCGGAGAAGTACGGCACATCCCGCTCGGCCATCTGCCGCAGTTCGGCGGCGATGATGCCCCGGTCGGAGGTCTTGGAGGCGATGGCGATGCGCTTGAGCAGGCCGAGCGCGGTGTCCGGCGCGGCCATCGCGGCGGCCGAGGCGGTCATCCGCAGGGTCTGGGCGTACAGCGCGGTCGGGTTGTGCACGTAGCGGACACGCATACTCGCGGCCAGCCGGGTCAGCAGCGTGGTCCAGGCCTCGCGGTCGCGGACGAGGGCGCGAGCGGTGTCGGCGAAGCCCTCGGCCATCTCGTCGGCGAGGTTCTGCATCTCGGCCTCGTCGCCGCTGCGCACCACGGTGTTGCGCTGCTCGGCCTGTTCGGCGCGGAGCACCACCTTCATGGTGTCGGTGAAGGGGTTCTCGAAGGCGAGGCCGCGGAACGGCGAGGTGCCCTGGTTGGCGCCGCCGAGGAAGCCGAGGTCGACATGGCCGGAGCCCTCGGCCTTGCCCGCCATGACGAGCGGCAGGATGCCGATCCCGTAGAGCGAGCGGGCGATGACGTCGTAGGCGTTGCCCTCCGCCTCGGGGCGCGGTCCGACGTGGACGCGGGCCGGGTGCAGGAGCGTCTCCAGATCGACCGGGACCGGGCCGCGCCGGGTGGCGAGGATGTTCTCGAAGTGCATGTCGCGGGCGTCGAGCGCGTAGAGGACGGCCGCGAGCTGCCCGCACTGGCGCATGAAGCGCGGCGAGATGTCGGTGACGTCCTCGGCCTCGACGAACTCCACGTACCCGTAGCCGGTACGGGGCAGGGTGCGGGCGGCGGGCAGAGCGGTGCCGGCGTGGGCGTTGACGTGCGCGGTGATCTGCTCGTACGCCGCCTCGCAGGAGATGTCGCGCGGCTTGTGGACGAGCCGGGTGCCGGAGGCGAAGGTGAGCACGGAGACGCTGCGGCCGTGCGCGTGGGCGTCGCCGTCGGCCTGGCCGATCGAGGTGAGCGGGTCGTCCAGGTCGACAGCGAAGGCGGCGGCGATCGACGGGCGGTCGGCGGTGAGGCGTTCGCACAGTTCGTCGAAGGCGGCGGCGGTGTTGCGTACGAGGTGGCCCACGGCCGAGCGCAGCACGGGAAAGTCCGCGAATCGCTGTGCGTCGGTGCGGTGCACGACGAAGTCGAGGTAGCGGGCGTGAGGGGTGTCACCGCGCAACTCACCGCGTTTGGACGCCGTGTTGAGCGCGGCGACGAGTGAACGGGTGGTGGTGTGACGCAGCCGGCTCTCGGCCCTGGTCAGGAGTTGCAGCGTGATGGTGTCGGGGTCGGCGAACAGCGGTGCGTGCCGGGCGATCAGCTCGGGCGGTGCCGCCTGCGCGGCCAGCCGGCGCACGACGCGCTGGAACGGGTACTCCTCCTCCTCGTCCACCCAGCGGTTGACGACGGGAGACGAGGGTGCCGGCGCGGCTGGGGCCGGTGCCAGGAGCGTCGCGAGAACATCGCTGTCGTGTGCGGACAACGGATCGATCGTTTCCCGTATTTCCGCATCGTCGAATTCTGGGTACAGGTTCTGTGAGGAGGCCACGGGTTCTTTTCACTCTGGAAGACACGCGCGGATACGGTAGACTGCGCCCACGGCATGGGGTGGGAATCATGCACCGATTCCCACCCCATGACTTTCGTGACGCACTGGCCCGTCAGCGGTACATCAGCACTTGCTGGTGCACTTGGTGGTCGGGCAGAACGCGGCCGACGCCGCGATCGACACTGCGACGCAAGCAGGCGTGGTCGTACCGCCGTGCGCGTCCTCGTCGCCGAGCTCGATGAGTTCGAGCTCGTCGTAGGCACCCAGAAGGTCCTGGTTCTCCATGTGGTTCACCCCCTTCCACGGTCGGGTCCAAGCAACCGGACACACAGGGGTGTCAGTTGCAGTTGGGCTGGCACTCCTTGGTCAGAGTGCACCAACCGCCGTGGTTTCCCAGGGCGTCGCTGAGCGAGAACGTGTTCGTGGTGCAGGCGCCGTACGCCACACCGTCGAAGTCCTGCTCGGCGATCTCCTCCACGAGAGAGACGTCACCTTCAAAGGGCATGTAATTCACCCCCTTCCCCGTTAATTGAATGCCGCCCGGAATGAGGTAATCCGATTTCACATTTCCCTGCGGCATTCGTGTTGCTGTTGAGGCAACGCCGAGGAAGTTACCCGAACACATCCACGGTTCACAACGCGATTACAATGTGACCCAGGACACACCGCATTGTTCGACATTCCTTCGAGAGCGGTAGAAAATGGACACCAAAAGGATTGTTTCGCCGGGCGGGCTCGGGGATGGCGGAAACCAACGGAATAAACCATTCCCTATGTGAGCCTTGGGCGGGCCGGTTCGCGGAACAATGAATTCCGCCGCTGGGACGGCAGCCGGCCTCGTATGTCCGCCGGTGGTGGCTCGGTCGCGGGGCGGAGGACCGTGCGGTACGGCACTTCGCCGGACGGGCCCGGCGGGGCCGGGCGAGCTGGCCGCGTCGCAGGTCAGCGAGGCTGCGGAAGGAGTTCCGCGGCCTCGCTGACATGGAGGCAGAGATTCCGGAAGACCTCTCGCCGGGCCGCCCAGGGCCGGCAGGTCCCTCGACTCCGCTCCGTGTGCCCAGCGGAAAGCGGCCGGGGCTGCGGTTTTCCGCGACGGAATTCCGGGTTCCGATTATCGGCACGCATCCGAGAAGGGTCGCGCGGTCCCGTTCCGGTAGTGAAGTCCGCTTTTGCGGGTAGGGTTGACGTGACGGTATCCGAGGATGCGGAGGACGTTGTCATGTTCGGCAAGCGGAAGAACAAGGGCCAGGACGGAGCCTCCAAGGCGGAAGCTGCCCAGCAGCGGGACGCCGGCAAGAGCAAGGGGCGCAAGCGCAAGTCGGACAAGTGGTCCGACCAGGAGAAGCTCACCACCATGACCTCGGGCATCTGGTCGAGCTTCAACTAGCCGGCCGCCGCGTCACGGCGCGGAGCGCGACGTCATCACGAGCGGGCCCGCCAGGGGTGATCCCCCGGCGGGCCCGCTCGCGTTCGTCCGGGAGGGCACGAAATCCGCGCTCCGCATTGCGTCCGGCGCGCCCGGAAATCCCACCCCGGCACCCACCGAAAGAGGGAAATTGTGGCGTACAACGGACATCCGTGTGCGTACCACCCGGCGAAGCTCCGATAACCGGAGTCCGCCGAGCCGGTAATCCCCGCCCCGCGCCCCGACGCTGTCCGCTCGCCCGCAATTCGAAAATATACCCTCTGAGCTGCGAAAACCTCACAGGGTCGCCAGGGAGCCACCGCCAGGGTGGTGGCCGCATTTCCCTCGAAAACCGCCACACGAGTCCCGCTGACCACCCTTGACATGCCCCTCACCCGTCGGATAGTCATCTTCAGTCCGTAGCGTTACGACGTGCCAACAGACCACGGGGGTGGCCGTTGACGGGGGAAACGACGGGGCCGCACAACGGCTTTTCATCACCAGATGCGTTACAGCTCCACACCGCACTGGAAAATGCCGTGATAATACGGCCCTCGGCTGCTGTGCGGTTCGCGGGGGAGGATTACTCCCTCGGTCTCAAGACGTTGAGCGAGCAGTCCGCGTCCCTGGCCTCCGGTCTGCGGGCCGCGGGCGTCCGCCCCGGTGACCGGGTGGGCCTCCTGATGGGCAACGAACCTGATTTCCTGCGCGGGCTGTTCGCCCTGAGCAGGCTCGGCGCCGCCGCGTGCCCCCTGCCCCTGCCGGCCGGCGGGCGCGACGCCTACGTCGGCCGGGTCCAGGGCATCCTGCGCACCGCCGGTGTCCGGGACGTCCTGGTCTCCGCCCGGCTGGCCCGGCTCGGCGCGCTCACCGGCCGGGCGCTGGAGGGCGCCCGCGCCCTCGGCACCGCCGAGCTGGAGGGACACGCGGGAACAGTCGACGGGCCGGCGGTGCCCGCATCCGCGGAAGCGGTCGTGCAGTTCACCTCCGGCAGCACCGCCCGCCCCAAGGGCGTGCGGCTGACCCAGGCGAATGTGCTGGCCGGACTGCGGGCGATCTCCGCCGGGATCGCACTGCGCCCGGACAGCGACCGGGCCGCCGTGTGGCTCCCCCTCTTCCACGACATGGGTCTGTTCGGCTTGCTGTCGGCGGTGCTGACCGGTGCCGACGCGACCGTGTGGACACCGTCGGCGTTCGTGAAGCGCCCGGAACGCTGGCTGCGCGAGATGACCGCCGACGGCTGCACGGCCTGCGCGATGCCCAACTTCGCCTATGACTACTTGTGCGACGGGGTCGCCGCCGAGGACGTGCCCGGCCTCGATCTCGGCCGCTGGCGGGTCGCGTTCAACGGCGCCGAACCGGTCGCGGACGCCGCCCTGCGCCGCTTCGCCCGGCACTTCGCGCCCGCCGGGTTCCGGCCGACGGCGATGATGCCGGTCTACGGCATGGCCGAGGCGACGCTCGCCGTGACGTTCCCGCCGCTGGGCCGGGAACCCCGTACGGACTGGGCGGACCGGCGCGCGCTGGCCGGGGACGGCCTGGCCCGGCCGGTGCCGGCGGGTACGGCGCACGCACGTCCGCTCGTCTCGGTGGGCAGCGCCGTCGCGGGCCTGGAGATCCGGATCACCGGGGAGTCCGGTGTCCTGCCCGAACGGCGGATCGGCGAGATCGAGGTGCGCGGCGCCTCCGTGACGGACGGGTATGTCGGGGACGTGGCCCAGCCGTTCACCGCGGACGGCTGGCTGCGCACCGGCGACCTCGGCTACCTCGCGGACGGCGAACTGTACGTCACCGGGCGCCGCAAGGAGATGATGACGCTGCGCGGCGAGAACCACTATCCGGAGGACGTCGAACGGGCGGTACGCGAACACCGCTTGGTCCACCGGCGCCGCTGCGCCGCCTACAGCCAACCGGGCGAGGACGGCGGCAGCATCGTCCTCGTGGTGGAGTCCACCGCCCGCGAGGGCGCCGAGAGGGACGCCTTCGTCGCCGAACTGCGCGGCATGGTGCGTTCGGACGCCGGGCTCGACGAGGTGGACGTACGGGTGGTCCCACCCGACACGATTCCCCGCACCAGCAGTGGCAAGCTGCGCCGGCTGGCGCTCGCCTCCCTCCCCGGCTGACCTCAGCGGTCCTGCCCCGGGCGGCCGTACGCCGCCGGACGGGCAGGCCCCTGACCATGACCGGCCCACATCCACCGGCCCGCCGACGCGGACCGGCCGACCGTGCGCGACCGCCCGGTCGCACCACGGCAACGAGCACGGACGAGCACAAGGGGGAAACGGTGGACGAACGGCCCGTGCTGGAACGGGAATGGGAACAGGGGACGCCGGTCGAGGTGCCCTGGCGGACTTTGTCGGACTACCAGTGCTTCGGCTGCTCCCCCCAGAACACCACGGGGCTGGCCCTGGAGTTCCGGTGGACGGCGCGGGGCTTCACCGCCCGGCTGGAGCTGGAACGGCGCTTCGAGTCCTACCCCGGCGTGGTGCACGGCGGGGTGGTCGGCGCGGTGTGCGACGAGGTGATGGGCAACGCGCTGAGCGTGGCGAGCGGTTCGTGTGTGCTCACCACCACGCTGCGAGTGCGGTACATGGACTCTCTGTCCGTCGGCCGCACGTACTGGTGCGTCGCCGAGAGCGCCCGCCCCACCGGTGACGGGCCGGGCACCCGGATGCGCGCCGAGGTGCTGGACGCCCGCGGTGCGGCGGTGGCCTCCGCCGTGGCCGACTACCGGCCGATCCCACTGGACGAGCACCGGGTGCGGGCCGGACTCACAGAGGCGGAGGCCCACCGGATCGGCACCGCCTTCGCCACCACGGCTGAACCCCGCTGAGCGGAACCGACGCCGTGCCCGGTGAGCGGGCTGCGGAGCGGGTGGCGGAAGAACGAGTGATACGAGCAGGAACCACTACCGATGGGGGACGGCACCATGCCGCAGGACATCACGGACCGGATCACCGAGCTGCTGGCGGGGCTGCTCGGCCAGGAGGCCGCGGGGATCAGCGCGGACGACGACCTCGCCTCCGTCGCGGGCCTGGACTCGGTGAAGGTCATGCGCCTGATCGCCGCGGTCGAGAAGGAGTACGACATCGAGCTGGAGGACGAGCAGGTCTTCACGCTGCGTACCGTGCGCGGCCTCGCTGACGCCGTGGCCGGCGAGCTGAGCGCCGAGCGGGCCCCCCGATGACCGCGCCGGCCGCGTCGCGGCTGCCCGAGGTCCCCGAGACGAACCAGCACTACGACCAGGACCCGGCGGTCTTCGAGCAGTTCCTCGACCCCCGGATGAAGTACACCTGCGGCCTGTACGAGTCCGAGGCCGACGACCTGGCCACCGCGCAGGAGACCAAGCTCCGCTGGATCGCGGACACCCTCGGGCTGCGGCCCGGCGCCCGGCTGCTGGACATCGGCTGCGGCTGGGGATCGCTGAGCCTGTACGCCGCCGAGGAACGAGGCTGCCGCGTCACGGCGGTCAGCCCCGCCCCGCACCAGCGCGGCTACATCATGGACCGCGCCGCCCGGCAGGGCGTGGCCGACCGGATCGAGGTCGTCACCGAGCGGGTCGAGCGGCTTTCCGTCCCGGAGCGCGCCCACGACGCCGTCGCCCTGGTCGGCTCCAGCGCCCACATGAAGGACATCGGTCAGGTGATGCGCCTGTGCTGGTCGGGGCTGCGGCGCGGCGGGCGCCTCTACCTCTCCGACAGCTGCTACCGGAACACCGCCCGGCACACGGAGTTCGCCGAACGCGACGGCTCGGTGTTCGTGCGGGACTCCGTCTTCGGCGGTGGGGAGATGCGCCCGCTGTCGGTGCTGGTCGCGGCGGCCGAGGACGCCGGTTTCAGCATCGAGGCGGTCCGGGACCTGACCGACGACTACGCCCGGACCATCGACGCGTGGATGCGCAACGTCGAGGACCGCGCCGACCGGCTGGACGCCATCGAGCCCGGTCTGTCCGCGAAGCTGCTCCGCTACTTCGAGATCGCCAACGCGGGCTGGGGCTTCACCACCAAGCATTACGCCCTGGTCTGCCGCAAGGCCCGTTGAGGGGAATCATGAGCGAGGAGACACCCGCTTACCGGCGGGTCGCCGGGACGCTGCTGCCCGTGGAGGAGATGGAGGGCGCGGTCCGCACCTTCCTGACGGCCTCCGCGCCGCAGCGTCGCTGGGACGTGGAGCACAGCTTCGACTGGACGACCGCGGACGCGAACCGGCTGAGCGAGGGCGAGCGTTCGGCGGTCGAGTTCGTCACCACCATCGAGGACCATCTGCCGGGCTACTTCGAGATGTACGACCGGTACTTCCCGCTGGACGACCGGGTGGACGTGCCCACGTTCGTCCACAACCGCGAGCTGTACCACTTCTCGGTGCGCTGGGCGCAGGAGGAGGACACCCACGCGCGGGTCCTGAAGGAGTACCAGCTCGCCTCGGGCATGGCGGAGCCGGCGCCGCTGCGGGAGCGGCTGGCGGTGGAGGGCCGCAAGAAGTTCGACCTGGACTACGCACACGCGGTGCAGTTCTTCACCTATCCGCTGATCCAGGAGAAGGCCACCCAGCTGTACTACCAGCGGCTGCGGCAGACGGTGGGCGATCCACTGCTCCAGGACATCCTGCGCCGGCTCAGCCAGGACGAGGCCCGGCACTTCACCTTCTTCGCGGACGTCGTGGAGCGCTATCTGCGGACCGGCGGCGACGCGGTCGTCGAACCGGTCCGCGAGGTGATCGCGGAGTTCCGGATGCCGCTGGCGGACACCATCCGCGGCTACTGGCGGTGGGCGCTGCGGATCGCGGACGTGGCCCGCTACGACCACACCGAGGCGTACGAGTACCTGATCAAGGTGGTCGACCGGGCGGTGGACGCCCGCTCGGACAAGCTGGAGGAGTTGGTCTCCTTCGTCTCGGCGTGCCGTTCGCTCGCCGTCACCGGCGCCACCGGCTGACGCACGCCCGTCGACCGTTCCGAGAGTTCCAACGGGGGGAAACACAGTGAGCCACTACAGGAGCGACGTCCGCGACCTGAGCTTCGCGCTGTTCGAGGTACTGCGGGTGCAGGACCGGCTCGGCAGCGCGCCGTTCGAGGAACTGGACCGGGGAACGGCGGACCACCTGCTGGCCGGACTCGACGACCTGGCCCGCACGGTGCTGGCCGATTCGCTGGCCGACGGCGACCGCAATCCGCCCGTCTTCCATCCGGAGCACCACGAGGTGACCCTGCCGGACTCCGTGACGCACGCGGTGTCCGCGCTGGTCAAGGGCGGCTGGGACCGGATTGCGGTCGGCCCGGAGCTGGGCGGTCCCGGTCTGCCGCCGACCCTGTCCTGGGCGTGCGCCGAACTGATCCTGGGTGCCAACCCGGTGCTGTACTTCTACGTCGGCGGGAAGATCTCCGCACAGCTCGTGCACCGGCACGGCACCCCCGAACAGCAAGTGTGGGCGCGGATGTTCGCGGAGCGCGACTGGGGCTCGACGATGGTGCTGACCGAGCCGGAGGCCGGTTCCGACGTGGGCGCGACCCGTACCCGCGCGGTCCTGCAGCCGGACGGCAGCTGGCACGTCGAGGGCGTGAAGCGGTTCATCACCGCCGCCGCGCAGGGCGGGATGACCGAGAACATCGTGCATCTGGTGCTGGCCCGCCCGGAGGGCCCCGGCGTGGAGACCCGGCCGGGCACCAAGGGGCTCGGGCTGTTCCTCGTCCCCGCTCGCCACTTCGACCCGGAGACCGGTGAACCGGGCGCACGCAACGGGGTGTTCGTCACGGGCGTCGAGCGCAAGATGGGGCTGAAGGCGTCCACCACCTGTGAGCTGAGCTTCGGTCGCGACGGCATCCCGGCGGTGGGCCGGCTGCTCGGGGACCGGGTCGACGGCATGGCGCAGATGTTCGAGGCGATCGGCTATGCGCGGATGATGGTCGGCACCAAGGCCATCGCCACGCTGTCCACGGCGTACCGCAACGCACTCGCCTACGCCGGGGAGCGGGTGCAGGGCCCGGACCTCGCCGCCTCCCTGGACCGGAACGCGGCGCGGGTGCCGATCCTGCGCCACCCGGACGTGCGCCGCGTCCTGCTGACCTTGAAGGCGTACGCGGAGGGGATGCGCGGCGTGTACCTCTACACCGCCTCGCTCCAGGATCTGATGGCCGCGCCGGACGGGTCGGCGGAGGCGGGGGACGCGGCGGCCGTGCACGAGTTGCTGCTGCCGGTGGTCAAGGGGTTCGGGTCGGAGCGCTCCTGGCACCTTCTGGCCGACGCTCTCCAGGTGTTCGGCGGTTCGGGCTACCTCCAGGATTTCCCGCTGGAGCAGTACCTGCGGGACGCCAAGGTGGACACCTTGTACGAGGGGACCACGGCCATCCAGTCGATGGACTTCCTGTTCCGCAAGATCGTCCGGGACGGCGGGCAGGCGTTCGGATCGCTGACGGGGCGGATCGCGGCGACCGCCGACGGCGGCGGTGACGCCCGGCTGGCGGGGGCGCGGGCCGCGCTGGGCAGGGCGGTGGCCGACGTGCGCGGGGTACTGGACGCGCTGTGGACGCGGCTCGGCGCCGCCGCTGACGATCCGGCGGCCGTGTACGGGGCCGGCCGGCACAGCGTGCGCTTCCTGCACGCGGTCGGTGAACTGGTCACCGGCTGGCGGCTGGTGGTGCACGCCGAGGCCGCTGCCGCCGCGCTTGCCGCGGGACCCGCGCCCGCCGACGCGGCCTTCTACGAGGGCAAGATCACCGCCGCCCGGTTCTTCGCGTCGACGTTCCTGCCGGAGCTGGCGATCCACCGGGGGGTCGTGGAGGCGGAGGAAGACGGGCTGATGACCCTCGCCGACGCCGGTTTCTGACCCGGCCGTCCCCTCGGGCACAACCGCCGGAGCGTCCCGCCCGGGGCGGTCGTGTCCTCGGGCGGAACCGCCGGAGCGGGCTCCCCGGGACTGTCGTGCCCGCACCCCAGCAAACACCGTGCTCGTGAAACACAGGAGTGGGAAGAACGTGGACGCAGTCGAAGCGCACACCACCGCCGGCCGTCCGGCCGCCATTGTCCCGACCGGGACCGGGCACGGGCTGCCACTGACCGAGGCCCAGCGCGGGGTGTGGCTCGCCCAGCAGGTGGAACCGTCGACCGGTGTCTACAACATCGGCGAGTACCTCGAACTGCGCGGCAGCGTCGACGTGGAACTGCTGCGCCGCGCGATCCGTACCGCCGTCGCGGAGTGCGACGTACTGCGCACCACCGTGCGTGTCCGGGACGAGGAGCCCGAGCAGGTCGTCGCGCCCGACGGCGATGTCGGGCTGGAGATCGTGGACCTGTCCGGCGAGGCCGCCCCGGTGGAGGCCGCCGAGGAATGGATGCGGCACCGCATCTGGGCGCCGGAACACCAAGGCGCCCGCAGTCTGAAGGGCTTCGTGCTCATCCGGGTCGGTCCGGAGCACGCCCTGTTCTTCCTGCACGGCAGCCATCTGGTGATCGACGCGTTCGGTGCGGCGCTGGTCGCCGTGCGGATCAGCCAGGTGTACACCGAACTGGCGGGGGGAGCCGAGGTCTCCGCGAGCTGGTTCGGCCGCGTCGCGGATCTCGTGGCCGCCGACACCGCGTACCTGGGGTCCGAGGAACGGGAGCGGGACGCCGCGTTCTGGCACGAGCGGCTGGCGGAGCGCCCCGAGGCGGTGACGCTCTCCGGCCACCCGGTGCGGGTCGCGCCCCGCGGCAGGGTGCTGCGCAGGGAGTTCACCGCAGAGGACGCGGCCGGGATCGTCGCTCTGTCCCAGCGTCTCGGGGTGTCCACCTCGACAGTGCTGCTCACGCACGTGGCGCTGCTGCTGTGGAAGACGACAGGCCGGTACGACCTGCCGATCGGGCTGCCGGTGGGCGCACGGGTCGATCCGGCGCTGAAGCTGATCCCCGGCATGATGTCGAACATCCTGCCGGTCCGGCTGGCCGGGCGGCCCGGCGAGGACTTCGCCTCGCTCGCCGCGGGCGTGTCGGCCACCGTCCGCGCGTCGATGAAGCACCAGCGGTACCGCTACGAGTGGCTGATCCGCGACAGCCGCCGCCTGCACGGGCGCCCCGACCCGCTGTTCGGCGTCGAGGTCAACATCATGAACTTCAACGCGGACCTCCGGCTCGGGGACATGGCCGCCGAGTTCCGCACCATCAGCACCGGCCCGGTGCACGACGTCACGCTGAACCTGCGGATCGACGCGCAGCGCCCGAGTCTCGGCGTGGAGATCGAGGCCGACGCGGAACGGCACTCGGCGGCCGACCTGGAACGGCTGGCCGACAGGCTCGCGGCGCTGTTGCGGCAGGTCCGCGACGCCGGGCCCACCGTGCGCGTCGGGGACCTGTCGGTGCTGTCCCCGGCCGAACGCGAGGGCCTGGCCGCGGAGTACGCCCGGACCGGGCACCCGGTGCCCGCGGTGACCCTGCCGGAGCTGTTCGCCGAGCGGGTACGGGCCCGCCCCGACGCCGTCGCCGTGGTCGCGGACGGCCGGGGGACGACGTACGCGGCCCTGGACGCGCTGACCGGGGCGCTCGCCGGACGGCTGCGCGCGGAGGGCGTGGGACCCGAGCGGTTCGTCGCGCTGTGCCTGCCGCGCTCGCTCGCCCTGGTGGCGGGCGCGCTGGCGGTGACCCGCGCGGGCGGCGCCTACGTGCCTGTCGACCCCGAGTACCCGCCGGAGCGGGTCGCCCACATGCTCACCGACGCGGCACCCCTCGTGGTCCTGACCACCGAAGGACTGCGCCCGCTGGTGGAGCGGGCGGTCGCCTCCGGGACCCGGGTCCTGGTGCTGGACGAGGACGGTGCTCTCGCGGACGGTCCCGGCGGGCAGGGCGCGGGGAGCGCGGCGGAGGCGCGGGAAGCGCCGCGCGGGGTGGCCGGGCCCGGCCACCCGGCGTACATGATCTACACCTCGGGGTCCACCGGCCGTCCCAAGGGCGTCGTCGTCACCCACGCCGCGCTGGCCAACCGGCTGCTGTGGACGCAGTCCGCGTACCGTCTGACCGGCGCCGACCGGGTCCTCCAGAAGACCCCGGCCAGCTTCGACGTGTCCGTGTGGGAGCTGTTCTGGCCGCTCGTGAGCGGGGCGACGCTGGTGCTGGCCGCGCCCGGGGGGCACCGCGACCCGGCGTACCTGGCCTCGGTCATCGGCGCCCAGCGGGTCACTGTCGTGCACTTCGTGCCTTCCATGCTGGAGGAGTTCGTCCGGGAGGGCCTGGCCCGCACCTGCACCGGTCTGCGGCTGGTGCTCTGCAGCGGCGAGGCGCTGACGCCCGTCCTGCGGGACGCGCTGCTCGACCAGCTCGACGTGGACCTGCGCAACCTGTACGGCCCGACCGAGGCCACGGTCGACGTGACCGCCTCCGGGCGGCTGAGCCGTACCGGCCCCGCGGACCCGGTGCCGATCGGCCGCCCGGTCTGGAACACCCGCCTGTACGTGCTGGACGAGGCGCTGAGCCCCGTGCCGGGGGGTGTGGCAGGCGAGCTGTACCTGGCCGGTGACCAGCTGGCGCGCGGGTATCACGGCCGGGCCGCGCTGACCGCCGGACGGTTCGTCGCCGATCCGTTCAGCCCGGCAGGGGCCCGCATGTACCGCACGGGTGACCTGGTGCGCCGCCAGGAGGACGGCACCCTGCTCTACCTGGGCCGTGCCGACGACCAGGTGAAGATCCGGGGAGTGCGGGTCGAGCCGGGCGAGGTGCGCGCCGCGCTGCTCGCGGGCCCCCGGGTCGGTTCGGCCGCCGTCGTCGCCCGCCCGGACGCCGAGGGCACGCACCGGCTGATCGCCTACGTGGTGCCCGCCGCCGGCCACGAGGTCACCGAGGCGGAGGTGCGCGCGGACGCCGCTCGCCTGTTGCCCGGCCCGCTGGTCCCGTCCCGCGTGGTGTGCGTGGACACGCTGCCCCTGACGCCCAGCGGCAAGCTGGACACCCGCGCCCTTCCCGTGCCCGCGACCGCCCCGGAAGGTCCTTCGCGGGAGCCGCGGGACGACCGCGAACGGTTGCTGTGCGCGCTGTTCGCCGAGGTGCTGGGCGTGGAGTCGGTCGGTGTCGACGCGTCCTTCTTCGATCTGGGCGGGCACTCGCTGAGCGCCACCAGGCTGGGCAGCCGGGTCCGTGCCGCGCTCGGTCTGGAGGTCCCGGTGCGCGCGGTGTTCGACGCGCCCACCCCGGCCGCGCTGGCCGTCTGGCTGGACGAGCACGGGCGCGCAGCGCGGCCCTCGCTGACCCGTGCCGAGCGCTCCGACCCGATGCCGCTGTCGCCGGCGCAGAACAGCCTGTGGTTCCTGTACCAGTGGGAGGGCCCCTCCCCCACCTACAACATCCCGCTGCTGCTCACTCTGTCCGGTGCCGTGGACCGGGTGGCGCTGCGCAGGGCTTTCCAGGACCTCGCCGACCGGCACGAAACGCTGCGCACGGTCATCGGTGTCGACTCCTCGGGCCTGCCCCACCAGCGGATTCTGCCGCCAGGACAGGTGCCGGTGGAGTGGCACGAGCGCCAGGTGGAGGCCGGGGCGCTGGCGGCCGAGCTGGAGGAGGCCGCGCACCACCGTTTCGACCTGTCCGCCGCGCCGCCGCTGCGCGTCACCCTCTTCGGGACCGGCCCGGACACGTGCACGGTACTGATCCTGCTGCACCACATCGCGGCCGACGGCTGGTCGTTCAGCCCGCTCGCCGACGACCTCTTCCGCGCGTACGCCGCCCGTGCGAAGGGCGCCGCACCGGAGTGGGAGCCGCTGCCCGTGCAGTACGCCGACCACACCCTGTGGCAGCGGGCGCTGCTCGGCGACCGGGACGACCCCGACGCCCACGGCAACCGGCAGCTCGCCTACTGGAGAGAGCGTTTGGCCGGTCTGCCGGATGTCGTCACGCTGCCCGGCGACCGGCCGCGGCCCGCGGTGGCCTCGCACCGGGGCGCCACCGTGGACTTCGCGTTCGACGCGGACCTCGCGGAGCGGATCGCGGCGCTCGCGGACGCGCACGGCGCGACCGTGTTCATGGTGCTGCAGGCGAGCCTGGCCGCGCTGCTGACGCGGCTGGGCGCGGGCACCGACATCCCGCTCGGCTCACCGGTCGCGGGGCGCACGGACACGGCCCTCGACCACCTGATCGGCTGCTTCGTCAACCCGCTCGTGCTGCGCGTGGACACCTCAGGCGATCCCGCCTTCGGTGACCTCCTGGACCGGGTACGGCAGGACAGCCTGGCCGCGTACGCCTGTCAGGACGTGCCGTTCGAACGGGTCGTGGAGGCGCTGCGCCCGCACCGTTCGGCGAGCCATCATCCGCTGTTCCAGGTGTCGTTGGCCCTCCAGAACATGTCCTACCCCCGCACCGCTCTGCCCGGCCTGGAAGCCTCGGGGCGGCCCCTGTATCTCGGGGTGTCCCGCTTCGACCTGTCGCTGAGCCTCGTCGAGCACTTCGCCGATGACGGCACCCCGGCCGGTCTGTCCGGCGTCGCCGAGTACGCCACCGACCTCTACGACCGGGCGACCGTCGAGGCGCTGGTGGCGCGGTGGGCGCGGTTGCTGGAGCAGTTCACCGCTGACCCGCGGAGGGGCGTGGGCGGGGCCGTGCTGGACGCGGGCACCGCGCGCCGTCCGTCGGCCGGGGGCACGCCAGCCGCTCCGGCGGTCCGGGGCGGGGCGCGGACGCTGCCGGAGCTGTTCGAGCGGCGAGCGGCCGCTTCCCCGGACACGGTGGCGCTGTCGGCAGGGACGGAGCGGATCGCGTACCAGGAGCTGAACGTCCGCGCCAACCGGCTCGCGCACCGGCTCATCGGCCTCGGTGTCGGCCCGGAGGACACGGTGGCGGTCGCGCTGCCTCGCTCCGCCGACTTGGTGGCGGTCGCGCTGGCCGTGTCGAAGGCGGGCGCCGCGTTCCTGCCCGTCGACCCCTCGTACCCGGCGGAGCGCATCGCGTACATGCTGGGCAACGCGTCCCCGGCGCTCACCGTCACCGCCGCCGCGCACGCCGAGGGCCCGGTGGCCGGTCACGGTCCGGTGCTGGTGCTGGACGCGGGGCCTTCGGGGGAGGCGGGGACGGGTGTTCCGGGAGGGAGCGACCACGACCCCTCGGACGCCGACCGGGTCCGCCCGCTGCTGCCGGAGCACCCCGCCTACGTCATCTACACCTCGGGTTCCACGGGCGCCCCCAAGGGGGTGGTCGTGGCGCACACCGGCCTGGCGGGACTGACCGCCGACATGGCCGCCAGGTTCGGGATCGACGCGTCGGACCGCGTGCTGCAGTTCGCCTCGCCCAGTTTCGACGCGTCGGTGATGGAGCTGCTGATGGCACTCCCCAACGGCGCCGCCCTGGTCGTCCCGCCCGAGGGAACCGTCCTGGCGGGCGACACCCTGGCCGCGTTCCTCGCGGAGCAGGACGTGTCGCTCGCGCTGATCCCGCCGACAGTGCTCGCGGGCGTCCGCCCCGAGGCGGTACCCGGCCTGCGCACCCTGCTGGTCGGCGGCGAGGCGTGCCCGGCGGAACTGGTGGCCCGCTGGCGGCAGGGCCGCCGCGTGTTCAACGCGTACGGGCCGACCGAGGCCACCATCTGCGCCACGACCAGCGGCGACCTCACCACCGCCGGCACGCCCCCGATCGGCACCCCGGTGGCGGGCACCCGCGCCTACGTCCTGGACGAGGCGCTGCGCCCGGTTCCGCAAGGCGTGGTGGGCGAGCTGTACCTGACGGGGCCGGGGCTGGCCCGGGGCTACCTGGGCCGGTCCGCGCTCACGTCGGCCCGTTTCGTCGCCGCCCCCTTCGGGGAACCGGGGGCACGGATGTACCGCACCGGGGACCTGGTCCGGGTGGACCCGGCCGGTGACCTGGTCTACGAGGGGCGCGCGGACGGCCAGTTGAAGCTGCGCGGCTTCCGCATCGAGGCGGGAGAGGTCGAGAGCGCGCTGCTGGACCGCCCTGGTGTCGGACAGGCCGTGGTGATCGTCCGTGAGGACCGTCCCGGGGACCTCCGGCTCACCGCGTACGTGGTCCCCGACGCCATCCCTGAGACCCGCGGCGGGGAGAGCGTGCCGTCCCGTGAGGCGCTGCCCGAACTGCTGCGGGAGGCGCTGCGGGACCGGCTGCCCGCGTACATGGTGCCGTCGGCCGTGGTCGTGCTGGACGCGTTGCCCGTGACGGCCCACGGCAAGCTCGACCGGGCGGCGCTGCCCGCGCCCGGAATGACGGCCGGTGGGGCCGGCCGCGGACCGCGCGGCCTGCGTGAGGAGTTGCTCGCCGGACTGTTCGCGGAAGTACTCGGCCTGCCGTCCGTCGGCGTGGACGACGACTTCTTCGCCCTGGGCGGCCATTCCCTGCTCGCGACCCGGCTGATCAGCCGCATCCGCCGGACCCTCGGCTCCGAGGTCGCCCTCCGCGACCTGTTCTCCGCGCCGACCGTCGCCGGACTGGCCGAGCGGATCGAGAAGTCCTCCGGGACGGCACGGCCTCCCGTCGTGCGATACGAGCGCCCGGCGCGTCTCCCGCTGTCGTACGCGCAGCAGCGCCTGTGGTTCCTCAACCGCTTCGAGGGCGGCTCAGCCACCTACAACATGCCCCTC
>NZ_JOGO01000060.1 GCF_000719475.1 Streptomyces sp. NRRL F-5630 | reverse complement strand
GGGGCCCGCGGGGGGCGCGTCGGCCGGTGCGGTGGGTCGGGGGGTGGCGTCGGTGGGCGCGGTCGAGGGGAGGGCCGGGCTGGGGGTCACGGCGTTCTCGGTGTGGGCGGTGAGCGAGGGGCGCGCGGGCGGGGCGGGCCGGTGCGGAGTGCCCGGAGGTGCGGGGGCCGGGTCCGGGGCTGCGGTCCGCGGGTCCGGGGCGGGCCCCGGGGTGAGGGTGACGGGGTCCGGGGCCGGTGCGGCGGCTTGTGCGGGGGCCGGTGGCGGCCACGGCAAGGACGGGAATGGCGCGGGGAGGGGGGTGTGGATGTCCGGGTGGGGGCGCGCCTGGCTGCGGGGGAGGAAGTGGTCCTGGAGGAGGGGAAGGCCCTCGGCGAGGACGGTGAGGTGGCGGCCGGTGCCCAGGTGCTCCCGGGGAGCCGCGTGGCGCGGGCGGGGCCTGTACCGCGCGACGGTGGCCGCGCGCGCCCGTATCGCCGCCGCCCGTGGCGTCCGGTACCTCCAGGTCGACGCGAGCGCCGACAGCGCGCCCATCCTGCGCCGCCTCGGCTTCCTGGAGCTCACGACCACGACGCCGTACATCTGGACGCCGCCCGCCGGGTGACTTCCGGGACGCGATGTCCTCACGCACAGGTCTTATGGCGAGAATGGGGGGATGACCGACAGTCCTGCTCCACTCGCCGACCCCCATCTCCGCTACGACGCCACGCCGGGACGTCGCGACATCGTCGTGCTCGGCTCCACGGGCTCCATCGGCACGCAGGCCGTGGACCTCGTCCTGCGCAACCCGGACCGCTTCCGGGTCACCGCGCTCTCCGCGGCGGGCGGCAGGGTCGGCCTGCTCGCCGAGCAGGCGTATCGCCTGCGCGTCGACCACGTCGCGGTGGCGCGCGAAGACCTCGTGCCCCAGCTGCGCGAAGCGCTGTCCGCGCAGTACGGCGCGGAGCCGCTGCCCGAGATCCTGGCGGGCCCCGACGCCGCGACGCATCTCGCGGCGTCGCCGTGCCATACGGTGCTCAACGGCATCACCGGTTCCATCGGCCTCGCCCCCACGCTCGCGGCGCTGAAGGCCGGGCGCACTCTCGCGCTCGCCAACAAGGAGTCGCTCATCGTCGGCGGCCCGCTCGTCAAGGAGCTCGCGGCGCCGGGCCAGATCATTCCCGTCGACTCCGAGCACGCCGCGCTCTTCCAGGCGCTCGCCGCCGGCACGCGCGCCGAGGTGCGCAAGCTCGTCGTAACGGCCTCCGGAGGGCCCTTCCGGGGCCGTACGAGGGCCGAACTGGCCACCGTCACCCCGCAGGACGCGCTCGCGCACCCCACGTGGTCCATGGGCCCGGTCATCACCGTCAACTCCGCGACGCTCGTCAACAAGGGCCTGGAGGTCATCGAGGCGCACCTCCTCTACGACATTCCCTTCGAGCGCATCGAGGTCGTCGTGCACCCGCAGTCCTACGTGCACTCGATGGTGGAGTTCGTGGACGGGTCGACGCTCGCGCAGGCGACGCCGCCCGACATGCGCGGCCCCATCGCGATCGGCCTCGGCTGGCCCGAGCGCGTGCCCGACGCCGCGCAGGGCTTCGACTGGAGCACCGCCTCGTCCTGGGAGTTCTTCCCGCTCGACGACGAGGCGTTCCCCTCGGTCGGACTCGCCCGGCACGTGGGGCGGCTCGCGGGGACGGCTCCGGCGGTGTTCAATGCCGCCAACGAGGAATGTGTGGACGCTTTTCTCAAGGGCGCCCTCGCCTTCAACGCGATCATGGACACGGTGACCGCCGTGGTGGCCGAGCACGGCACGCCGGCGGCGGGAACCGCCCTGACGCTTGAGGACGTTCTCGACGCGGAGACCTGGGCGCGGGCCCGGGCACGCGAACTTGCTGCGAAGGCGACAGTGGAGGCCACTGCGTGACCGTATTGATGACGATCCTCGGCATAGTCGTCTTCGTGATCGGGCTGCTGTTCTCGATCGCCTGGCACGAGCTGGGGCACCTTTCCACCGCGAAGCTCTTCGGCATCCGTGTGCCGCAATACATGGTCGGCTTCGGGCCGACGCTCTTCTCGCGCAAGAAGGGCGACACCGAGTACGGCCTCAAGGCCGTGCCGCTCGGCGGCTACATCCGCATGATCGGGATGTTCCCGCCGGGACCCGACGGACGCATCGAGGCGCGTTCCACGTCGCCCTGGCGCGGCATGATCGAGGACGCCCGCTCCGCCGCGTACGAGGAACTCGAACCGGGCGACGAGACGCGCATGTTCTACACGCGCAAGCCCTGGAAGCGCGTCATCGTCATGTTCGCGGGCCCGTTCATGAACCTGGTGCTCGCCGCCGCGATCTTCTTCGGCGTCATGATGACCTTCGGCCTGAACACGCAGACCACCACGGTCAGCACGGTCTCCGACTGCGTCATCAACCAGAGCGAGAACCGCGACACCTGCGCCAAGGGCGACGCCCCGGCACCCGCCAAGGCCGCCGGACTCAAGCCGGGCGACAAGATCGTCGCCTACAACGGGCAGTCCGTCGACGACTACAGCGTCCTCCAGTCCCGCATCCGCGCCTCGCGCGGCACGGCGACGATCACGGTCGAACGCGACGGCACGCGCCGTACGCTCCACGCCGACGTCATAGAGAACCAGGTCGCCAAGACCGACGGTGACGGCGGCGTCGTCGACGGCCAGTACGTCACGGCGGGCTTCCTCGGCTTCACGCCGGCCTCGGGCATCGTCAAGCAGTCCTTCGGGCAGTCCGTCGACCAGATGGGCACCATGATGGAGAACGGCGTCCAGTCGATGCTGGCGCTGCCCTCCAAGATCCCCGACCTGTGGAACGCTGCGTTCGACGGCGGGGAGCGCAAGCAGGACTCGCCGATGGGCGTCCTCGGCGCGGCGCGCGTGGGCGGCGAGGTGTTCACCCTCGACATCCCGCCGGAGAACCAGATCGCGATGATGCTGTTCCTCGTCGCGGGCTTCAATCTCTCCCTGTTCCTCTTCAACATGCTGCCCCTGCTGCCCCTCGACGGCGGGCACATCGCGGGCGCGCTGTGGGAGGCGGTACGCCGCCACACGGCCCGCGTCTTCCGCCGCCCCGACCCGGGCCCCTTCGACGTCGCGAAGCTGATGCCGGTGGCGTACGTGGTCGCGGGCGTCTTCGTGTGCTTCACGCTGCTCGTGTTCATCGCCGACCTGGTGAACCCGGTCAAGATCACGTGACGCCGCACCGTCGCGCCACGCGGAGGACGACGCGTGGCGCGACGGCGCGCCAGGGCCTCGCCGCAGGGCGACGGGGCGTCGCAACAGGGTGCGCGGCCGGGTTCGGCGCGGCGGGTATCGTGCCTGGTCACACGCGACGTGGAATATGCGACGTCGCGTCGTCGTGCACGCGCTGCGCCGCGTGGACGGGGCGCCGCCACCGCGTACGACGCGACGTCGCCCAGACGCATCCGGCCGCCGAGACGCGCGCCGTACGCCGCCCCGCGTGCTTCGTGCGACGCGGCATACGGCGTGCGACGTAGCGCCCCGTACCGCCCCGCGCGACGAGACGGGAACGCGACGTCGCACCAGGCGACGCCGCGTGCGGTGCGCGACGTCGCACCGTACAGGGCGAATGACGAGGCGGGACGCGACGTACGGCGGTCGTCCGTGCGGCGCCGGGCAGGTGGCGTGCGACCGACGAACAGGTGACCCGGTGCGGGTCCGTGTTCCCTCTATCCGGTAGTGACGTAATCTCGGGTGACGGAGCCCGAGGATTCCGGGACCGATATCCACACGTTGGGGTTGCACTGCAGATGACTGCGATTTCACTGGGAATGCCGTCCGTTCCTACCCAGCTCGCCGAGCGCAGGAAGAGCCGGCAGATCCAGGTCGGGAGCGTCCCCGTCGGTGGCGGCGCCCCCGTGTCCGTCCAGTCGATGACCACCACACGCACCTCCGACATCGGCGCGACGCTCCAGCAGATCGCCGAGCTGACGGCGTCCGGCTGCCAGATCGTGCGCGTCGCCTGCCCGACGCAGGACGACGCCGACGCGCTGCCCGTCATCGCGCGCAAGTCGCAGATCCCCGTGATCGCGGACATCCACTTCCAGCCGAAGTACGTCTTCGCCGCCATCGACGCGGGCTGCGCGGCGGTCCGGGTCAACCCGGGCAACATCAAGCAGTTCGACGACAAGGTCAAGGAGATCGCCAAGGCCGCGGGCGACGCGGGCGTGCCGATCCGCATCGGCGTCAACGCCGGTTCGCTCGACAGGCGGCTCCTCCAGAAGTACGGCAAGGCCACGCCCGAGGCGCTCGTCGAGTCCGCCCTATGGGAGGCGTCGCTCTTCGAGGAGCACGGCTTCCGGGACATCAAGATCTCGGTCAAGCACAACGACCCCGTCGTCATGGTCAACGCCTACCGTCAGCTCGCGCAGGCGTGCGACTACCCCCTCCACCTCGGTGTCACCGAAGCCGGACCGGCCTTCCAGGGCACCATCAAGTCCGCCGTGGCCTTCGGCGCGCTGCTCGCCGAGGGCATCGGCGACACGATCCGCGTCTCCCTCTCGGCGCCGCCGGCCGAGGAGGTCAAGGTCGGCCTCCAGATCCTGGAGTCCCTCAACCTCAAGCCGCGCCGCCTGGAGATCGTCTCCTGCCCCTCCTGCGGGCGCGCCCAGGTCGATGTCTACAAGCTCGCCAACGAGGTCACCGCCGGGCTCGATGGCATGGAGGTCCCGCTGCGCGTCGCGGTCATGGGCTGCGTCGTCAACGGGCCGGGCGAGGCTCGCGAGGCCGACCTCGGGGTCGCCTCCGGTAACGGCAAGGGCCAGATCTTCGTCAAGGGCGAGGTCATCAAAACCGTCCCCGAGTCGAAGATCGTGGAGACCCTCATCGACGAGGCGCAGAAGATCGCCGCGCAGATGGAGGCCGACGGCATCACGTCCGGTGAGCCCGAGGTCTCCGTCAGCTGAGTCGTACCACTGACGGCCTGGGGACGCTCACGTCCCCGGGCCGCTCGTGTGTGGGGGCCCGCGGTGCGGTGCGATGGCGTGGGTGAGTGGGGGAGCGACGGCGCGTGGGCGACGACGTCGCGCCCGGCGGGTTCGGTGTGGAGGGCGTCGTGCCTGGTCACACGCGACGTCGCATATGCCACGTCGCGCGGCGGTGTGGGCACTGACCTCGCGTCGCGCACGCCGCGTCATCCCTGCCGACGCGACGTTGTATACGCCAGGGGCATATGCGACGCCGCCTGCCACCGTGCGACCCCACGGCAGCACCGGGCCCCATCGACCGCTCGGCCCGCTGCTCCCCGTCCCCGGAGCGCGTCGTCCGCGCGACGGGTACAGTGCCAAAACCAGTAGCCCGTACGGTGAGGCGCTTCGAACGTGTTGACTCAGACCACCACCAGGGTCCTCGGTCCCGAAGACCTGGACGCCGCCTTGGCCGTCCTGCGCCAGGACCCGGTGGCGAACGCCTTCGTCACCTCCCGCGTCCAGGTGGCCGGTCTCGACCCTTGGCGCCTCGGTGGCGAGATGTGGGGCTGGTACCAGCGCGGCCACCTCACGTCGCTGTGCTACGCCGGGGCGAACCTCGTCCCCATCTGCGCGGTACCCGAGGCCGTGCGCGCCTTCGCCGAGCGCGCCCGTCGCGCCGGCCGGCGCTGCTCGTCGATCGTGGGACCGGCCGAACCCACACGCCTGCTCTGGTCCCTGCTCGAACCGTACTGGGGCCCCGCCCGTGAGGTCCGGGCCTGCCAGCCCCTCATGACCGCGGACCAAGTGTCCGACGTACCTCCCGACCCACTCGTACGCCGCGTACGCGGCGACGAGGTCGAGACGCTGATGCCCGCGTGCGTCGCGATGTTCACTGAGGAGGTCGGGATCTCCCCGCTCGCGGGGGACGGTGGGCTCCTCTATCAGGCGCGCGTCGCCGAGCTCATCAACGCCGGACGTTCCTTCGCCCGCATCGACAACGGCAAGGTCGTCTTCAAGGCCGAGATCGGCGCGACGACCCCTGAGGCGTGCCAGATCCAGGGTGTCTGGGTCAACCCGGAGTACCGGGGTCGCGGGCTCGCCGCACCGGGTATGGCGGCGGTCCTGGCGTACGCGCTGCGCGACATAGCCCCGGTGGCGAGCCTGTACGTGAACGACTTCAACACTGCGGCGCGCGCCACGTACCGCCGCGTCGGCTTCCAGGAGACGGGCGCCTTCGCCAGCATCCTCTTCTGAATGGAACCCTGGCTCCGTACCGGTGCGGGGGACCTGGACCGGGCTCCGCTACGGTGCCGGAGCCCAGTGCCGCGCACGACGACCGACGCGGCGTTCGCGCAGGTCGCGGGCGACATGGTGCCGATCGCGCGACGCGCCTTCGCCGCGCCTGCCAGGCCCCTTACCCCCAGAAAAGCGAGGCAGGAAATGACTGACCCGACCGACGGCGCCGGCCCGAAAGGCGCCGCCCCTCGCGACGTCGCGACGCAGCACGCCGCCCGCGATGTCGCGACGGAGCGCGCCGCATGGGAGGAATGGCGCGCGCGACGTCGCGCCGCCCTCACCGCACCGCAGGGCAACCTCGCCCTCGTCGAGACCCGCTGGGCGCCCCTGGGCGAGCGCCCCGACCTCGACGCGGCGCGGGCCGAACTAGGGGAGGGGCAGACCCTCACGACCCTGGAACGCACCGAGCCGGTCAGCGGGCGCCCCGAGTACGGACTGCGCCGCTGGGACCCGCGCTCGCCCGCAGCGCGGCACTTCGACTCCGTCGACACCTTCCCGTACCGCCCCGACTGGGTCCTGGAGGCCGAGTACGAGCCGGTGCAGGGCGCGAGGACGGTGCCCTTCGAGCACATCCGTGACAACGGGGGTACGCGCGACCTGGTCGTCCCCGGCGACCTGCGGCTCACTCTCGACGGCACCGCCTACACCCTCAGCGCCTTCGACGACGACGGCACCCTCCTGCTCGTCTTCGGCGACCCGACGAACGGAACGAGCACCTACGGTGCGGGCCGTTTCCTCTTCGTGCAGCGCGACGAACGGGACAACGGGCCACAGCGCGTCGTCCTCGACTTCAACCGCGCCTTCGTCCCGCCGTGCGGATTCTCGGACCAGTACAACTGCCCCATGCCGCCGCGCCAGAACAGGTTGCACGTGCCCGTCGAGGCCGGAGAGAAGGCGCCGGTCTTCCGAGACGGGTACGGCGCGCACTGAGGGTCGGCACGGCGCGTGACGGGGGAGGCGGGACGGCGCTCCTCTCCACGTCCAACTCACGCGACGTGTTCCCGAGTTGTCGACTCCGCGTCGTACGGAAGCCGAGCACGGCGCCACGCGACGTCGCATATGCCACGACGCCGTGTCCACGCGACAGCTCGGCGCTCCGGCCATGTCACATCCCGTACCACGTCACCCCGGCTCCGTCCCTGTGCCCGCACCAGCTCTTCCCGCCCGCCCCCGCTCCCTCCCCGCCGTCCCGCCCCCGACGCCCGGTAGTCTCCCCGCATGTCGAGCAACCCCGGGCACACCCCCAGTACCCCGGACGAGATCACGGTCGGCCCGCTCGATCTGGCCGCCCGCGTCGACGAGGCACTCGCCGTGCAAGCCCTTGCCTTCGGCCTCACCGACGAGGAGATCGACGTACGGCACCACATCGTGCTGCGGCACCTCGGCGTTCCCGGCGCCCGGGCGCTCGGCGCCACGACGGCCGAGAACCGCCTCGTCGGCTTCGTCTACGGCCTCCCGAACGACCGCGCCCACTGGTGGTCCACGGTCGTGCAGCCGTACCTGCGCAGACTCGGCAACGACGAGTGGCTCGACGACTCCTTCGTGATCACCGAACTGCACGTCCACCCGCGCCACCAGAACCGCGGCATCGGCCGCGCTCTCATCACCGGCCTGACCGACGCCGCGCCGCAGCCCCGTTCGATCCTCTCCGCCATCGACCGCGACAGTCCCGCGCGCGCCCTGTACGCCTCGCTCGGTTACCGCGACCTCGCGCGGCAGATCGCCTTCCCGGGCGCACCGTTGCCGTACGCGGTGATGGGCGCGACGTTGCCTCTGCGCGGCCCGCGTCCCGGCCGGGCATAACCGATTTCCGCCAGCCCCTGGGCCCCGGCTAACCTCGTCACCCTCACCCTTTCCTCGCAGGAGTTCACCATGGCCCAGGTCCAGCGCATGTCCCGATTGATGGTCAAGACATTGCGTGACGACCCGGCGGACGCCGAGACGCTCAGCCACAAGCTGCTGGTCCGTGCCGGCTACGTGCGCCGTACGGCCGCCGGTATCTGGTCCTGGCTGCCGCTCGGCAAGAAGGTCCTCGACAACATCTCGCAGATCGTCCGCGAGGAACTGGACGCCATCGGCGCCCAGGAGGTCCTGCTGCCCGCGCTCCTGCCGCGTGAGCCCTACGAGGCGACCGGGCGCTGGGAGGAGTACGGCGACCTGCTCTTCCGTCTGAAGGACCGCAAGGGCGCCGACTACCTGCTCGGCCCGACCCACGAGGAGATCTTCACGCAGGTCGTGAAGGACCAGTGCACCTCGTACAAGGACCTTCCGGTCATGCTGTACCAGATCCAGACGAAGTACCGCGATGAGGCGCGTCCCCGTTCCGGCGTGCTGCGCGGTCGCGAGTTCCTCATGAAGGACTCGTACTCCTTCGACACGACCGACGAGGGCCTCGCCGAGTCGTACGCACTGCACCGTGAGGCGTACCGCAAGATCTTCGCGCGCCTCGGCCTCGACTACCGCATCGTCTCCGCCGTCTCGGGAGCCATGGGCGGTTCGGCCTCGGAGGAGTTCCTCGCCCCCGCCGCCGCCGGTGAGGATACCTTCGCCGACTGCCCCAACTGCGGTTTCGCCGCGAACACCGAGGCGGTCACCTTCAAGGGCGCCGCTGTGGACGGTTCCGCGCATGGCCCGGTCGAGGAGCTGGACACTCCCGACACGCCGACGATCGAGACCCTCGCCGAACACCTCGGCGTGCCCGCCTCGGCGACGCTCAAGAACCTGCTGGTCAAGGTGGACGGCGAGATCGTCGCCGTCGGCGTCCCCGGTGACCGCGAGGTCGACCTCGGCAAGCTCGGCGAGCACCTGGCGCCCGCCGTCGTCGACATCGTCACCGCCGAGGACTTCGAGGCGAACCCCGAGCTGGTACGCGGCTACGTCGGCCCCCAGGGCCTGAAGCTCCGCTACATCGCCGACCCCCGCGTCGCCCCCGGCACCGCCTGGGTCACGGGCGCCAACAAGCCCGACACCCACGCGCGCAACGTCGTCGCGGGCCGCGACTTCGAGGTCGACGACTACCTCGATGTCGTCGTCGTCGAGGAGGGCGACCCGTGCCCCAACTGCGGCCAGGGCCTCCACCTCGACCGCGCCATCGAGATCGGCCATATCTTCCAGCTCGGCCGCAAGTACGCCGACACCTTCCAGCTCGACGTCCTCGGCCAGAACGGCAAGCCGGTCCGCGTCACGATGGGCTCCTACGGCATCGGTGTCTCGCGCGCCGTCGCCGCGCTCGCCGAGCAGACCGCCGACGACAAGGGCCTGTGCTGGCCCGCCGAGGTCGCCCCGGCCGATGTCCACGTCGTCGCCGCGGGCAAGGTCCTCCAGACCGAGCTGGCCCTGGAGATCGCCGACAAGCTCGCCGCCGCGGGAGCTCGCGTCCTCGTCGACGACCGCGCGGGCGTCTCGCCCGGCGTCAAGTTCACCGACGCGGAGCTCATCGGCGTCCCGAAGACCGTCATCGCCGGCCGCCGCGCAGCCGAGGGCATCGTCGAGCTCAAGGACCGCCGCACGGGCGAGCGCGAGGAACTCCCGGTCGAGGAAGCCGTCGCCCGCCTGACCGCCTGAGCCGCCCGAAGAGCCGGCACCACCCCGCAGCGCGGGACGTCACGCGACGCCCCGCGCTGCGGTGTGCGTGGGTGCGGGCGCGGGGAGCGGGGGACGGTGCGCTACGGGGACGGAGCGGTGCTCTCGGCGGGTGCGCGACGTCCGCGGGGGCTACGTTGCCATGCCTCGTGGCACGCGACGTCGCACCGCATCGTGCCTGGTCGCACGCGACGTGGGTGCGCGACGTGGGACACGCGACGTCGCCGTGCCGGGTACGCGACGTGGCCGGGTCCGCGTACGCGATATGCCGGGCCGTCTCCGTACGCGACGTTGCCTCCTGCACCGCGGCGTCCCGCCCACACGCTCGGGGCCTCACAGCCAGGCGGCGAACTCCAGCAGCGTCTCACCCTCCTGGCGGCGTCCCGCTGCGAGCGCCGCCACGCCGGCCGCCGTCGCGCGAAAATGTGCCCAGCCCTGGACCCGGTCGCGGTCCAGGTCGAGGGCCTCCGCGAGCTTGGCGACGCGACGTCGCGCGGCGCTCGCCCCGCCGTCGCTCGCGACGAGGTCCTCCAGCCGGTCGCGAATCAGGCGCGCGACGTCGTAGGCCCGTTCGCCGATCAGGGGCTCCGGACCGACCGCGAGCCACGGCATCCGCTCGCCCGCGAGGACCTTCGCCTGCCGGAAGGCGCCGTGCAGCAGCACGCGTTCCTCGCCCGGCCGCGCGGCGTCGGCGAGCAGGTCGCGCCGTACCGCGAGGGCGTTCTCGACGAGAGGCAGGACGAGCGGGCCCGCCGTCTCGCGCATGCGCACCCCCTGCCGCTCCGTGCGCGCGGCGAGTGTCTCGTACGGCGACTCGTCGGCCACCGGCACCCACAGCCTGCGCACCGTCTCCGCAGCTTCGAGCAATGCCTTCGCCTGCGGCAGGGAACTCAGCGAGATCTCAGGGCGCAGGCGCTCCAAGAGCAGGCCGCGCTCACTGACGAACGCCGTCGGCGCGTTCCCCGTCCCGTCGTCGGGCGCCGCGCCGTGCCCTCGGCCGGTCTCCGCGGCGGTCTCGGGGGCGGCGAGAAGACGGCACGCCCCGAGGCCGGCCCACCGTGCGAGCGCCGCCGCCTCGGCGGCACAGCGCGCGCCCGGCGGCGCGAGCTTGAGGACGGCGGGAGTGTCGTCCGCGCGGCGTACCAGCAGGACCACGCCGCTGCGCCCGCCCGGCTGGAGCAGCCGCTCCACCCGTACGCCGTAGTGGCGCGTGGCCGCCTCGACCAGCTCAGGGAGCCGGTCCAGCCAGGCCGCCGCGTCCTCCGCGCCGGGGTCCTCTTCCAGGGCCCGTACGAGTCGTCGGGGAGGTTCGAGGACCATGCGGGGCGCATCCTTTCGGCGGGTACCGGGTGGTCAGTCCTGCGGCGGCGGCGAAGCCGGACGCTCCTTCCCGGCCTCCTTGGCCGAATTCGATCGTTCCGCCAGACCTGGGAAGGCTACGCCGTCACCGCTCCAGCGCACCGCGCGGACCGCTGCCTCGCGCAACGCGGCGGCGGCGTCCGCGCGACGTTGCCCCGACGCGGCGCGCACCAGGTCGGCGTACACCGCCGCGACGCGTTCTTCGAGCGCGCCCGCCAGCCGTAGCGCCGCCGCGGCGTCGGGCACTGCGAACGGCAGCGTGTACGCCGCGGCAGCGGGCTCCGGCGTGCCGCCGAGGTCGGTGACGTCGCGTTCCAGGGCGTCGCGTCGCGCGCGGTGCGCGTCGTAGGCCGCCCGCGCGTCGTCGCGGCGCGAGGGCGCGACGCGTCCCCCGACGACGCCGTAGCCGTAGACCGCGGCGTGCTCCGCGCGCAACGCCGCCTGCGCGGCCTTCCGCTCTCGCTCCGTGGCATCGGATTTTCCGACGCGCGTACGAGCAATTTCAGACACCGGCGACTCCTCCTGCTGGCTTCTGGTCCACCCGCTCCCGTGCGGGAAGGCTGGCGTGCGGTCTCACGTGGCCGCGGCGCCGAGTACGTAGGCGTGTGCGGCGCCGGCGGCGGCCACCGAGGCGAGCAGACGGGCCAGTTCCCCCGGTGCGTCCACCAGGACGCGCGCACGCTGGTCGGCGAGCTTCTTCTCCGCCGCGGCGAGGTCGCGCAGCGCCGTCTTCTCGTCGGACGCGACGGGGGGAGTGGGCGACGCGGCCGCGGCCGCGGCACCCGCCGCGCGACCGGTCGCGGAGGACGACGCGTCGGGGGACGGGCTGCTCGTCGCGCCGCGTCCCGCCGCGTCGAACGCCTCGTGGTGGCGCGACACCTGCGCGCGCAGCGGGCGCAACGTCGCGTCGAGTCCGGGGTGCGCCGCCAGCGTCGCGTCGTAACGCGCCGTCAGGCCGGCACTGTCGCGCGCGGCCGAGCGGCTCAGCTTCTGCGCGGTGGTGGCCTCCGCCTTCGCACGGCGTCGCGACGCGGCATCGGAGTCGTCCGAGCAGCCGGTCAGCAGGGTCGCACCTGCCAGGGCGGTGCCCGAGGCGAGCAGGAGACGGCGCGAGAGACGGGGGAGGGGCAGCGGACCCGGGGCGGGCAGTGGCGGCACGGCGTACTTCCTCGGCGGATTCGGTGCCGACGTCGCACGCACGTCGCGTCGGCACCCGCGCCGACGGCGCCACGTCGCGTGGGGACACGGCGCGCGATGCGGTCGGGTGCGGTGACGTACGGAGGCGGCGAGAGCGGCGAACGGCGGGCGGACGACGGTGGCGGGGGATGACAGCGATACGGCGGAGCGGCGGCGCGACGGAGCGGCATTGCGGGTGCGAGTGCCGCCACGTCTTCCGAGCACGCGACGTGCGACCGGAGGCGACGCACGACGCGACGAACACGTCGCGCGGCACGTCGCCCGCGACGCGACCTGACCCGACGTCGCGCCGCGTGCGGCGTTGCCCGCGACGTGCGGCGGTCCGCGCCCCAGGCCCCGTGCCCGCGCGACGTGTGCGTCGCGTCACGTCCACGACGCGACGTCGCGTCGTGTCGCGGGCGACGTACCGCCGGGGCCGCGGAGTGTGGTGGCACTGCGGTGATCACCGTACCCGCGTCCGTCCGTCGTACAGAGGCGCGGACGCCTTGTCGCGCCGTTCGTCCACCGGAAGGCGGCATGGGGGCGTCGACGTCGCGCCACGGCGGTGTCACGACGCGGCGACGCCGCCGCGCGCGACGTCGCTCCGATGCCGTACCGGGATACACCCGGTCGAGTGGCGCCACTCGACGTCGCGACCGGATACCCTTTGAGCCGAGACATGACGCACCACAACAGCACACGCGGCCGAGGAGTCACCCGGATGAGCACCACCCAGAGCGAGAGGCTGCGGGAACTCCTGGAGCCCCTCGTGACCGCCAGGGACCTCGATCTCGAAGAGATCACCGTGACTCCGGCCGGCCGTCGCAGAGTGCTGCAGATCGTGGTGGACGGCGACTCGGGCGTCTCGCTCGACACGTGTGCCGAGCTGAGCCGCGAGATCTCCACCCTGCTGGACGACACCGACGCCATGGGCGAGAACGAGTACGTCCTGGAGGTCACCTCGCCCGGTGCCGACCGTCCTCTCACCGCCCACCGCCACTACGTGCGCGCCACAGGCCGTCTCGTGCGCTTCCAGCTCGCCGAGGGCGGCGAGCTCGTGGCCCGGCTGCTGAAGGCGGACGACGCCGGGCTCGACCTGGAGGTCCCGGGCGTCAAGGGCCGCAAGCCGACCAGCCGCAGGCTGGAGTTCCCCGAGATCTCGAAGGCGCGCGTGGAGATCGAGTTCAACCGCAAGGAGAGGACGGCCGAGGCCGGTCCTCAGCACGCCGAGCAGGCCGAGGCCGAGCAGGCACCGAAGCCGAAGGAGGCGTAGCCGTGGATATCGACATGAGTGCCCTGCGGGGTCTGATCCGGGAGAAGGAGATCTCCTTCGACCGTTTGGTCGAGGCGATCGAGTCGGCGCTCCTCATCGCGTACCACCGCACGGAGCACAGCCACCGCCGCGCGCGCGTCCATCTCGACCGTGAATCGGGTCATGTGACGGTGTGGGTGAGGGAGGAGGAGGCGGACCTCGCGGATCTCGGCGAGGACGCCCGTCCGCGCGAGTTCGACGACACGCCCTCCGACTTCGGGCGCATCGCGGCGACGACCGCCAAGCAGGTCATCCTCCAGCGGCTGCGCGACGCGCAGGACGACGCGACGCTCGGCGAGTACGCCGGGCGTGAGGGCGACATCGTGACCGGCGTCGTCCAGCAGGGCCGCGACCCGAAGAACGTCCTCGTGGACATCGGCAAGCTGGAGGCCATCCTGCCGGTGCAGGAGCAGGTCCCCGGCGAGGAGTACACGCACGGTCTGCGGCTGCGCTCGTATGTCGTACGCGTCGCGAAGGGTATGCGCGGCCCCTCGGTCACCCTGTCGCGCACCCACCCGAACCTCGTGAAGAAGCTCTTCGCCCTGGAGGTCCCCGAGATCGCCGACGGGTCGGTCGAGATCGCCGCCATCGCGCGCGAGGCCGGGCACCGGACGAAGATCGCGGTCCGCTCGAACCGCTCCGGGCTCAACGCCAAGGGCGCCTGCATCGGCCCCATGGGCAGCCGGGTGCGCAACGTCATGGCCGAACTGAACGGCGAGAAGATCGACATCGTCGACTGGTCGGACAACCCGGCCGACCTCGTGGCCCACGCGCTCTCCCCGGCGCGCGTCAGCCACGTCGAGGTCGTCGACCTCGCGACGCGTTCCGCCCGCGTCACGGTGCCCGACTACCAGCTCTCGCTGGCGATCGGCAAGGAGGGCCAGAACGCCCGCCTCGCCGCGCGCCTCACCGGCTGGCGCATCGACATCCGTCCCGACACGGAGGCGACGGACGAGGACGGCGACGGAAGCGGGAACGAGGACCGCGAGGGGAGCCGCGACGGGGCCCGCGAGTCCCGCACCGTCGCACCCGCCCGCAGCGCGGACCGCAGGCCGGCCCGGGGCTGACGACGGGGGACTGGCGCGGCGCGGCGCCGCGCCGGCTGCACCACGTCGCCACGTCGCCACGTCGCCACGTCGCGTCGGCGCCGCCACGTCGCGTCGCCTCCGGCTGACGCCCGTACGGTGCCCGCGACGTCGCGTCGCCCGCGCACCACGCGCCGTGGAATATGCCACGGCGCGTGGCCGTTCCGGATACGCAGGGAAGCGGAGACGCGGAAAGCGCGGCGCCGTGGCGACGTCACTCCGCGGTTCATCCCCCATGCGGGCGACGCCACGGCGCCGAACGCCGCGACAGCCACCCACGGAGGCACGCCCGCGATTCCGGCCACGTCGCGCCCCGCGCCCCCACCGCGTCCTCGGGCCGCGTGATCAGGCGTCCCCGCCGCAGCCCACGGGAAGCCGATATCCGTGTGCGCCACCCCGCCCCCGTAAGGCACGATCCCCCCACTGGCCTCGCGCCCCGCGCGGTCCCCGGGGGAGGCGCCCCGCGGAACACAGCACAGGACAAGCGGAGTCCGCCCGGTGCGGCGCTCCGCCTCAGATGGCCGTTCGATCTTTTCCCCCGATAGGGATGAGGTCGTTACGGGGAGGTAGACTGAAGAGTGTCTGGTCGGACGCATGCGCGCCCCTGCCCTGAACGCACCTGTGTCGGGTGCCGGGAGCGAGCGGCCAAGAACGAACTGCTGCGCACTGTGATGGTCGACGGAGCCCTGCTCCCCGACCCGCGCGGTACGCTGCCCGGCCGGGGTGCGTACGTGCACCCCGTACCGGCCTGTACGGAGCTGGCGGTACGCCGCCGCTCGTTCCCCCGGGCCCTCCGGGTCCAGGGGCCGCTCGACACGGCGGAACTCCGTCGCTATGTCGAGCAGGCAACACCGTAAGAAGCGCCGCACGGAACCGCCGTGCGGCCCAGGTACCTCGCGAGTCGGAAGTAGGTCGAGATTGCGATGAGCACTCGATGAGTACGCGATGAGTACGCCCATGAAGTAGCGACGGTCCGGCGCCCCCCGGACCTCAAAGGAGCGAAGTGGCTAAGGTCCGGGTATACGAACTCGCCAAGGAGTTCGGCGTAGAGAGCAAGGCCGTCATGGCCAAGCTCCAAGAACTCGGTGAATTCGTCCGTTCGGCGTCCTCGACGATCGAGGCGCCGGTGGTGCGCAAACTGACTGACGCATTCCAGCAGGGCGGTGGCTCCGGCAAGTCCGGTCCCCGTCCCGGCGCGCCGCGCAAGCAGGCGCCCGCACGGCCGGCGGCACCCTCGCCGTCCGCCCCCACCCCTTCCCCGGCGCCGCGTCCCGCGGCGCCCAAGCCGGCTCCCGCGCGCCCCGCCGCGCCGGAGGCCCCCGCCGCGCGCACCGAGGCCCCGGCCTCGCGCCCGGCTCCCGGCCCGCGTCCGGGTCCGGCCCGTCCGGCCGCCCCGGCGCCTTCCACGCCGGAGTTCACCGCGCCCCCCGCCGCGCCCGCCCAGAGCGGCCAGTCCGCTCCGTCGGCTCCGCGCCCCGGCGGCGCCCCCAAGCCCGGTGGCAGCCGTCCCCAGCAGGGTGGCGGCCAGGGCCGTGGTGACCGTCAGGCCCCGCGTCCCGGCGGCCAGGCCCCGCGTCCGGGCGGTCGTCCCGCCGGGCCGCGTCCCGGCAACAACCCCTTCACCTCCGGTGGCTCGACCGGCATGGGCCGCCCGCAGGCGCCCCGTCCCGGTGGCGGTGCCCCGCGTCCCGGCGGTGCCGGTGCCCCCGGTGGCCCGCGCCCGCAGGGTGGCGGCGCCGGTCAGGGCGGTCCCCGTCCGCAGGGCGGCGCGCGTCCGACGCCGGGCGGCATGCCCCGTCCGCAGGCCCCGCGTCCCGGTGCCGGGCCCCGCCCGAACCCGGGCATGATGCCGCAGCGTCCCGCTGCCGGTCAGCGTCCCGGTCCCGGCGGCCGCGGCCCCGGTGCCGGTGGTCGCCCCGGTGGCGGCGGCGGTCGTCCCGGCGGTGGCGGTTTCGCGGGTCGTCCCGGTGGCGGCGGCGGTGGCGGCTTCGCCGGCCGTCCCGGTGGCGGTGGCGGTGGCGGCGGCTTCGCCGGCCGTCCCGGTGGCGGCGGTGGCCGTCCCGGCTTCGGTGGTCGTCCCGGTGGCCCGGGTGGCCGCGGGGGCACGCAGGGTGCCTTCGGGCGTCCCGGCGGTCCGGCGCGTCGTGGTCGTAAGTCGAAGCGGCAGAGGCGCCAGGAGTACGAGGCCATGCAGGCCCCGTCGGTCGGCGGCGTGATGCTGCCGCGCGGCAACGGCGAGACCGTTCGCCTGTCGCGTGGTGCCTCGCTCACCGACTTCGCCGAGAAGATCAACGCCAACCCGGCCTCGCTGGTCGCGGTGATGATGAACCTCGGCGAGATGGTCACGGCGACCCAGTCCGTCACGGACGAGACGCTGGAACTCCTGGCCAACGAGATGAACTACAAGGTTCAGATCGTCAGCCCGGAAGAGGAGGACCGCGAGCTCCTGGAGTCCTTCGACCTGGAGTTCGGCGAGGACGAGGGCGGCGAGGAGCTGCTCACGGCCCGCCCGCCGGTGGTCACCGTCATGGGTCACGTCGACCACGGCAAGACCCGCCTGCTCGACGCGATCCGCAAGACCAACGTGATCGCGGGCGAGGCCGGCGGCATCACGCAGCACATCGGCGCGTACCAGGTGGCGACCGAGGTGAACGGCGAGGACCGCCGCATCACCTTCATCGACACCCCCGGTCACGAGGCGTTCACCGCCATGCGTGCCCGTGGTGCGAAGTCCACCGACATCGCGATCCTCGTGGTCGCGGCGAACGACGGCGTCATGCCGCAGACGGTCGAGGCGCTCAACCACGCCAAGGCCGCCGAGGTGCCGATCGTCGTCGCCGTCAACAAGATCGACGTTGAGGGCGCCGACCCGACCAAGGTGCGCGGCCAGCTCACCGAGTTCGGTCTCGTCGCCGAGGAGTACGGCGGCGACACGATGTTCGTCGACATCTCCGCCAAGCAGGGCCTGCACATCGACAGCCTCCTGGAGGCCGTCATCCTCACGGCCGACGCCTCGCTCGACCTGCGCGCCAACGCGGAGCAGGACGCGCAGGGCATCGCGATCGAGGCGCACCTCGACAAGGGCCGCGGTGCCACCGCGACCGTCCTGGTGCAGCGCGGCACCCTGCGGGTCGGCGAGACGATGGTCGTGGGCGACGCCTACGGTCGCGTCCGCGCCATGCTCGACGACCTGGGCAACACGGTGGAGGAGGCCGGTCCCTCGACGCCCGTCCAGGTGCTCGGTCTCACCAACGTCCCCGGCGCCGGCGACAACTTCATCGTCGTCGACGAGGACCGCACCGCCCGCCAGATCGCCGAGAAGCGCGCGGCCCGCGAGCGCAACGCCGCGTTCGCCAAGCGCACCCGGCGCGTCTCCCTGGAGGACCTGGACAAGGTGCTCAAGGAGGGCGAGATCAAGCAGCTCAACCTCATCATCAAGGGCGACGCCTCCGGTTCGGTCGAGGCCCTGGAGTCCTCGCTGCTCCAGCTCGACGTCGGCGAAGAGGTCGACATCCGGGTGCTGCACCGCGGCGTCGGTGCGGTCACCGAGTCGGACATCGACCTGGCGACCGGCTCGGACGCCATCGTCATCGGCTTCAACGTGCGCGCCGCCGGGCGTGCCACGCAGATGGCTGAGCGCGAGGGTGTCGACGTCCGGTACTACTCGGTCATCTACCAGGCGATCGAGGAGATCGAGGCGGCCCTCAAGGGCATGCTCAAGCCGGAGTACGAAGAGGTCGAGCTCGGTACGGCGGAGATCCGCGAGGTCTTCCGCTCCTCCAAGCTCGGCAACATCGCGGGTGTCCTCATCCGTTCCGGCGAGGTCAAGCGCAACACCAAGGCCCGGCTCCTCCGTGACGGCAAGGTCATCGCGGAGAGCCTCAACATCGAGGGCCTGCGTCGCTTCAAGGACGACGTCACCGAGATCCGTGAGGGTTACGAGGGCGGTATCAACCTCGGCAACTTCAACGACATCAAGGTCGACGACGTCATCGCGACGTACGAGATGCGCGAGAAGCCGCGCGTCTGAGACGCCGGATCCCGCGTCGGTCGTGCGTGAGCGCGGCTGACACGGGCCACGGCTGACACGGTCGAGCACGGGGCCGGTCGGCGGAGAATTCCGTCGATCGGCCCCGTGTGTCGCGTGTACGGTGGGGAGGTTGCCGCCACATGGAGGCGGCGCCTCGTACCCCGAACCGGCGGGACATCCGGACCAGCATGTATGTGGGGACCCTGTCCTTCGATCTGCTCCTGGGCGACGTGCACTCGCTCAAGGGCAAACGCTCCGTGGTCCGCCCCATCGTCGCCGAGCTCCAGCGGAAGTACGCCGTGAGCGCGGCCGAGGTGGGTGCGCAGGACCTCCACCGCAGGACCGAGATCGGCCTCGCCGCCGTCTCGGGTGACGCGGGCCACCTCAGCGATCTCCTCGATCGCTGCGAACGCCTCGTCGCCGATCGTCCCGAGGTGGAACTGCTCGCGGTACGCAGACGCTTCCACGGGGACGACGACTGACCTCGCGTCGCGCCGCGCGGTGGGACGGGGCGCCGGAGCGCGACGTCGGGTCGTGCGAGGGCGTCGCCTCGCGTCGCGGCAGTGCGGCCGCGTGGGAGGGGGCGTCACGTAGTACGGCGCCTCGCACGGGATCGGGACGTCGCGTTGTGCGGGGCGTCGTGCACGCGACGTACGGTGCGCGGCATCGCGCCGCACGGGATGTCGCATCATGCTCGTACGGTGCGGGACGTCGCGACCGTACGGAGCGCCGCGCACGCGACGTACCCCCGGAGGCCCAGCCCTCCACACAGACCAACCGAGACAGAACAGCACCAAGTAGGGAGACGGACCGGTGGCCGACAACGCTCGCGCCCGCAAGCTGGCCGATCGCATCCAGGTCGTGGTCGCCCAGACCCTGGAACGGCGTATCAAGGACCCGCGACTGGGCTTCGTGACCATCACCGACGCACGCGTCACCGGTGACCTCCGGGAGGCCACGGTCTTCTACACGGTCTACGGCGACGACGAGGAGCGCGCCGCGTCCGCCGCGGCGCTGGAGAGCGCCAAGGGCGTGCTCCGCTCCGAGGTGGGCCGGCAGACCGGGGTGCGCTACACCCCGAGCCTCGCCTTCGTACCCGACGCGCTGCCCGACACGGCGCGCACCATCGACGACCTCCTGGACCGCGCCAGGCTGCGCGACGAGGAGGTGCGCCAGGTCTCGACCGGTGCCGCGTACGCGGCGGGCGCCGACCCGTACCGCAAGCCGGCCGACGAGGACGAGGACGGCGCGCCCGAGGACACCTCGGCGGAGCAGGGCAGGGGCAGCGGCACCGAATGACCACGCAGCGCACCACGACCCCGGACGGCCTGGTCATCGTCGACAAGCCGTCCGGGTTCACTTCCCACGACGTCGTCGCGAAGATGCGCGGCATCGCCGGCACGCGACGTGTCGGCCACGCCGGCACCCTCGACCCCATGGCGACGGGTGTCCTCGTCCTCGGGGTGCAGCGCGCCACCAAGCTGCTCGGCCACCTCGCCCTCACCGAGAAGGAGTACGTCGGCACGATCCGGCTCGGCCAGGACACCGTCACCGACGACGCGGAGGGCGAGATCACCTCGGCCACCGACGCCTCGGGCGTCACGCGCGAGGCGATCGACGCCGAGGTCGCGAAGCTGACGGGCGACATCCTCCAGGTGCCTTCCAAGGTCAGCGCCATCAAGATCGACGGCAAGCGTTCCTACAAGCGCGCGCGGGAGGGCGAGGACTTCGAGATCCCGGCCCGCCCCGTCACCGTCTCCTCCTTCCTCGTGCACGACGTGCGCCCCGAGACGGCGCCTGACGGCACCCCCGTGCAGGACCTGCTCGTCTCGGTGACGTGTTCGTCCGGTACGTACATCCGCGCCCTGGCACGCGACATCGGCGCGGCGCTCGGTGTCGGCGGCCACCTCACGGCGCTGCGCCGCACCCGCGTCGGCCCGTACCGTCTCGACGTGGCGCGCACCCTCGACCAGCACCAGGAGGAGCTGGCCGTCATGCCCGTCGCGGAGGCCGCCGACGCGGCGTTCCCGCGCTGGGACGTCGACGCGCGTCGCGCCGGGCTCCTCCTGAACGGGGTGCGGCTGGCCATGCCGGAGGAGTACGAGGGCTGCGGCCCCGTCGCCGTCCACGGCCCGGACGGGGCCTTTCTCGTCCTTGTCGAGGCGGACCGGGGGAAGGCGAAGAGCCTCGCCGTCTTCGGCTGAGGCACCCGCGACGGACGACGCCGCAGTACGGGGCCGCGTCACGCGACGGGGCGGGGGTGGCGACGAGGCGGGGCGGAGACGCGACGTGGCGGGGCCGTCCGACGCGACGTGGTGGGGGCGGCGACGGGGTGGGGCGGCGACGCCACGTCGCACGCCACGAAAGGCCAGGTCGCACGCGACGTCGTGCGGCGTGAAGCGCGGCGTGGGCATGGGTGGGGCGCGGCGAGCCACGCGACGTCGCGTGCGACCTGGCGTGGCGTGACACGCCGCGTCGGCCGCTCACGCCGCGTCGTGCCCGCGCCGCCCGCCCGTTGCCGTGTGCACCCGACATGGCACTCTTAGACCTGCGGATTCGTGGAATCCCGACAACCGGCTCATCCCACAGGTGCGACAAGGAGCGGTCACAGTGCAGCGCTGGCGTGGCTTGGAGGACATCCCGCAGGACTGGGGGCGCAGCGTCGTCACGATCGGGTCCTACGACGGGGTGCACCGCGGACACCAGCTCATCATCGGCCGCGCCGTGGACCGCGCCAGGGAGCTGGGGCTGCGATCCGTCGTCGTCACCTTTGACCCGCACCCGAGCGAAGTCGTCCGCCCCGGCAGCCACCCGCCGCTCCTCGCCGCGCACCACCGGCGCGCTGAGCTGATGGCGGAGCTGGGCGTGGACGCGCTGCTGATCCTCCCCTTCACGGCGGAGTTCTCGCGCCTGTCGCCCGCCGACTTCGCCCGCACCGTCCTCACGGAGCGCCTCCACGCCAAGGTCGTCGTGGAGGGCCCCAACTTCCGCTTCGGCCACAAGGCCGCGGGCAACGTGACGCTGCTCGCCGAACTCGGCCGCGAGGACGATTTCGAGGTGGACCTCGTCGACCTCTACGTCAGCGGCGACGCGGGCGCGGGCCAGCCCTTCTCCTCGACGCTCACGCGTCGTCTGGTCGCCGAGGGCGACGTCGCGGGCGCCGCGGAGATCCTCGGCCGCCCGCACCGTGTCGAGGGCGTCGTCGTGCGCGGCGCCCAGCGCGGCAGGGAACTGGGCTACCCCACCGCCAACGTCGAGACCCTTCCGCACACCGCCGTCCCCGCCGACGGCGTCTACGCCGGCTGGCTGCACGTCGTCGGCGAGGCCATGCCCGCCGCGATCTCGGTCGGCACCAATCCGCAGTTCGACGCCAAGCACCGCACCGTCGAGGCGTACGCCATCGACCGCGTCGGTCTCGACCTCTACGGCCTGCACGTCGCGGTCGACTTCCTCGCCTACGTGCGCGGCATGGAGAAGTTCGCCTCCATCGACGAACTCCGCGCGGCGATGGCCGACGACGTCAAGCGCTCACGCGCGCTGGTCGCGGAGTACGAGGCGCGCCCCCAGGGGTGAGCACGCGCTGCGGGCGGCGTGGGGCCGTGTCCCGCGCCGGGCCGCGGGCTACGTCGCGACGTCACGCGGGTGCGAACGTCGCGAACGGGATGGGGCGGCGCCCCTTCCTCGGGCTGATGCCGGGGGAGGGGCGCCGCCCCGTCTCGTACGCGGACCGCCGTCGGTACACGACGCGACGTCGCGCACGGACGCCGCGCCGCCTAGACGCCGCCGTCGGTACGCGACGTGTCGCCCGTACGCGGCGTGTCCTCCGTACGCGACGTGTCGTCCTCACGCGGCCGCGCCGCGTCCCCACCCGCCGTCGCCCAGTGGCACGCGACGCCCGCCCCGTGTCCGTCCAGGACGGGCAGGTCTTTCGTCCGGCAGGCGTCCGCGACGCCGGCCTGTTCCGCCTCGCCCGAGGCGAGGATGTGGCACCGCGCGTGGAAACGGCAGCCGCCGGGGATGCTCGTCGGGTCCGGCGGCTCACCGCTCAATACCACGGGCTCTCCCGGCGCCTCGGGGAGCACGGAGAGCAGCGCCTGCGTGTAGGGATGACGCGGCCGGGTCAGCACCTCCTCGACGGGGCCCGCCTCGACGATGCGGCCGAGGTACATGACGGCGACGCGGTCGGCGATGTTCCACGCGAGCCCGAGGTCGTGCGTGACCACCAGCGCCGAGAGGCCCAGCTCCTCGCGCAGCCGTAGCAACAGCGCCAGGATCTCCCCGCGCACCGACGCGTCGAGGGAGGCGACGGGTTCGTCCGCGACGATCACCTCGGGCTCCAGCGCGAGCGCACCGGCGATGACGACGCGCTGTCGCTGCCCGCCGGACAGCTCGTGCGGGTAGCGCAGGAAGAACCGCTCCGGCGGGCGCAGCCCCGCGAGCGAGAGCGCCCGCGCGACGGCGGTGCGTTCGTCGCCCGGTGTGCGGTGGATACGCAGCCCTTCGGCCACCGCGTCGTACACGGTGTGGCGCGGGTTGAGCGAGCCGCTCGGGTCCTGGAGCACGAGCTGTGCCCGCTTGCGGTAGGCGCGCAGCGCCCGTGAGCCGTACGAGAGCGGCTCGCCCGCGAAAGTGATCCGTCCCTCCGTCGGCGGGACGAGGCCCAGCAGGGAGCGTGCGAGCGTCGTCTTGCCGCAGCCGGACTCCCCGACGAGCGCGACGATCTCGCCGGTGCCGATGTCGAGGTTCACCCCGTCGACGGCGCGCGCACGCGGCGCGCCACGTCGCCCGGGAAACGTGATGCCCAGGCCCCGTGCCCCGAGCAGGGCCTGCTCCCGTGTGGTCGTACTCATGCCTTCGTGCTCCTCGCCTCGCCGGCACCGTCGTGCCCCGCGTCGTCGGTTCCTGACGCCGCGTCGGGTGCGTCGCCCGTACGCGACGTCGCGCCGTTGTGCGTACGCGACGTCGCGTCGTCCGGCGCACCGTCTTGCGACGTCGCGTCGCCCTCCGCGCCCGCACGCGACGTGGCGTCGTCCGGCGCCGTCTCGCCGTCCCCCGAAGTCGTGTCGCCGCGCGTCCCCGCGACCCCCTCCTCGACCCGCACGCACGCCGCGCGACGTCCCGGCCCCGCCGGGCGCAGCGGCTGCGGTTCCGTCGCGCACGACGGCAGTGCCACGGGGCAGCGCGGATGGAATGTGCACCCCGTCGGCAACGACGCCGGGTCCGGCGGGTCGCCCGGCAGACCGCGCGGGGCGAAGCGCGACGCCGGGTCACCGATGCGCGGGAACGCGCCGGAGAGCGCCGCGCCGTAGGGGTGCAGCGCCCCGTCGTACACCTCCCGGGCCGGGCCCTCCTCGACGACGCGGCCCGCGTACATGATCGCGAGCCGGTCGCACGTGTCGGCGAGCACCGCGAGGTCGTGGCTGATCATGACGAGGCCGATGCCCTTCTCCGCCACCAGGCCCTCGATGAGGCGGAGGATCTGAGCTTGGATCATGACGTCGAGCGCGGTGGTCGGCTCGTCGGCGATGATCAGCCGCGGATCGCAGGCGAGCGCCATGGCGATCATGACGCGCTGGCGCTGCCCGCCGGACAGTTCGTGCGGGTACGCCGTCGCGCGCGACACCGGAAGACCGACGTGGCGCAGCAGTTCCTTGACGCGGCGTCGGCCCTCCTCGGGGCCTGCCAGGCGGTGCAGGAGGATCGGTTCGAGGATCTGGTCGCCGATGCGGTGCACGGCGTTGAGCGAGTGCATCGCGCCCTGGAAGACGATCGACGCCCCCGCCCAGCGCACTGCGCGCAGCCGCCCCCATGCCATCGTGCGGACGTCCTCGCCGTCGAGCAGGATCTCGCCCTCCAGCGTGGCGCCCGGCGGCAACAGGCGCAGCAGCGCCATCGCGAGCGTGGACTTGCCGCAGCCGGACTCCCCGGCGATGCCGAGCTTCTCGCCCGCGCGCAGCGTGAGGTCGACGCCGCGCACCGCAGGCACGGCACGCGTGCCGCTCCCGTACGTGATGCGCAGGTCGCGCACGTCGAGCAACAGACATGACGTGTCCCGGGACGTCGCGTCGCCCTCCGCGCCCGTACGCGACGCCGTTTCGTCCCGTGACGTCGCGTCCGGTGCCTCGGCGCCTGTCGCCTGCGAGGGAGCGGGGACCCGCGTGCCCCGCGTGGTCGGTTCAGTCATCGTCGGTCCCCCAGCTTGGGGTTGAGCACGGACTCGATGGCGCGTCCGCACAGGGTGAAGGCGAGGGCCACGAGCGCGATCGCGAGGCCGGGAGGTGCGAGGTACCACCAGTCGCCCGAGCTGACGGCGCCCGCGTCGCGCGCGTCCTGGAGCAGCCCACCCCACGACACCATGATCGGGTCGCCCAGACCGAGGAAGGCGAGGGTCGCCTCGGTGAGGATCGCGTTCGAGATCACGAGGGTCGTCTGGGCGAGTACGAGCGGCATGACGTTCGGCAGGACGTGCCGCAGCATGATGTGCTTGTGGCCGCCGCCGAGCGCCCTGGCCCGCTCGATGTAGGGACGCGACTCGACGGACAGTGTCTGCGCCCGTACCAGTCGCGCCGTCGTCGGCCACGTCGTGACGCCGATGGCGAGGATCGTCGTCCAGATGGAGCGGTCGAGGACGGTGGCGAGCGCGATGGCGAGGACCAGCGTCGGCATGACGAGGAACCAGTCGGTGACGCGCATGATCACCGTCGCGTACCAGCCCTTGAAGTGCCCCGCCGTGACGCCGACGAGCGTGCCGATCGCGACGGTGAGAACGGCGGCGAGCAGCCCGACCGCGAGCGAGACGCGCGCCCCCCACACCATCAGCGCGAGCAGGCTGCGCCCGAATTGGTCGGTTCCGAGCGGGAACTGCCCGCTCGGCGACTCCAGCGACGTGCCGGGAGCCTCGGTGACGCTGCGCGAGTCGCTTCCGACGAGCAGCGGCGCGGCGAGCGCGAGCACCGCGATGAGCAGCAGCACCACGAGGCCGACGAGGCCGCTGCGGTGCGTACGGAAGTCGCGCCAGAAGCCGGCGAGCGCGCGACGTCGCCGCGCCCACGCGAGCGCGCGCGGCGACGCGACGTGCTCCGCGTCGTCCGGTTCGGGGCCCGCGCCGTCGCGCGGCGTCGCCACGTCTGTCGTATCGGTCGTCATCGGCCCACCCGGGGATCGAACAGCGGATAGATCAGATCGGCGAGGGTGTTCATGACGATCACCGCTGCGGCGAAGACGAAGAACAGCCCCTGCACGAGCGGCAGGTCCGGGATGCTCAGCGCCTGGTAGAAGAGTCCGCCGAGACCCGGCCACGAGAACACCGTCTCGACCAGGATCGCCCCGGCCACGGTGTTGCCGAGATTGACGAAGAGGAGCGTGACGGTCGGCAGCATCGCGTTCGGTACGGCGTGTTTGCGCCGCACGGTGTCGTCGCGCAGGCCCTTGGCGCGCGCAGTCGTCAGGTAGTCGCTGCCCATCTCGTCGAGGAGCGAGGACCGCATGACCAGCAGCGTGCGCGCGTACTCGACCGCGACGAGCGTGAGGACCGGCAGCACCATGTGGTGCGCGACGTCCGTGAAGTACGCGAGGCCTTCCTTGCCGCCGGTCTCCATGCCGCCGGTGGGGAACATGCCGGGTATCGGCCCGATGCCCACCGACAGAACGATGATCAGCAGCAGGCCGAGCCAGAAGGACGGCACGGAGTACAGCGTGAGCGCGAAAGCGGTGTGGAAGCGGTCCCCGAAGCGGCCGTGCCGCCAGGCGTTGCGCGAACCGAGCCAGACACCGAGCGCCGTGTACAGCACGAACGCCGTCCCGGTCAGCAGCAGCGTCGCGGGCAGCGCCTCGGCGATCTTGTCGATGACCGGCGTGTGGAACTGGTACGAGGTGCCGAGGTCGCCCGTGAGCGCCTTGCCGCAGTAGTCGGTGAACTGCCGCCACAGCGGCAGGTCGAGGCCGAACTCCCGGCGCATCGCGTCGAGCTGCTCCTGGGAGACCTGTTTGCCGCCGGTCATCGCTTTGATCGGGTCTCCGGGGATGAGCCGGAAGAGGAAGAAACTGGTGACGAGTACGGCGAACAGGGACACGGCCGCGCCGAGCAGTTTGCCCGCCACGTAGCGCAGATATCCCGTTCCCGAGCGCCGGCGGGGGCCACGGGGCGTCGGCGCGGCAGGAGCCGCGACCACGCCGCCGGGGTCCTCCACGAGCGCGGAGGTGCTTTCGGTGCTCATGGGGTGATCGGTCTTCCGCTGAGTGGGGCGTCCTTCCGCGAGGCGCCGTAGTGCGGGGCGCGACGCGGGGAGGAGGACCGGACGGAGGGGAGCGACGCCGACGCGCGGTGCGCCGACGGTTCCGGGGGAGGAGGTACGTCGCGTACGGCGCCCCGGGAGGTACGGGCGCCGGTACGGGGCGGACGGTGCGTCGCGGGACGGTACGGCGCCTGCGCGACGCCGGGCGATGCGGATGCGGCCCGCGCGACGTCGTCTCTGCCACGTCGCGTGCGACCTGCGGAAACGTCGCGACGTCGCGTGCACCGCACGGGCCGTTCCACGCGTCGTGCGCGACGTCGCGCGGGACAGCCTGAACGCGGCGGCGTCGCGCCCGTGGCACGGCGGCCTTGCCGAGACGTCGCCGGGACGAGGGGGCGCCGCCCGCCGCGGTGCCTGACACCGCGGCGCACCACCGGCGCCACGTACCGCCCCGCGCACGCACCCACGTCGCGTCGCCCCCCACGCCGCGTCGCCGCTACGGCCCCGCGACATCGCCGCGTCGGCCGCCGCCCGGCGACGTCATCCGCTACTCGCGGTCCCAGGCCGTCGCGCGCCGTCGCATCCCGAAGAACACACCGCCGCCGACGAGGAGGACGACCACGACTCCGATGCCGATCCAGAGCCCGGTGTTGGAGCTGGAGTCCGAGTCGGAGGAGGCGTTGTCACCGGTCGCGCCGGAGGAGGCACCATCGGCGGGGACGGCGGACCACCAGCCCCAGTAGCCGTCCTGGCCGTAGATGTTGCCCGCGGCCGTGGGCATGGTCTCGATCGACTTGATCTGGTCGGTGCGGTACGCCTCGACGGCGTTGGGGTACGCCATCACGTTCATGTAGCCCGTGTCGTACAGCCGCGACTCCATCTGTTTCACGATGTCCGCACGCTTGGCCGGGTCGTACTCGGCGAGCTGCTTGTCGTACAGATCATCGAACTTCTTGTCGCAGATGAAGTTGTCGGTCGCCGAGACCGCCTTCGGCTTCGAGGGCAGGGCCGCGCAGGTGTGGATCGACAGGACGAAGTCCGGGTCGGGGTTGACGGACCAGCCGTCGAAGGCGAGGTCGTAGTCGCCGGCGACCCAGGGGTCGGTCACGTTGTCGAGGCAGTCGACCTTGAGTCCGATGCCGAGGTCGCCCCACCACTCCTGCAGGTACTTGCTGACGGCGCGGTCGTTGGGGTCCGTCGCGTGGCACAGCATGCGGTACGAGAGGGGCTTGCCGTCCTTGCCGACGCGCTTGCCGGCGCCGTTCTTCTCGTAGCCCGCCTCGTCGAGCAGCTTCGCCGCGGCCTTGGGGTCGTACGTCAGCTCCTGGTCGGCCGACGGCTGCCAGGCGTAGTCGCCGAAGCGCGGCGGGATGTACCCCGCGCCCTCGACGGCCTGCCCCTGGAAGACCCGGTCGACGATGGCCTTGCGGTCGACGGCCATGAACAGCGCGTGCCGGACCTTCTCGTCGAGCAGCGAGGGGTCGCCGGTGCCGAACTTCTTCCCCTCCTTGGTACGCGCCCCCGGATTCGTGGCGATGGCGTAGAAGCGGCGGCCGGGACCCTCGTTGACCTTGATGTGCGAGGCGCCCTTGAGCGACTGCGCCTGCGCGGGGGTCAGCGCGGGACTGCCCGCGACGAAGGAGACCTCACCCTTGCGGAGCGCGGCGACGGCGGCGTCCTGGTCCTTGTAGTACCGGAAGACGATGTTGTCGAACTTCGGGCTGCCTCGCCAGAAGTCCTTGTTGGCCTTCAGCTTGACGTAGCTGTCGACCTTGTAACCCGTCAGGATGAACGGCCCGTTTCCGACGATCGGGAACTTCTGGTCGTTGTTGAACTTCGACAGGTCGTCGACCTTTTCCCATACGTGCTTGGGCACGATCGGAATGTCCAGCGCCGTCATGGTCGCCTGCGGCTTCTTCAGCTCGATGACGAGCTTGTCCTTGCTGGGTGCCGTCACTTTCTTGAAGTTGGTGACGAAACTCCCGTTCGCGGTGGCCGCGCCCTCGTCCGTCATCATCTTGTTGAAGGTCCAGGCGGCGTCCTCGGCCGTCGCCTGCTCCCCGTCGGACCACTTCGAGTTCGACCGGATCTCATACGTCCAGGTCAACTTGTCTTTCGATGCTGACCATTTGGTGGCCAGCCCGGGTATGACGTGGTTGTCCTTGGCGTCGTAATTGGTCAGGAAGTCGTACATCAGGCGGGAGATGCTGGTGCTGACCAGACGCGTCGCGAGGAAGGGGCTCAGCGAGTCCACGCTCTGTGCGAGCGCGACGGTCAGCGTCGTCTCCTTGTCGGCCGCGGCGGCGGGCGTCGTGGCGGGACTCAACGGTGTGGCGAGTCCCGCGGTGAGCGCGAGCGCCGCGATCCCGGCCGTCGCGACGAACCGGAATCGGCCACGTGCGTGATGCCCGGGCGTTGGCCCCGCTGGTAGTGCTCTGCCGTACTGCTCTGCTCTGCTCATGGGCCGCTGACCTCGTGTCATCGCTCGCGCGTCGTTAACTGGCGCATCACTGTGAGCCGTTGGGGTGATGTGAGTGTCTACCAGCGCTGGTCTAAACATGTCAACGATGCGTGAACACTGTGTGGCCTGCGACAACGGCCGAGGGCCCGCACCGTTTGACCGGTACGGGCCCTCATTGGTCTAGTCCGTTGAAACCTCCCCGGTACGGGGGGTGTTCAGGTGGCGGAAGGGGACTGCGGCGGCCGCTGCGCGTCGTTCCCACTGTCCTCGTCGGTCTCCTCCGACGCCTCTCGCGCCCCCTCCGGCGGACCGGCGTACGCCGACGGATTCGCGCCAGGCGCGGGCGCGCCCGGCTGCGGCGCGGGATACCCGTACGGAGCGGGTTGCGCTTGCCCGGGCACCCCGTACGGAGCGGGCTGCGCCTGCCCCGGGTACCCGTACGCCGCCCCGGGCCCGGCCGACGGCGGCGCGGGAGCCTGTGGCTGCGGCGGATACGGGTACGGGTACGGAGCCACGCCGGGATGAGGCTGACCGGGAGCCGCGCCGGGCTGGGGTTGCGGGGGGTAGGGGCCAGGGGCCGCCCCGGGCTGATACGGGCCGGGTGCCGCGCCGGGTTGAGGTTGCGCGGGGTAGGGGCCGGGTGCCGCGCCCGGTTGGGGCTGTGCCGGGTAGGGGCCCGGTGCCGCGCCAGGCTGAGGCTGCGCCGCGTACGGGCCGGGTGCCGCGCCGGGCTGAGGCGGCTGCGGAACGTATGGCTGCCCACCGGGCTGCGGTTGAGGCTGCGGCCGCGCGCCGTACGGCCCCCCGGGCGCGGCCGGCGGCTGGGGCGACGCGGCGCCCGGCTGGGCGGGATACGCAACGCCGGGCTGCGGAGCGTACGGCGCGCCGGGCTGTTGCGGGTACGGCGCCGGCGCCTGCTGCGGATGCGTCGCGTTCGGCTGCTGCGGGTACGGCGCGGACGGGGGCTGCGCGACGTACCCCGCGCCGTGCGGGCCGCCGGCGACCGGGGGAGCGGCGGGTGGCTGCCCCCCGGGCGCGGCCTGCGGCCCCGACGGCGGGTAAGGCGCGCCGGGCTGCGGGCCGGGCTGTGGCATCCCGGGATGCGCGGCACCGGGCTGCGGCACGCCGGGCTGCGGCATCCCTGGGCGTGGCGCACCGGCCTGCGGCGCACCTGGACGCGGCGTACCGGCTTGCGGCATCCCGGGTCGCGGCCCACCGGCTTGCGGCGCACCGGGACGCGCCGCACCGCCCTGTGGAACGCCGGGTTGCGGCGTGCCCGGCTGCAGCATTCCCGGGCGTGGCTGACCGGTCTGCGGCATCCCGGGACGCGGCGCGCCAGCCTGCGGCACGCCGGGCCCTGCCGCGCCCGGCTGCCCTGTACCAGGCTGTCCCGCCCGGTACGGTGCGCCCGCCGAGGGTGGCTGGGGCGCTTGCGGCCGGACCTGGCCGGGCAGCGGGGGAGCCGCGACGGGGGGCGGGTTCCCGTCCGAGGTCCACAGCCCCTGCGCCCGCTGATGCCGCGTGAAATCCTCGGCGACGACGGCCGCGAGGTCGAAGTACGCCTCGCGCACCTTCGGCCGCATCATGTCGAGATCCACTTCCGCGCCGGCGGCGAGATGCTCGTCGAACGGTACGACCACGACCTCCCGGCACCGCGTCCTGAAATGCGACACGATGTCGTCGATCTTGATCATCTTGCCGGTCTCGCGCACGCCGGAGATCACCGTGATGCTCCGCGCGACCAACTCGGCGTAGCCGTGCGCCGCGAGCCAGTCGAGCGTGGTGCTCGCGCTCGACGCCCCGTCCACCGAAGGCGTCGAGACGATGATCAGCTGATCGGCCAGGTCGAGCACACCGCGCATGGCGCTGTAGAGCAGTCCCGTACCGGAGTCCGTGAGGATGACGGGGTACTGCCGCCCCAGGACGTCGATCGCGCGGCGGTAGTCGTCGTCGTTGAACGCCGTCGAGACCGCGGGGTCCACGTCGTTCGCGATGATCTCCAGGCCCGAGGGAGCCTGCGAGGTGAAGCGGCGGATGTCCATGTAGCTGTGCAGGTGCGGGATCGCCTGCACCAGGTCGCGAATGGTCGCGCCGGTCTCGCGCCGTACGCGACGTCCTAGCGTTCCCGCGTCCGGATTGGCGTCGATCGCGAGGATCTTGTCCTGCCGCTCCGAGGCGAGCGTCGCGCCGAGGGCCGTCGTCGTGGTGGTCTTGCCGACGCCGCCCTTGAGGCTGATGACGGCGATCCGGTAGCACGACAGCACGGGCGTGCGGATCAGCTCCAGCTTGCGCTGCCGCTCCGCCTCCTCCTTGCGCCCCCCGATCCGGAACCGCGAACCGCCGCCCGCCGGGCGACTGCTGCGCGCCTTCTGCTTGTTGCCGCGCAGCAACCGGTCCGAGGACAACTCGACGGCCGCCGTGTACCCGAGCGGCGCGCCGGGGTGCGTGCGCTGCCGCTGGTCGTGCCGCATCGGCTGCGGCCACGCCGCACCGAGCCGCGGGTCCGCCGGCCCCGACGCCTGCGCGGGGCCGGGCTGCGCGGGACCGGGCTGCGAGGGCAGCCGTGGGTCGTGCCCCTGCCGGGGCGGCTGCGGGCCCCCCTGCTGGGGCGGCTGTGGCTGCTGCGGCACGTCCCACCGCGCGCCTGCCTGCGGCACGCCGGGCGACGCGTCCGGTACGTGCGGCGCCGGACCCACCTGCGGGGGCAATGGTTGCGCCGGCGCGGGCCCGGGCGCGGCCGGCGCCGCGGGCGCGGCCTCCGGCGGCGCGCTGTTCTCGTGCGCTGCGGGGGCTTGGGGGGCGGGTACGTCGGCGGGCGGCGTCGCGGGGCGCACCCGGTGCAGGCGCGTCGTCTGCGGATCGGTTGGCGCCGCTGCGTCTGCCGCCGCTGCGTCTGCCGCCGCCGCGCCTGTCGACGACGTGTCTGCCGACGATGCGGCGGTCGGCGGCGCGTCGGCTGCGGGGGCCGGGTATCCGTAGCCACCCTCGGCGCCGCGCGGTGGGAACCCGTAACCGGGCTGCGTGCCGGGGGAGGACGGAGTGGGGGCGCCGTTATCCGTGCGCGGCGTATCGGCGGGCGGGAATCCGTAACCGTCCCCCGGTCCCGGACGCGACGTGCCCTGCGACGGCGCGTCCGCGTCGGGTTGCTTCTCCTTGCGCGCGACGTTGGCGTGCGGCGGCGGAACGAGCCCCGGCAGGTCCTGCCCGGCGAGGGACGGCGGCGGCCACGGACGCCGCGTCTGCGGCGGCACCAGGGGACGCGGCGGCGCTGCGTCCTGTGACGGCGACGCCGCCTCCGGATCGGCCTCGCGTTCTGCGGACGGTGCCTCGGGGGCCGCGGCCTCGTCCGGCGGCGTCGTTCCCCCGACATCGTCGCCTGGGTCGGATGGCGCTGCGTCGGAGGAGGGGGCGTCGGTGGGTGGGCCGTCGGTGGGTCCGGCGTAGGCCGGTGCGAAGAAGGGCGGTAGCGACAGGCCGCCGTGCGGCGTCGTGGGGTGGGCCCACGCGTCGTCCTCTGCCGGGGTGCGCGGCGTCGCCGCGGCGTCGCTCGCGGTCTGGGACTCCGCCGTCGTGCCGTCAGCCGACCGTGTGCTCGCGGAGTCCGCGACGTCGCGCGGTTCCGCGTCCCCCACGCGCGCGGCGTCACGCGGTCCCACGCCCGTCGAGCCCGCGACGTCGCGTCGCCCCGTGCCTGCGGCGTCGCCTCGCTCCGCGCCCGCCACGTCGCGCGCCGCGACGTCGCCGGAGGGCGCCGTGCCGCGCTCCGGCGCGTCGTCCACGTCGCGCGGCGCCGAGGCGTCGTGCCCGTGCGTCGCGTCCTGCGCCTCCTGCTCCTGGCGCGGGGAGGGGAGCGAGAAGCGCATCGTCGCGCCGCTCTCCAGGTCGCCGGCAGGAGCGGGCGGCTCGGCCGGCACGAAGCCGCTGCCTTCGGGGAGGCGGGGGACGGCGGAGACGGAGCCCGGCGGGGGCGTGAACCCTGTCGCGGCCGGAGGCGTGGCAGGCATGGGAGGCAGCACGAAGTAGTCCGGGAGCGCCTCCCGCCCACTGGTCGCGGGCTGGTCCCGGGACGCCGCCTCGTCGGGCGCACCGTCGGCAGTCGTCGCGTCGCGTCCTACTCCCTCGCCATGCACCGCCTCGCCCCCGGCCGACGGCGCCTGGTCCGGCGCTGCCGGTGCCGCTGTCGGGGGCGTCGCGGCGTCGGCCTCCGAGGGCGCGACGCCCTCTGTCGCGTCGTCGTCGCGCGGCGTCGCATATGCCACGTCGCGTGCCTCGCGCACCGCACCGTCGCCCGGGACCTCGTCGCGACGTCGCGCCTCGCCGGGCTCCGTCGCGGCGCGACGTTCCGCGGCGCCCTCGGCGTCGTCGGCCACGACGTCGCGTGCCTCGTCGCCGTCCGCCGAGACGGCCCGCAGCTTCTTCTCGGCCCGCTCCGAACCCACGTCCCCCAAGGCCGTCCAGGGCAACGCGGCCCCGATGGACCAGTCGCCCCCCTCGGTGCCGGAACCGGACCCGAAGGGAAGCCCCCCCAGTCCACCGAGCGAGGTCGCCGTCCAGGAGGCGTCGCCACCCCGGGCGGGCTCCGCGTCAGTTCCGCCTTTCGCCCGGTCCCCGCGGACATCCTTCTCCGCGGCGCGGGCCGTCTCCGCGACGTCGGCACCATCAGCCGGAGCCCCGGCCGGGCTCTCCCCGGCCACCGGAACCTCCGCAGCGCCTGCCTCCGCGCTGCGTCCGGCTCCTGCGTCGCCCTGTTCGTCGCCGCGCGACGCGTCGGCGGCCGGCTCCTCGCGGTTCGCTTCCTCGTCGCTCGACGCCGTCGTGGCCGTGTACCAGGCGGTCGACTGGTCGAAACGGAACTCGCCGGTGGTCTCGACGGCGGATTCCTCGTGGTCAGCGCCGGAAGCCGAGCGGCCCCCGCGATACGCGTCCCGGTCGCTGCTCACAGCTCCTCCAGGTGGTTCGGCACTCGTGCGTCGGGGTGGCGGCGTCACGTTCCCCCGCCGTGGTCGTGGGCCTGGAGAACCGGGCCCCCCGTGGCGGGCTCCGTGGACCGGGAAGGTCCCGCAGCGCGCCCGACACCAGACTAGTCATCACGTATGCCGAATAGCAGGGCTGTCCACGCGCATCGGATGACCATCGGGCCGTCTTCCCCGCGATGATCTCTTGAAGTCACGCGACGTGTTCCCGAGTTGAGGCCACCTCTCGACCGTGCGGCCGACCCCGCGCACACCTGCCGAGCACCGCGAAAGCGCGCCACGGCGGGCGGGCTTGTCTCCGGAGGCCGGACAACGTGAAGGCCGGGCGCCCGTTTCAGGGCCCCGGCCTTCACACCATCGGGTTACGCGAGGTCGAACTCGCCGTCACGCGCACCGAGCACGAAAGCGGTCCACTCGGCCTCCGTGTAGCGCAGCACGGTGTCGTGGTCGAGCGAGGAGCGCATGGCCACGCCGCCCCCCGGCAGGTAGGCGATCTCGACGCGTTCCTCGTCGGGCGAGGTACCGGGCGGGCCGATCCACTCGACACCCGAGATGTCGAGGGAGTACAGCTCGTCCTTCTCCCGCTCCTTGCGCGCCTTCGTCTCCTCGTCCAGCTCCACCGGCGCGGCCGGTGCCGTGACCTCGTGCTCCTCGGACATGAATGACTGGCCCTTCCCCGAAGTGGTCCTGTGCCCAACGCGCCCATACACGGCGCGCGGAGCGCGCGCCAACGACGAGCGACCTCAGCCTACTTGCAGCGGAGTCGCCCGCGTACGCGATTCGGCAGGCTGTATGACAAAGCGGGTGACGTGCCGCTGGGGAACCTCGCGGGCCACCCCGCCCGCTTGTGACCGCCCTCCGCTCACCCAGTCCGGCCCTCCCGTCCGAGCCGCACGCCGTCACGCTGTGTAAATAACTGTTGCGAATGCGTGGCGCCCGCGCGGCACCCCGACTTCCGCGCCCGCGCGGCACCCCCGATTCCTAAGAGGCCGTTTCTATTGGCGTAGTCGCTCGTTGAGCCGTGCATGGCTGATCTGGTGGAGCGTCTGGTGCCGGAGGAGTTGTGGACGCTGTTCCGGC
>NZ_JOGO01000059.1 GCF_000719475.1 Streptomyces sp. NRRL F-5630 | reverse complement strand
GCGGGCGCGGGGCTACGGGACGGGGCGCGGGCGTGGTGGCGGTGCGGTGGCGGGCGAGGTGGCGTCCGCGATGAGTCGGGCGGTCCTGCCCGGTCACCCCTGCGTGGCCCCTGAAGAGAGCGAACCCGCAGACCCGCGCGCACCCGGAGGACCGAGCGGTCCACCGGAACCGGGCGAACCCCGGCGCCGGCGCGAACCCCTGGAGCCGGATGGGCCTCCGGGGCCGTGCGGACCCCCGGCACCGAGCGGCCCGTCGGGGCCGTGCGGACCCCCGGGGCGGGACGCGCACCGGGAACCGGGCGGACCCTCCGGGCTCCCCGCACCGGCGGACCCGTCTCTCCGCGCCCCCGTCCTCGCGCTCTCCGCGCTCCCCGCCCCCGCCGACGTGCCCGCGCTCCAGCGGAGGGCCGCCGCGCTCGTCCGGGACTGCGGCACGCTCGTCGTCGATCTCGACGGGTGCGGGAGCGCGGGGCTCGCGGCGGCCGACCTGCTCTCGCGGCTCGCGCTCACGGCGCGGCGGCACGGGGGCCGGGTGCGGTTGCGGAGCGTCCCGGAGGAACTGGGCGCACTGCTGGGGGCCTTGGGGCTGGCGGACGTGCTCGGTGTCAGTCCGCCAGGCCCGGGCACTCCGCGCGGTCGATGAGCCTGGCGGGTGTGCCGGGGACGCTCACGCGCGCCGTCGCGAGGGGGGCCGCGGGGAGGGCGGCGGCCTGGCCGGGGGCGGCGGGGACACGCGGCGGCGCGGTCGGAGCGGTGCGTACGGGCGTGTTGAGGAGGGCCGTGCACGCCAGTTGGCGGCTCGCGCGCGCGGAGAGCGGCGGCGTCCCCTCCGGGAAGCGGAGGTCCAGGGTCGCGGCGCCCACGGCGAGGCTCGGCGGCGGAAGGTCCTTCGGGAGCGCCGTCGTCAGCGTCCCGCGTTCCGTGCGGGAAGGGCCTTCGAGGAGCGCGCGCAGTGCGCCGGGCCCGGAGCCGTCCGGACGCGCCACGGCGCGGAGGGCACCCGGGTCGTCCCGGCCGAGGAAATAGACGCCTCGCGTCAGGCGCAGGCCCGTCGCCGGGGCGCCGACCTCGATGACGCCCGTGGGCGGGACCCCGCACCCGGCGAGGAGCCCGGCGGCGAGGACGAGCGCGGCACGCCTGAGCGCGGCACGCCCGAGCGCGCGCGGGGAGCGGAGTGGTCTCATGCCCGTACCTCCGGGGCCTTCGCCGGGCGTTCCGGCGGTGCGAGCGGCAGCCGGACGGTGAAGACCGCGCCCCCGTCCGGGCGGTTGGCCGCCGTGACACCGCCGCCGTGCAGACGGACGTTCTCCTGCGTGATCGCCAGGCCCAGGCCGCTGCTCTCGCTGCGGGTACGGGCCGCCCCGGCCTTGAAGAAGCGGTCGAAGAGGTGCGGCAGCGCTTCCTGCGGGATGCCGGGCCCCCGGTCGCTCACCTCGATCTCCACGCCGCCGGCCGCGGGCAGCGGGCGCAGCGCGAGACGGACCGGCGCGGCGCCGTGCTTGAGCGCGTTGCCGACGAGGTTCGCGACGACGACGTCGAGACGGCGCGGGTCGACGCGGGCCCGTACCCCCGCCGGGAGTTCCGTCTCCACCCGGCCCGTCCACCCCCGGGTGGACAGCGTGCGGCGCAGGGACTCCGCCAGGTCGAGATCGTCGGCGTGCAGGGCGACGGCCCCCGCGTCGAAACGGGAGATTTCCATCAGGTCCTCCACGAGGCGTGCGAGGCGCAGCGTCTCCTCCGTCACGAGCCGTACCGCGTCCGCCGTGTCCTTGTCGAAGCGCGGCGCCTCCTCGGCGAGCACGTCCGTCACCGCCGTCATCGCGGCGAGCGGCGTGCGCAGTTCGTGCGAGACGTCGGCGGCGAAGCGCCGCGCCCGCGCCTCCATCCGCCGCAGTTCCGCGACCGACTTCTCCAGGGCCGCCGCCGTCTCGTTGAACGCCCCGGCGAGCCCGGCGAGTTCGTCCGAACCCTGCACCTCCAGCCGGGTCCCGAGGTCCCCCTCGGCCATCCGCCGCTGCGCGCCCCGCAACTCCCGCACGGGCCGCAGCACCCCGCGCGCGAGGAGCAGCGCGAGCAGCACGGCGAGCCCCAGCGCGGGCAGCGCGGCCCGCTCGACGGCGCTCACGAGCGCCGCCACGTACGCCTCCTCGCCCGACTGCGGGACGACGAGGTAGACCGACAGGCCGCTCAGGGCGCGGGAGTCCGCGTACGTGACGGGCAGGCCCACGACGAGAACCGTCCCGCCGCTCGCGCGCACCCGCTGGAAGACCGCGACCGAGTGCGTCTCCACCCGTTCGCGCAACTCCCGCCCGATCAGCCCGGGCGCGGGCCCGCCGCCCGCCTCGGCCCGCAGGCCCCCGTACGTGACGACGACGCGCCAGTCCTGGGCGCGATGCCCCGAGGTGAGACGGCTCGCGAACTCTTCCAGCGCGGCCTGGTCGGCGGGCGTCGCGAGGTCGGGCACCGCCTGCCCGACCTCGTCCCTGAACTGGTCCACCACGTTGTCCTGGCTCCGCTGCAACACCCCGTTCCGCGCCTCGCGAAAGGTCAGCGCACCGGTCCCGAGCGCGCTGACGACGGCGACGAGGGCGAAGGCGAGCACCATGCGGGCCCGGAGCCCGCCGAAGGAGGGCAGCCGGGGGCGGCGGCGCGGAACGGGGGCCGCTCCGGCGGTCGGTGCGGCGGGGGACGGGGGCGCCGGGGGAGTGTGCGCGGGGCCCGGCCCGGCCGCCTCGCCGCCCGTCTCCCGCGCCTCCGCGTCCCGTGCCTCCGCGTGTGGTCGTGTCTCCGCGTCACCCCCCTCCGGGCCTCGCGCCACCCCGCCCCCGGCCCCCCTCATCCCGCGCTCCCCCCGCGGAAGCGGTAGCCGAAGCCGCGGACCGTCTCGACGCGGTCCGCCGCCGCGGCGAGCTTGTTGCGCAGGCGCTTCACGCAGGCGTCCACCAGGCGGATGTCGCCGTGGTAGCTGTGCTCCCAGACCGCCTCCAGGAGTTGCTGGCGGCTGAAGACCTGGCCGGGGGACTCCGAGAGGGTGAGCAGGAGGCGGAGTTCGGAGGGGGCGAGCGGGACGGGGGCGCCCTCGTGGGCGACGCGGAAGCCGGTGCGGTCGATTGTGAGGGGGCCGTGGGTCTCGGGCGGCGGGGTGCCCGGTGTGTCGAGACGGCGCAGGACCGCACGGATGCGCGCGTCGAGCACGCGGGCCTGTACCGGCTTGACGACGTAGTCGTCCGCGCCCGCCTCCAGCCCCACCACGACATCGATGTCGTCGCCCCGCGCGGTCACGATGAGCAGCGGCACGTGCGCCCGGTCGGGCGTGCGCAGCCTGCGGCACACCTCCAGGCCGTCCATGCCCGGCAGCATCAGGTCGAGCACCACGACGTCGGGCACGGCCGCGGCGAAGGCCGCGAGCCCCTCCTCGCCGCTCGCCGCCGCCCGCACCTCGTGCCCCTGCCGCCGGAGCCCCAGGGTGACAGCCCGGCGGACGGGCTCGTCATCCTCGATGAGCAGTACGCGGGACATGCGCCCAGTATGCGTGTGCGCGAGACGGTCATCCGTTCGGGTGCGGGTGGGTGCGCGACGGTTGTTACGGAACGGTCGTACGGGCGGCCAAGCACGGTGACGCCCGCTGTGCAGCCTGGAGCGGCCCCGTCGCCGACACCGAGGAACCCGGCCCGTCCCATGCGCCAGACGAAACCCGCCCCCAGTGGCACCCGCACCGTCGGCGGCCACCGCACCGCTCGCCGCTCCGAGGCGCGCAAGGCCACGAGCCGCAGGCAACGCCTGTTCGGGCTCGCCGCGCTCGCCGTCGTGACCCTGCTCGCCGCCGCCCTCGTCGCGCGCGGCGGCCACGGCGGCGACGGGGGCACGGAGGCGAGGACGAGGCCCGCGTCCGGTACGAGCCCGTCGCCGGAGGCGACCCGCACCGAGGCGCGCGGCAGACCGGGCGCGGCCGCCGGGGCGAGCGGGTCCCCGAAGGGGAAGCCGTCCACGTCCCCCAGGGCTCCCCGGGACTCCGGGTCCCGGGACCCCGGACCGAAGAGCGGCACCGGGCTCTTCACCACCGCCTCGGCGAGCGGCGGCCGGGTGGGGCACGGCGCCACCGTGCGCCGGTACACCGTGCAGGTCGAGGGCGGCAGCGGCATAGCGGCGACGGAGGCGGCGCGCCAGATCGAGCGCGTGCTCGCCGACCCGCGCGGCTGGACGGCCGACGGCCGCGACTCCTTCCAGCTCGTCGGCTCGGGCCCGCACGACTTCGAGGTGAAGATCGCGACGCCCGACACGGTGGACCGGCTGTGCGGGCAGGCCGGGCTCGACACGCACGGCGAGGTCAACTGCGACGTCGGCAGCCAGGTCATCGTCAACCTCAAGCGCTGGCTGACCGGTTCACCCGAGTTCTCGGGCCCGGTCGCGGAGTACCGCGCGCTGATCATCAACCACGAGGTCGGCCACCGCATCGGCCACGGCCACGAGACCTGCCCCGGCCCCGGCCGCCCCGCGCCCGCGATGATGCAGCAGATCTACGGCCTCAAGGGCTGCGCGCCGAACGCCTGGCCGTACGACAGCAAGGGGACGTACCTGGGCGGGCCCTCGGTGCCCTGACCCGGACGGACCCGCACGAGCCGGGCGGCCGGGCCCCGTGTCTCCGGCCCCCGAGCCGTGCTCGCCGCGCCCCCTCAGTCCGTCAGCGCCCTCCCCTCCGCGTCGAGCCGCGGCGGCAGCCCGAAGAGCGGGAACCAGCGGGCGGTGTCGAGGAAGCAGTGCACGCCCCTGATGCGGCCCGCGTTCAGCTCCATGACCTGCACCGCCCAGGGCGTGAAGCCCGAGCCGTCCGGCTCCGGGTGGTAGTGCGCGAAGGCCGGGGCGCCGTTGGCGACGGCCGGGACGAGCCGCGAGCCCCGGCAGACGGAGCCGGTGCCGAGCATCCAGCCCGTGAAGTCCTCCGGGCCGACGAGCCACAGGTCGTACGGGGGCATGGACATCACGACGTCCTCGTGGAGCAGCGCCGTCAGGGCCTCCATGTCGTAGCCCTCGAAGGCCGCCACGTACCGGTCGAGGAGCGCGCGCTGCGCGGGATCGAGCGGGGCGACGGGGTCGCTCTGCCGGACCGGGTGCTCGGCGAGGGTCGCGCGGGCCCGCTGAAGCGCGCTGTTGACGCCCGCGACCGTCGTGTCGAGCAGCTCGGCGACCTCCTGCGCGCGCCAGGCGAGGACCTCGCGCAGGATGAGGACCGCGCGCTGCTTCGCCGGGAGACGCTGGAGCGCCGCGACGAAGGCGAGGCGCACGGAGTCGCGGAGCGCGGCGGTCTCCGCCGGGTCGGACGGATGGGCCGGGAGCACCTTCGCGTCGGGCACGGGCTCCAGCCACGTCGGCTCGGGGCGGGCCTTGAGCACGGCGCTCGCGGCGGGCTGCGGCGAGGTGAGGTCCATGGGGAGCGCCCGCCTGTTCCCGGCGCTGAGCGCGTCGAGGCACACGTTGGTCGCGATGCGGTAGAGCCACGAGCGCAGCGAGGAGCGGCCCTCGAAGGAGTCGAGCGCCTTCCACGCCCGCACCATCGTGTCCTGCACCGCGTCCTCGGCCTCGAAGGCCGAGCCGAGCATCCGGTAGCAGTACCCCGTCAACTCCCTGCGGTACTCCTCAAGTCGCGCGTCCGCGACGGTCGTCCCCGACTCGCTCACGACATACCCCCGGCTCGGAAGACAGCATGTGGAAGACCCGCCCCGCCGCGGTGCGACGAGGGCCCTGCGGACGCTACAGGGGCCCACTGACAACGACCCTCGTCGGCGCGGATTCCGGCCCGTCCTCCTCGCCTCACGTGCGGCGGACCCTCTCGCCGCCACGGAACGCGCGGGAGGCGAAGTACCGCGCCACCCCTTGCCGCCCGGTGAGGACGGGACGCCGCCACGCTGCCCAGCGGTGTCCGGACCGGCCCCTCGCCACGGAGGATCTGGGCGGACGGCCTTTCGTGCCTCCTCAGCCGATGTGGAGGACGCGGAAGCGATCCGGTTCCGCCGGGTCCCGGTCGACGACGTGAACGGGTGTCCCGGCCCCTTGCCACACGCTGATGCCCGGCGTGCGGGAGAACCGGACCGGCCCGCGGGTGCCCTCGACCGCCACGCGCGGCCACGCCGCGGCGACGGCTGTCCGGTCCGTGCCGTGGGACCGCAGCACCTCGGCGAGGAAGGTGACGGAGTCCCAGCCCTCGAAGGCGACGAAGGAGGGCGCTTCGCCCAGCCGCTCGCGGAGTTCCCTCCCCACGCGTTCGCCGAGCGGGCCGGGGTGCTCGGGGAGGTAGCGCAGGAACGGGATCCCGGCGCCGTCCTCGCCGAGCGCCGCGGCCCATGAGGCGAACTCCGGTTGCCCGGCGGGAGCGCCGATGAGGACCTCCACGAGCCGCCGGTCGCCCCGGACGGCCCTGACGAGCGGCACGGCCGGCTCCGGATGGCCCGCCAGCAGGAGGAGCGCCGTCGCGCCGTGCTCGACGAGCGCGTCGCACAGGGATTTGGGCGCGAGGGCGTTCGCGTCGAGTGCGAGGACGCTGCCGCCGCGCGGAGCGAGGTGGTCCCGCAGGACGCGGATCCCGGACGCCCAGTAGACGCTCGGCTGGGCCGCCACCGCGATGCGGCGCCGGCCCGCGCGGAGGAGGAAGTCCGCGTAGATCCGCCAGCCGTGCGACTGGGGCGGGGCCAGGCGCGCGACCCACTCCGTCGGTTCCTCGGTGAGCGCGTCGAGCACCGCGGACGAGCAGAGGAACGGTACGCCGAGGGCGTCGGACCGGGCGGCGGCGGCGCGGGCGACGACGCTGTGGTACTCGCCCACCACGGCGGCCACGCCCAGCCCGGCCAGTTCCTCCACGGCCGCCGCGGCCCGCTCCGGATCGGCCGCCGTGTCCCGGACCACCAGCTCCAGTGGTCTGCCGTCGATCCCACCGGCGTCATTGACCTCACGAACGGCCAGGTCGAGCCCCGCGCGCAGGTGCCGGCCCGCCTCGACCCAGCCGGGGCGCGTCAGCGGAGCGAGAGCGCCCAGGCGGACGGAGGGCCCGCCCCCGCGTGTTCCGGACGGCACTGGTGGCGTACTCATCGGCTGGCGTCTCCCTCGGGACGATGCGGTCATGGCCCGCCCGGTTCGCGCGCGTCACGTCTCGCCGCTTCGCGCGCGCCCGGCCGCTCTCGCGGACCATTGGACCCGCCACCCTCACCCCCGGGCAACCGGCTGTTCGCCCGACGAGAGGGTGTACCGGGCGCTGTGCGGGACGTGAGGGGCGCGGCGCCCCACTAGCCCTGCGTGGGCGCTGTGGTCACTGCCAGGTAGGAGAGTCGCAGGTGGGCCTCCATGACGGCGCGTGCGGCGGCGGCGTCGCGCAGGGCGATGGCGTGGGCCAGTTCGCGGTGGTCCTGGAGGCCGCGGCCGAGTTGGCGACTGTCGTAGAGCTGGAAGGAGCCCCGCATCATCGGCGCGCGCGCGAGGTTGGCGGCGATGCCGTACAGGCGCGGTGAGGCGGCGCAGCGCAGCACGAGGAGGTGGAAGTCGTGGTTGCCGCGTGCCAGTTCGTCGCGGAAGTCGGGAGCTTGCTCGGTGGCGCGCGACTCCGGGCGCGCGGCTCCTCATGGCGAAGCCCGGACGGACGGCCGCGACACCGTCGTCCGGGCGGGGCCGATCTTCCTTCGCGCGAGCGGGATCAGTCGCGCGCCGCCGGGCGCTCGCCGCGCACGCCACGGGGAGCCGCCCCCGAAACGGTCGATGGGGCGATGCGGACTCCGCCGCAACTCCGGCGCCGAGCCCGCGCTGCGCGTCGAGCGCCGAGTCACCCGTCCGGTGCCGAGCCGCCGTTGCCCGCCCGGCGCCGAGTCACCCGCGCCCGTCCCGTCCCGGCCCGGAGCCGTCCCGTGCCGCGCCGCCCCGCTCGTACCCCTGTCGCCAGCCCCGCCCCGCCTCTTTCACCCCCGGCGCGCCGCCACCGTCCCCACCAGCGTCACGCCCACGACGCCCGTCACCGCGAGCAGCCCGAGGAGCACCGTGCCGCCCCACCCCGCCGCGTGGTACGCGCTCGCGCCGAGCGTGCCGCCCAGGCTGGAGCCGAGGTAGTAGGCGGACTGGTAGAGCGCGGACGCCTGCGCGCGGCCCGTGCGGGCCGTGTCGCTCACGGAGGAGGAGGCGACCGCGTGCCCGGCGAAGAAGCCGGCCGTCACGAGCACGAGCCCCGGCAGCACGCACCACAGAGGGCCGCCGAGCGAGAGGAGGAGCCCCGCCGCCGTCGTGCCCGCCGCGAGGTAGAGCGCGCCGCGCCGCCCGGCGCGCCGCACGAGCCGCCCGGCGGCGGCCGAGGAGCCCGTACCCACGAGGTAGACGAGGAAGACCGAGCCCACGAGCCCCTGCGGGAGCGCGAGCGGCGGGGCCGTGAGGCGGTAGCCGATGACCGTGTAGACCGCGCCGAAGACGGTCATGAAGAGCCCGCCGATCGCGTACAGGCGCAGGAGCAGCGGGTTCGCGAGGTGGCCGCGCACGGTCCGGAGGAGCGCGCGGGGCGCGAGCGGCGCGGGCGCGAAGTGGCGGGGCGCGGGGAGGAGGGCGCGGAAGGCGAGGGCGCAGCCGAGCGCGAGGAGCGCGACGGCGCCGACCGCCGCGCGCCAGCCCCACAACTGGGCGACCCAGCCGGTCAGGACACGGCCGCTCATGCCGCCGACGCTGTTGCCCGCGACGAAGAGCCCGATCGCCCCGACGAGCGCCTCGGGCCGTACCTCCTCGGCGAGGTAGGCCATCGCGGACGCGGGGAGCGCGGCGAGCGCGGCGCCCTGGACGGCGCGCAGGGCGATGAGGGTGCCGAGGGTGGGGGCGAAGGGGGCGAGGAGGGCCAGCGGCACGGCCACGCAGAGCGCGGCGGTCATCATCGTGCGCCGCCCGAAGCGCTCGGAGAGCGCGCTGAGCGGGACGACGGCGAGCGCGAGGGCGCCGGTCGCGGCCGAGACGGTCCAGCTCGTGTCGCTCGCGCCGGCGTGGAAGTCGGCGGAGAGCAGCGGGAGGAGAGCCTGGGTGGCGTAGAGGAGCGCGAAGGTCGCGACGCCCGCGAGGAAGAGCGCGAGCGACATCCGCCGGAAGCCGGGACCGCCGGGGCGGAGGCGGTGGTCGGGTGCCGGGGACGGGGTGGGGGGACGGGGGACGTCCGGGCGCGGGGCCTCGGGCGCCTCGGTACTGACGGCGGACATGAGCCGAAGGTACGAAGGCGCTCACTCATGCGTCCAATGCATGGAAACACCGCAATCGATCCATGGCAGCATGAGGGCAGGCGGGAGGCGGTAGGCGGCCGTACGGACCGTCGCTGGATTTCCCTCCCCGCACCCGCCGTGTCCCCACCGAGGAAGCACCGTGACCGCTCTTCCCCCGCTCCCCGACCCCTCCCGCCCCGCCGCCGCGCTCGACCCCGATTCCTGGGCCACCGTGCTCGCCCCGCGCCTCGCGCACTTCGTGGGCGTGGCGCGCGAGGAGCACGTGACGCGGGCCGCGCACGAGATGCGTATGCCGCAGTCGACGCTGTCGCGTTCGCTCGCGCGCCTCGAAGAGGACCTGGGCGTCCCGCTGTTCGCGCGGCGCGGCAGGACGCTCGCGCTCACGCCCGCCGGGCGGACGTTCCTGGCGGGCGTGGAGCGGGCGCTCGGCGAGGTGGAACGGGCGGCGGACGAGGTACGGGCCGACGCGGACCCGGCGGCGGGCAAGGTCGCCTTCGGCTTCCTCCACACCCTCGGCCCCGAGACCGTCCCGGGACTCCTGCGCGCCTTCCGCGTCGACCACCCGCGCGTGCGCTTCTCGCTCGTGCAGAACTACGGCGAGGCGATGCTCGAACGCCTGCGCGCGGGCGAGCTGGACCTCTGCCTCACCTCGCCCGTCCCGCGCGAGACCGGCCTCGTCGCCCGCCGCGTCGACGAACAGCGCCTCCACCTCGTCGTCCCCGACGACCACCGGCTGGCCACGCGCCGCCGGGTGCGGCTCGCGGAGGCGGCCGGAGAGACGTTCGTGACGCTCGAACCGGGCTACGGGCTCCGCAGGATCACGGACGACCTGTGCGCGGAGGCGGGTTTCCGGCCCCGTATCGCCTTCGAGGGGGAGGAGGCCGAGACGCTGCGCGGACTGGTCGCCGCGGGCCTGGGTGTGGCCCTGCTGCCCCCGCCGGCCGTGCCCCGCCCCGGGGTCGTCGAACTCGGCATCACCACCCCGCGCGCCGTGCGCGAGATCGGCGTGGCCTGGCGCGAGGGGGCCCCGGACACGGCGCCCGTCGCGGCCTTCAAGCGGTTTCTCCTGGGAAGGCGGGGGAGGCTGCTGCCGCGAGGGGAGGGGTAAACGGGGCGGGCCGTTGGGACAATAGGAGTGTCACCACGGACGTCCTCAATGGCGAGGGGGACCGTCGGCGCCCCCGGGACGAGGCGCCTCCAGACACACGATGCCGATCCACGGAAGGTTGTCCGTATGACTCTCGTCGAGCCGCTGTACGCCGAAATCCTCCGCCGCAACCGCGGCGAACACGAATTCCACCAAGCGGTGCGAGAGGTCCTGGAGACGCTCGATCCGGTACTCGAACGGCGTCCCGAGCTGGTCGACGCGCGGATCATCGAGCGGCTCTGCGAGCCGGAACGGCAGATCGTCTTCCGGGTGCCGTGGACGGACGACTCCGGCGCCATCCACGTCAACCGGGGCTTCCGCGTCGAGTTCAGCAGCGTGCTCGGTCCGTACAAGGGCGGACTGCGCTTCCACCCCTCGGTGGACCTCGGCATCGTGAAGTTCCTCGGCTTCGAGCAGATCTTCAAGAACGCGCTCACCGGGATGCCCATCGGCGGCGGCAAGGGTGGCTCCGACTTCGATCCCAAGGGCCGCTCGGACGCCGAGGTCATGCGGTTCTGCCAGTCGTTCATGACCGAACTGCACCGCCACATCGGCGAGTACACCGACGTCCCGGCGGGCGACATCGGCGTGGGCGGCCGGGAGATCGGCTACCTCTTCGGGCAGTACCGGCGCATCACCAACCGTCACGAGTCCGGCGTGCTCACCGGCAAGGGCGTGACGTGGGGCGGCTCCCAGGCCCGCACCGAGGCGACCGGCTACGGCTGCGTGCTCTTCACCGCCGAAATGCTCCGCAGCCGCGGCGAGTCCCTCGACGGCCAGACCGTCGCCGTCTCCGGCTCGGGCAACGTGGCGATCTACGCGATCGAGAAGGCCCAGCAGCTCGGCGCGACGGTCGTGACCTGCTCCGACTCGGACGGGTACGTCGTGGACGAGAAGGGCATCGACCTCGGCCTGCTCAAGGAGATCAAGGAGGTGCGGCGCGGCCGGGTCTCCGAGTACGCGGAGCGGCGCGGCGCCACCTTCGTGCGCGACACGAGCGTGTGGAACGTCCCCTGCGACGTGGCGCTGCCCTGCGCGACGCAGAACGAGCTGACCGAGCAGGACGCCCGCGCGCTCGTGCGGGGCGGTGTGAAGGCGGTCGCCGAGGGCGCCAACATGCCGACGACGCCCGAGGCCGTGCGCGTCTTCCAGGAGGCGGGCGTCGCCTTCGCCCCCGGCAAGGCGGCCAACGCGGGCGGCGTCGCCACGAGCGCCCTGGAGATGCAGCAGAACGCGTCCCGCGACTCCTGGACCTTCGCCTACACCGAGGAGCGCCTGGCGCAGATCATGCGCCGCATCCACGACTCCTGCCACGCGACGGCCGAACGCTACGGCGCCCCGGGGAACTACGTGGTGGGCGCGAACATCGCGGGCTTCGAAATGGTCGCCGACGCGATGCTGGCGCAGGGCCTGATCTGAACCGGCTCCCCGCGCCGGGCGGCCCGGCGCGGGGGCCTGACACGGGGCTCGGCGCGGGGAGCCCGCCCAGGTCCGCTCCGGGCCCTACGCGGGCTCGCTGGGCGCGTGCCGTGGATGCCGCTTGACGAGTACGCGGCAGTCCACGGCCCGCGAGTGGTCCCCGGCGGCTTCGGCAGCGACCTCCTGCCGCCTCAACTCGACGCAACGAGGGCACTCTTCACGGGGCGGCGCGCTCATCCCCGCACCTCCGCCCAGACCCGCTTGCCCCACGGCTTCGGCTCCGTGCCCCAGCGCCAGGAGAAGGCGGCGACCAGGTGCAGTCCGCGCCCGGTGAGGGCGTCCGGGGCAGGGGCGCGGCGGAGGGGAAGCGCGCGGGAGGAGTCGGAGACGGCGATCTCGATTCCGCCGTCGAGCCTCGTCACGGCGACACGTACGACCTCGCCGCACGCGTGCGTGACCGCGTTCGCGACGAGTTCCGAGACGATGAGCGTGGCGGGGCCGGTGAGCGGGCGGCAGCCCCAGGCGGTGAGCGCGTGCCGGACGAGGCGTCTGGCGGCCTCGGCCGAATCCTCCGTGCGGGGCAGGATCTCGTGATAGGCGGGCGGGCCCACGCCGGAGGCGCCTACGGGATGGTGGTTGATCAGGGTCTCGCGCTGGGGCATGGGTGGTCCGGTCCCGTGAGAGCTGACGAAGTCGGGGTTGTTCACGAGAGGTAACCGCCCGATGACCCTGCGGCGGTACGGTGGTGGGGTCGCGTGACCGTGAACACCGTGAACGCCCTACTTCCGCGGGGAGTTGAACATGGCTCGTAAGCAGCGCATCCCGAATACGCGACTGGCCGCCCTGATCGCCGAAGCCCGGTGGACACGGACACAGGTGGCACGTCAGGTGAACCGCCTGGGACCTCAGGTGGGTCTGGACCTCACGTACGACCGCACGGCCGTCGCGCACTGGGTCGCGGGAACGCCGCCGAGGCCCGAGGTGCGCCCACTGATCCTGGAAGCGTTGTCCGCCCGACTCGGCAGGCCGGTGACGCACGAGGAGGCGGGGCTGCGCCCCGTGGGGAAGGGCCGGGGGCCAGCCGATCCGGTCGAGGCGCTGATCGATCTGAGCCGCGCCGACATGGACCCGTCCCGCCGGGCGGTTCTCGCGACGACCCTCTTCTCCGCCGCGATCGCCGTCCCCGCCTTCCAGCACACCGCGCACGCCTCCACCGCTGTGGCCGCCACGACCCGTATCGGCCCCGCGCAGGTCTCGGCCGTACGCGCGATGACGAGCCGCATCGCCGACATCCTCGACGAGTTCGGAGCGGGCCACGCGCGTCCCATGGCGGCGGCCTTCCTCGTCAACACGGTCGTCCCCTGGCTCCGGGCCGCAGGCCCCGAAGCCGTCCGGCGGGACATGCTCGCCGCCGCCTCCGACCTCACGTACCTCACCGGCTGGATGGCGATGTACGAGAACGCGCACGGCCTGGGCCAGACGTACTACGTCAGGGCCCTCGGCCTCGCGGAAGCCGCCGACGACCGGCTCACGTACAGCCGCACGCTACGGGGCATGTCGCTCCAGGCATCCAGCCTGCGCCACGGCCGACTGGCCCTCGAACTCGCCGACTCGGCCGCCGAAGCGGCTCCCTCCGCGGGCCCCCGCCTCCTCGCCTTCCTGCGCGGCCAGCAGGCCCACGCCGCGGCCCTCACCGGCGACCGCCACCGCGCCCACGCCCACCTCCACGCGGCCGAGACGGCCCTCGCACGCGCCGACAACCGCCGCGACGCGATCGGCGGCTACGACCGCACGGCCTACCTCTTCCACGTCGCCCACGTCCTCGCCGAGGAGTCCGACTGGACGGGCAGCATCACAGCGCTCGAACAGTCGATCGCGGTCCAGCCCCCGCAGGAGCGCCAGTCACGGGCCCACGCCTACGCGCTGCTCGCCCAACGCCAGTACCGCATCGGCCACCTGGACGCGGCCTGCGCCTCCTGGTCCCGCTTCCTCGACATGTACGCCCATGTCACCTCGGCCCGGGGAGACGAGCACTTCGCCACCCTGCGCAGCCAGTTGAGGCCGCACGCGCGAGTGCGGGCGGTCAGGGAGCTGGGGGCGCGGGTACGGGAGGTGGCGGCGGCGAAGGCGTAGGAACGGGGTCGCCGGGGCGGCGGCTGTCGCGGGCGGCGCTGTCCGGCCTGGTCGCTATCCGGCGTGGTGGAAGCGGTGGGACAAGCTGCGCAGGCGTTCCCGCGTGGCCGCGCGTTCGGCGTGGACGATGGTGCGGAGGGTCGCGCGGGCGAGGGGGTGGTTGCGGATGAGCTGAGGGGCGAGACGCTCGGCCGTCTCCAGTTCGCGCAGGGCGTTGTCGCGGTGGCCGTCCCACATCCACGCGCGGGCGAGGTCCATGTGGTGGTGGCCCCTGCGGGAGTGGGGGAGCGCTTCGACGAGGGCCGGAGGAGTGCGGCGGTTTATGGCCAGGGCCCGTGTGTGATCGCCCATTTCCATGGCCACGCTGATCGCGTGAACGTGCACGTTGCCCGACGAGAAGGTGAGCGAGTGGCGGTCGTGGACGGGACGGGCGCTCAGGCGTGCCGCCGCGTCCTTGGCGTGCGCGACGCGTTCCTCGGCCTCGGCCCTGCTCCCGGCCCTGGCGGCGGAGACGGCGGCCCGCAGCTGGAGGGAGCCCCAGGCCCGTACCGCCGACTGATCGCCACGCTCGTACTGTTGCTGCACCCGTGCCAGTGCCCGGTCCGAGAGTGCCAGGGCGTCGTGCCAGTCGGCCGTGGCCCACATGTCCCACACCCGCATCCAGTCCGTCACGGCGGGGAGTACGGGGTCCCCTGAACGGGCCGCCGCCCAGGCCGCACGCTCGCACGTCATGGCGATCAGCTCGGGGTGCCCGAGCGCGTGCGCCGCCGTGTGCGCGAACTTGCAGGCGACCGCGTACACGCCGTACGCCTCCTCGCGCTGCAGGCCGTCGCTGATCTCGGCCAACGCGCCTGCCTCCCGGAGAAGATCCGGCAGTACCCGGAGGATCGACGTGTTCGCCGCCGCGTCCCGCAAGCGGTGCAGCCGGGCCGTCTCCTCCCACAGGCGGGCGGCATCCCGGGGGGTGCCGTCGAAGACCGGGGCGAGGTCGTAGCGCCGCAGTTCGCGCAGGATCGACGCGGCAGCAGCCTGCCACTGGTTCTCGGAGGGCGAGGTGTTGTACGGACGGCCGATCAAGTCGTTCGGGTGCACGTGGAGTTCTGCGGCGATCTGGTGGAGCAGGCTCACCCGGTCGAGTTCGATGTGCCCTCGCTCGACCCGCGAGACCCACCCCTGCGTCTTCCCGAGCGCCGCCGCGAGGTCGGCCTGCGGCATCCCGAGTCGCAAGCGCGCCCGCCGCACTCGCTGTCCGATCTCCTGCGCCTCGTCGAGCATCACGCCACGTCCCTTTCGCCGTGCGGTGCGGATCTCAGGTGCGGCGGCATGGCTCATCGCGAATCGCCGCGTTCACGAAGGTACCGGCCCGTCAGGCGCGGAGGGAGCGGAAAGCCCGCAGCATGAGCGAGGCGCAGCGCCCGTGCGCGTCCGGCCTGTGTGGGGGCGCCGCTTCCGTCGCCGCTCGACTCAGCGCTCCGTGTCGAAGAACTCCGCCGCCGCGTCGAGCGCCCTCGCTCGCGCGCGGGCCGCCGAGCGCTCCGCACGCCCCGCTGCCAAAGGCTGGAAAACCCCCGTCACCGCCGCCCCCAGCAGCCTGCCCGGGACCACGAGCGCCGTCTTCAGCAACGGCGTCACTCCCGCAGTGTCTCCCCGAATCCCGCCGCCAGCGGCATCCGCAGGCCCAGGGGTGGCGGGGCCGCCAGGGCGTCCTCGACGGTGCGGGCGTAGGGGAGGCCGCACAGGGAGCCGAGGGCGAAGTCGCAGGAGAGGGCGAGGATTTCGGAGCGGTAGCGGCGCAGGGAGTGGCCGTCCGTGTGGGCCTCGAAGCGGCACACGTCGCGGTTCGCCTTCTTCGCGCGCTCGGCGAGGCGGAAGGAGCGCTCCGGGTCGGTGCGGCGGTCGTCGGTGCCGTGGACGAGGAGGACGTGGCGGCCCGCGAGGTGCCGCACCGGCTCGGGCTCCGCCGCCGGGTCGTCGTCGGCGGGGAGGCGGGGGGCGAGGGCGAGCACCGTCGTGACCGCCTCGTGCCCGGCAGCGCGCAGCGCCGCGCGCGCCCCGGTCCCCGCGCCCGCGAGCGCGAGCGGCACGTCGCCGTGCCGCCGTACGCTCTCGTCCGCCGCCCAGCGCGCCGCCCGCTCGGCCGACTCCACCGGGTCCCCGCCGCCCGGCACCCGCACCGTGTACGTGGCGAGCCCCGCCCGCGCGCCGCGCCGCGCGAGCGCCCGCGCCAGGCGCCGCACCGTCGCCCCCGTCCCGAAACCGTCACCGGCCCGCCCCGTCCGCGAGGGCAGCACCAGGACGACGGCGTCCACCGCCTCCGGCCCCGCTCCCGTCATCCGCCCCAGGCGGGGTCCGTCCTCGGGCGTCGTTCGCTGTGCCATGGGAGAACCTTGGCAGAAACGAGACCGGAGGCCGCCCGTCCGCACGGTCACCGTTGGATATCGGCGCACGTTTCCGGCCCTTCGTCTACGCGCGTAGGCGGGGGGCGGTTAGAGTGCCGCCATGACACGCCCCAGCCCTTCCGGCACCGCGGGCGCGGCCACCGACCGTGCCGTCAAGGCCGCCCGCGCACTGCCCACAGCCGACCAGATCCTGCGCGCCCCCAAGGTGCTGCTCCACGACCACCTGGACGGCGGACTGCGGCCCGCGACCGTCGCCGAACTCGCGCGCGAGGCCGGGTACACGGGGCTCCCGGAGACCGATCCGGAGAAGCTCGGCACCTGGTTCCGCGAGGCCGCCGACTCCGGCTCCCTGGAGCGGTACCTGGAGACCTTCGCGCACACGACCGCCGTCATGCAGTCGCGCGACGCGCTCTTCCGGGTCGCCTCCGAGTGCGCCCAGGACCTCGCCGCCGACGGCGTCGTGTACGCCGAGGTGCGGTACGCGCCCGAGCAGCACCTCGAAGGCGGGCTCGCCCTCGAAGAGGTCGTCGAGGCCGTCAACGACGGTTTCCGCGAGGGCGAACGCCTCGCCGCCGCCGAGGGCCACCGCATCAAGGTCGGCGCGCTCCTCACCGCGATGCGCCACGCCGCGCGCTCCCTGGAGATCGCGACGCTCGCCAACACCTACCGCGACCGCGGCGTCGTCGGCTTCGACATCGCGGGCGCCGAGGCCGGCTTCCCGCCCACCCGTCACCTCGAAGCGTTCGAGTACCTCAAGCGCGAGAACAACCACTTCACCATCCACGCGGGCGAGGCGTTCGGGCTGCCCTCGATCTGGGAGGCCCTCCAGTGGTGCGGCGCCGACCGGCTCGGTCACGGCGTCCGCATCATCGACGACATCACCGTGGCCGAGGACGGCACCGTCTCGCTGGGCCGCCTCGCCTCGTACGTGCGCGACAAGCGCATCCCGCTGGAGCTGTGCCCCACCTCCAACCTCCAGACCGGGGCGGCGCGTTCGTACGCCGAACACCCCATCGGCCTGCTGAGCCGCCTCAAGTTCCGCTGCACCGTCAACACCGACAACCGCCTCATGTCGGGGACGACGATGAGCCGCGAGTTCGGGCACCTGGTGGACGTCTTCGGCTACACGCTCGACGACCTCCAGTGGTTCACGGTCAACGGGATGAAGTCCGCCTTCCTCCCCTTCGACCAGCGCCTCGCCATGATCAACGAGGTCATCAAGCCGCGCTACGCGGAACTGCGCGCGGAGTGGCTCTTCCAGGGGGCCTGAGGCGGGGGCGGCGGATGAACGGCCCCGGGACGCCGGGTCCGCGCCCGTCACCGGTGGTCGCCCGGCTCTCGTCCCGGGCAGCCGCCTCCTCGCGCCTCACGGGCGCGTCCTCTCCGGCCGCCCGCGCCCTCACCACGCCGGGTTCGCCGAGCCGCCGCCCGCCTTCCTCTCGTTCGGGAGGAGGACCCACAGGGCCAGGTAGACCAGGAACTGGGGGCCGGGGAGGAGGCAGGACGCGACGAAGATGACGCGCATCGTGGTGGGGGAGACGCCGAAGCGCCGGGCGAGGCCCGCGCAGACACCGGCGATCACGCGGCCGTGCGTGGGGCGGACCAGGGACGTGCTGCTGCTCATGGTGGGCTCCTCCGTGAAGAGACGCGCGGAGCCGTCGTCGGGCCCCGGCGGGGACGCCTTCCGCGTCCCCCGGTACCTTCCACGCTACGGGGACGAACCGGGACGAGCATCCGCCTAAGGTGCCGTACCGACCCTGGGAATTCTCGGGGTCGGACCCTGAGAGGACTCTCCGGGAGACCCCGGGGAGTACGAGGGGTTCTCCTCCTCGGGGCGGAGGGGACGGAACGCCCCGGAGGGAGCGCCGTGCCGGTTCCTGGCCCTGCGGCGGACGGCCGGTACGACCAGGAGATGAGCCGTCGCCGTCCCCACGAGCGCGAGCACCACCGAGTCGATGTCCACCCGCTGGCCCGGCACGCCGGTCTGCGCGATCTCCAGCAGCATCGCGAGGACCCCGCTCGCCAGCGTCGTCCGGCACAGCGAGGCGAAGGCCGAGACCTCGACGCGGCCCCCGACGAGCGGCAGCAGCACCCCGAGCGGGGCGAACAGCCCGAGACCGGCGGCCAGCGGCCGCACGGCACCGGGGAAACCGAGCGCCAGATCGGCCCGGACCGTGGCGAACGGCGTCGTGTTCGGCGCGCTCACCCACGGCACGTCGAGGGGCCTCAGCACGTACCAGCCGACGAACAGCAGATGCGCGACGAGGAGTACGACCCCCGCCGCGCGGTAGGAAACGGTCCGCGCCCCGCCGTCTGGCCCTGGCTGCTGCACGCTTCCAAGGACGCACCCCTCGCCCCGCCCGGTTCCGGCCCACGCCCCGGCGGCCGTGTGGGCGTCCTCACCCCGGCTCGCGCCTCACCGGGGGAACCGCGCGCCCGCCGAACCGGGCCAGGGCCGTCACGGGCGTCACGTCACGCGCCGGTCGGCCACCCGTCAGCCCCCGCCCCGTGCCCGCCGGGCCGCGCGGCCCCCACCCCGTGCCCGCCGGACCGAGTGCGCCCCGTCGCGCCCCCGCTACGTCACCGGCACCGTCGGCACCGGTGTCCGTCCCGGGTTCGCGCGCAGTTCGCGGTCGCACACGTACGCCCGTACCGGGGTCTTCCCGGGACCGCCGAGCAGCACCGTGCCCCCCGCCGTCGCCGCCGCGCTCTCGCCGAGGGTGCACACGAGCTGGGCGAGCGCGGGGCCCGTGAGCCCGGCGGGATCGACGGTGAGGCGCAGGGTGCGCGCCGGGTCGCCGGGGCGCGGCCCGGCGAGGGCCGTGCCGCTCGGCACGGCGGAGGTGAAGTGCGCGAGCCGCTCGGCCTCGGAGGGCTGGAGGAGCAACTGGTCGAGCAGTTGCCGCGCCACTGGGAGGGGGCCCGGGGCGGAGGGCTCGGAGAGGTACCTGTTCACGACCACGAGCTGTGCCCCGCACACGAGATAGACCTTCGCGGGCGTCGTCCCCGGCGGCTGCGAGACGCTGTCCTCGTCGAGCACGCACGGCAGCCGCGAGGGGGCGGGGCCCGCGTCCGTCGGCACCTCGGTCGGCCTGATCCCGCACCCGGCGAGCAGCAGGAGGAGCCCGGCGAGAGCGCCGCGGGAGCGGAGGAGGGCGGTACGGGACCGGCGCCGCCCGTGCGGAGCGGTCCCCGCGCCGTCAGTGCCCCGCCGCACGGCCACCGCCGTCTTCGCCGTCCGCCCCGCCATGGTCCGTCCCGTGCCTCGCACCCGCCGCGCCGCTCCTCGACTCCGTACCCGTGTCCTCGCCCGTGTCCACGCCGTCCACGGGGCCGCCGTCGCCCGCTCTGTCCTCCGGGGCGGCCTCGCCGCCGTCCCTCGGCAGTCGCAGGGTGAACACCGCGCCGCTCTCGGGGGAGTTGGCCGCCGTGATGTCGCCGCCGTGGATGTGCGCGTTGGCCTGCGCGATGGAGAGGCCGAGGCCGCTGCCCTCCGAACGGGGGCGCGAGGCGCTGGCCTTGTAGAAGCGGTCGAAGACGTGCGGCAGGACGTCCTCGGGGATGCCGGGGCCGTGGTCCCGTACCCGGATCACGAGGGAGGGGCCCTCGACCCGCACCGAGACCCGCACCGGGGAGCCGCCGTGCTTGAGCGCGTTGCCGATGAGGTTGGCGAGGATGACGTCGAGGCGGCGCGGATCGACGCGCGCCATGATGCCGCGCTCCGCGTCGAGTTCGACCGCGTCGAGCCAGGCGCGCGCGTCGACGCACGCCGTGATCTGGTCGGCGATGTCGACGTCGTCGCACACGAGCCGCGCGGTGCCCGCGTCGAAGCGGGTCACCTCCATCAGGTTCTCCACCAGCGTGTTGAGCCGGCGCGTCTCGCTCACGACGAGCCGTACCGCGGGCTCGATCATCGGGTCGAGCGTGTCGATCTCCTCTTCGAGGACCTCGGTCACGGCGGTGATCGCGGTGAGCGGGGTGCGCAGCTCGTGGGACATGTCCGCGACGAAGCGGCGGCTCGCCTCCTCGCGCGCGCTCATGTCCGCGACCCGGCGCTCCAGTGCCGCCGCCGCGTCGTTGAACGTGCGGGACAGCTCGGCGAGTTCGTCGGTCCCCGAGACCCGCAGCCGCGTGCTGAGCTTGCCCTCGCCGAGCCGCTTCGCGGCGACCCCGAGGCGGTGCACGGGCTTGAGCACGGTCGTGGCGGCGGCCTGCGCGAGGAGCGCGGCGACGAGCAGGGCGAGCGTCGTCGCGATCCCCAACGACCAGGCGAGCGACTCCAGATCGTCGGCCTCGGAGCGCAGCGACTTGCGCAGGTAGCCGGTCGGGCCGCCGTCGCCCACCTCGGCGCCCGCGATCAGGTACGGGGTGCCCTTCACATCGACCCGCTGCCAGTACAGGTGCGAGGACGCCTTGTTGGTCGCCGTGATCTTCTGCTTGCGCGCGACGGCTTCGCGCAGCGTGTGCGGCACGTCAGCGAGCGAGAACGAGCCCGGCGCCGAACTTCCGGTCACCGTATGGCCGTTGGCGTCACGATCGACCAGGACGACGTCGTAGTGCTGACCCGAGCGGGACATCGCGCGGGCCGTGCGCTCCAGGTCCTCGCGCGTCGGGCCGGGCGGCACCGTCCGGTCGGGGCTCGCCAGTTGCTCCTTGAAGTCGTCGAGCGTGTTGTCCTGGGTACGGGTCAGGACCGCCTCGCGGTTGAGCCAGTACGCGATACCCGAGGCCGAGACGGCGGCGGTCAGCGCGACGAGGCCGAAGACGAGGACGAGCCGCAGCCGCAGGCTCGTGAACCGCAGGCCGGAGCCGAAAAACCGCCGCAGCCGCCCGCCACCCGCAGGGACGGCCCTGCTTTCGGCACCGCCCTCGGCGCCGTCCCGCCGCTCGCCGTCCTGCTGCCGGTCTCCGGCCTCCCGCTCGCCGTCCCGCCGCCGGTCTCCGGCCCCCCGCTCGTCCCCGTCCTGCCGCTCGCCGTCGCCTCGCCTCACTGCGGCGCGTCCAGCCGGTAGCCGACACCGCGCACCGTGCGGATGAGCTTCGGAGAGGACGGGACGTCCTCGACCTTGGCCCGCAGCCGCTGCACGCACGCGTCCACCAGCCGCGAGTCGCCGAGGTAGTCGTGTTCCCAGACCAGGCGCAGGAGTTGCTGCCGCGACAGCGCCTGCCCCGGGCGCCGGCTCAGTTCGAGCAGGAGACGCAGCTCGGTCGGGGTGAGCTGGAGTTCGGTGCCGTCCTTGGAGACCGTCATCGCCGAGCGGTCGATGACGAGGTTCCCGAAGACCGCCGAGTCGCTCGACTCGCGTTCCCCGCGCCGCAGCACCGCGCGAATCCGCGCGTCGAGCACCCGCCCCTGCACCGGCTTGACCACGTAGTCGTCGGCCCCGGACTCCAGGCCCACCACCACGTCGATGTCGTCGCTGCGCGCGGTGAGCAGGATGATCGGGAGCTGGTCGGTGCGGCGGATGCGACGGCACACCTCGAAGCCATCGATGCCGGGCAGCATGACGTCCAGAACGATCAGGTCCGGTCGCTCTTCGCGCAGTTTCGTCAGCCCGTCCTCGCCCGTGGCGGCGGTGGCCACGCGGTGCCCCTGGCGGGTCAGGGACAGCTCAAGGGCCGTACGGATGGCGTCGTCGTCCTCGATCAGCAACAGGGAAGGCACCCGGTCATTCTGTCCCACCGCCGCCCGGACTTCGACCTCCGGGTCCCGGGACGCGGGGCCCGTGCCCCCGGGACCGCACGCGCCGGCCCCTCCGTACGGCCCGAGCGACACGCGCGTACGCGCGAGCGTCTTGGACGCGCGGGCGAGGAGGCGCTGTGACAGCTCTGTGACAGTCGGCGGACACGGTCATGAACTGGGGTTGGCAGTCTTCTTGGCACACGGGGCGCACCGGCCGGCCGCAAGGACGGCGGAACGCCTCGCGGCAGACCACTCACACCTCAGGACGGAGGCGCGCGATGAGCACTCGGCACAGCACCACGGGCGGTGCGGTGATCACCCGGCTGCACGACCACGCCGCGCGGACTGAGACCTCCGGTACCGCGACCGTGTCCTTGTTCGAGCGGAGCCATGAGCCCGGGGGCGGACGAGGACGAGGCCGTGGGACCGGTCGTGCACCGCATCCCCTGCTGGGGACGCCGGTGGACGTGGCTCCGGTTCCCCGCGGGGGAAAAGAGGGGGACCGGAGTGTCGCGTACGGGGAGAGCATGGGGGACGCGGGGGAGCGGTCCCGGGCGAACGAGGCGGAGTTCACCGCCTACGTCCAGGAGCGCCGCGCCTCCCTGTACGCGACCGCCTACCACCTGACCGGTGACCGTTTCGAGGCCGAGGACCTGCTCCAGAGCGCCCTCTTCTCGACGTACCGGGCCTGGGACCGCATCACCGACAAGGCCGCCGTCGGCGGCTACCTGCGCCGCACCATGACCAACCTGCACATCAGCGCGTGGCGGCGGCGCAAGCTCAACGAGTACCCGACCGAGGAACTGCCGGAGACGGCCTCCGACACGGACGCGATGCGCGGCACCGAGCTGCGTACCGTCCTGTGGCAGGCGCTCGCCCGGCTGCCCGAACTCCAGCGCACGATGCTGGTCCTCCGCTACTACGAGGGCCGCACGGACCCGGAGATCGCGAAGATCCTCGACATCAGTGTCGGCACGGTCAAGTCGAGCATCTGGCGCAGCCTGCGCCGCCTGCGCGACGACGAGGCGCTCAGCCGCGACCGTGACCGCGAGGAGTCCTTCGGCGAACTGGTCGCCTGAGGACCGAGGGGGGAACGGGGGAAACGGGGGGGGAACACGGGGGAGTGTTCGCCGCACGGGGGAAGCCGGGGCACGTACGGGGGAGTACGGGTCCGGGACGCGCGGCGGACACGGGGGAACACGGGGCGCCACGGGGGTGGCGTCGTGACCACGGGGGTGGTTACCGCACCGGGACCGGAGGGCTGGGGGGCCTTCCGGTCCCGCCGCCGTTTCCGGGGGCGCCCGCCCTCCCGCCGGGAGGGCGGAACCCGGGGTGCGCCTCCGCGCCCCGCCGCGGCCTCGGCTCGCGGCGCGCCCCGCCTCAGCTCGCCGTCCGCGCCGTCCCCGGCTCCCGTACCGCCGTTCCGAGCGGCCCGCGCGCGCACGCCGCCGCGGCCAGCCGGCCCAGCGCCTCCTCCTTGCCGCACGGATACGCGCCGAGCGCCGCCTGCCGCTGCACGATCGCCCGCTCCGAGCGCATCAGCCGGAAGCCCCTGCGCAGCAGGAACGGCACGGACTTGCGGCCCTCGCGCAGATCCCGCAGGAGCCGCCGCCGGAACGTCGTGCTCGGCCGCCCGCGCAGGCAGAGCGCGTCGGCGAGCACGCCGAGTTCACGGCAGCTCTTCACGATGTCGGCGGCGAAGATGCCCTCGGCGATGAAGAGGGGCGTGGTGCGGTCGAGCGTAAGCGTCTCCGTGCCCGTACGGGTGCTCTCGGCGATCGAGTAGACGGGGACCTCGGCGGAGCGGGACCGGCACAGCTCGCCGATCGCGGTGAGCGCCCGCTCGCGGTCCCAGGACAGTGGCGAGTCCCAGTCGATGTCGCGTTGCGGGCCCTTGCCCGCGACGAGCGGCAGGGTCGGGTCGTCGGCGTCCTTGTAGAAGTCGTCCAGGGACAGGACGGGCAGACCTGAGGCGGCGGCGAGGGACGACTTGCCCGAGCCCGAGGGCCCGGCGAGCAGGACGACCCGGACCGGTACGGCGGGATGGGAACTCACGAGGAACCAGTGTGCGGCATACACCCGTCGGCCCGACCCGCCGGGGCGCGCTTTGGTACCCGACCGACACCTCGCCTACGCTGCGTGCGCACACGCTCACGCAACGAACCGGCAGGCGGCAGCCATGGCAGCAGCACGACACGCAAAGACCTCTCCCTCCTCGCGCGCCCTTCTGCGGGCCGGGCTCGGCATCGCCGTCGCCGGTGCCGCGCTCGGTGGCGCCGCCGCGAGCGCGAGCGCGGCGGCCCCGGACCGGGGCACGGTCGGGCCGGATCTGAGCAAGCCGATCGACACGGAGGCCGCGCTGAACGCCGCGAGCCAGAGCCTGCGGACGGCGACCACCTACGGCCTCGGCAGCGTCACGAACCTCCAGCTCGACCCGCTCGCCGGTACCACCACCGACCCGCTCACGAACGGCGTCGGCACGCAGGTCGCCGACTTCAAGCCGGTCGGCACGACGAACGTCACGGGTCCGCTCACCAACGGCGCGAGCCTGGCGGAGCTGCCGGTGGCGGGGGGCGTCGTCCACGCGCTGGGGCTCGGGGGCTGAAGGAGGCGCGCGGGGCGGGGACGGCGGGCGGGGTCCCTGCCGCCTGCCGGCGCGACCCGTCTCGCACCTGACCTGCTACGGGAGCGTCCGCAGCCACCCGCGCCGGTCGACGGGGCGGGGCGCTCGCGGCCCGGTGCGTGCCGCCTGCGGGCTCGGGCCCCGGCACTCCTCCGGCCCGGCACCCCCGCGTTGACGCATGACTGTGCGGGCCGTCCCCCGTCGGGGGCGGCCCGCACCGTTGGCGGCTGTCCGCGCCCGGCGGCTCAGTACGAGGAACCCGCGACCCCCAGGGAGCCGGTCGGGTGCCACACCGTCTTCGTCTCCAGGACGGAGGTCATGCGGCGCAGCCCCGGAGTCGCGGTCCAGTCCTCGGCGGGCGCCGAGGGGCGCAGGACCCGCTTCAGGTTGTCCGCCGCCGCGATCTCCAGGTCGACCGCCTCCCCGCCGTCCGCGCCCGTGAGGTCGATCGCGTTGACGTCCTGGTGAGAGGCGAGGGTCGGGCCGAGGTCGGCGATCCGGCCGCTCAGGAGGTTCGCCGTGCCGCCGGGGACGTCCGACGTGGCGAGGACCTCACCGAGCGAGAGGGCGGGCAGCGGGCGCTCCTCGCTCGCCACGACGACCGCCGTGCACCCCGTCGCGAGCACGGGCGCGAGCACCGAGACGAGACCGAGCAGCGAGGACTCGCGCGGCGCGAGCACCGCGACGACCCCGCTCGGCTCGGGCGTCGACAGGTTGAAGAACGGCCCGGCGACCGGGTTCGCCCCGCCCACGACCTGCGCGAGCTTGTCGGTCCAGCCCGCGTACCAGACCCAGCGGTCCACGGCCGCGTCCACCTGGGCGCGCGCGGCGTCCCTGTCCAGGCCCTCCGCGTCGGCGACCTCGCGCGCGAACTGCTCGGCGCGCCCCTCCAGCATCTCCGCGACGCGGTAGAGGACCTGGCCCCGGTTGTACGCCGTCGCGCCCGACCAGCCCGCGAACGCCTTGCGCGCCGCCGCCACCGCGTCACGGGCGTCCTTGCGGGTCGAGCGCGGGGCGTTGGCCAGCCACTCGCCGTGCGCGTCGCTCACCTCGTACACCCTGCCGCCCTCACTGCGGGGGAACTTCCCGCCGACGTACAGCTTGTAGGTCTTGAAGACGCCGAGGCGGGGCGCCGGGGCGCTCGCCTCCGGGGCGGCGGCCTTCCCGCCGCTCTTCCCCCGCTTCCCGGACGCGGACTTCCGCTCCGGGGGCCGCTCGGCCGGGGACTTGCGCGCCGAGGGCTGTTCGGTCGTGGACTTCTCAGACATCGAGGTACGCCTCCAGGCCGTGCCTGCCGCCCTCGCGGCCGTAACCCGACTCCTTGTAGCCGCCGAAGGGCGAGGTCGGGTCGAACTTGTTGAAGGTGTTGGCCCACACGACGCCCGCGCGCAGCTTCTCGGCCACGGCGAGGATGCGGGAGCCCTTCTCGCTCCAGATGCCCGCCGAGAGGCCGTACGGCGTGTTGTTCGCCTTGGCGACGGCCTCCGCCGGGGTGCGGAAGGTGAGCACGGAGAGGACGGGGCCGAAGATCTCCTCGCGGGCGACGGTGTGCGCCTGCGTGACATGCGTGAAGACGGTCGGCGCGAACCAGTAGCCCGCGTCCGGGAGCGCGCACGGGGCGCTCCAGCGCTCGGCGCCCTCCGCCTCGCCCTGAGCGGTCAACCGCGTGACGCGGTCGAGCTGTTCGGCCGAGTTGATCGCGCCGAGGTCGGTGTTCTTGTCGAGCGGGTCGCCCACGCGCAAGGTGGTGAGCCGCCGCTTGAGCGCGTCCACGACCTCGTCGTGCACCGACTCCTGCACGAGCAACCGCGAGCCCGCGCAGCACACCTGGCCCTGGTTGAAGAAGATCCCGGTGACGATGCCCTCGACGGCCTGCTCGACCGGGGCGTCGTCGAAGACGATGTTGGCGCCCTTGCCACCGAGTTCGAGCGTCACGCGCTTCTTCGAGCCCGCGACCGTGCGGGCGATCTGCTTGCCGACCGCCGTCGAGCCCGTGAACGCGATCTTGTCCACGTCCGGGTGCGCGACGAGGGCCGCGCCCGCGTCCCCGTACCCGGGAAGGATGTTGACGACGCCCCGGGGCAGCCCGGCCTGACGGCAGATGTCGGCGAAGAACAGGGCGCTGAGCGGGGTCGTCTCGGCGGGCTTGAGGACCACCGTGTTGCCCGCCGCGAGCGCGGGGGCGATCTTCCACGCGAGCATGAGCAGCGGGAAGTTCCACGGGATGACCTGGCCCGCGACCCCGAGCGGCTTCGGGGCGGGGCCGAAACCGGCGTGCTCCAGCTTGTCGGCCCAGCCCGCGTAGTAGAAGAAGTGCGCGGCGACGAGCGGGATGTCCGTGTCGCGCGTCTCCTTGATGGGCTTGCCGTTGTCGAGCGTTTCCAGGACGGCGAGTTCGCGCGCGCGTTCCTGGACGAGGCGCGCGATGCGGAAGAGGTACTTGGCGCGCTCGGTGCCCGGCAGCGCGGCCCAGCCAGGGAAGGCGCGGCGCGCTGCGGCGACGGCGCGCTCGACGTCCTCCTCGCCCGCCCGCGCGACCTCGGAGAGGACCTCCTCGGTCGCGGGTGAGACGGACTTGAAGACCTCGCCGGAGGCGGCGTCGGTGAACTCGCCGTCGATGAACAGGCCGTAGGAAGAGGCGAGGGCGACGGCGGCGCGCGACTCGGGCGCTGGCGCGTAGTCGGTGAAGGCCGGAGCGGGCCCGGCGGAGGGGGTCTCGTGTGCCATGGGTTCAGTCCACCGTCACGTAGTCGGGGCCGGAGTAGCGGCCCGTGGCCAGCTTCTGGCGCTGCATGAGCAGGTCGCCGAGCAGCCCCGAGGCGCCGAAGCGGAACCACGCGTCGCTCAGCCACTCCTCGCCCGCCGTCTCGGCGACGAGGACGAGGAACTTGACCGCGTCCTTCGTGGTCCGGATGCCGCCGGCCGGCTTCACCCCGACCTGTTCCCCGTGCGCGGCGCGGAAGTCCCGCACCGCCTGGAGCATGAGCAGCGTGTTCGCGGGGGTCGCGTTGACACCGACCTTGCCCGTCGAGGTCTTGATGAAGTCCGCGCCGCCGAGCATCCCGAGCCACGAGGCGCGCAGGATGTTGTCGTACGTGGACAGCTCCCCGGTCTCGAAGATCACCTTGAGCCGGGCGCGGGTCCCGATCGCCTCGCGCACGGCGACGATCTCCTCGTGGACCTTCGCGTACCGGCCCGCGAGGAAAGCGCCTCGGTCGATGACCATGTCGATCTCGTCGGCCCCCGCGGCGAGCGCGGACTCGACGTCCGCGAGCTTCACGGCGAGCGGGGCGCGCCCGGCCGGGAAGGCGGTCGCGACCGAGGCGACACGGACCTCGCTCCCGGCGAGCGTCTCCTTCGCCGTCGCGACCATGTCGGGGTAGACGCAGACAGCCGCGACGCGGGGCGCGGAGCGGTCGGTCGGGTCCGGGCGCAGGGCCTTCGCGGCGAGCGCGCGGACCTTGCCGGGGGTGTCGGCGCCTTCGAGCGTCGTCAGGTCGATCATCGAGATCGCCAGATCGATCGCGCGGACCTTCGCGGCCGTCTTCACGGACCGCGTCCCGAGCGCGGCGGCACGCGCCTCCAGGCCGACCGGGTCGACCCCGGGCAGGCCGTGCAGGAAGCGCCGCAACGAGGCGTCGGAGGCGCTCACTTCGGCGAACGAGGCCCCTGCGGCGGCCCGCGGCGCGGGGGAGGGGGCGGAGGGAGTCGTGGGCATGCTCACCAGGGGAGCATATCTACGCGCGTAGCGGTCTGTACAGGGGGGTGCGGGGGCCCGGGAGGGGCAAGGAGGGGCCCCGCGCGGGGGTGTGTCGCCCGTGTCGGGTGGGGAGCCCGGAGCTCCGCGCGCCCTGTGGGGGAGAATCGGGGTATGACGACCCCCGACCCGGCCGCCTCCGAGCCCGACCCGGCTGCTCCCGGGCCTTCCCCGGCCGCCTCCGAGCCCTCCCCGGCCGCTCCCGGGCCCTCGCCGGCCGCCTCCGAGCCCGACCCGGCAGCTCCCGGGGCCGACCAGGCCGCTCCCGAGCCTCCCCCGGCCGATCCCGACCGGGTCTACCGCTCGCCCGCGGGCATCGCCGCCGGCGTCTTCCTGGTGATCCTGAGCGGGTGGCTGGGCGCCGACGCCATCGTCCTGGGCGAAGGCCGCACCCCGTGGATCGCGATCGCCGCGCTGCTGTGCGTGTTCCCGCTGGTCACCGCCTTCACGCTGCGGCCCGCCGTCTACGCGAACACGCGGCGGCTGCGCGTCCGCAACCCCTTCCGCACGATCGTGCTGCCCTGGAGGGCAGTCGCCGCGCTCCGTTCCGGCTACTCGAACGAGGTCGTCGACGCGGAGGGCAAGGTCTTCCAGCTGTGGGCGCTCCCCGTCTCGCTGCGCGGCCGCAAGCGCGCCGCCCGCGCCGAGGCCCGCGCGATGAGCAGGGAGGCGAGGGCGGGGCACACCGCCACCTCGGTGCACGAGGTCCGCCAGCCGCAGGGCGACGTGGCCCTTGGCGAGCTGCGCGAACTCGCGGGTGACACGGACTCCCCGGAGAAGGGCCTCACCGAGGCCCGCTGGTGCTGGAGCATCATCGCCCCGGCCGCCGCGGGCGCGCTCCTGCTGATCATCCTGCTGCTGGTCTGACCCCCGTTCAGGCCGCTCCCGCGCGCAGGAGCAGGGCCGCCCAGCTCCGGTACGGCCGCCACCGCGCCGCGACGGGGGCGAGCGCCTCGGGCGTCCGCGGGAGGCCGTACGCCTCGGCCATCGCCTCGTGCAGGCGGGGCTCCGCGCGGGGGAAGAGGTCCGGGTGGCCCGCGCCCCTGACGAGGACCAGCTCGGCGGAGAAGGGGCCGATGCCGGGGAGTTCCCGCAGGCGGGCGAGGGCCTCCCCGGGCGGCAGGGCGCGGAGCGCCGCCGCGTCGAGACGGCCGTCCAGTGCCGCCTCGGCCAGCGCGTGCAGCCGCCGCGTCTTGACCGCGCTCACGCCCGGTACGGGATCGAGGCCGCGCAGCACGGCGGGGAGCGGGAAGGCGTGCGCCGCCCGGCCCGCGACCGTCAGGGTCTCGCCGTACGCGCGGGCCAGCCCGTCCTTGACCGCCGCCGCGCGCGTCATCCGCAGCCGGTTGCCGATCACGGTCCACGCGGCGGCCTCGTACGGCGAGAAGAAGCACACCGGGCGCAGGCCGGGGAACCGCGCCTGGAGCCGTCCCACGACGGGATCGGCCCGGCCCACGGCCGGGAAGCCGCTCCCGTCCACGTCGAGCGACAGGACGCGCGCCACCTGGGCGCGTACGGCGGCGGGCGCGGCCCCGTCCGACGTCCACGTGACGCGTACCGCCCCCGTGTCCCCCGGCTGCCGCACCGCGCAGCCGACGACGTGCAGGCCGTCGTCCGCCGGGAAGGCGAGCCGCAGGACGCCGTCGTCGTCGGGGGCGTACGCGGCGGGCGTGAAGTCCGCCAGGAAGCGGAGGGCGGCCGACAGGGCGAAGGGCCCCTCCGGCACCAGTGAAAACGTGGGCATGGCACTTGCCTTCCGGAGCCCCGCACCCGGGCGGCCCCACGACCGACGCTGCCACGCAGAGCGCGAGGCGGCACGGCGAGGGCCGGGGGCCCGGCAGGCGAAGACGGAAGCCCGGTGCGGCGCGGGCGGGGGCCCGGCTCGCGGTGGCGGGCGTCCGGCCCCGCGTCCGGCGCCCCGCCGCGCCTACACCCCCGCCGCCTGCCCCACGTCCCGCTTCAGCTCCGCGAGCAGCGCCGCTGCCCGTTCCCGGGCCTCCGCCACGGGAAGCCCCGCCGGGAGGACGATCTCCAGGTAGCACTTGAGCTTGGGCTCGGTGCCGCTCGGGCGGACGACGACCCTGCCCCGGACTCCCTCCGGCGCGGAGGCGTTTCCCCCGGCCGGGGGCGTGACTCCGTCCGGCGCGGGGCCGCCGAGGGTGTAGCGCAGCCCGTCCGTCGGGGGCAGGCCGTCCTTCGGGAGGGCGAGGTCGTCGGCCGCCGTGACGGCGAGGCCCGCGAGGCGCTCGGGCGGGGACTGGCGGAGGCGGTCCATCGCGGCGGGGATGAGGGAGAGGTCGGAGACGCGGGCGGAGAGCTGGGCCGTCGCGTGCAGGCCGTGCGCGCGCGCGAGGTCGTCGAGCGCGTCGGAGAGCGTTCGGCCCTCCTCCTTGAGCACCGAGGCGAACTCCGTGACGAGGAGTGCCGCCGTGATCCCGTCCTTGTCGCGCACGCCCTCGGGGTCCACGCAGTAGCCGAGCGCCTCCTCGTAGCCGTACCGCAGCCCGGGGACCCGCGAGATCCACTTGAAGCCCGTCAGCGTTTCCGCGTGCGGGACACCGGCCGCGCGGGCGAGGGTGCCCAGGAGCGTCGAGGAGACGATCGACTCGGCGAACACGCCGCGCTCGCCGCGCCGCAGCAGGTGCGTGGCGAGGAGCGCGCCGACCTCGTCGCCCGTGAGCATCCGCCAGCCCGCGGCGGCCGAGGCGTCCGGGACCGCGACGGCGCAGCGGTCCGCGTCGGGGTCGTTCGCGACGACCAGGTCCACTCCCTCGTGCGCCCGCGCCGTCGCGAACGCGAGGTCCATCGCGCCGGGCTCCTCCGGGTTAGGGAAGGCCACGGTCGGGAAGTCCGGGTCGGGCGCGGCCTGTTCGGCGACCGGTACGGGGGCGGGGAAACCGGCCCGCGCGAAGGCCGCCGTGACGGTCTGTGTGCCGACGCCGTGCAGCGCGGTGTGCACGACACGGGCGGTACGCGGCGAGCCGGGCGCGAGTACGGAGACCGCGCGCTCCACGTACGCCTGGAGCACGTCGTCCCCGAGGACCGTCCACCCCTCCTCGGCGCGCGGCACCTCCGCCAGCGCGTCGATCGCCTCGATCCCGGCGGCGATCTCCGCGTCCGCCGGGGCGACGATCTGCGCGCCCGCGCCCTCGCCGGGCTCCGGGTAGCCGAAGCCGAGGTAGACCTTGTAGCCGTTGTCGCGCGGCGGGTTGTGGCTCGCGGTGACCTCGACCCCGGCGACCGCGCCGAGGTGCCCGATCGCGAAGGCGAGGACGGGCGTGGGGAGCGGCCGGGGCAGTACGGCGGCGCGCAGTCCGGCGCCGGTCAGCACGGCGGCGGTGTCGCGCGCGAAGTCCGCCGACTTGTGCCGCGCGTCGTAGCCGACGACGACGAGCCCGTCCCCCTTGCCGTGCTCCCGCAGGAAGGCCGCGAGCCCGGCCGCCGCCCGGATCACGACGGCCCGGTTCATCCGCGAGGGACCGGCCCCCAGCTCACCGCGCAGCCCCGCCGTGCCGAAGCGGAGCAGGCCCGCGAAACGGTCCCGCAGCGCGTCGAGGTCCTCGGCGTCGAGCAGCGCGGACAGCTCGGCCCGCGTGTCCGGGTCGGGGTCCTCGGCCAGCCAGCGGCGGGCGCGGTCGATGAGGTCCTTCGCGTCGTCCTTGTCCACCACGGTGGTCGTGCCTTTCTCGGCTTCGGTACGGCAGCTTCTCGGCTTCGGTGCGGGGCGGGCGGCTCCCTGGAGGCCGCCCGCACCGCCGAGGTCGTACGGGAGAGGTACCCCGTACGGGGAAGAGCCCTCAGACGCGGTCGAGGACCTGGCCGAGGAGCGCCCCCATGTGCGCGGCCGAGTCCCGGCCCGCCTGGAGGACCTCCTCGTGGTTGAGGGGTTCGCCCGTGAGACCGGCGGCGAGGTTGGTGACGAGCGAGATGCCGAGCACCTCGGCCCCCGCCTCGCGCGCGGCGATCGCTTCGAGGACCGTCGACATGCCCACGAGGTCCCCGCCCATCGCGCGGACCATGCCGATCTCGGCGGGCGTCTCGTAGTGCGGGCCGGGGAACTGCACGTACACGCCCTCTTCGAGCGTGGGGTCGATCTCCTTGCACAGCGCGCGCAGGCGCGGCGAGTAGAGGTCGGTGAGGTCCACGAAGTTCGCGCCGTGGATCGGCGAGGTCGCCGTGAGGTTGATGTGGTCGCTGATCAGCACCGGCTGACCGGGCCGCATCCCGGCGCGCAGCCCGCCGCAGCCGTTGGTGAGCACGATCGTCTTGCACCCGGCGGCGACGGCGGTGCGCACGTTGTGCGCGACCGCGTCCACGCCGCGGCCCTCGTAGTAGTGCGTGCGGCCGAGGAAGACGAGGGCGCGCTTGCCGCCGAGTCCGCTGTAGGAACGGATGCGGCCCGCGTGGCCCTCGACGGCGGGCGGCGGGAAGCCGGGCAGGTCCGTGAAGGACAGGTCGTGGTCCGCCGCGCCGAGCGCCTCCGCCGCGGGCACCCAGCCCGAGCCCATCACCAGGGCCACGTCGTGCGTCTCGGCCCCTGTCAGCTCACCGAGCCGCGCGGCGGCGGCCCGAGCGGCGGCGAAGGGGCCGCCCTGGATGTCGTCCGGAATAAGTGATGCGTTCACGCGAATGAGCGTAACCGCTCACAGCCTACGCGCGTAGACATCGTTGATAACGACCTGATGTTGACGTGCCGCGAAGCGATCGCGCGCGCCTTCGGGCACAAAGACGCCCTGCTCAGGGCCTCGGGGGTGCGGAGCGGCGGATGTCGTGGAGGCGGCCGTCCCTGGCGGGAACCCGGCCTTCGCCGAGGCTTCGCGCGGGCGCGTCCTGGCGGCTCCGGCCGGCGGGAGCGGGCTCGCGCGTTCAGCAGGGGCGCTTGCGCAGTTCCATCACGTAGTCGTGCGGGGCGCCCGCCGACTCGGCGGCGTCGGCGATCTCGCCGAGGTAGCGCGCGGAGGGCAGGCCGCCCTCGTACCCGTTCAGTACGTACAGCCAGGAGGACTCCGTGCCCTCCAGGGTGTGGACGCGCACCCGCGCGCGGCGGTAGATGCCGAGGCCGACACCCTCCCAGCCGTCCATCGCCTCCTCGTCCGGGGGCGCGATGTCGTACAGCGCCACGAAGACCTGCGAGGCCGGGTCCTCGACGACCGTGGCGAGCGCGCCTTCCCAGCCCATGTGCTCGCCGCCGAAGGTCAGCCGCCAGCCGTCGAGCCAGCCGGTGGCCCGCAGCGGGGAGTGCGGGGCACGGCGCGTCATCAGCCGCGCGTCGAGATTGCCTGCGTACGCAGCGTAGAGCGACATGACGTCGAGAGTACGGCAGACGGGGGAAGGAGGCGGGGGAGTCGGAGGAGGCGGACGCGGCACGCGAGGGAGCGGCGGACGGCGGGGTGACCGGTTCCACACCCCGGACGGTGGGCCCGGGCGCGAAGCGTTTTGGCGCGTGCGGGACAATCGGGTACGTGACTCGGATCGTGATAATCGGTGGCGGACCCGGCGGATACGAAGCGGCCCTCGTGGGCGCCCAGCTCGGCGCGGAGGTGACCGTCGTCGACTGCGACGGCCTCGGCGGAGCCTCGGTGCTCACCGACTGCGTGCCTTCGAAGACTCTCATCGCGACCGCCGAGGTGATGACGACCTTCGACTCCTCGTACGAGGAGCTGGGCATCCTCGTCGCCGACGACACCCCCTCGGTGGACCGCCCGGCGCGCGTCGTCGGGGTGGACCTCGGCAAGGTCAACCGCCGCGTCAAGCGCCTCGCGCTCGCGCAGTCGCACGACATCACCGCCTCCGTCACGCGCGCGGGGGCCCGCGTGCTGCGCGGCCGGGGCCGCCTGGAGGGCCAGCAGGACAGCGACGGCTCCCGCACGGTCGTCGTCACCGCGGCCGACGGCTCCGAGCAGCGCCTCACCGCCGACGCCGTCCTCATCGCGACCGGCGGGCACCCGCGCGAACTGCCCGACGCGCGCCCCGACGGCGAGCGCATCCTCAACTGGACGCAGGTCTACGACCTCGACGAGCTGCCCGAGGAACTCATCGTCGTCGGCTCCGGTGTCACGGGCGCCGAGTTCGCGGGCGCCTACCAGGCGCTCGGCTCACGCGTCACCCTCGTGTCCTCGCGCGACCGCGTCCTGCCCGGCGAGGACCCCGACGCCGCCGCGGTCCTGGAGGACGTCTTCCGCCGCCGCGGCATGAACGTCATGGCCCGCTCGCGCGCCCAGGCCGTCAAGCGCGTCGGCGACCGCGTCGAGGTCACCCTCGCCGACGGCCGTGTCATCACGGGCACCCACTGCCTCATGGCGGTCGGCGCGATCCCGAACACGGCGAATCTCGGCCTGGAGGAGGCCGGGGTCAAGCTCAAGGACTCCGGGCACGTCAAGACCGACAAGGTCTCCCGCACCAGCGCCCCCGGCGTCTACGCGGCCGGTGACGTCACCGGCGTCTTCGCGCTCGCCTCCGTCGCCGCGATGCAGGGTCGCATCGCGATGTACCACTTCCTCGGCGACGCGGTCACCCCGCTCAACCTCAAGGCCGTCTCGTCGAACGTCTTCACGGACCCCGAGATCGCCACCGTCGGCTACAGCCAGGCCGACGTGGACGGCGGCCGTATCGACGCCCGCGTCGTCAAGCTCCCGCTGCTGCGCAACCCGCGCGCCAAGATGCAGGGCATCCGCGACGGCTTCGTCAAGATCTTCTGCCGCCCGGGCACCGGCGTCGTCGTCGGAGGCACGATCGTCGCCCCCCGCGCGAGTGAACTCATTCACCCCATCTCGATCGCTGTGGACAACAATCTGACCGTGGAACAGATCGCTAACGCGTTCACCGTGTACCCGTCGTTGTCCGGTTCGATCGCCGAGGTGGCCCGTCAGCTCCACACCGTCAAGCGCGCGGAGGAGCTGGCCTGAGGAGGCCGTACGGCCTCAACTTCCCTGCTCGGACGGGACATCGGGCCATCGCCGCGAGGCGGTGGCCCGTGGTCGTCCCGCCTCCCGGCGGCCGGGCGCGAGCCCGTATACCACTTTCCTGAGTCCGGCGTGGACAACTTCCGCAACTCGGTGGAAAGCGGTGAACGCGGACACTCATGCGCGTTACTGTCAGTTCTGTGTTCGCTGCTGAACGTCGTCAAATGATCCTTGAAATGGTGCGCGCCAACGGAGCCGTGTCGCTCCGGGAACTGGCCCGCGTCGTCCAGACCTCTGAAGTGACCGTACGGCGGGACGTGCGGGCGCTCGAAGCGGAAGGGCTGCTCGACCGCAGGCACGGAGGCGCCGTGCTCCCCGGTGGCTTCGCGCGCGAGACCGGCTTCCCGCAGAAGACCCATCTCGCGTCGGCCGAGAAGGCCGCGATCGCCGAGCTGGCCGCCGAGTTCGTCGAGCCCGGCGAGGCCGTCGTGATCGGTGCCGGGACCACGACGCAGGAGCTGGCCCGCCGCCTCGCGCGCGTCGCCGGTCTCACCGTCGTGACCAACTCGCTCCTCGTCGCCCAGGCCCTCGCGCACGCCAACCGTGTCGAGGTCGTCATGACCGGGGGCACCCTGCGCGGCACCGACTACGCCCTCGTCGGCAGCGGGGCCGAGCAGTCCCTCCAGGGCCTGCGCGTCTCGCGTGCCTTCCTCTCGGGCAGCGGTCTCACCTCGGAGCGCGGCCTGTCCACCGCCAACATGCTCTCGGCGAGCGTCGACCGGGCGCTCGTCCAGTCAGCGGCCGAGGTCGTCGTCCTCGCCGATCACACCAAGCTCGGCACCGACACGATGTTCCAGACCGTGGCGCCCGACCTCATCACCCGCCTCGTCACCGACGAGCCGGCCTCCGGCGAGGAACGCGCCGCAACCGAGCTCCAGGCCCTCGCCGACCAGGGCGTCCACATCTCCCTGGCGGGCCCCCACGCCCCGGCCCCCCGCCCCCGCGCCCGCGACGTCGGCCTCCCGGGCCAGCGCCGCGCCCAGCCCCCGACCCGCCCCCACAGCCACCGTCCCCCGGGCGCGGCGGGCGCGGCGGGCGCGATGGGCGAGCAGGGCGGGGC